>JAKFDP010000122.1:0-5559 GCA_036676095.1 Anaerobacillus sp. | reverse complement strand
AAGTATGAACCTTTCGCTAGTTGATGAGGTGCTGAAAGAGTATAGCGCAAAACGTTTTGAACTTTCGCAGCAGGAAGAACGGGAGAAAGATAAACACGTTCAAAAAATCTACACAGCAGAGGAGCTAGACAACATTCAACGGGCAGACGTGGAAGCCTTTTACCAGAGGTGTCTAAGAGGCATTTTACCGCCCTCTGAACTTCCTGAATACTTTCATGCCATTTTGGTAAAAGACGGGCTTATTTCAAGCGAGAGTAACGATTTGCACGCATTCTTTGCCTACTACATCAGCAACGGGCATAAAAATATTTATTTGAAACAGTAAACCATGAGAATAAAATTAACAATCGAATTAGAGTTAGAAGAAGGTTACGGAACAGAAGAAGATGCAAAACTTTGTCTCGAAAATGAAATACTTGTCGGGGATGGAACTTTGCTTCTACACTCAAACGAAGTCGGCGATACGGTAGGAACTGTAAAGTCAGTAAAGAATATTCAATATTTAGATTAATCAAACTAAAAACAGTATATGACAGCAGCAGAAAAAGCGATGGAATTGGCAGATAAATTTCGTATTATAGAACACGGCGAACCAAGTAATATATTCTACGAAACATTAAGCAAGGATGCAGCCAAGCAATGCGCCCTTATTACGGTTGATGAAATATTATCAGGAACAGGATTGTTAACATATATCGAATACTGGCAGGACGTAAAAACCGAGATCGAAAAACTCTAAACTCAACACACGATACGAGAAAAAAAACTAAAGTATGCCTAAGATAATAGCTTTATTAAACAGGGATAATAAAAAGAAAAAAGAATATTATTCATGGGAGCCCATAAATGGTTTAGAGTTAAAAAAAGTACCTGCGATTAATGATATAATCGAGTTTCAAGATATTCTTTATATAGTAGACAGCTTGTCGTTTGATTTTGTTAAAAATATAAACAAAGTTGTATTAAAAATTTTACAACAACCAGATAAAAATTAATCTTCACAACCCCTCAACCCCCACCAATGACAAGTAATGAAGAAATAATCGAACTGCAAAAGCATAGAGATACTGTTCAAAAGGGGTTGAACGCTAATTCAGACCCGTTTTTTCAATACGGCTACGTTCGACAATTGGAAGAAATAGATAAGAAAATTGAAGCACTTAAAAACCATACGACCAATGACAAGTAAAACAGCTATGCAGCAGCTAATTGAATGGTTGGAATCTTTTGAAGATTTCCCAACTAAACCAACAGCGCAAAACGTAAGAGAAAAAGCATGGCAACTTTTAGCAACCGAAAAACAGGATATAGCAGACGCTTGGACGGCAGGACGTGAATACGGATGCAAGCACGATGATCCTGAAAGCGGCGAACAATACTACACCCAAACTTTCAACTCACAAAACACGCAGCAATGAAAACTATAGCGGCAAATGAATTAACTAAAGGTTACAAAACAGGAAAGGCGCAAACTGTTTCCAAATGTTGCAGGGAAATCCGAATATCTTGCCCCAACGAACTTGGTAAAATTTACGAAGGATTCAATACGCTAACAGAAGAAAAAGAGTATTGGATGTGTATTAAGGTTGCAAAAAACTTTAACGACAATATTATGCAACGGTTGTTTCTAACAGGCGAAGAACTCCCCCTCACCCTCTAACTGAAAAAATAGAATGAAAAATAAATACTTAGTTTTTGTCTTTGTAATGTTATCAATCAATGCTTTTTCTCAAAAGCAGGTTCAAATAAGATACGGGGAACCTCCTTCTTATATTTCGCAAATGAAAGATTCTCCAAAAACGCTTACAGTTTCTGATAGCATTAAAGGAGTTGTTGCGATTTACAGAAATGATTCGTTAATAGTAATTGATAGTTTAGCAGCTATAATGATTTTAATTGAAACACTGCAAAGACAGTTTGAACAACAAGAAAAACAAAGTGAAATATATTTTGCTGCTTCTGAAATATTGAGATATGTAAACATTGACGGCTTTGTATTGAATAAAAACAGAATTAAATTTAATAAGGCTGTAGTTGCCTATTTAAAAGCAACAAAACAGAAGATGGTCAAAAGTAAAATTCAAAGAATTGATATTTTAGTGAAAGACAATAAAGGAAACCCTTTAGGATGGGTTAAACAGTAACCCCACCAACCCTGCATAACAAAAAGAAAAGAATATGAAATACATACAAGATAAAGACAAAGTTGAAATTGAATACATTAAGACATATGAGCAAATAGACGGGCTGCAAGTGATTGAGGATTTACTTCTTTTTAAAGGGGTTGGTATTGTAGATGCGAAGAAAACCGTTTCTCAAAAGATGTTAGATGACATGGCTTTGATTACTTATAACCTTAAAGTAAATCAAACCAACAGGCTCTATGTCGGAATGTATTTAGATAAGTTTTATCATCGGGCGGGCTTGATTTGCGATTCTCGTAGAATTAAAGTTCCTGCTGACATTTACGACAAGGTAAAAGAAGTAAACGACCGTTATAAACAACACAACGAGCAATCATTTATTTAACCCCCGACCGAGTGAATTAAATAACCCCCTTATCCTTTGTCACCCGCTTGGGTGAAGGAAGGAGAAAAAGAAGTAAATTTACAATATGGAAAACGAATGCCCTAAATGCAAAAGAATCAACGGCAAGCATTTTGCCTGTTGTGATGATAGTAGACCCGATCATTACCATCTTCCATTAGAAGGCGGCGGTCATGCAACATTTCCAACGCCACCGAATAAAGAAACAATTGAAGCGGTTAAGGTAGCTGTTAAGCTGGCAAAGAAGCTCAAGAAATAACAGATCGTAAAAAGCCCCTGTAAAAACAGGAGCCGATCTCTTTAACCTTAAACTAACTGATTATGAAAAATAAAACATCACGTATTAAAGCGGGTTAATAAACCCGATAAGGTTTAACCCTTTCGCCGTATAAGGTAAACCGATCTTCCTTGTTTTCTTTGCAACAATATATCCTTCACGGCCTCCTTTGTCGTTTGTGTTGCCTTCCACTGTTTTGAATGTTGTCTTATCCACTATTTCAGTAACTATAGCCGTATGGCCTTGCCAGCCGTTACCATAGCGAAAAATAGCAATACTGCCAATTACAGGCGTTTTAGAGGTCATTTTAGCCACGTCTGCGTTTTGGTAAGTCTGTGTTGATGAGCCGCTGAATATCTTATTGTAGATAGCTACCTTAGCTTTGTCGGCAGCATACGCCTCTTTGCAAATCAATTCAGCAAGATAAGCGCACCATGCCTGTGACTTTTGCCAGCCAACTTCCTGCATTTTCTTTTCAAATGCTTTATCAGTAAATCCTGAATTGTTCGGAGTTTCTGTTTTGCCAACGTAGGACAATGCTATTTCAGCAATTTTATTTCCGTTCATGATTAGATTTTTAAAGGGGTAACCCTATTGCTTTATTTACTTTTTCAGCCGTTGTTTTTATACGATACATTTTCGCCTCCCATGTTTCGGTCTTGGGCTTTCTCTTTGCATGGTTTAATTCCTGCTGCTTTTTATTCTTTTGGTCTAACAGTTTGCGTTTTAGTTCGGTCATCTGTAAAGTATTCTGTGATAAAAAAGATTGAAAAAAGTGTTCCACGTGCCACCTATAATAAAGTAGTGCCACCAATCAACACGAACGAAAATCAAAGCGAATAATAAACACAATGCAGCACTTTTTGAAAGATGCCAAGCATCAACCTTATACTTGAAAATCTTTATAGCATATTGCCAGCTTACTTCCTTGCACCAAAACTTTTTATCAAGGTGCGAGAAAATAGAACGATTGAACGCTACAATGTTTTCAACACGATCTGCCACCGCCCACATTAAGCAGGCGACTATTACAATGCAGTATGTAAATATTTCGTTCATCATTTGTATCTTTGTTTTGGACTGGGGTAACCCCAATCGGTAAGAAGTCAGGCATTGCTTGGCTTCTTATTATTTTATAAACCAAATGTCATGGTGTTGCGGCCAAAGCATTGCCCAAAAAAAGAAACTACCCAATACAATATGCAGGCAGAAGAAAACAAAATACCCATGCTTGTAAATCGGGATATTCTCTTTACTGTGCGTTTCAACGTTCGGTTTAAACATTTCGGTAACCCTTGTAATTGAACCCGAACGGCTTGCTCTCCATGCCAAATACAACCACACAAGAGAGGCGATATAGCAAAAGAAGATTGCTATCCAGAAATCATAAGACTGTGCAAACGGTGCTAATTTTAAGAATGTCATATATTATAGTTTTATTGGTGAAACTCTATTGATTAAAAACTTCAAAGGCTTACGGAATAAAAACGCTCCAAATATTGTGAGTAGAATAAAGAAGTAAAGCCGCCACTTGTTACGCTCTTTCTTAATTAGTGTAATCTTGTTTACACTATTTGTCAGTTTTTCCTGAAATAAGAGAATTTCGTTTCCCTTATTTTGTAGTTCCTTTTGTAATAAATTAATCCTGCTGTTGTCCGTTACTACTGTTGTATCTCTTATCGTTACCGTCTTTGTGATTGTCTTGTAATCTGTCTTAGTGATGTAAACAACTGAATCAACTTTTAAGGTATCGGTTGTGCTTTCAATCACATGCAGGGTATCTAAAAGAATAGTGGTATCGGAAACGTAAACGCTATCGTTAACGCACCATCCTAATTCTACTCCCTTATCAAATACCTGCTTCATTTTGGAAGTATCTTGCAATACTTTTTTAACAGGGTTGCAGCCATACATTAACGCCAGCATCCCAAAGAGAGCAACTGAAAGAAATATGATAAGTATTGCCCTGGTGTTTTTACTCATGATCCTGAAATTTTATCGTTTACTTTCTCCACTTCCTCTTTACCCTTCTTATAAACTTTAAAAACAATGTGTTGAATAAACATACCAAGCATCAATGCGCTTGTACGGAAATACAATACCAGTTTTTCTTTGTACGATAACACTTCCTTGTTAATCAGATCGGCTTTTTTAATATCAAGGTTTACAAAGTCGCTCAACACAAACAACACCCCGCAAAGACCTGCAATAGCTATTACAAACCATCCTGTTTCTTTTTTCAGGTATGCGCCGTATGCGTGCCAGTAACCAATATCTTTCCCGTTCTGTAGATTGTAAACGGTGATTGATGTGTAAATGAATTGCCCGATAATAAAAGCAACTACGATGGTTATGTAATTATTCATGGTTTGGGTTTGTTGTTTTTTAAATGTTTATACCATTCGTAAAACCGTTCGATGTTTTCAATTGCCTTCCCGCTATTAGCAATCATTGCCCACATAGCACTTAACACCACACAAAAACTTGCGAAGTTTGCAATAGTTATATAGCCGATGTAAGTAGATATTTTCATAAATACCCAAAACCCTATTGTAATAAATACCGATAGGAAGGACGAATTATCTTGTTGCATCTTTAGTTGCATAATTTATAGTTTAACAATCTTCATAGGGTAGGTTTATTTTATCGGCAGCCAAATCGCATCATTTTCGTTAGATATGGCTGAAATAAACCCTTTTGACATAAGCAAAGGAATCTTAGCAACCTTTGCGGGA
>JAKFDP010000121.1:0-2449 GCA_036676095.1 Anaerobacillus sp. | reverse complement strand
CATATGTTCAAGATAATCTTTTATGAGCCACTCTAATGTTTTTTGTTGATTATTTCCTATATCACAAAGATTTGATAATCTATCTTTTGGAATATTCGATATAGTATTTATGATTTGCTTATTTAATACTAAAAAAAGGTTTAATATTTCATCAAGTGGTCTTTCTTGATAATTTTGAAGTATTACCCATTGGTTTTGATTATATGTTTGGATAACAAATGGTTGTTCTTCGTACTGAATCTTTATAAACCTATTAATATTATTTATTGCAGAGTCGCATAGATGTCCTAAAATTTCTTTTTTGGACCATTTATTTGGTAATGGGCGATTTGATATTTCTATTTCTGACATTGAGTTATATGCCTTCGGTAATGTTTGTATCCAGTGGTTTATTCCATTAATTATATCCACCACAAGCCTTCACCCCTCAATATGTATCTAAAAAACAATATTCGTCTAAAGACATTAATATCCCTTCTTAAACTAAACTGCCCCGTTAGTGGAACAAGAAAAAAAGGTTGCCGCAGCAACCCTATTGTTCAACGAGTCGAGTAGAAGGGAGCCTTTCTACCTTGCGGTAAATTGTACTCCTCCCCCCTCACAGAACCGTGCTTGCGCTATTAACGCACACGGCTCCTCCTAGTCATCATTTACAAAATATAGCTAATTTCTTTTCTTAAGTCGTATATATTAACTTTAACTCTTGCGTAAGGTAATGGATATTTATTAAGAAAGAGTCTGAATTTATCCCAAGTAAATGATTTCCTTTGACTTCTTCTATTGAGCCATTTAAACAGTAAGTACCCGATTTTGTCTCTGAATTTGTTTACACTTTGGGTATTATCTGTGATGCAATAATAGTTGTAATAACCTACTAGTGAGCGTTTAAATCTATCGATAATCATATGAATGTCTTTATTTCTGTTAAATTTCAACCATTCTTTAGTTTCTTTTAGTTTAGCTTGGACTTTCTTCTTGCTTGTTCTCCGTTTTACTCGAAATTTCCCTTGTTTACTCCTACCGCAATAGTGTGTGAATCCAAGGAAATCAAAAGTTGCCGGTTTACTTCTTCCCTGTTGATTTGCATTTTGCTCCGCAAACCGCCCGAAGGGTATGATTTTGGTTTTATCCTCAGCTATTTCTAAATTAAATTTCTTTAATCTCAACTTTAATGAATGGAAGAATTGCTCGGCTTCACATTTATATTGAAAACAACAAACAAAATCGTCTGCATATCTCACTATGTATGCTTGTCCCTTACACTGTTTTCTAACCCTTTTCTCGAACCATAGATCAAGGACATAATGGAGGTATACATTGGCTAATATCGGAGATATTACTCCACCTTGCGGTGTGCCTCTGTCAGTTTTATATTTCTTACCTTCTTCCATATATCCACCTTTTAGGAATCTACCAATGATTCTTAGTAGGTTAGAGTCAGCGATTCGGAGCTTTAAGAAATCCATCATCCATGTATGGTCAACGTTGTCAAAGAATCCTTTAATATCTACATCTACTACATAATTTACTGTTCTCTTTTCAATATAGTGGTTCAGTATTTTCAACGCATCGTGGCAGTTACGATTTGGACGGAATCCAAATGAACAGTCTAGAAAATCATTTTCATAGATTGTATTTAGTATTTTCGTAATGCCTCTTTGAACAATCTTATCTTCATGTTCCGGAATTCCTAATGGTCTTTTCTTGTTTGAGTTGAGCTTTGGAATATACATTCTCCTTACTGGAACAGGACGATAACTTTTGCTCTTAAGCCGATTTACTAAATTCTCTATGTTTTCTTTTAGATTTTCACTGTATTGCTCTTTAGTTGTACCATTAACTCCAGTTGCCTTCTTGTTAGGTAACTCCTGGTGACATTGAAATAGTGATTGCTCATTTAATAAATGTGCAAGAGATGTAAATTTCATTTTAGGATTTATTTTTGCTAATTCTGCTATCCTTAGTAGTTTTGTTTCCATTTATTATCCCTACCTCTGTGTGTAGTAAATGTGTCCCTAGTAAGGGTGATAACTGGTAGCTAGCCTTTCCTCCGTCGGCATTACCCAACTTCATTGGTACTACGCTGCTATCCGACTCCCTACATCGGCATTTGGTTTCTTTGCTTGTTATCGCTTATACACCATACTCTTCTAAAATAAAGAAAAGACCGGTAGGGTCTCCCGAGTTGCCGTATCATATCAATGTATAACGTGCCAAGGTCTCTGACTCCAGAGAGGTTTTATCCTTCTTGCCTTTAACGAAAGATAAAATGTAGCTTTCTGCTGTGCTTAAGGCATCAGCCCTCTCGATTTACTAACATTATGGAGCTCAATCCCTTCAACCATTTGGCTTTCGGCCCGCCACCTAACTGTCTACGCTTAAAGACTAAAGTTACCTTTAGCCCTCCAAGACTCGCTACGAGCGAATGGCTAGTTCTTACTCGACGGGA
>JAKFDP010000120.1:0-2451 GCA_036676095.1 Anaerobacillus sp. | reverse complement strand
TAAAATGTACCCTGTAGAGTAGACACTTAAAAAAGACTACTTTACAGGGTCTTTTTATGTACAATTGAGTAAATGGGGATGGGGGAATATGATGTGAGTAAAAAGCTTTTCACAGATAAAGAGATTAAGATACTTTCTAATAATTCATTCGTAAAGACAGTCAGCGCTAAAGGGATTACGTACACAGACGAGTTCAAAAAACACTTTATCTCCCAATACGAAAAGGGAAAGTTTCCTAGGGAGATATTTGAAGAATGTGGGTTTGATATTGAGGTTTTAGGGTTGGATCGAGTTCAAAATGCTTCTAAACGGTGGAGGGCAGCCTACCGTAAAGACGGAGTATTAGGATTACGCGATACTAGGACAGGAAATTCAGGTAGGTCACTCGAAAGAGAACTTTCTGCCGAAGAAAAATACGCTAGACTGGAAGCGGAAAACAACCTTTTGAAAGCAGAGAACGAGCTGTTAAAAAAGATACGATTCGCCGAGAGGGGGCTAAAGAAGAAATAACGTTATCACCTGACCAAAAGTTCATTCTTATTCGGACAGTCATTGAAAAATACAGCCTGAAGAACATGGTTAGCTATCTTTGTGAAACAGCCGGGGTTTCACGTTCGGGCTACTATAATTATTTTTCCGAAAAGGCTGTGGGACGCAGAAACCAAAAAGATAGCGAGGATCAAGCAGTACGGGATGTGATCCTAAAGGCATTCCATTTCAAAAATCGCAAAAAAGGGGCTCGCCAAATCAAAATGACATTGGAGGGTCAATTTAAGGTTGTCTACAATTTGAAAAGAATTAGAAGGATCATGAAAAAATTTGACATCGTCTGCCCTATCCGGAGGGCAAACCCATATAAGCGTATCGTGAAGGCCACACATGAGCACAAGGTTGTAGCTAACATGCTTAACAGAGAGTTCAAACAAGAAATTCCTTATAAGGTCCTCCTTACTGACATCACCTACCTGTTTTATGGGAAAGGAAAGAAAGCATATTTATCAACCATAAAGGATGCTTCTACAAATGAAATCATAGCCTATGAAGTTTCTGACCGCATTACACTGGACATCGCTACCAATACATTGAAAAACTTGAAAAAGAACAGAAAAGTTAAATTGGCGGAAGGAGCATTTATTCACTCCGATCAAGGTGGTCATTATACCAGCCCACTTTATCAAAAAATGGTTAAAAAATACAGATTAGGTCAGTCCATGTCAAGAAGAGGAAACTGTTGGGACAACGCCCCCCAAGAATCTTTTTTTGGTCATTTTAAGGACGAGGCATACATCAAGCTTTGTGAAACCCTAGAAGAACTTAAAAAAGAAATTAAGGATTACATGACGTACTATAATAACTATAGATACCAGTGGGATTTAAAAAAGATGACCCCTGTTCAATACAGAGATCATCTACTTAAAGTTGCCTAGTCTTTTTATAATTGTCCTTTACAAAGGGTACAGTTTACAGTTACGGTTGGTCTTAATTAATTTATTAACAGTCTCTTTGTCTGCTGTAAATCTTCAGAATAGCCTTCTTTTTCTCTCAAGGTATCAATTTAGTGGATCTAGCCCTTTCCGCTGTACGATGAATCCGCTCACTTAAACGCGGTTTTAAAACAATCCCGATGAGGAAACTAGTGCCCATGAAAATAAGCAGGTATAGGAAATCTTGTACGACGATCGGCTTAATCATTCCACCCACCGTTTCACGCAGCATGCTGCCGGCATAAGTGAACGGCATGAACGGGTGCAATTTTTGGAAAAAGGCAGGTGTTAGGCTTACCGGAAAGGTTGCGCCAGAACTGGAAATTTGTAAGACCAGTAAAATGATGGATAAGCCCTTTCCGATATTGCCAAACACGGAACATAAAGTGTAAATAATAATAATAAATACAATGCTAATGAAAATACTCAGCAGCACAAACCATCGTTTGTCGGCAACATAGGTATCGATTAAATACAAATCTCCTAAAGATACAATGACCGCTTGGAGGATGCCAATTGTCAAAAACGTTAACAGTCTTCCAAAATATATTTGGTAGTTTTTAAATTGCCCTTCGGGGTTTTCTACATCCACTCTTAGTGAAGACACTAGAAGTGTCCCGCCAACCCACAGGGCGAGCATCGTATAAAAGGGTGACATCGCCGAACCGTAATTGGGGATGGGAAAAATCCGCTTTGTTTTTAATAGGACTGGATCAGCTAAAAAACTGCTTTCCTTTTCAGGATCATGCTTTAAGTACTGAATCAATTCATAAATATTAACACTGCTTTTAAACTTTCTGAGTCGATCAGCGGCAGTCCGTACCTTGTCTTCAAATCCCGGCAAATCGTTTCTGGCAAAGTCGGCTGCTTTGTGGATGGCTTGTTCCACTGCGGGAAGCGTTGGCTGCTTCTGCAAGGGTTATCGGAGAAGAAAGGAACGGCGGAAGGGTGATGATCGGGTTGTTCC
>JAKFDP010000119.1:0-2422 GCA_036676095.1 Anaerobacillus sp. | reverse complement strand
AACACTTACACAAGGCCCTCTTCCTGTTCTTGGTCTCGAGTTCAATGCAAAACGTATCAACAATAAAAAAGTGCAGCTCGATTGGAAAACGACACAGGAAATTGACAACAATGGTTTTTATGTAGAGCGGAAAAAAGAAACGGAGATTAATTTCACCCAACTCCACTTTGTGAAATCAGCAGCTCCTAATGGTAATTCATCATTACCACTTAACTATTCTCATATTGATGCAAACGACTTCAGAGGTAAAACCTACTATCGTTTGAAGCAGGAAGACCTGGATGGTAAGTTTATGTATTCCATTGTGCGTTTAGTAAATGGAAATAACGGGAAAGTAGTTTCAATGAAAGCATGGCCCATTCCATCAACAGGTCCGGTAAACATCAGCGCAGAAGGAATTGAAAACGATGCAGTACTTGTGTATGATAACAATGGCCGGTTGATAAAACAATTAACCATCACAGCAAAAATACCGGTTCAAATCACCGGATTGATGCCTGGCACATACATTGTAAAACTTGGTTCGCAAAAAGAGCTGTATCAAAAAATCATTGTGCAATAAGGTAAAGCAACTTTGCTTTTACTAATAACAACAATTCCTGTAAGCAGACTAACACTGCTTGCGGGAATTGTTTTTTTGGTGAGTGGTTTTGTGTCGCATCTGCCGGAAAAAATATTCCGATACCCATACAGTTTAAATAAATTTTATACCCGTAAGTTGGTAATGAATCAGTGAATACACCCAAAAAACCGAAGTTACTGTTAGGTTAACCTTTCGCTTCAATCTTCTTTTTCTACACTTCGCCTGTCAAAAAATGCCCTTCGACTTCATAAGTTTTTAGTTCTTTTTTGTTTGTTGCACTTTTACAGTGTTGATTTAACAAAGAAAAACACCTTATGTATTTGCAGGACAGAAACAATAAATACGAGTGGCTAAACGGCCATACGCTGCTGAAAAACACCCTTAGGATCTTATCATGCACGATGAACTGGCCGGTAAAATTTTTACCGGCGGCATCCTGCATCTTTCTTTCAATCTTACTTGTTTCTTGTGGCGCTAAAAAGATAGCAGGTGTTACAAAAGATTTCAACACGGGTTTAACTGCACAGTATACCAGCATGCAACCTAAGTCGGTTTTCCTGGTAATGAATAATGAAGTACTAGGGCATACCGATATTCCACTTGGTGAAAGTTTTGTACTGATAAATGATGAAATCGATGGAATGATTGAAAAGAACGGTAAAGTATCAGCAGGTTGTTCGTTACGCATCAGCGATGAAAATGGAAAAACACTGTTGGAGGAAAAAGATCTCTTTGCAGGCAATGATGTTTTTAAAAGAGATTCAGCAACAAGATTAAAATGCACCATTAACACCGGCATGCCGATGGAATGGGAAAAAAATTACAACATACAAGTGGTCTTTTGGGATAAATACGGCACAGGTAAAATCATCAATGAATGTACGATCAGGAGTATCGACATTCCCTAATTTTCTTATGCAGTTGTTTTGGTTTCGGCGTTGCTTTTTCAAGGCGACGCTCTTTTATTTTCCGCTCATAAAGGATCTGAATCAATTAAGCCTTATGTAGAAGGAGTAATTGTGTATTTGAGAAATATAGCTTTTCAAGCCTCAATTTCGCTTTTGACGGCTTTTAAGATACTAAGAATACTTCCCATCGTATTATTCCCCCTCATCTTTGTTAACTCGCTACTGATTTCAGAATAGTACTCTTCAGCTTTGGGTCTATCGCAGTAAGACTTAATTATGAAAAGCCTTGAGAAAATTAAATTACTACTGCTATTCACGAATCTTAAAAGCTGGTCGCCCTTTAATTCTTTAGTCGTATCGTATACTTTAAAAAGAGAATCATATAGCTGATAAAAAGGAAGAGCAGCATATTCATAAAAAGACTCGACAAATCTTAAAAATAATTGCAAGTCAGCTACAGTGTCAATCTCAAAATGAAAGTTATTTTCGGTCTTTCTATATAAAAGTTGTGATGGTATACTTGTTTCATCAGGATTTAGCGTAATTGTATAATAGTTACTCAACTCTCCCCCTAAAACTTTTTGTAAAATACTCTCAACTTCTTCAAACCGCTTAGATGCTTTTAATCCATTTACATGAAATGTATCACCATATTCAGTATAAGAAAAACTTATTTTGAACCCTTCCGACTCAATCTTCTTCTCGAACCAAATATTACGATCAACTTCTCTTAACGAGTACCCGTCTGCCTGAAAAAACTCTAGCTCGCTTTCAATAATCTCTTTGAATAACTTATTATTCATACGTTTCTGCGGAAGTTGCTTGATTAAAGTAATTATGTCCCGAAATGATAATTCTAATGCTAGCAAATTTACTTTCCGATACAGAACTTACTAAAAATATAATCCAATCGATCTTCATTGGTAATCTC
>JAKFDP010000118.1:0-3888 GCA_036676095.1 Anaerobacillus sp. | reverse complement strand
GTATTCGATTATTAGGCAATGAGGTCTTATCCTTTGGATTGTGATAAAAGAAGTCAAATGTTTTTCCATCATATCGATAAGCACCATTCCAACTTCCAAACCAAACGTAGCCGATGGAATCTTTAGCAATACCATGTATTTGAGTAACGGGGTTTGCTTCCCGACCAGAAATTTTTTCAAAAAAAAGGTCTTGAGCTACGCAATTCGTTACAAACAAATTGGTAAGCACCAAATAAAACAAAACAAAACTTTTTCTATACATTCTTTATTTTATAAAGCTGGCTTCAAGTTGCAAATATAAAATTATGTTAATAACATCACCTATCAAATAAAAAAACAAGAAATAAAGGATTGTTGAATTCAAACAGAAAAACGTGAACCTCTTAACTTCTTTGTTTTCATATAAGTCAACTTTTGTGTCAACTTATTTCAGGACTATACATTTCGAAAAGGAAAAAGAGAAAAAAGAAAGCCATTATTGGAAAAACCGGTCAAATTGACCACCACTTTCCAGTGTAAATTGACCACCAGTTCCGGAGCAAACTGACCACCACTTTCCGGTTCAAATTGACCACCTAATTTTGGGGTAAATTAATCACTAAAAACTACTGACTTTTTCATGTTGTTAGCACCATACATTCGTTAAAAAAATACGGATTATGGCAAACAAAATAACAGACATGAGTAAAATTAGAAAAGCAATTAAATTCTATTGCAACGGCAAGAGTAAGCTGTTTATAAGTAGCTACTTATCCCTTTCCAGAAATACAGTAAAGAAGTATATTTCTTTATTTGAAGTTCTCGGATTACCCTTTGATGCGATTAATGAAAAAACAGATGCTGAACTGGAACTTTTGTTTTCACACACTAGTGTGGAATCCATTAGTCCCAAATTGCAGATTCTTTATGATTTTTTCCCTAAAATGGAACGTGAACTAAAAAAAGTCGGCGTTACCCTACAGCACATGTGGGAGCAATATATTACCGCAAACCCTGATGGTTACAGGAGTTCACAATTTAGCCATCATTACAAAGTATGGAGTAAACGAGTCAATCCGGTAATGCATATGAATCACAAGGCTGGTGATAAAATGTATGTGGATTATGCTGGAAAAACACTCTCCATTATTGATAAAGACACTGGGGAAATCAAAGAAGTGCAGTTTTTTGTAGCCATATTGGGAGCCAGTCAATACACCTATGCAGAAGCTTCTATGAGCCAGCAAAAAGAAGATTTTGTTGCATCGATAGAAAATGCCATGCGTTTTTTTGAAGGCACTCCTGCGGCAATTGTTCCGGATAATTTAAAATCCGCAGTGATAAAAAGCAGTCGTTTTGAACCAACAATCAATGAAACTTTAGCGGATCTAGCCGAACATTACGAAACCACAATTTTGCCCGCCAGGGCTTACAAACCCAGAGATAAGTCATTGGTTGAAGGAGCCGTAAAGATATTATACAGAAGGATTTATGTGAATCTAAAAGAGACTAAATTCTTTAGCTTGGAAGAATTAAACCAGCAAATATGGGATTTACTCGACTCCCATAACAATAGAAAACTTACAGGACGACCATACTCCCGCTTTGAACTATTCTTAGAAGATGAAAAAGAAAAGTTACGTCCGCTACCCCAAGAACGCTTTGAGATTAAATACCAATCCTTTGCCACAGTGATGCAAAATGGTCATGTCCAATTAAGTCAAGACAAAAACTACTACAGTGTGCCGTTTCAATATGTAAAGAAAAAAGCCAAACTATTGTATACCAAATCAACCGTAGAAATATATTATAAATACAATCGAATAGCCATTCATCCACGAAATTACAAACCTTATGTCTATACCACAACCCCGGAACATTTAGCCAGTACACATCAATTTGTAGCCCAGTGGAGCGCTGCCCGGTTCATTGATTGGGCAAGTCGTATTGATGAATCAGTAGGAGAATATATCATACAGATAATCGAAAGCAGAAACCACCCTGAACAGGCTTATAAAAGTTGTTTAGGAATACTAGGCTTCGAGAAAAAGGTAGGCAAGCAGCGATTAATAAATGCCTGTAAACGGGCACTTGATTTTAAAATTTACAATTTTAAGACGATACAGAATATTTTGGAAAACAACTTAGACCATATTGATTTTGACCAAGAACCCGAGCAAGAACTCCCGAGTCACGGTAACATAAGAGGAAAACAGTATTATAATTAAATTAAAACCAAGTAATCATGAATGAATCCACAGTAACAAAAATGAAACAAATGAAGCTTTACGGTATGTATAATGCTTTTAAAACAGCCATTGAAAGCGGAAAAACAGACCATTACACACTCGATCAGTTTGTATCGATGATTATTGATGCGGAATGGGACGAAAGGCACAATCGCCGTATTCAGCGCAGTATCACCAATGCCCGATTCCATTACAAATCGAATATTGAAAGTGTCAATTTTGATGTATCGCGTAATCTTGACCGCAACATGGTACTGCGTCTGGCAGAATGCGAATTTGTAGAAAAGAATGAAAATATTTTAATCACAGGAAGTACTGGCGTAGGTAAAAGTTATTTAGGTACCGCATTAGGTTATCAAGCCTGTATACAAGGTTTTAAAGTGAGTTATTTTAATACTTCGAAGTTGTTTGCTAAATTAAAAATGGCCAAAGCAGATGGTTCTTACCTGCGAGAACTTGCCAAAATAGAAAGACAAGATGTCATTATATTGGACGATTTTGGACTCCAAGCATTAGATAGCCATAACCGAATTACACTCTTGGAGATCATTGAAGACAGGCATAATAATGGTTCTATAATTGTAACATCACAAATCCCAGTGCAAGGTTGGTATGATATAATTGGCGAAAAAACCATAGCTGATGCAATTTTGGACAGACTCATACATCAATCCCACCGACTCGAATTACATGGAGAATCTATGAGAAAGAAAAGAGGCTTGAACAAAGGCTAATATTTAAGTATATTTGAATACTAATTAACAGATGAAAAAAGAGTAGTTTTTAATGAAAAATGGAGGTGGTCATTTTACTCCGGAATTAGGTGGTCATTTTGAATTGGAATCAGGTGCTCACTTTAAATTGGAATTGGGTGGTCAATATCACTGGGATTTGCAAAATTAGTTCCAAAGCGACTTATCACAAATGTCTGAAGAACTTGCATAATTTGGGCTACATCAATTACGAACCATCCTACAATCCATTCAAAGGAAGTCATGTCATTTTATTCAATTTTTCAGAGGATTTAAAACCCTCTCCAAAATCAGAAAGAAATCCAAAAAATGAACTTCTTTTTGAACAAGTCTCTGAACAAGCTTTGAACAAGTCTTGTACTAGTAGTGGGACTGGTACTGAACAAGCAGTAGTACCTTCTATAAACTATATAAACAATACAAACATTTCAAACAAAAAAAACGTTTCAAACTTGGACAAGCAAGCAAAAAAAATCATTGTAAAGAATGAAGTAATCTCCGAAGAGGAGCTTCTAAAAAATAAAACTGCCGAAGAAAAAAAAGAAGAAAAAAGTTCCGCGAAAAAAGAAGAAAAACTACACCCCACGATTGATAAAGTCAAAACCTATTTTCAGGAAAACAACTTCCCGGAACTCGAAGCTATCAAGTTTTTCAATTACTTTTCCAGCAACGGTTGGTTGGTCGGTGGCAAAACCCCGATGATCGATTGGCAAGCATCAGCACAAAATTGGATATTAAACGCACCTAAATTCATTTCAAAAGAACAACAATCCAATAGAGCAAAACACCTCAACACAGGAACCGACAAAGATTATTCAGAGCCACTTTAAACTGTCATTGCGAGGAACGAAGCAATCTCACTTTGCGATTTAACCTAAACTATGGAAATGGAAATGGAAACAGAAATA
>JAKFDP010000117.1:0-4548 GCA_036676095.1 Anaerobacillus sp. | reverse complement strand
GATATTTGACCATTACGATCCGTATATTTTGTTAAATTATCATTACCATCGTATGCAAATTTTTCTGATGTTCCGTCTGGATAATGCATCGCTGTTTTACGATAACGATGATCGTATTCATAAGTTGTTTGATTGCCACGTTGATCTGTAATCGTTGTCTTATTCTGTTCTTGATAATATTCAATCAAACCCCATTTACCAGAAAAGTCACGTTGCTTTATTACTCGATCTTTGTCATCGTACTCATTAATTAACGAAGCTGTTTCATTTGGATTATGGATTTGTGTCATTCTGAGCTTTTCATCGTAATCAAACTTGATCGTAGCCTTATCAGGCAACTGAATACTTTTAAGAGTAAAAGTTGTTGGATCATAGTCATATTCAATTGTCCGTCCTGTATGATCCGTTACTTTGACAATCTTCCCTGCTTTACCATAAGTAAAGCTCATACTTGCACCCTCAGTAGATACTTTTTCAAGTAATGAACCAAAGTATTGTAATGTTGTTGTATTTCCGTTCGCATCGATTATTTTATACAAGTTACCGTCTTGTCTAAATTGATATTGCGTTTCATCTAGCGTTTCTAATGTATATGTTTTATCGGTATTTTGTTTTAATGTTTCATACACTCCAGGAGGAGTTAAAAACTCACCTTTTCCAGTAGATAAATACTTATGGCTTGCGCCCGATGGCGTTTTTAAATAGACATTACCATCCTTTAATTTTTGGATACGATATTCAAAGGAATGGCTCCAGCCAACACCTATATCTCCATCGTATTTATTTTTGCTTCGGTAGGTAACCGCAAATTCTAATGGCATTTTTGCCTGTAGAGACATGTTTGTATGGTAAAAATCAAAATCCCCTGTTGCAAGGTTAATCGGATCAAAGGCATCGGCAATTGGATAACCATTTTTGTTGGCGAATTCATCTTCAATTCGACTAGCAATATCTTTATAGATGATCCCTGCATTTATAGGATCTTCAAGTAAAACATTCTCATCGTCAAATAGCTGTCCATAACAAGGATTGCCGTCGACACAATTTTCTTGTGGTAAACCGTTAAATGGGACAATTTTATGTAGCTTTTCTTCGATCTCTTCCTTTGTATTATTTAGATTATAGTAATAGCTAGCAATAACAGCCCATCTTCGCTCATCATCCGGTGCCACATACCTTAGTACCTTATAGACTTCTGAAGAACCTGATATTTTCCCATCAAAATCCCTTTTAGTTGTCGCTGTAATATGGGCAATCGCATAAGGTTTAAGGGTGATTTCCTTTTCCCATTCCCCGACGTATTGCTCCGGTTTATTGTTTGTCCTTTCTGGGAAGTTAGTAAAATAATCACTTATCGCATATTTGCTGTCCTTTGACCAAGTACGATTGTTACTAACCTGTATATTCTCATATACTTCTGTTAACGAATCATCGATAAATTGATTGCCATCTTTTCTAACTTCATATTTAATCGTTAATGTAACTTTCGTATCTTTTTCTGAAATCCCGCGAATAACGTGAGTACTGCTTTCTATATTAGGGACTGCGTTAATATATTTAGGGGCAGGAGGATTTGGATTGAAAATCTTTACATCTGCTTCCTTTGCAAACTTACTATCTTCATCTGTTGGACCTGCTTTGATTGTATACGTATTTGCTTTTACTAAGCCCTTGCTGTCTTTCCCATTCCAATAAACAATATGTTTCTCATTATCTACATAGGTACCACTTTTAATTAAATATTGAATCGGATTGACGACTTTAACTTCTGTAGGATGGGGCTTATCTTCATATTC
This sequence comes from Anaerobacillus sp., assembly GCA_036676095.1. Lineage (GTDB taxonomy): Bacteria > Bacillota > Bacilli > Bacillales > Anaerobacillaceae > Anaerobacillus. The sequence continues at coordinate 2,752 of JAKFDP010000117.1, read as the reverse complement.
GAATTGAACAGCAACCTCCCCTCCATAGACATTACTGAACTCAGTTGGCTCTAAATCTAATAAAGTATCTGCACGTACTACTTGATCTTTTTCAAATGGAAATATCGGAACGCTTGAAAAAGCAATTAAAATTGACAATATTAATGAAATTACTGATCTAAATTTTTTTGTATTCAATATATTTTCCCTCTTTGTTTTATTCTTTAAATATAGGAGCTGTAGACCTCTATCCTGAGTTCATAGAGGTCTTTGTGCCCTAGCTACAGTATCGTTCTATTTATCAGGTAACTACTATTACTGTTCAGTTCCTTGTTCAACCATTCGATAAATAACTACGGCCGCTTCTGCTCTAGTAGAAGAAGAAAGTGGTGAGACGTTACCATTTGATCCTGAAATTAAGCCTGATTGAATTGCTTTTTCTACATAAGGTTTTGCCCAACCGCTTACTTTCTCTGAATCTTTGAAACTAGCTAATTCATCGTTAGTTTTCGGTTTCAAATTGCTCTCACCAATCGTGCGAACTAACATCGTCATCATCTCTTCTCTACTTACCTTTTCGTTAGGAAGAAACTGACCTTTCGCATTTCCGGTAATAATTCCAGCTTCCTTAGCTGCTTCAATCCATTGATAACTCCAGTGATTAAGATTCACATCTGTAAACGATGCCTGATTAGGGCTAACCGGGTCCAATCCTTGCGCTGAAACAAGCATTTTTGCAAATTCAGCACGTGTTAACTGATGGTTAGGCTTAAACTCCTGTTCATTTACACCATTGACAATCCAACGAGAGGTTAACATTTCAATGGATTGCTGTGCCCAGTGACCCTTGATATCCTCAAATGTTTTGTCATACAAGAGTACCGTAAAGCGTCCATTTTTGCTTATTTCTATTTGAATGGTGTCATTTTCATGATTTATTTGACCACCAAGATAGTGGTGAGCTTCATCGTATACACCAAGTTTTTTTATCTGTTCCTGTGATAACTTAGATTTATCAAAGCCGGTTTGAAGAACTAACTTCTTTTTAAACGGCTTATCTGTTTGAATTTCCCACCGACTACTAACTTGTACAAATCTTGGATCATTTGTACTTCCTGTTTCTTTTTTCACTGTAACCTGCGTGTTTTCTTGGAAAGTATTAGGTGTAATGGTAAGAATAAGACCCTCATCATTCATTTCAATCGATCCACCCTCAGGCCCTATCTCTTTTGTCAATGTATCCTGGGCATTATTCTCTTGGGATGTATGATTGGAAGGCTGTTGATTACTTACTTTTTCAGTTGTTTCTCGATAAACGAGCTTTTTATTTTCATCAACCATAATAACTTGATCTCCATCAATTCCAATTAGCCGTTGATTTGTTGTTCCATTTGTCATTTGGAACGTTTGACCACTTTCAAGTTTTGCTCCCATAATCTGTGCTACACCATCTTTTTCTTGAAGCCATGCTGCATAATTTTCCCCTAGTGCTAATTTAGAATATTCAGCTTTTGGTTTTTCAATTGGAGTCAAATCGATCACGTTATTCGTATCATCGATGTCCATTAATCGATACTGTAATCCCCTATCCGTCTCCCTATCAGATTCAGACCAAAGGATGTTTTTTCCATTAAATGTGAATGAACTTACATATTTAATGGAAGGAAGCTCAAGAACTGCTTCCTTTTCCTTAGTGGCAGTAGAATATAATGTCAATCCGCCATCTTTTGGGTTTTTAAAAACAACTTTACCATCCTTTACAATTGGATATCTTCCATCGCCTATATACTCCTCTTTCTTAGTTGCCAAGTCATAGACATACATCTTGCTCCCAGTAAGGTTATGCCAAACAACATGATCCCCGTCTATCGTTGGAACGACATATTGACCATCAGTAGAATTTAGTTTTGTCTCTTTTTCAGTCGTTAAGTTATAACTATAAATATCCCACAACGGTTTATCTCCATGACTACGCTTATCCGTCCAGATAACAACAATGTCGCCTTGTTTTGTTACACCAACTTTTGCAGATTCCTTCGGCGAGTCAATATTCGTAATTTGCTTTGTTTCACTAGTAGTTAAATTTTTATAAAAAATATGTTTTCCGCCGTTCTTTGTCCCACTCCATACCATATGGTTTTCAAAAATGTAAGTGCCGCCCCCCATAAAGTCTATGGATGAATTTGAATCTGAAAATGTGTAATTAGTAGAAGCTGCTACTTGAATTCCTGACAGTAAAAAAATCATTATTATTAAACTAAATTGTGCTAAAGCTTTATTTCTCATAAATAACCTATAAATCATTTACTTATTCCTCCTTTTTTATTTTTAAATAAATGAACCTTAGTAAACTTAAACATCGCCCCCCATACACTTTTTAAACACAAAAAAGCTACTCAAATAAGAGCAGCCAAAAAATACTATGATAGTCAGTCTCAGATTGTAAGAAAATTTCGGCGGCTCGGCGATCATGGTTTAGAAAACGGTAGACCCGTAGCTTTGCGTCCTTACTTTTCAGTAAGTTTGCCTTTATCGTGTTTTAAAAAATGTCCTTAATAGTTCAAAATACATGTTACAGATTATCTTATAATTTTACATAATGCAACATTATTTACTATAAATTGATCTATTCGGGAGTTTATTCCTATTTTATGTATCGAGCGAAAGAACTATAGTTTGTTTGATAATTAATCAATTTAGTCATTTGTAAGCGTACTTTGTATAAACAATAACAGAATAATCCTCGCTAAGACGACGTATAAATTAAATAAAA
>JAKFDP010000116.1:0-9224 GCA_036676095.1 Anaerobacillus sp. | reverse complement strand
GATAGGTCTCGGGTGGAAGCACGGTGACGTGTGGAGCTGAGAGATACTAATCGGTCGAGGACTTATCCTAAAATAAGAATTGATTTCTTACTCAAGTACTTATATGTGTGGTTATCTAGTTTTGAAAGAACGATCTTTCAACTATATATTAACCGACAAAAAGTTTAAAAACTATTGACAATGAACAATAAATAATTTAATATATTTATTGTCTATGTTATTAGACAAGCTTGGTGGCGATAGCGAAGAGGTCACACTCGTTCCCATGCCGAACACGATCGTTAAGCTCTTCTGCGCCGATGGTAGTTGGGGGTTTCCCCCTGTGAGAGTAGGACGTTGCCAAGCAAACTTATTGTTCTATCTATATTGATAATGGATTTATAATGGATTTTATTAATATTCCACAGTAGCTCAGTGGTAGAGCAATCGGCTGTTAACCGATCGGTCGTAGGTTCGAGTCCTACCTGTGGAGCCATGCTTCCATAGCTCAGTAGGTAGAGCACTTCCATGGTAAGGAAGGGGTCGTCGGTTCAAGTCCGGTTGGAAGCTCCATCTTTTCTAATTTGGCCCGTTGGTCAAGCGGTTAAGACACCGCCCTTTCACGGCGGTAACACGGGTTCGAATCCCGTACGGGTCACCATTTAAAAGGTTAGAGGTAAGAAGTTGGAAGTGAGAGTTTAAGTGCTGCTTCAAAGGTTTTTATCTCGTCTTATTTAAACATCATCAATACCACGGAGGATTAGCTCAGCTGGGAGAGCACCTGCCTTACAAGCAGGGGGTCGGCGGTTCGATCCCGTCATCCTCCACCATTAATAATTACCTACATTATATTTATGCCGGCCTAGCTCAATTGGTAGAGCAACTGACTTGTAATCAGTAGGTTGGGGGTTCAAGTCCTCTGGCCGGCACTCTTTATGGAGGGGTAGCGAAGTGGCTAAACGCGGCGGACTGTAAATCCGCTCCCTCCGGGTTCGGCGGTTCGAATCCGTCCCCCTCCACCAGTTTATTATTGGGCTATAGCCAAGCGGTAAGGCAACGGACTTTGACTCCGTCATTCTCTGGTTCGAATCCAGATAGCCCAGCCATTTATTATGAGCCATTAGCTCAGTCGGTAGAGCATCTGACTTTTAATCAGAGGGTCGAAGGTTCGAATCCTTCATGGCTCACTTTTAATAAAGAGTTTATAGCAGTCGCTATTTTGACGCGGGAGTAGTTCAGTGGTAGAACACCACCTTGCCAAGGTGGGGGTCGCGAGTTCGAATCTCGTCTTCCGCTCCATATTCATTGCCTTGAGAAATCTTTATCGCAGATGTGCGACCATGACCAAATGGATTGCAGAATTTATTAAAAATATGCGGGTGTAGTTTAGTGGTAAAACCTCAGCCTTCCAAGCTGATGTTGTGAGTTCGATTCTCATCACCCGCTCCAAATCTACTGCCCTGAGTAATTTTCAGCGCAGATTTTCGACGAGGACCAACTGGACCGCAGGAGCAGAAATAAATAATTAATTTGCTACAAGTTAAGTAAGAAGTAATTCTATCTTTACATATGGGGCCTTAGCTCAGCTGGGAGAGCGCCTGCCTTGCACGCAGGAGGTCAGCGGTTCGATCCCGCTAGGCTCCACCATATATAACCATACATATAAACCCTAGGTATTCTAGGGTTTTATTTTTTTTATATAAAAAAATGGATAAGTAATTATTATGGAATTTTTCTTATTTTAAGATGAAATTCCCAAGATGTATTTCTGCAAAAATGTGGAATTTTGGTTCTAACATGATAAAATTAGTTTTACTTGAAACTTAATTAAGTGTTGTTCGTAAAATAGAGTAACCGCATAGAAGCGGAGGTATAGATAAATATGGACACATTAGTAAAACGCATCATTAAAGATGTAAAACAAGGTGATCAACATGCTTTTGCAGAGTTAGTTGAACTTTATAAAGATAAAGTCTATCAGATTTCATATCGAATGATTGGGAATGTTCATGAAGCACAAGATCTTGGCCAGGAAACTTTTTTAAGAGCTTATATAAATATTGAATCTTATGACCCAAAACGAAAATTTTCAACATGGTTGTTTCGAATTGTAACTAACCTATCGATTGACCGACTTAGAAAGAAAAAACCTGATTTTTACTTGGATCAAGAAATAGCTGGGACAGAAGGATTAACATTGGTCTCACAAATTGCCGCAGCTGAGGAGCTCCCTGAAGAGTTTGTAATTAAGCATGAGTTACAAGACTGGATTCACGGAGAAATATTATGTTTGCCCGCTAAATACCGCTCGGCTATCATATTAAAGTATATCGAAGATCTATCATTGAAAGAGATTAGTGAAATATTAGATATACCAATCGCAACTGTGAAAACGAGAATTCATCGCGGTAGGGAAGCCTTACGAAAGCGGTTAAGTAATGTATAAAGGAGAGAGCAATGATGAACTGTAAAAATGAAATATTCTCCTTAATTCATAAGTATTTAGATGAAGAAATTAATGAAGTTGAACATAAACTACTAAAAAATCATTTGAGTGATTGTGAAAAATGTCGGACCCATTTGAAGGAGTTAAAGAAATCTATTGCGTTCATTCAAAGTTCATCTCATATTGAAGCACCAAGTAACTTTACTAATCTTGTTATGAAGCAATTACCACAACAAAAGCCTTCGGTTAGCTGGAAACGTTGGATGAAGAATCACCCTATTCTTGTTGGTGCATCTATTTCTCTAATTTTTATTATGACTAGTATTTTCTCACTTTGGCTAGATAGTAGTAAGGAGTTTTCTGTTTCTGGCCAAGCTAATTTAATTATTGATAAAGAAAGAAATATTGTAGTCGTTCCTGAAGGAGAAGTTGTTGAAGGAGATCTTTTGGTGAAAAATGGCAACATTCAAGTAGACGGTCAAGTAAAAGGCAATGTTACGGTCATAAATGGGCAAAAATATATGGAGTCTGCAGGGCATGTTGCAGGTAATATTGAAGAAATTAATCAAGGTTTAGATTGGCTATGGTACAATATTAAATCTTTTTTTGTTGAAGTTGTAAATGTTTTTGATCATGATAATATATAAGAACATTTAAGTGTCACTACTTTTTTAAGTTAGTAGTAGACACTTTTTTTACACGTTTTGAAAGTATAACGTTTTTGAACTTTGAATGCGGTCTAGCTCCAAGCCGCTAGGCGGGCGCTCTGCGCTTTTCTGTTAAGAACGAGTTATTTGCAACGATGTTTATTCGATCGACATAGTAAAAATTTAAGTAAGTAAATTGCGATTTGTCATGCTGATAAGCTGGCAATAATATGGTATAATTAAAAAAGTTATAAACCTCGTCAAAAGAATTTGTGTTTGGAGGAATTGCGATGCTACCTGAAGATATTGAACTTCTTGACATAGTAAGAATTGCTATAGATATTTTACTTGTTACATTTGTGATATATAAACTGATTATGATTATTCGCGGCACGCGAGCCGTACAATTATTTAAAGGGATTATCGTTATCTTGGCAGTATGGTTTTTAAGCGATTTTTTAGGATTACATACATTAAGATGGATTATGTCCCAAGCCGTTATTTATGGGTTGTTAGCGATTATTATTATTTTTCAACCAGAACTTCGTAGAGCGTTAGAGCAACTTGGTCGAGGTAAGTTCTTATCAAGGACTAGTTCAATTGATGAGCAAGAAGTGGAAAAGTCAATTGATGAAATTGTAAAAGCTGCTATTTATATGGGGAAACGCAGAATTGGTGCGCTAGTTTCGATTGAAAGAGAAACAGGCATGAATGATTATATTGAAACTGGAATTCAAATTGAAGGAAAACTTAGTTCTGAATTGTTAATTAATATTTTTATTCCTAATACGCCATTACATGATGGAGCGGTAATCATTCAAAATCACCAGATCATGGCGGCCGGTTGTTATTTACCGTTATCAGAAGATCCGTTTATCTCAAAAGAATTAGGTACTAGACATCGTGCAGCTTTGGGTATTAGTGAAGTAACTGACAGTATTACGTTAGCGGTTTCGGAAGAAACTGGAATTATTTCTGTGACAAAGAACGGTGAACTTCATCGGAATTTAGATGAAACCGCACTAAAAGAAATATTAGTACAAGAACTTGTTACGGATATGAAAACAAACTCGACTTCTCTTTGGAAATGGGGAGGGAAGAAAAATGGATAGATTATACAATAGTCCTTGGTTTGTAAAAGCAATTTCTTTTTTTATTGCTGTTATGCTTTTTATTATTGTAAATTATGACAGTGTCAGTAACCAACCTGGAGCTTTACCGAATATTACGAATGTTTCCTCAACACTAGACGAAGTTCCATTAAACGTTTATTATAACGAAGAAGAATTTGTTATTACTGATATGGTTGAGCATGTAAAAGTGAATATCAGAGGACCACAAAATGTGCTTACATTATTTCAAATTGCTCGGCCTAATTATGATGTTTTTATTGACCTACGTAATTTGGAGAAAGGTACTCATTACGTCAAGGTGCAACATCGTAATTTTCCGAATGAGCTGACAGTTAATATTGTTCCCCAAACAGTAAAGGTAACAATTGATAAAAAAAGAACTATCTCAATGCCAGTTGAAATAGAGTTAATCAATAAAAATGAAATAGAAGATGGTTATACAGTAGGGATACCGATTGTAAACCCAGTAAATGTAGAAATAACGGCAGCTGAGAGTATCATTAACCATGTAGCCTTGGCAAAAGGGTTTGTCGATGTGAAAGATCTCAATAAGACGGAAGAAAAGAGTGTCCCAATAAAAGTGTATGATTCAAATGGAAATGAGCTTAACATTGATGTTAAACCTGAAACAGTTGATGTACAAATACCAGTAACGAGTCCTAATAAGAATGTTCCTGTGAAAATAAACAAAATTGGTGAGCTGCCAGATGGGAAAAGTATAAAATCAATTTATACAGAACCAAAAGATGTAACAATCTATGGACCCAATGCGGTAATTAATCAAATTAAGTTTATTGGTGGGATTGACATAGATTTACCGAAAATTACTGAGAGCACAGTTCTTGAATTAAATGTACCAGTACCAAGTGGAGTTGAAAAAGTTATTCCATCGAAGGTCAAAGTATTTATTGAAGTAGATACTGAAGAAGAAGTAGAAATTGAAGATATTCCTATTGAAGTCATTGGATTATCAGGGACAATGGAATCATCATTTATGTTACCTGAAAAAGGGATCATTAGTTTGATTGTTAAAGGTTCACCAGAAAATATTCAGAAAATACGTAAAGAAGATTTAAAAGTATACATTGATGTCAATAAGTTGTCGATAGGTGAACATACTGTGAAGTTACATGTCACAGGTCCTCAAAATGTAAAGCTTACGAAACCTTATAATGAAATTAAGGTCATTCTTTCCGACGTTTTAAGTGCCGAGGAAGAAGAGACGAGTATTGATGAAGAAGAGCAAACTGATCAAACAAATCAAACTGATCAAAATAATGAAGGTTAGTAAGTACTTGTATGTAGATTAAGGAGAGATATGAACATGGGAAAATATTTTGGAACAGATGGTGTCAGGGGAGTTGCCAATACACAACTGACACCAGAGCTAGCCTTTAAGCTTGGAAGATTTGGTGGTTACGTCTTAACGAAAAAAACCGAAAAACCGAAAGTATTGATTGGACGTGACACTCGTATTTCAGGACATATGCTAGAAGGAGCTTTAGTAGCAGGTTTGCTTTCGATAGGTGCAGAAGTTATGCGTTTAGGAGTTATTTCAACTCCAGGTGTGGCTTATTTAACCAAAGCTTTAAGTGCTCATGCAGGAATTATGATTTCTGCTTCTCATAACCCTGTTGAAGATAATGGAATTAAGTTTTTTGGATCAGATGGTTTTAAGCTATTAGACCATCAAGAAGAGGAAATTGAGAAGCTTTTAGATCAGGCGGAAGATGATTTGCCTCGACCAGTTGGTGTAAACATCGGACAAGTAAATGATTATTTTGAAGGCGGCCAAAAGTATTTACAATTTTTAAAACAGACGGTTGAAGAAGATTTCACTGGTATTCATATTGCTTTAGACTGTGCGAATGGAGCGGCTTCTTCTTTAGCCCCCTATCTATTTGCGGATCTAGAAGCAGATATTTCAACAATTGGAACAAACCCAAATGGCTTAAATATTAATGATGGCGTTGGCTCCACACATCCTGAGAAATTAGCACAATTTGTTTTAGAAAAGAAAGCAAATATTGGCTTAGCTTTTGACGGTGATGCAGATCGTTTAATTGCTGTTGATGAAAAAGGAAACATCGTTAACGGCGATCAAATTATGTATATTTGTGCCAAATATTTAAAGGAACAAGGAAGGCTAAAACATCAAACCGTTGTTTCAACAGTGATGAGTAATTTAGGTTTTTATAAAGCGATCGAGGAAGCCGGTATTGACGCCAGACAAACAGCGGTTGGTGATCGCTATGTAATGGAAGAAATGCGCAAGGGTGGCTACAATTTAGGTGGAGAACAATCCGGTCATATTATTTTCCTTGATTACAACACGACTGGTGATGGATTGCTATCAGCCTTACAATTAGTCAACATCATGAAGGTAACGAAAAAGCCGCTTTCTGAATTAGCCTCACAAATGAAAGAGTATCCACAAAAACTCGTAAATATTAGAGTCGAGGATAAGCAGGCATTATTAACGAATGAGGCAATTAATGAGAAAATTCGTTGTGTTGAAGAAACGATGAATGGGGAAGGACGGATTCTTGTTCGTCCATCTGGAACAGAGCCACTTGTCAGGGTGATGGCAGAGGCTCCAACTCAAGAGCTTTGTGATCAGTATGTCGAAGAAATTGTTGATGTAGTTAAGAAAGAGCTAGGTACAGTATAGGAGCATATTGGGAGTAAGTTGCATCTAGAGAGCGCTTACTCTTTTCCTTTTGTAAGAAGCACGAAACAAGTACTCTTAGCATATTATTAATTATAGCGTCCGAAAATGGGAGCTAGCGGTAAGAGTAGTGTAAAACACCATTTGACGATTTTTGTAAAGTTGTAGTATGATTAGTCAAGATTTAAAAATAGAGAGGAGGATTGGACATTTTATTTTAGAAAAGCGCCTGAACTATTCGAACGGGGATATTATGAATAGTTGACGAGGAAGAGGTTTATCGAAGAAATCGGCGGATGCCTCTCGGTTGCCACACCACAACCGCAAACTTTAGGAGAAAGCAAGAAGGTGACTTCTTAAACAAAGACTAGAGTAATGGTGTAATACGAAAGAAATACGAGAAGAGTGGGGCAAGAATGTCCCGGAATATAAAAGCACTGCATAATAATTTGCAGGCCTATCTACATTTCTTGCCCCCTTATAGGAGGATATATTAAAATGTGTGGAATCGTTGGATATATAGGAAATCAAGATGCCAAAGAAATTTTATTAAAAGGTTTAGAGAAATTAGAGTATAGAGGCTATGATTCAGCTGGTATTGCGATTGTAAATGATCGTGGTGTCCATCTATTTAAAGAAAAAGGTCGGATTGCTAAGTTACGTGAAGTTGTTGACCAAAAGGTAGCAGCAACAGTTGGGATTGGTCATACACGTTGGGCTACTCACGGCGCTCCAAGTCGCGTAAATGCACATCCACACCAAAGTTCCTCACAACGTTTTACGATTGTTCATAACGGTGTGATTGAAAACTATGAAGAAATTCAAAAAGAATATTTACAAACGATTGCATTCGTCAGTGAAACAGATACAGAAGTAATCGTTCAACTAGTTGAACATTTTATGAAGGACGGCAATACAGTTGAAAGAGCATTTAGACAAACCCTTTCAATCTTAAAAGGTTCTTATGCAATCGGTTTACTAGACGAAACAGACCCAGGGAAAATTTATGTAGGGAAAAATAAAAGTCCATTACTCGTTGGTCTTGGTGAAGGAGCAAATGTCGTTGCTAGTGATGCGATGGCGATGCTAAACGTTACAAATAAATTTATTGAATTAATGGATAAAGAAATAGTAATTGTTACAGAGGAATCAGTGGTCATCAAAAATCTAGCAGGCGTATCAATTGCTAGAGAACCTTTTATTGCTGAGCTGGATGCTAGTGATATTGAAAAAGGAACATATCCACATTATATGTTAAAAGAAATTGACGAGCAGCCGTTGGTTATTCGTAATATTATCTCTAAGTACCAAACTGAAACTGGTGAAGTTACCTTAGACGAAAATATTCGCAAGGCGATGAAAGTAGCAGACCGTATTTATATTATTGCTGCTGGTACTAGCTACCATGCTGGTCTTGTTGGCAAGCAGTTAATTGAGCAAATTGCCAAAAAACCAGTAGAAACGCATATTGCTAGTGAATTTTTATACAATATGCCATTAGTTTCAAAAAATCCGCTCTTTATTTTTATTTCGCAAAGTGGTGAAACCGCAGATAGCCGCGGTGTTCTAGTAAATATTAAAAAGCTTGGCTATCCTGCTTTAACCATTACAAATGTACCAGGATCAACTTTATCTCGTGAAGCTGATTTTACCCTTCACACATATGCTGGTCCAGAAATTGCCGTAGCATCTACTAAAGCCTACACAGCACAAATGGCTGTATTAGCGTTACTTGCTGTTGATACAGCAAAAGCACAAGGCTTAACATTAGATTTTGATCCAATTAAAGAACTAAGCATCGTTGCCACAGTAATGGAAACATTATGTGATCAAAAAGAAACACTCGAGAAAATTGCGCGCGAGTATTTAAGCGTAACGCGAAACTGTTTCTTTATTGGCCGTGCCTCTGATTATTACGTTGGCTTAGAAGGTGCCTTAAAATTAAAAGAAATATCGTACATTCAAGCAGAAGGCTTTGCCGGTGGAGAATTAAAGCATGGGACCATTGCTTTAATTGAGCAAGGAACCCCAGTCATTGCCTTAGCAACACAAGAACATGTCAACTTAAGCATTCGCGGTAATGTCAAAGAAGTAGCAGCACGTGGCGCTTCTCCTTGTATCATTAGCTTAGAAGGCTTAAATTCAGAAAACGACCAATTCGTTTTACCTAAAGTACACGAATACTTAACACCGCTCGTAGCTGTAATACCATTACAACTAATCGCTTACTACGCTTCACTACACAGAGGCTGCGACGTCGATAAACCTAGGAATCTAGCAAAAAGCGTAACAGTTGAGTAGAAAGAGTTTAGTTGGGTTTGAGTTTGTTTAATAATAAAGTTGTTTAAAAA
>JAKFDP010000115.1:0-1813 GCA_036676095.1 Anaerobacillus sp. | reverse complement strand
CAATCTTTACTTTATGGAAGAAATATTCGAGATCTTGGAACGAAGGAACAAAACGGGATTGTCCTGATCGATCTTGATCGCTCTTATTTTGAAAATATGTTTAAAAATAGTAATCCTCCGGGCGATATTTTAATATTGGATGGGGATAAAATCCTGTTTTCAAGCAGCAATCGTTTCTCTTCCTCTCAGGTAGCCAAAATCATTCAAGGTCGTGAGAAAAGCGGAACAAGTAAAAAAGTAATCAATGGAACACGATATTTCTTTAATTATCATACAAACAAGAAAACAAATTGGGATGTCGTCAGTATTATCCCCTATAAAACTATTGTTCACGAGGTTAACCAGCTTCGATTGGTAACGATTTCACTATTAGTCATTGCGTTAATCATCTCCTTAATTTTTGCTTTATTTATAACGAGGAGAATAACAAACCAGTTAAGTTTGCTGCGCATGGTTACGGAAAAAATGGAAAAACGAGAGAAAATAGTGGGTATTCATTTTAATCATGAGGATGAACTTGGAGAGATTGGGGAACAGATTGTTCACCTTTATAATTGGAATAATCATTTAACAAAAAGGTTATATAAATCACAGATTAAGGAAAAGGAAGCAGAGCTATTAGCCTTGCAAAGCCACATTAATCCGCATTTTTTATATAATACGTTGAACACGGTTTATTGGATGGCAGAGAAAGTACAAGCGAAACAAATAGCAAAAATTGCGATTAACTTGTCAAAAATCTTTAAGCTTACCTTAAATGATGGAAATCATATTACCACCGTAAAGAATGAAATCGATCAAGTAAAAAGTTATCTGGATATCCAAAATATTCGATTTGACCATAAAATCCACTACTCATTTACGATTAAACCTGAAATCATGGAAGAAAGCATCATTAAATTGCTGTTACAGCCCATTGTAGAAAACTCTGTTTACCATGGGTTAGAACATCAGGAAAGCGGAACGATCATGATTGAAGGCACAAAGGTCGAGAAAGCTTTACTTTTCATTATTCGTGATACCGGAAAAGGATTTGACATGAATGTCGTAGATATTAACAAAAAGGGTTATGCTTTAAAAAATATTAATGAACGATTGAAGCTTTATTATGGAAAAGAATATGGATTAAAGATTGAGAGTGAAATAGGAAAGGGAACTACCGTTTATCTTAAGGTTGGCCTAAAGAATGACGAAATCACCCATGACAATCTTTAAGGAGTTTTCTATTATGTATAAACTTTTAATTGTTGATGATGAAAAAATTGTAATTGAAGGCTTAAAATCAGCAACCAACTGGCAGGAGCATCAGATTGAAATTGTAGGATCTGCTTCAGACGGAGAAGAAGCACTTAAAGAAATTATGAATAAAAAGCCTGACATTGTGTTAGTAGATATAAGAATGCCTAAATTAAATGGATTGGATCTAATTCAAGAAACAAAGGCTCTTAATCTAGATACTGTTTTTATCATTATAAGCGGCTATTCACAGTTTGATTACGCCAAAAGGGCGATTCAACTCGAGGCAATCGACTATCTAGTCAAACCTATTGAAGTAGAAGAAATTGTTCATACTATTAAAAAGGCCATGTTAAAACTAGAAAAAATAAAAAATGAAAAACAAGCAACGGAGCGGATTAATGAATATCAAATGGCTTTAGAAGAAAAGCGTGTTCTTGATTACATGTTAGGCCAAAGATTTGTTGCGCCGGAAAAGGACCAAAAGCTGCACAGTTTTTCTTTTTTAAACATCGGATTGAAGGGGTTTGCCTGGGAAGATTCAAATGCCACTGAAAAAATTCAAGCTTCCTTAGAG
>JAKFDP010000114.1:0-100752 GCA_036676095.1 Anaerobacillus sp. | reverse complement strand
TAAATTCATTGACGAGATATTTTCTATCTCTTTAATTCGCTTGGCTGTGTGTTCAGTTTTCAAAGAACGAAACTACTTTCATTTCTCAATTCCCATCTCAGTGACAGGAATTTCATTATATCACGATAATTTTAACTTGTCAACAACTTTTTTCGAAAGATTAAATTGTTGTTTGAGTCACTCAAATCAGCGACTTTTTTAATATAACATTCTTTCTCTTCTAAGTCAAACATTTTTTTGTTTTAATTTCAGAAGAGATTTTTTTGATTTCAAAAATCAAACCATCGCTTTTTAGCGACAAATTTTATTATACCACCATCAACAAATAAGTCAACAAAAATAATATTTTTTTATTTTTTGATGTAATACGTCCGATTATAGACGTCCTCAACTTCTGTTTCTAACTTGACTATATCAATAATTCCTTTTTGAACTAAATATTCTACGAGCATTACTAAATGATCATTATACTCTTCTAGTTCATTATGATTAACTAATTCTTCAATACCCCAAGAACCACTTTTTTCACTCATTATCTCTATAAGATGACTTGCTGCCATCTTTGTTTTGGAAGTAATCGCAAAGTTATTGGCAATTAATAATAGTTCAATTTTCTTTTCTAAACTTTCTTCTCCGACGATCATTTCTTCATAAAGTTTGAAAATCTCTGGTTCTAAATGTTTTACTTGTTGCCAAACTGTTACCTCAGGGTAAATTCCCTGCTCAATGATCGAAAGACGTGCCAAATGATGTAGCGACTGAAGAAGTGAATGAAAAGCGTCTAAAATATGCCCTTTATGAAATAACTTTTTTCCATCCATATATCTTTTAATCAATTTTGCAAATTCTATCGTCAATTTGACTTTCCTATTTATTAGCGGAAAGTCAATGATCTGCTTCCTTAATTTCGTAATGGACTCGTTTTTTTCGATTAAAATTATTCCGTTCATTAGACAATCGACAAAATGGTGATTATTTTCATTCATTAAAAGAGTCACAAGATCTCGTTCATTAATAATTTGTACCTGAAACAATTTGCTTCCTATTTCATAATGTGAAAGTGATGTTTTCTGCATAACTTCTTTTTTTAAAACAATGACTAAAAATGCATCAAAATCAATATTCCCTTCACTTTGTAACTCGTTTTCCATAAATACTAAACCTAAAGCATTCTCAAAATTAATTTTTTGTTTGATAAAAGTTTCTATTAAATGTTCCACTCATTTTCCTCCTAACAGAACATTCTTATACTTAATTGTTCGACAACAATTAAGACTAAACCTTCTAACTCCAGCAAATAAACTTCATATTAATGGCAAAGTAACTCACATTAATCCTATCACTTACAGTTATAGAATTATTTATGCTATAATTTAGAAATAGATTTATAGAAACTGTGAGGGGGAATTTAGATTGTCAATTAAATATAGTAGTAAAATAAATAAAATTCGAACTTTTGCTCTTTCCCTTATTTTTATCGGAATTATTATTATGTATGGAGGAATCTATTTTCAAGCCTCTCCTTTCATAATGACATCGTTTATGGTTATAGGTTTCGTTTCTATTCTCATAAGCACCTTCGTTTATTTTCGGGTCGGAATTATCTCAACAAAAACGGTTCAAGTAGTTTGTCCAGGTTGTGGAAAAGTTACAAAAATGCTTGGAAAAGTTGATGCTTGCATGCATTGTAGCGAACCACTAACACTTGATAAAGAGCTTGAAGGTAAAGAATTTGATATAAAGTACAATCGTAAACAATAAGTATGTAAGAAAAGCGCAGAGCGCCCGCCTAGCGGCTCGGAGCTAGACAGTATTCAAAGTTCAAAAACTTTATAATTTCTTATCTTTTAAAAAAATGAGCGCCTATCGTTTTCACGAAGGCGCTCATTATTAATGTTGTTCTTTTTTTAAACACTCCGGGCAAATTCCGTAAATTTCCATTCGGTGACTATTCACTTTAAAACCTGTCACATGTTCAGATAAAGTTTCTACTTCATCTAATCCGGGATAATGGAAATCGACAATCTTACCACAGTCTTCACAAATCACATGGTAATGTTCAGATGTAACACTATCAAATCTACTTGATGAATCCCCGTAAGTTAGTTCTTTTACTAGACCAACATCTTTAAAAACACGTAAATTGTTATAAACAGTTGCTACACTCATATTTGGAAATTTACCTTCCAAAGCTTTATATATTTCATCAGCTGTCGGATGAGCAAAGGAACTAAATAAATGCTCTAGTATAGCATGACGTTGCGGTGTCATACGAACTTTCGTGCTTTTTAAAGAGTCTAATGCTTCTTGGAGACGACGAGTCATATCGCAACACCTTTCTAAAATATACATTCTTACATTATAATGTTTATAATTAGTATAATATATACTAGTTATTGCTGTCAACGAAAACAACAGCATCAACTTGAAAAATATGTAGAATACGCGTTGTTAGCTATTAATACCCTTTAGTCAAGTCAATCATATTCACGAAATCCTTTCCACCATCTAAAAAAGTAGTAAGGTTTTTTTCAAATATTTCAATTGCCCTTGGTTGATATTGCATGGAAATCCCTGACAAGTGTGGAGTTATTGTGACTTTTTCCATCGCCCATAATCGATGCCCTTTCGGTAAAGGTTCTTTTGCAAATACATCGATAACGGCATGAGCAATTTTCCCTTCTTCTAAAGCAGCAATTAAGTCTTGCTCAACGACCGTTTGCCCGCGGCCAATGTTTATAAAAACTGCTGTTTTCTTCATTTGAGCAAACATACTTTTATTTAACATTCCATTTGTTTTTGGTGTACTCGGTAAAACCGAGACAATATAATCACTTTCACGAAGGAGTTTATCGAGATTGCTCAACGTTACTATTTCATCAAAATTTTCAACAGTTTGTCCACTTTGATTTAAACCAATTGTCTTCATATTAAATGCTTTTGCATACTTAGCAATTTGTGTGCCAATTGCTCCCGCCCCAAGAACTCCTAACGTTGATCCATAAATTTCTGTCATCGGTATGGTTCGATCCCAAATACATTCTTGTTCATTATATATTAACTGTTTTGTCTTTCGAGCAATTTGAAGAATCATCGTCATCGTATATTCAGCCATTGGAATTTTATGAATTCCCCTAGCATTGGTAACTAAAATCCCCTTTTTCTGAATTGCTTCAAAAGGCATTTGATCTAAGCCAGCTGATATAACCATAATCCACTTTAAATTTTTTACTTGATTAATGATTTCAGTTGTTAAATCTTCACCATATGTCACCAAAATATCAGCATCGAGCAAATCGTTTATTGCTTCATCAATATCTTTTAAAAAATGAAATTGGAGCTCTGGATATGTAGTGATTAACTTTGCTTTAATGTTACTTTTCAATCTAGCTGAAAAAACGACTTTCATATTGTCTGCCTCCTACTCTATTAACATGATTTACTGCTTTACTTTGCGGGTTTTCTCTTTTTACTTGCGTAAAAAAGAACGAGAATACAACTATTCTCGCTGACCATAAATTATTTGAGTTGGGAAGAAACATTAGGGTAATTTATTTATATTCCTTACTAATACGGAATGCATAGACAGACGCCTTCAATAACAAAATTTTATTGTAACTGATCTTTAATAAATTGCAACGCTTCAGTAACATGATCTTTCACCTTTACTTTTCGCCACTCTTTCACAAGCTTTCCATCCTGATCAATAATAAACGTTGATCGTTCTATTCCCATATATTCTTTTCCAAAATTTTTCTTTAACTTCCAAACACCGTATGCTTCTGCTAATTGGTGATCAACATCAGCAAGTAATAAAAACGGTAAGCCATGTTTTTCAATAAACTTATGATGCCTCTCGATAGGATCAGGGCTAACACCTAAAATAACCGCATTTATTTCAGCAAAGTTTGCATGTAAATCACGAAAATCACAGGCCTGCGTAGTACAACCTGGTGTCATATCTTTTGGATAAAAATATAAGACAACGTTTTTCCCACGAAAATTCGATATCTTTACCTTCTCACCGTTACTCGCATCACATTCAATATCAGGTGCTTTTTGACCAATTTCTATCGTCATATTTAATCCTCCATCATCTCAAAGTTCGGACGGCTCTTCCAATCATGCCAACAAGTGACGCTACATTCTCCACTCCAATAACAGGGTATCCAAACTTCTTCGTAAATACAACTAATTAGACTTTTTCCGAACGCTTCTTAAGTTAATCGTAATTAGTTTTCCTTTACTTTATTTTTAAAATGTACAACAGTTGATACAACGAATCCTGTTGGCAGTAAATATCCGAAAAATGCCTCAAGCATCGCAATCCAGCGACCAATGCCTAAAGGTGTGATGTCTCCATAACCAACTGATAAAATGGTTACTGTGCTAAAATACATGGCATCCTCTACAAAATGAAAAAAAGAACGATTAATTTGATCGTTTACCTCCATTAAAACAGATATTCCCATTAACTCTAGGGCAATATAAAGACAACCAAAGCCTAGTGCAACAGTTATGTACACTAAAAATAAACTAAAAAAATTATGAATTGAAATTTGTTTTCCATGAAAGATCGGCTTATTTTTTAATAACGATAACACGCTCATTTTAATCCCAATAATAGCTATAACCATTACAAAATAAAGGATAATTTTGCCCATAAATAAAACCACCTCTCCAAATTGTATGAAGTAGCGGTTTTATTTAGGACAGGCAAAGTTTAATTTCCAGCACCTCGATATCTTTTCACACCAGCATTCCAAATGACAATCGCTAATGAAAAAAAGACAACTCCCATTACCGGGGTTAAAAACGCATAATAATACCATTCTTCTCGTTTTAAAAAATAAGCAGCTGGATAGACTCCAACAAAGGCAAACGGTAAAATCCATGTTAGAATAAAACGAATAACACGATGATAAATATCAACAGGATACCTTCCATAATTTCCGATATTATACATCATTGGCATAATATCCGTGCGACTATCTGACCAAAATCCGATACTGGCAAGTGAGATAAAGATACCTGCATAAATCAACGCCCCACCAATCACCATAATAATAAATAGAAGAAAGTCATACCATGCTAGCGACATTCCTAAATTTATCCCAGCATAATACATAATGACAAGCCCTGTTACAATACCAAATAGCGATTCAAGCTCCATTCGCTCCATAACAATTTGGAAAAGACTGTGGATTGGTCTTGTTAAGACTCGATCCAATTCACCTTTTACAATATAGCGATCATTAAAATCCCAAATATTAAAAAACGAGGTGAATAACGCATATGGCACTAAGAAGAAACCATAAATAAAGATAATTTCATTACGATTCCAACCACTTAATAAAGTCGTGTGCCCAAATACCACTAAGATAAAAACAAGGTTTACTGCTTGCAATAACAAGTCTGAAAATATTTCAACAATCGTATCTACACGATACGTCAATCGTGTTTTTAAATACTGCGAGGCATACTGCAAGAATATTGTAATTTGACTCATTCGCTTAGCCCCCCTGTACAATTAATTGCTTTTTGGCTAAAATCCAGAAAAATCGAATGGGAATTAATAAGACTACTGCCCAAATAGCTTGAAAAGCGATGGCTGAATAAATCGTACTTCCAACATAACTCTCTGTAAAAATCATACTAGGAATATAACTGATTGCTTGAAATGGCAAATAAGCCATCACCGCTTGAGCCCAAAGCGGATAAAAAGAAATTGGTAACAAAAGACCTGAAAAAAGATCAATTACTACCCGTTTTGCTCTCATAAGTCCTGAGTTATTAAATAAGAAGAAAGTCATAATTCCGGTAAGTAAGTTAATTTGTGTATTTACAATAAAACTAAACACTAAAGAGATAAAAAACAATCCCCAAGTCAACATATTAGCAGAAAAACTGATTGGAAAGATAAGTGCTACGATCACCATCCCAGGAATTGAAAAAAATAGTAAACGGAAAAGACCTTCTCCAAGTCCTTGCATCGTTTTCATCCCTAAATAGTTATATGGACGAATCATTTCGATCGCTACTTTCCCATCTTTGATTTCATTAGCAATTTCCCGATCAATATTGTTAAAGTAAAAAGCACGAGCCATCCAAGCAACAGCTATATATGTTGTCATTTGCAGCACAGATAAACCTTGAATCTCCTCTTTTCCACCATAAATCGCCGACCATAAAAAATAATAAGCACCAATATTAATACTATAAATCAAAATTCCACTATAATAATTTGTACGATAAGCAAGCATCATTAAAAAGCGGACCCGAATCATTTCTAAGTATTGACTCATGAAGTCGTCATTCCTTCTTCATAAATTTTCCGGATAATTTCTTCTGTTGAAATGTCATTCATTCTAACATTGATGATCGGATTTTTTTGGACAACCGTACTAATTAATTCCGAAACAACCTTTTCGTCACCATCAACTTTAGCTATCCAAGTATTAGCCTCTCGTTGCTCCCAAGTAATATTGGCTTTTTTCGGCAAATCATCTGTATTCAATTCACTCATAAATTGGAATTCGACTTGTTTTCCTTCAACAGCATTTATTTGAAGTTGGTCCAACCTTCCATCATAAACAATTTTTCCTTCATCTAATAATACAACTCGCTCACAAAGCGCTTCGATGTCCGATAAATCATGTGTTGTCAGCAAAATGGTCGTTTTATACTTTTCGTTAATTTCTTTTAAAAACTTTCTTATTTTTAATTTCACTAGCACATCTAGGCCAATCGTCGGTTCATCTAAAAATAAAAGGGGTGGATTATGAATAAGCGCTGCTGCTAATTCACAACGCATCCGTTGTCCTAACGAAAGTTTCCTTACTGGCTTGTCCAATAACGATCCAATTTCTAATATTTCAATCACGTTTCCCATATGAGAGTTATAAGCTTCATCGGAAACTCGATACACCTTCTTTAACAGTCGAAATGATTCTTGAACAGCAATGTCCCACCAAAGCTGTGAACGTTGTCCGAAAACAACGCCAATTGTTCGGACAAATTCTTCTCTTTCTTTATGAGGATTCATACCATTGACGATGATCGAACCAGATGTTGGAGTTAAGATTCCGGTAAGCATTTTGATGGTTGTTGATTTTCCCGCTCCATTTTCCCCGATATAGCCTACCATTTCTCCTTGTTTCACTTGTAAAGAAATATTATTAACGGCAGCAAAAACTTTATAATTTCTTGTAAATAAATCTCGAAATGCTCCTGTCAAACCTGAACGACTAGAATACGATTTAAATTCTTTTCGTAAGTTTTGAACCTCAATTACGTTCATGATTATTACCCCCCTTAGCTAATTTAGTTTAACTTGTCCATTCACTTACAGCAAGAATTCTAGTTAATAAATTTATATGTTAGCAATCTGAATTATCGGAGAAAAATGATGATAAATTACTAATTGTTGTAATTAGTCGAAATCTTGTTTCTTCCAATTTACAAAAGCAGATATTTACTATACAATAAAAGCTGTTGAAAATTCATCCTTGGAATGTAGAGGGTGAATAAATATACAACATATATTCATATTAGCGTTATATTATTCATGGATGTATTATTTCGAAAAAATACTGTAAACGCTTACAACTATTGCCCTCTCCTTCCTATTCAATCCTTTTTTTACAATATATTTCTGAGTGCTATATCCAATAAAATGAATAAAATCAATTGATTTATTTTTATTGTCGTTGTATACTTGTGTTAGAATTCTGACAATTTCGGCATTAATTATGATTAAATCAATCCAAAAAAAGCATTGATTTAATATTTTTTTGCTTATTATTAAATGGACCTTAGCTTCTTATAGTAATGAATAATAGATGATTTAAACATCCATTAATATGAGCTAGGCTATTTATTTTATTTACTTAAGGAGGTGAAGGTCAGTTATTCTGACCAAGAAAAATGAAAAGAAAATGGAGCCCTGAAAATTTTGCTGGCTTTAGAAACGAAGAACACGATAGCTGTGGGGTTGTTTCGGCAGTTGAAAAAAGACGAATTCCTACGAAAAAAAATATTGATGACTGTATTAATGCCTTAGTTAAAATGAACCACCGTGCCGGATTTATTAATGAAGAAGGTGATGGTGTCGGTGTCCACATCGATATCCCACGAGCACTTTGGAAAGAAAAGTTACAACAAAGTGGAAAAGACACTGATCTAGTTAATAATCCGAATTTCGTTGTCGGTCATTTCTTTATTAATAAACAAGCAAACGTAGAAGAAGCAAAAGAAACGATCCGTGGTCTCTTTAATGAAGCTAACTTCGAAATTTTGTTTGAATCTGACAAAGTAACAAATTCTGACGCACTTGGACCGTTGGGACGTCAAGAAGAACCTTGCTTTTGGCAAGTGGCATTATTACCAACTGAAAAACTAGAAAACTTATCTAGTAACCTATTTGATTTAACGATTGAAATTGAGAAAAATTTAGCTGTTCATGTTGTCTCACTAAGTCAATATTATACTGTTTATAAAGTGTTAGGTGCTGGAGATGTTCTGCCAAAGTTTTATCAAGATTTAGCGAATCCACTTGTAGCTTCAACAATGACGTTAGGTCATAATCGTTATTCAACAAATACGTTATCAAATTTCTTCCGTGTTCAGCCATTTAGTGTCATTGGTCACAATGGAGAAATTAACACAATCGCTAAACTTCGTGACGAAGCAGAAATGCTCGGTGTACCTCTTGTTGATGGCGCTAGTGATTCTCAAGATTTAAGTCGTATATTAGATACATTTATCTGTAAGCATGGTTATACTTTATTTGAAGCACTTGAAATTATGTTCCCACCAATTGTTAATGAAATTAAAGCTTTTCCTGAGCATTTACAAGATTTATATACGTATCTTCGTGAAGCTTGGGGGCACTTTGCCCAAGGACCAGCTGGGATCATTTCGCGTTGTGCTGACGAGGCTGCATTTTCCCTCGATTCATTAGGCTTACGTCCACTTTGGATGATTGAAAATGAAAGCTCAT
Source organism: Anaerobacillus sp. (assembly GCA_036676095.1). Taxonomy (GTDB): domain Bacteria; phylum Bacillota; class Bacilli; order Bacillales; family Anaerobacillaceae; genus Anaerobacillus. The sequence continues at coordinate 91,751 of JAKFDP010000114.1, read as the reverse complement.
ATTACTTTGCTTCAGAACAAGGGATTCTCACATCAAATGAATTCGTTGCTGAACCAAAGCCACTTGCTCCTGGTGAAAAAGTCGGCTTGAAATGGAAAGAAGACGACACAATTCAAATCTATTATCATGAAGAGTTACAAGAAGAAGTTTATGCTCGCATGAAAAATCGTTTAAATGTTGCAGGAAGTCGTACTCGTCTTTCAACAACTCTAGAAAAAGCAAATACACCACACAAAATGAAATTAAAAGTAACAGATAACTATTATTCTGCCTTTGGTTGGGATCGTGAACATATTCAATTAATTGAGCAAATGGCAGATAAAGGTGTAGAACCAATTCGTTCTTTAGGTCATGATGCTCCATTAGCTTCTCTTGACCAAGGACGTCGAAATTTAGCTGATTTCATTAAGGAAAGTGTTGCGGTTGTTACAAACCCAGCAATTGACCGTGACCGTGAAATGGAACACTTCTCTACTCGTGTCATTGTTGGTAAAAGACCGTCACCATTTGGCGACAAACCATTCCATGTTGTTGAATTAGTTTCACCGTTATTAGTTGAAGGGTCTGCTGGTGAATTACTTGCAAGCGAATATGATCATCCAACTTATGAACAAGTATTAGAAACATTTAAAGCAACAAATGAAGTTTATTATCTCTCGCTCACATTTGCTAAAGATGAGACAATTGCTCAAGCGTTAACTAGACTTATTAATGAGGCTACTTCTGCCATTGAAAATGGTGCTGCCCTTTTAGTGCTTGATGATGAAAGAGCGCATAAAGGAGATCAATTATGGTTAGATCCAGCTCTAGCTGTTTCAGCAATTGATCAAGGATTAACTGAGCAACAATTGCGCCGCGGTTGTTCTATTGCTGTTCGTTCTGCAAGCATTCGTTCTCTCCATGATATTGCTGTTTTATTTGGCTTAGGAGCAGATGTTGTAAACCCTTATTTAATGTTTGCAACAGTTGTTGAACAAAGTGATGCACCTGCAGCTAAGCTATTTACAGCTTTAAATAAAGGCCTAGAAAAAGTTGTTTCTACACTTGGTATTCATGAACTTCGTGGTTATGGACGTTTATTCTCGGCAATTGGCTTAAATAAAGAAATATCTGATGTATTAAATATTGTAAACTTCTTAGGCTCATCAGAAGTAGCATTTAACTTTGCAACGATAAAAGAAGATAGCCTAGCACGTTACGAAGATTTCAATAAAGAAGACGCAAAACCTGGAAAGTTATTCCATGTTTTCCCACGTATTTGGAAGTCAATCGGTGATTTAGCTTCTGGAGCTGGCACTTACGAAGATTATAAAAATAAACTTGAAGAGCAAGAAGTAAAAAATCCAACTTCAATTCGCCATTTAACTGATTTACAAAAATCAGAAAAGCTATTAAATGCTGAAGAAGTAAACGTTGGCATCAAAAATCATAGCCTTCCGTTTATCATTGCTTCGATGTCATTTGGTTCCCAAAATGAAGTTGCTTTTAGAGCTTATGCGGAAGCTGCTGAGCGTCTAAACATGATTTCGTTAAATGGTGAAGGTGGCGAAATTAAAGATATGCTCGGAAAATACCCTAACACAAGAGGACAACAAGTTGCCTCAGGTCGTTTTGGGGTTAACGTAGAACTATTAAATTCTACAAATTTAATTGAATTAAAGATCGGACAAGGTGCAAAACCTGGGGAAGGTGGACACTTACCTGGATCAAAGGTAACTGCTAAAGTTGCAGCTGCTAGAAATGCGACAACTGGTTCAGATTTAATCTCCCCTTCAAACAATCATGATATTTATTCAATTGAAGATTTAGCACAAATTATCACTGAGTTTAAAACAGCAAATGACAAAGCGAAAGTTTGTGTCAAAGTTCCTATAGTTCCAAACATCGGAACAATTGCTGTGGGGATCGCTAAAGCTGGTGCTGATTATATTACTTTGAGTGGTTTTGATGGTGGTACTGGTGCTGCTCGTGTTCACGCCCTTCAACACGTTGGTTTACCAGTTGAAGTTGGTGTAAAAGCTGCTCATAATGCCTTAATTGAAGCAGGACTAAGAAATTCTGTAGAAATATGGGCAGACGGTGGTTTACGTAGTGCACTAGATGTGATGAAAGTAATTCTTCTTGGAGCAAACCGTGTTGGTTTTGGTACGCTTGCGATGATCGCAGTTGGTTGTACAACTTGCCGTGGTTGTCACCTTGATACTTGTCATGTTGGTATCGCAACACAAATTGAAACTGTAGAACAAGCGAAAGAACATGGCTTACGACGCTTTGTCCCACGTCAATTTGACTTAGCAGTTAATGGCTTAGTTAATTTATTTACGGCATTTGGTAAAGAACTTCAAGCGTTAACAGCTGCACTTGGCGCAAAACGTACGCAAGATCTTGTTGGCCGTTCAGATTTACTAGAACAAGTTCGTGGCAAAGATTTAATGGATTTAACAAAGATGTTAGAACCGATTTCGATCACTGACATTTCCCAATATGAAGCACAACCACAAATTGACGAAGGTCAATTAGCTGTTGCCGTTGGTGCGGAATATTTAGATAACAATGTTGATGAGCTTGCTCATTCACGAGAGTTTTCTCAAGTAACTGCTGAACAACGTGTATTAGGAAGTCGAGTTTCCTGTCACCGAGTTCGTGGAAATCTTGATGGCTCTTACCGTAACCTCCCAGAAGTTACGTTAAGCTTTAAAGATGGTTCGATTCCAGGTAACGGTCTTGGTGCTTACAACAGTAGCGGTGTAGCTATTAATGTACACGGTGGTGCTCAAGATGGTGTTGGAAAAACATCATTTGGCGGATCTTTTGCAATATTAAAATCAAAAGGCCAAGACGGTAAATATTACAATGGCTCTGTTGGTAAGGGCGTTGGTTATGGAGCACAAAAAGGACTCTTTATTATCCAAGGTGATGCTGATGCAAGAGCTGGAATTCGTCTTTCAGGCGCCGATATTATCATTGGTGGCCGTGTGAAAAAACCGGTTCGTACAGATTACTTTGCGAACATCGGTGTACATGCCAACATTAAAGGCTTTGCATTTGAATATATGACAAATGGTCGTGGGCTTGTACTTGGAGATCCAGGTCCATGGATTTGTGCAGGTATGACTGGTGGAGTCGTTTATTTACGTCATCAACCGGAAGTTGGCTTAACAAAAGCTGCTTTAGAAAAACGAATTGCTAAAGGTGGAGACGTTTCAATCCAAGCTTTAACAGCTAAAGGAATTGCCGATGTTACTGAACTTTTAACAAAATACAAAGAAGTTCTTACAGAAAACGGTCAAACAGAAGAAGCAGCTATTATTGCCTCACTTCTCGCTGATCCAAAAGAACACTTTGTTCAAGTTAATCCAACAAAAGAACAAGCTGACCCATCAGTATCTACAGAATAATTAATCCCAGATCAAGAATTTCTACATATAGAAATTCTTGATCTTTTTTTTGAACAATGTGAAAGGATAAAATTTTTTTGACTTGGCGACAAGCCAATTTATGTTAAAAATGAAAGCGAAACTCAGTCTTGATTGTTTTGGTGATTAAGTGTATATTACGTTTCAACGGGCTACTATTTGAAAAGCGTAGAGCGCCCGCCTAGCGGCTCGGAGCTAGACATCATACAAAGTTCAAAAACTTATATACTTTCTTAACGTACAAAAAAGAACCTCTCGATTAGTTTGTAACAATTTATGACGAAAGGAATTAACAAAGTATGAAGCTTGGAGCCCGGATCTTTAAAACCGGATTGTCCATTACTCTTTCTCTTTATATGGCAATGCTATTTCATTTGGAACCACCAATGGTTGCAGCAATTGCAGCTACATTTGCCATTCAACCTTCTATTCAGAAGAGCTTTCAAACAATTATCGAACAAGTTCAAGCAAACATTATTAGTGCGATTTTAGCGATAATCTTTGTCCTAACATTTGGACATCACCCATTTGTTATCGGTGTCGTTGTTATTGTCGTTATTGCAATTAATCTTCAGCTTAAAATGGAGTCGATTATTCCCTTGGCTGTTGTTACAGTTATTATTATTATGGAAAATCCAACCGCCGATTTCATTTTCTTTGCATTTACACGATTTATTTTAATTATGATTGGCGTTTTTTCAGCATTTTTCGTTAATTTATTATTTCTCCCACCAAAACACGAGACACAGCTTTATCATAAAATTTCTGATCGCACCGAAAATATTATTAAATGGATCAGGTTATTAACAAGAAACGATGCGACACACAAAATGTTAAAAAAAGATTTATCAAGACTAAAAGAATCTATGGTAAAAATCAACAATTTATTTCTTCTTTATAAAGAGGAACAAACTTATTTAAAAAAACACCAATACGCGAAGGCTAGAAAAGTCGTCCTCTTTCGTCAAATGCTTGCAACATCAAATAAAGCTTTACAAATCTTAAAATCGTTAAACTATCGGGAAAACGAATTGCATCATATGCCAAATGAATTGCAAAATTTAATTAAAGATCAACTCGATTATTTAACGAATTATCATCAGCGAATTCTACTAAAATATGTAGGGAAAGTAAAAACCGAGACAACCGAGGAATATATTCAAGAAGTGTACCGAGGTAAGCAAAAATTAACAGAATCATTTGTTAATTTCTACAAAAAAGAAGAAATTAATTTAAATGAATGGTTACATCTATTTCCAATTATCGCTCAAATTGTCGAGTATAGTGACCAATTAGAACATCTTGATAAACTTATAAATGGCTTCTTTACATACCATAAGAAAGAAAATAAAGTGAATATTAAAGAAAGAGAAGTCTAGAAAAGCGTAGAGCTCTCGGAGCTAGAACATTCTTAACCAAATGCAAAACAATGCTGTTTATATTTTGGGATATTTTAAAAGCTACGAAAATTTCGTAGCTTTTCTTTTAACACTGCTGAACTTCAAAAAGTTTTCGATATGTACCATTTCTTTTCATAAGTTCATTATGAGTCCCTATTTCAATAATTTTGCCATTATCTAATACGACAATTCGATCAGCATGGGTTACCGTAGAAAGCCTGTGGGCAACAATAAATGTTGTTCGATATTTAGCTAATCGCTCAAGCGCTAATTGAATCCAATGTTCACTCTCAGTATCTAATGATGATGTTGCTTCATCAAAAATTAATAGTTTTGGACTTTTTAAGAAAACTCGGGCAATCGCAATTCGCTGTTTTTGTCCACCGGAAAGCTTAATTCCCCGCTCACCGATTTCAGTATCATAACCTTCTGGTAAGCCAATAATAAAATCATGAGCATTGGCAGCTTTAGCAGCAGCAATTACTTCTTCATCAGAGGCATCAGGTTTTCCCATTAATATATTAAACTTTACGGAATCACTGAAAATAATATTATCTTGTAATACCATTCCAATTTGATTTCTTAAAGAACGCACTTTAAATTGTCTAATATCCTCACCATCAATCAAAATTTGCCCTGCAGATACATCATAGAATCTTGGCAATAAGCTTACTAACGTGCTTTTACCACCACCACTCATTCCTACTAAGGCAATTGTTTCTCCTTGGCGAATAGCTAAATTAATATTTTTTAAAATTGGTTCCTTATCTTCTTCATAAGCAAACGTAACATTATCAAACACGATATCACCTTTGATATTTTTCATTACTTTTGCACCTGGTTGATCAACGATGTCATACTTTTCATCGAGAAATTCAAACACCCGGTCCATGGAAGCAATTGATTGTGTTAACGTTGTTGAAGAATTAACCAAGCGTCGCAATGGATTATACAGTTTTTCCATATACGCTACAAAGGCAACCATGACACCGATACTTAACTCGCCATTAATAACTAAAATTCCGGCAAAGCCAATGACTAATAATGGTGCTATATCAGTAATCGTATTAACAATCGCAAATGTTTTCGCATTCCATTTCGTGTGATCAATTGCTTTTTCTAAAAAATTATTATTTTGTTTATCAAATTGTTTTTGCTCATAGTCTTCTAAAGCAAAACTACGAATAACCGTCATACCTTGTAACCGTTCATGGAGATGTCCTTGAACATTTGCTAATGCTTGTGATCTTATTTTCGTTAAAAAACGTAAGCGACTATAAAAATATTTAATTGAAAAGCCGTAAAGCGGTAATAAAATAATGGAAACAAGTGTTAACTTTACATTCATCGTAAACATAATCACAATTGCAACGACAATTGTAAACATATCTAGCCAAACATTCATTAATCCGGCGATAATAAAATTTTTCGTTTGTTCAACATCATGAATTACTCGCGAGATAATTTCTCCAGATTTTCGATTTGAATAAAATTTGAGGCTTAGCTTTTGAATATGAGTAAACAATTGATCACGAATATCGTACAATATTTTGCTACTCGTCCATTGAGCAAAATATTGCCGGTAATACTCAATTGGTGGTCTAATTACGATAAAAATAAGGAAAACAATTGCCATTAGCCAGGTTAAATTGGAAATTTTTTCGGCCTTTGTTAAATTCTCTGCGGCAATAATATCATCAATCACAAATTTTAGGATTAACGGTATAATTAACGGGATCCCAAATTTCATCATTCCGATTAATACCGTTCCAATAATCTGGATTGTATAAGGTTTCACAAAAAGTAAGTAACGCTTAAGACTATCCAGAAGCCCTCACCTCCATGTACATTATTGAATTGAGAGTCGATAGTGCAAAATTTACTTAACCTCGACTTAGACGGTTGTCGAGGTTAAGTAAATTTTTTAGCTAATTTTATATATTAATCGCGATGCTGTAGAAATCTTTCATACCACATTTCAATAAAATTTGGATCAAATGGACCTTTCCGTTGTGTAATCCAACTTATTAACTCCGTCATACTTGCTTTAATAATCCTGTCAATCGCAGCCGGATAGTTCATCAATTTTCGATGTTGCTCGTATTCATCTTCATCTAAAATAACATAAGTCATATCAGGAAAAACTTTTATATCTAAATCATAATCAATGTATTTTAATGCTTCTTCATCCCAAGTAAAAGGTGTTCCAAGGTTACAATAATAATAAATACCATCTGAACGAATCATCCCAATTGTATTAAACCACTTTTCTGAATCAAAATAACAAATTGCTGGCTCACGTGTCCGCCAATGTCGACCATCTGCTTCTTTGACTAAAATACGATCATTTCCACCTATTACAACATTAGACGTCCCTTTTAACACAATGGTTTCTTCCCAAATTCGATGTATTGTACCGTTATGCTTATAGCTTTGTACTTGAATGTTGCTGCCTGTCTTTGGGAAATTCATCTCTTACTCCTTTCCGTATTATTCTGGACGCCGGTGAGTAACCATCTTATCGTTCTTATCAAGGTACAACTCCATTTCAGGTTTACAAGGCTTGATCATCTAATACACGTAAACGAAGTGAGATTACTTGTTGTAGTCCGTCGCATATTTATTAACTGTTTTCTCACTCGATTAAGTGTTACATCAATAACTTGAATAGTTTTTTCTCCTTTCTGTTTTTTCTTTCTTTATATAAAGCAATGATCTTTTGCCTCCTAAAATTTGTGGAAAATATTTGAACACCTAGGCTTCCTTAATAATGTGACTAATTTTGCTATCTATTCCATTATACAGCTTTACTAAACAATTTGAAATGAAACAACCACCCTTTTTTAAGGATGGTTTTAAAAAAATCTTGAATTTTTAATAAATTCCAAGTTTATTTATGTATGTATGAATAAAAGCACCCCTTTAGCATAAAAGGAGTGCTTTTTACATTATTGTTGATTTTGATTTTTTTTTGCTAGAGATTGTTGGTTTTGGCTTCTTACTGCTTGAACATCTGTTTCGCTAGCAAATTCTTGGCTTAAACCTTGAGCTGCAGCTTGGTTTTGTTGTCTTACTTTTTGTGCGTTTGTATTAGATTTCATGAGTATCACCTCCACACATATTAATATCTCCATGGCAGATGATTTTATCCGAAATAATCATTTACAAAATTTAACTATCGTAACTAACCTAAACTAAAAGTGAAATTCCACCATCAACGATGATTGTTTGTCCACAAATCATTGAAGCTTCCTCTGATAATAAAAACATGACGGTATTTGTTAAATCAGTTGCGTTAACAATTCTTCCAGCTGGATTTCGTTGTGCTGACCTTGTTAAAATTTCTTCACGGTTAGGAAAATGAGTAAGCGCATCCGTATCAACTGGACCACCAGAAACTGCATTAACAACAATATTTTTTGGGGCAAACTCGACAGCTAAATACCTTGTTAATGCTTCTAGGGCAGCTTTAGAAACACCAACAAGGGTATAATTTTCAAGATAACGAATCGCTCCAATTGAACTTAAAGAAACAATTTTTCCGCCGCCCGTCTTTTCCATTCGTTTTGCTGCTTCTTGCCCACAAAACAGTAATGCCTTGCTATTTATATTCATCGTCCAATCCCAATGGGATTCCTCTAATTCCATCAATGGTTTTAATACTCCGGAAGCAGCATTGTTCACAAATACATCTAAACGTCCAAAATATTCATCAATTTGTGCAAACATTTCGATGATCTTCTCTTTTTTTCCTACATTAGCTTTTACGACTAACACTTTACTGCCAAGAGCTTCTAGTTCTTTTGCCGTTTCTAATGCAGCAGTTTTATTTCGTGCATAATTAATCACTAAGTCATAGCCATTTTTGGCTAGTCGAATGGCAATTTCCTTACCAATCCCCCGGCTACTCCCTGTTACTAAAGCTACTTTTCGTCCCATGTTTTTCCTCCTACAAATTATGTATCCTTCATTATTATATCGAATAGTTTTAATTGAAACTACAAAGATTAAAAAATAAGGCTGATAATTGTTTCTTAAGTTTGTTTTATAGGAGGGTATTTATGTATGTAGGCCGTGACCTGACAGAATTATCAATGATATCAAAACAAGAATGGACTAAGCAAGAATTAGCTCATTTTCATTTCAATTTTCAACAAATAACTCCCTATTTAAATGCTGAAGGGTTAACAATTCACAAAGAAATTATTCATGAAATAATGTCTCGAGGTGGCCTTAACCCCGAAGAAGCTAGTTATGAGCATGGATCAAGAATTCATTTTGATTAATGTTAAGATTTGAATAGATAACTTTTCATTACCAAAAATATTATTCACTTATAGCAGTAAAAGGTTAGGTTTTTTACCTAACCTTTTTTATAATGGAATAAAGAAAAGCGAAAAGCGCCAAAGGAGTAATTAAAATGTTTGACCCTACAATTTTTGAAAATTTAAAAGTGATTGTTGAAGGAGAACTTTACGATCTTGATTTGCGCGGAGAGATTTCGATTATCGACAGAAACGATATCGTTAATTTAGCAACAATGTCTAGGTGTTTTTCAATTATCTTTCAATTGTTAGGTGCTTCTCCCCTTTATTCTGCAATAATAAAATTAGAGGCCGGCGGCGAAGATTTATATAGTGAAATCTTGGAAATGGATGAACAACATGGTTGTCGGCTATTTCTTTACATTAAATATCCAATTAATGATCTGACTGATACACCCAGTTTAATTCAAGATGAATTAGCATTGTTGTGGGAAAATCGACCAATAATTGAGCAAGAAATTTCTTTTTTTTGGACTAAGGACACGTCTAAAAGAAATTATTATTCACAAATTACATTACAGTTTGATCGAAAAATAAATGAAAGCCATATTTCCGATTTCCCACAACTTATCGAACTGCTGCTGAAATCATTACAACTAGTTGAAAATTTAAATGATTAGACCTTGACGAAAGTATGTTCATCCTTTAAGTTTAAAAGAAAAGCGGAGAGCGCCTGCCTAGTGGCGACAAGCAAATGTTTTGGCAGACACTTTTTATCTGCCCGGTTATTTGACCTCGAGGGGCTGAGCTAGACATCTTACCAACTTTAGAAATTATACTTTTTTACATAAAGGAACGGTTCAAACATATGATTACTTATTCAAAACGATTAGAACGATTAACAACAGGAATTTTCAATCAACTTCTAAGTCTTAAAGAAGAGCAACTAAAATTAGGAAAAGAGTTGATTGATTTAAGTATTGGCAGTCCTGACTTAAAACCACCACCATTTGTGGTTGAAGCGTTAGCCAAAGAAGTTCTTAACGATAATTTATATGGCTATGCAATTAATAGTACATTAGCCTTTAAAGAAGCTGTCGTAAATTATTATCAGCGAAAATTCAACGTATCAATTTCTGCTGATAATGTTTTACAATTAATCGGCTCACAAGACGGATTGGCTCATTTAGCGTTAGCCTATTTAGATCCTGGTGATGTAGTACTTGTCCCTGATCCAGGTTATCCAATTTATTCAGCAAGTGTTCATGTTGCTGGTGGCGAATTATATGCCTTACCTTTAAAAGAAGAAAACAATTTTTTACCTTCTTTAGACAAAATTCCAACAGAAATTTGTCAACGAGCGAAAATGCTCATTATTGGTTATCCGGGAAATCCAATCCCCGCTGTTGCTGATGACAGTTTCTTTGTAGACTTACTGGAGTTTGGAAGAAAACACAACATTTTAATTATTCATGATTTTGCATACTGTGAGCTATTATTTGATGAAAGAAAGCCACTTAGCATTTTATCGTTGCCAAATGCCCAAGAAGTGGCAATTGAGTTTAATTCTTTATCCAAAAGTTATAATATGGCAGGAAGTCGGATTGGCTTTCTTGTTGGGAATGACAAATTACTGTCACCATTAGCTCTTTTGAAATCTCACTTTGATTATGGTGTATTTCTCCCAATTCAAATGGCTGCAACAATAGCATTAAATGAAGGTGATGAATTTTTAAGGAAACAACAGCAAGTATACGAAAAGCGAAGAAACGTCTTCATCACTGAATTACGCAACCATGGATGGAATGTCGAGTCTCCGGCTGGTGGAATGTTTGTGTGGGCAAAAGTTCCCCAAGGACATACATCGTTAGAATTTACATTAGCTGCAATAAAAAATGGAGTGATTGTAACACCTGGTGATGCTTTTGGAACAAATGGAGAAGGCTATATTCGGATGGCTCTTGTTCAACCAGAGGACAAGCTTCAAGAAGCAGCAAGAAGATTAACGATGATTACCCAACACAAAAAGTAAAAGCATTGTTTGACAGTTACAGGCAATAATTCATAATTTTTTGATGTGACACAGAAAAAGGATAAGCTTTTAAATCCTCAGTTGGTAGCCATTGAGCACGATCACTAACTTTCAGTCCCTTATTTAATAACTTAACTTTGAAGACTGTTATATTCCATTTCAAATGAGAAAAAACATGATCGATTTGAAAAATTTGCTTACCTACGCTTGTCTTTATATTAAATTCATTGCTTAAAAATGTCTCTAGCTGTTGTGAGATCGGAGTTTCATCATCAATTTCAATATTCGGAAATTCCCATAAACTTGCTAATAAACCTGTCGAAGGCCGTTGATGAATCAAAACTTGTCCTGTATCGTCTTTAATAACAGCACAGGCAAGATTTTGTTCTTTTTGCCGCTTTTTCTTGCTTTTAATTGGTAATTCAGATTGAATGTTATACTTGAAAGCTTCACAAAACGTTTGAATTGGGCATTTTGAACATGTTGGAGAGGTAGGCGTACAAATTAATGCACCTACTTCCATTAATCCTTGATTAAACGCTGCTGGATCTTCTCTACTAATTAAATTTGCAATAATTTCTTCAATTTTTACTCTTGTTTTTTGTTTACTAATATCATCAAAACTTGCGAAAATTCTTGAAATAACTCGCATCACATTCCCATCAACAGCAGGTTCAGGTTGTCCATAGGCAATACTCAAAATTGCTCCCGACGTATATGGACCGACACCTTTTAAAGTTGAAATTTCTACTTTTGAATCTGGCACAATTCCATCATATTGTTCTGCCACTTCCCTAACAGCAGCTTGTAAATTTCTTGCCCTTGAATAATAACCTAAGCCTTCCCAAGCCTTAAGAACATCTCCTTCATCGGCTTTAGCAAGAGCTTTTATCGTTGGGAATTTTGCAATAAACCGATTGTAATAAGGAATGACAGTTTCTACCCTCGTTTGTTGCAGCATAATTTCTGATACCCAGACTTTATATGGATCTTGATCTTTGCGCCAAGGTAAATCTCTTTGATTCGTTTTAAACCAAGTAATTAAATCATTTTGAAATTGTTTCACAGATCGTTTATCTAGTTGCATTTAAATCTCCTTTACTGTTAAAACTGCTGAGTTTGAAAAGCCCAACATTTCTTTCATGGCTACTTCATATTTTTCTACTGCTGATTCTTTTACTTTATATTCAATAAATATTTGTAAATACTAACTCATAATGGCAAATCCCTTTTTAAACTTATTATTTCGGGTAAGACTATAGGAAAAGCGCATGGAGGTGCATATTCTTTTGGATACTGGTACACATCTTGTTATGGGAATAGCGATTGGGTCAATTGCAACCTTAGATCCGGTTGTTGCAAGCGATCCACTTTTAACACAAACAGTAATGTTCGCAACGCTGATCGGTTCACAAGCGCCAGATTTCGATACTATTCTTAAGCTTAAAAACAATGCTCAATACATTCGTAATCACCGGGGCATTACTCATTCGATTCCGGCTGTTTTGCTTTGGCCAATCTTAATTACGGCAATATTATCTTTTTTTGTTCCTGGATTAAATAATTTTCATTTATGGTTATGGTCTTTTGTAGCTGTTTTCTTCCATGTATTTGTTGATATTTTTAATGCATATGGAACTCAAGCTTTATCTCCATTTAAAAAGAAATGGATCGCTTTGGGGGTTATTTACATTTTTGATCCCTTTATTTTCTTTAGTCACGTTATTACAATTGTTATTTGGCAAATGGGAGTACAGCAAGGATATGCCTTTTTAGGATTATATCTAATTTTACCTATATATTATTATTGGCGGTTTTCTACCCGGAAAGAAGTTTATCAAAAAGCAAAACAAGAACACCCAGATGCCACTCATATTTTTATCTCTCCTACAATTAATTGGCAACGCTGGCATGTCGTTATTCGTACGAAAAAAATGATGTATGTAGCACAAGCAATTGGTGATCAACTCAACTATTTTGAAAGTTATCCATTTGAACCGATTCCTAATCATCCAATTATTAATGCGGCCTTAAAAGATGAAAATTTAGCAGCATTCTTATCATTTTCACCATCTTATCGTTGGGAAATCGTCAATGAAGCTGATCATCATGAAGTACGTTTTATTGATCTTCGTTACCGAAGTAAAGGACATTATCCATTTGTGGCAATTGTAAAACTTGATTTTAAATTAAATATCCTTAGTTCTTATACTGGCTGGATTTTTAGTAAAGAAAAGCTTAAGCAAAAGCTTGAATTTGCAACTGAATAATAAATCTCTTCTTCATTCATAACATTAATTTCTTCTTATATTCCTTAAGTGAAAGTTTATACTAATAGCGTACCGTTAAAAAGGAGGTTTTTCACCGATGCGTAACAAAGAAAAAGATTTTCCGCACCGAATTTCTTTTGCCGGTGAGCCACGGGCAAAAGAAGAATATTCTTCTAAACGTGCCGATGGCACGATTAGAGACCATCCCGCTGAGCGAATGATGAACTCTAATCTAAAGCGAAAATAATTATAAAATGTTTGGATGATCTTAGGAGGTGCTTGTCTTGAAAAAAAACACAAAGAACCATCGTGCAAATTATCAAGATCCGTTTCAATCTCCACGTGCAAATCCAAAACGTGCTTATGCGCAAGTTAATGGTGAAACAGAACTATCCCTTCATAATTACGTTCTGCAAATAGAAACTAGAAAAAGATCGTAAGGTACAGGCTAAAGTTGTCCAATTTGGACAACTTTTTTATTTCACTTTATTTCCTAACAAGGCAATCGGAAATGCTTCCTCTTCTTTATCGTTACCTTCCCGTTTGCCCCAGGCAAAAATGCCATTCATATACGAAATGGTGAATTTTGTTGCTTCTTCATTGTTAATTTCATATGTTTCGCCTGGCTGAAAATTATCAGGATTTAGTAAATAAGATTTAGCCATAACTATCTTGCGTTCATAAACAGCAAATTCGTTAATCATCCCCATTTGTTCTGCTTTTTTCGCTTTATCATTAAGCCCAGCAATCTCTTGACGTAATTCATATTCTGACATTTGACTGTAACGTTTCTCCACAAGTATTCCTCCATTTAGGCAATAATTTTACTTTCATTATATCTAATTTTGCAAAATAAAGAAAACTCGGGTTTGGCTGAGCCTTTAGGTTCAGACTGAGCCTTAGTACTCACAGGGCACAAGTCTCCTTGGTTTTTATACTCCGATTGTATGAAAAGACTTATTCTCTTTCCTCTTGATAACTTTCAATAAACTTCTCTATTATTTCGATTGCAAATCCTTTACGATATAAATATTGCTTAACCTTTTGTCTTTGTCCCCAGCCAGAAACACTTTGATACTTTTTAAAAGCCTTTTCGCCTTGATAGGTGATTGCTTCCCATTCTGATTGAATGCTGATCTCCTCTTCATTGCGAAAGGTTTGGAATGCTTGCTTTACAACATCATTGGAAAAACCTTTCGTGATAAGTAACGTATATATTTTTCGGTCTTGTTCTGCTTGTGATATCTTAGACTTTATAGGATATTTTTTACTTATTAATTCAAGCGCCTTCTCTATTTGTTTTTCATAATTGTAAATTTGTAAACTTTCACAGATAATTTCATCATTAATCCCTTTTTCAAGTAACTCTCTTTTAATAAGCTCCGGACCTTTCAATGATCCATTTAATCGTGTTTGGACGAATGCTTGCGCAAATTCTTTGTCATTTAAATAATTTTCGGTCTTTAATCTATTAATTATCGTAACGATAACATTTGCTTCAAATTCCTTCGTTATTAAATAATCTGTTACTTCTTTTACCGAACGCATTCGATACGATAAATAGTTAATTGACAATTGATATCCTTTACGAATTTGCTCTTCTGCAATAATGTCAGCTAAAAATTCCTTAGTTATTTCCAACCCTTTTCGAAGCTGAAATTTAACTAAAACATCTTCAGTAACGCTTAAAACATATTGTTCATCAATATATATGTTATAACGACTCTTATTTTTTTGTAGCGTAATTTTTGAAATGATCGACACTTTCTTCACATCCTTGTAGTTCTATTGTAGCTTTTTTGTATTGGATTTTACATAATAGAAAATAGAGTAACGCAAAGGAGCATTGAATATGGAAATTTTGATTCAAAATGCAACTATCCACCCAATTACTTCACCAAAGTTAGAAAAAGCCTCTTTACTAATTAAGCACGGAAAAATTGCAGCAATTGAAAACTACATTGAACCAACTGATAAGATGACCGTTATTAATGGGAAAAACAAACATTTGCTTCCTGGCTTAATTGATGCACATACCCATTTAGGCTTATATGATGAAGGTACTGGCTGGGCTGGAAATGATGCTAACGAAACTAGCGAAGCTTTAACCCCGCATATACGGGCAATTGATGGCGTTTATCCTCTAGATATCGGTTTTAAAGATGCTGTGAAATATGGAGTGACCACTGTTCACGTGATGCCGGGAAGTGCCAATGTTATTGGTGGAACTACATCTGTTATTAAAACGTTCGGGAAAAATATAAAAAAGATGATTCTTAAAGAAAATGCTGGTTTAAAATTAGCTCTAGGTGAAAATCCCAAACGTGTTCACAGTACTTCCAACAAAAATGATATTACAAGAATGGGCATTATGGGAATGCTGCGCGAAGCTTTTTATCACGCAAAAACAAATCCAAATAAACATGACCTGCGCATGGCTCCAATAATTTCAGCGCTAAATCGAGAAATTCCGGTACGAATTCATGCTCATCGTGCCGATGATATCCTAACCGCTGTTCGCTTTGCTGAGGAATTCCAATTGGACTTACGAATTGAGCATTGTACAGAAGGGCATTTGATTGCAGAAGAATTAAGTCAATATCCAATGCAAATTACGGTTGGGCCAACGTTAACAAGAAGATCAAAAATTGAATTAAAAAATAAATCTTGGGAAACATATCGAGCTTTAACAGATGAAGGAATTAGTGTCTCAATTACTACTGATCACCCTTATACTCCAATTCAATATTTAAATATTTGTGCTGCGCTTGCTGTTAGAGAAGGATTAACTGAGCAACAAGCTCTTGAAGGAATTACAATTAATCCTGCCAAAAACTTAGGAGTAGATGACAAGGTTGGTAGTCTTGAAATTGGAAAAGATGCTGATGTCGTACTTTGGAATCACCATCCTTTCCACTATCTAGCGAAACCAGAATTAACGATTTTAAACGGTCAAATAATTTACAAAAAATGAATAAAAAATGGGTTTTACTTTACAAGCAAATTGATTATGATGAGAGAGGATTTTGAAGTGAATTTTACCAAGTTCAAAAATTATATAATTTCTATCTTCTAAGAAAAGCGCAAACGCTCGGAGTTAGACAGCAAATGATACTTTTCATGTTTGTCACATTATTCATCTGGGTATATATCTATTATCATCCACAAAAAATGGGAAGGCAATTGGTTGCGCCACCAGTTTACTGGTTCTAGTGGGTTCGATTCCCACCCCGAATTTGATCGGCAATTTCATTAAATTCGAGGGGTGGGAGTTTGCATTAGGCTTTTTTCTGCCCCAATATGGAGGGGTAAAAATGATTAAAAAGCGCGAATTAACAGATTGTCACAAGTTATATGAGTTAATGATTGATCCAGCTGTTTTCCCATACGTCCGTCAAAAAGCAAATTCTTATGATGAATTTTTATTTTTAACAAAACAAACGATTGAAGCTGAAGAACGCGGTGAACTTATTTCACGAACAATTTGTGATGAATGGGGAAATCCAATTGGAACAATAAGCTTATTCGATATAAACAAACAAGCTGGTTTTTTAGGAACATGGATAGGCAGACCATATCACAGCAAAGGGTACAACCAATTAGCAAAAGAAGCTTTTTTCAATGAGTTATTTTATGAACATTTCATTGAAACTGTTTATCTGAAAATTCGTCCAGAAAATGTCCGCTCAAAAAAAGCTGCCGAAAAGTTACCATATGTTTCGTCAGCTAATGAAATTAGAAAAGATATAGACAACGATAATATTTATGATTTATTCCTAATTGATAAAGATCAATTTACACTTTATCAATACCGACAACAATCACAAGCAATTGAGCTTAAAGAAGCTTAAATTATTAGAAACAAGAGCTGACTTATTTGTCTGACTCTTGTTTTTTTGCATAAATTGTTAGTTATTGAGGGAAACTACTCTTGAAAATTAGCTAAAAAAGGGTGGTAAACAATGGAAAGTAAAAAACAACGAGCGAAAGAAGAACGGAAAACACTAAGTAAAGCTCAGGAGGTTCATTATTTATCTCAATTTAAAGCAGCTGATCGAGCGATAGAACGGGCCAGAAATAAATAGCAGAGAGTACTCGGAGCTAGACAGCATACCAAATTCAAAAATTATATGTTTTCTTATCTTGTCAAAAAGGAGTGAAAACTTATGGGTAAAGATAATAATAAAAATAAACAACAAAAAGAAATTATTAGTGATGGAAGAGACATTGAATTTTCTCAAGAATTAGCTGATCAAGATGACTTAGAAGCACAAGCAAGATCTAAGGCAGCCGACGCTAGAGCGAAAGGGCGATAAGAAACTCGCATGATTTAACACTCACACCTCTGGATGAAAGTAGCATAGCAAAGTTCCGCTTAATGAAAATTAAAGCGGAACTTTTATTTCACGTTAGGAAAGTATAAATTTTTAGCAAGGATGTTTATTCGACGATGTTAAAAATTTTAAGTACCAAGTATAAGAAAAACTAAGGCTTTCGCATTAAAGACTTGGCGAAAGCTAAGTTTTTCTAATCCTTCACCTATACTATTTATAACCATTAGTGAAATGCTAACCAAAATTCACCCTTGGTGTTAATCATATCTATAATGTTAGAGAATGGTATTTTAAAAGTTGGGAAGCCTGCTGCGTAAGGACCGATTTCATATGGGGCAAAATAAATATATAGATTTTTTTCATCAACATAATAAGGCTGATATTCAGTGATCCCTTTATAAGCTCCAGGGAATACATAATCATACTGTGGATCTGTTTTGATCATCTCGGCGATAATCGCACTTAACTTGGCAACGTAGTCACTATTCTTTTTAAACAAATCTGCTAATTTATAAAAACGGCCACTGATCATGTTCATATTTACATATGTTTTCGTTGGCATTCCATGAGCTGCGCCAAAGTAATATTCATAGCTTACTAACTCTAAAACTAGGAGATTTTTTTTGAAAAAGCTAACATTGAAGTCACCATTATACGTATAATCTAATTGCTCATTCGGATCAATTTTCTTTAAATTGGAGAGCTTTTTTAAATTTTTATTTACATCATCTTGAACAATATCACTTTTCAAGCCATCGACTTGCGGATAGAATACAACATAATTTTTGTTTGGTTGATATAATTTTTCAAGAATTCGATAGCGACTTGTTAACGGAATAATCGTATTTTGCTTCCAAACTAGCTTTCCCTTCCGATCAAAATAGGCGATGCGTGTATCTTTTAACGCTCTTACTAAATTACCTATTAGTGTTACACTGTCTGCTCCGACAATTACCGGAAGCCGTTTTGCTCGGTTTCCAGTCCGATCAACAAAAAAAGCTTTTTTACTATCATTTACAGAAGCAATTCCTTGTTCATATTGGGAAACATGATCGTAAATAAAATCTGTTAAGAACTCGCCTTGCCAGTTAGCAATGGCATATTTAGAACCAAGATATGGCTTTGCTTTATTCATTGCTTTGCCAACGGCTAAGCGGTTTTCTCGTAACGACATTAGGTCATTATAAATTGGTTCAATAATATAAGCTCCTGTCTTATCGATTAATCCATATTTATTTTCAAAGTTATCGGCAACGTTTACAACTGCTCTATTATTTTCAAAGGATTGAGCCGTTGTAAAGCTTGGCTCAATAATGATGTTCCCTTTTAAATCGATATATCCATATTTTTCGTTTAAACCTTTTTGAAATGCTAAAAACTTGTCACCATAATTTCCAACATAAAAATATGGATAAACATTTACTTCATTACCATTACGATGAATTACCGCAAATTGATTGTCTCTTTTTTTGACGACAGCTAAACCATCTTGAAAATCACTAGCAGTCTCAAATTGGATTGGAATAACAACTTCACCGGCTCGATTTAAATACCCATAGCGAAAATTACCATTTACATTGTCTGAGACAATTGCTCGACTTTCTTGAAACATACCAATAAAGTTGTATGATTTTTTAGTTAAGATTTGTCCTTGTTCATCGATTACCTGAAATCCACTTTCATAAACCACCGCCGCTCTTCCTTCTGAAAATTCAATCACTGACTCGAATTTAGGTGGAATGACAAATTTTCCTTTTTGATTAATACTTCCGTACCGTTCGCCAATTTCTACAGTTGCTAAGCGATTCTTTTGAAAATCAAGCGCATACGTAAATTCAGGCTGAATGACAAATTCACCTGTTTCATTTATATATCCCCACTTAGTGCCATCTTTCGTTTTCAAAGTAGCAGCATATAATAATTGATCGACCATTCCCAAAACTCCTATATTGTTTTCGATAATATATGGAGATTTCAATAGAATGGTGCCTAGTTGCTGTTTGTTTCCAATAAAATTTGATGAGACAAAGTCCTAATTTTTTGCTCATGCATACATTACTTTTGTATGTTCCATCGAAAGGAGAGGGATTAATGTTTCATTATTATCACCCGTTATACAAAGTTGTCCAAGATGCAGCAATGTATGATATGTTAGCAAACTATTATAAATATCTTGATCCACAAAGACATATTTACTATTATCAATTACACTTAATGTGTATGCAACAGCTTTGCCAAATGCAAACAGGTATGGTTCGCACTACTTATGAAACTCCTGTAGAAGTGCGCCAACAAACAGCAAAAGTTCGTGTTCTTCACGTTTCCCCAGATGCACCTAGAGTTGATATATACGTCAGTGGAAAAAAAACGTTTAATAACATGAAATATTACCAAATTAGCCCTTATATAGATGTTCCGGTGGGTTCGCATAAAATTGAGATTTATATAGCAGGACAAAAAACAAATCCACTCTTAAGTCAAAATATTGACATTCAAGCTGGGAATAATTATACGGTTGCTGCAGCCGGATACGTTAACGACTTAAGTTTAGTTACAACTAAAGATATAAAAACTACTCCAAGAGATAAAGCAAACGTTCGTGTTTGGCACTTATCACCAAATGCCCCTGCTGTTGATATAGCAATTCCTAAAGGAGAAACGTTATTTCGAAATGTTGCCTTTAGCGAAGTCGCGAATTATCTTGAATTACCTCCCGGCAGAATGACACTTGAATTACGTAAAGCTGGTACTAATGAAATATTATTAACCATCCGCGATACTAACATAAAAGCACATGAAGCTTATACAATCGCCGCAATTGGACTCAGTAACGGAAAACCTCGCTTTGAGGTATTGATTTTAAAACCATAATAATAAGAAAAGCGCAGAGCGCCCGCTTAGCGGCGACAAGCAAATGTTCTGGCAGTAAAAAGTGCGTCTTTTCACTTTTTATCTGACAGGTTATTTGACCTCGAGCCGCTGGCGTTCGGAGCTAGACAGTATTCAAAGTTCAAAAACTTTATACTTTCTTATCTTTTAAGAAAAAAGTATCCCTTTCCTTAAAAATAATAATTTTTAAGGAAAGGGATACTTAATGAGTTAATCGTCCAATTAATTATTGACTAAAGTCCTCCAACTATCATAATGGTGTACTGCTACACCAGCAAAATTACTCATTTGACTATAATAATCAACTACTTTTAGAAGCTCCTCTTCTAAATAGTGACCTCCATAATTTGCAAAACTTATCTGATTTCCTTCGTTAGAAGTTTCTGTTTCAACAGCTACAATTACCTTTTTTCCATTTGCTTCGGCATAATCTAATTCATTTTTTACTAATTGAATAATTCCATTAGTACCTTCAGCAAAGTTTCGATAGGCCATAATGGTCAGATAATCGCTTTCATTTATTACCCATTCACTAAGAGTGCCTCTACCATATTTTTTATTACGATAGCTTATTTCATCAAACCAAAATGGAATGTCTAGACCAAATTGCAAGTCATATTCTTGAGCAAAGAGCTGAAAATCACGGACAAAATTTTGATAATATTCTATCGTACTTTGTTGATTTTTTTGCCACTCCGGTAATAAATAAGGTTCAACATCAAGATGAATCCCAGCAAATCTTTGTTCAGGGGATGAACTTGTTTGATAACTTTGTAACCAGTCTTTAAATGCCTTATATTTTTTAATACCGTTACGTGTTGCCCAATTAGGTGCACCATCAAGTGCATGAACCTTTATGTTTAATTCTGTTGCTCTTTCGATAAATTGTTGATAAATACTTTTCTCAATTTGTTGATCAACTTGTAAATAAAGATCAGTAACTTGTTGTTGTTGTAAAAATGCAAGAACTTCACTCTCATTATTGACAATCTCATACGTATTCCATAACCAAGTTGATACTCCGTGTTGACTTTCTGCTTGAACATTCATACTAAAGAAAAACATTAACAATAACATTACGGTTATCGTAACCTTTTTCATATCTATTCTCCTCTCTTTTTGGGCCGAAGCCCCCAAAGAGGAGACCTTGGCAACCTGGCAACCGTAGGGATATTATCCCCTTAGGCCCATGGCTTTGCGTCCTTATCTTTCGATAAGTTTGCCTTTTTCAATGTAATTACATTATACACTATTTGTTTTCCATTGTATTTAGGCATTGAGTAGGAGTTGTTAAAAATTGAGCAAATCTCAATAATGTTAGATCACTAGTTCTTTCTTAACCATTTAGTGAATTCAAGCTATCGTAAAAAGCACAGAGCCGACCAAACTCTGTGCTTTATCTATTTTACTAAACCATGTTTAAAGGCATAAATCACTGCTTGGGTTCGATCATGAACTTCAAGCTTTCCTAAAATATTGCTTACATGAACTTTTACTGTTTTTAAAGCAATAAAAACTTCATCGGCAATTTCCTGATTTGTTTTTCCTTCTGTCATTAAAAGTAAGATTTCCATTTCCCGCTCTGTTAGTTGCTCATGTGGTAACGTTACTTTTTTTTGCCGCATTTTTGTCATCATTTTTCCTGTCACTTCAGGCTCGAGGACAGATTGTCCTTCATAAGTGGCTCTGATTGCCCGAGCTATTTCACTTGCCTTTGATGTTTTCAACATATAACTTGTTGCTCCAGCTTCTAGTGCCGGATAGACTTTTTCATCATCAAGAAAGCTTGTCACAATAATAACCTTTGCCTCCGGCCATGCCTCGATAATTTGCCGCGTTGCTTCAATCCCGTCCATTTCCTTCATTACTAAATCCATTAAGATAATATCTGGACGTAATGATAAGGCAAGCGCAACACCACGTGCACCATTATCTGCTTCAGCAACAACCTCAATATCTGGCTGAGCTGATAAATAAGAAGTGACACCAATTCGTACCATTTCATGATCATCGACAAACAATACCTTTATCACTTTAGTCACCTACCACCAATGGAACCTTTACTTCGAGCTGTGTTCCTTTATTTTTTAAACTTACTACCTTTAAGAGGCCACCAATCTCTTTTGCCCGTTCATGCATGTTTTGCAAACCGTAAGATCCAGCTTTTTCTTCACTTACATCAAAGCCAACACCATCATCAATAATGCGTAAAATAATTAAATCATCGCGGTTAATTAAAAGTACTTCTAAACTAGTTGCTTTTGCATGACGCAATGTGTTTGATACCGATTCTTGCAAAATCCGAAAGAGATGATCTTCAACACCTTTTTCTAATGGAACTGCTTCAATTTTCCACGAGATATCCATTGGAACCTTTTGCGATAATTCATTTAACAGTTCTTGCATCCCTTCTTGCAGCGATTTCCCTTTAAGTGGAACAGGTCGCAAGTGTAAAAGTAACGCTCTCATCTCAAGTTGTGATTGATTAATCATTTCCTCAACAAGCTTCAATTGCTTTGTTTCAATCCCTTCATGATCCTGTTTTGTTTCTGTAATTGCCGACATCAGCATTGATGCGGCAAATAATTGTTGGCTAACAGAATCATGCAGCTCACGAGCAAGACGGTTACGTTCTTGCGAAACAATTTTTTGGACTTCTTTTTCTTGGTCAACAGCTTTTTCACTTGCTAGCTTTTGTGCTGTTTTTACTTGTTGGGCCATTTGTTTTTGAATCGCTTTTACTTTTTGAAAGATTGGCCTAAGTTCTTCGAAACAAACTATTTTTTCCTCTTCTAAATATCGACCTTGTTCTAAATGCTCCAATGCATCCTCAACCATTTCCAACTGCTTTTTATAACTCATACTACTAAGAAGTCCATAAATAATTCCTATAGCAATCGTCACACCGGGAATAAAAAAGAAGATCGGTAAGTCAAATATTTTTGCTTCAAGCAACGTGCTCCAATTTTCAACTGGAAAAATTGTGACATAAATAACTGTAAACAAAGTAAAAAGAATAAACGAAAACAAGATACTTAAGATCATCTGTCTCTGTATAAACGTCATATTCTTTTCACCTCTAATCTACCAATTCCAAGCGCCGTTACAATTTTAATTTTTCGAAATGCTTCATCGTAATTTTCCGTTCTGTACATTAACGTTTGGTTAAATAGCTTTTCATCAGCTTGATCAAAAATAATCGTTGTTCCAATTAACAAAGAATGCGAGATATTTATTTCAACTTCATATGGAACAAGAATTTGAATATTGCCAATAAAATTCCGGATGACAATCACAGCTTCACCTTTCGGTAACACTGTATTACTTAAATCAATTTTTGTGTCACCGATGCCAACTTGAATAGTAATATCATGCCATTCATAATTTTTTTCTGGCGTTTTTTGATGACCAAAAATCAGATTTTCAAACATCTGTTGTGGCTTAAAAAGTTTTGTCCTGTTACATAACTGTTCAGATTGACTGATTATAGGTTCTATTAATACAGGACGCTTCTTTGACCTATAAAAATAGAGTAAAACATAGCCAATCACTGCAAAAATCAGAAACTTAAAAACGATCATATTAATTGTTGTAAAAAATAAACTGATACAGCCTAGCCCGAAAATTAATTTACCAATCGAACTATACAGACGCTTCCCACCAAAATAAAGAAACAAGCTAGCAAAGAGAATTGAAAAAACTAACCCTTTATTAAAAAAAGTTATTTCGACAACGAGAAGGAGTAATCCTATTAAAATCATCCAGCTAATATAATCTGTTTTATTATGATTATCCATACAGGTCTCTCCTCGTTTCATATGTAAGGGGCTGACAGTGAATGTCAACCCAATTGATTTTGTGACTGGTTATTTGACCTCGAGCCGCTGGCACTGAAGGCTAGCTATCTTTCCTAGTTCAAATTAATTCAGTTTTCTCTTAAAACTATATCACGTTTTTCCTAGGAAATAGAATGACTTTCTTGACTTTTTATTTGTTTCTCTAATTCGGCAATCCGACTATCAATCGTATTACGGTAATATTGTGAATTTGCTTGTTGCTCGAGTCGATCAAGATAGCGATCCATCTCTTCAAATTTTGAACCTACTTTTCCATCGTAGTTATAGTTTAGCACTTGGTTCATCTGGTGCTGTGCTCGAGTTATATTTTCCCGTCCCATTAATTCCATTCGTTTAATATGCATATCTTTTAATTTATGTTTCATTTCTTCATATTTTTGTTCCAGTTCTTGAAGATGTGTGGTTGCTTGATCTAAAGCAAGCTTTAAACGACTAGCACGCTCTTCATAATGAGTTTGCTCTTGTACGGCAAATTCCATCAATTTTGTTTCACCAGCTTTTGCTGCAATTTCTACTTGATAGCTACGTTTATCAGCTAAATGACGCGCTTCGTTATACTCGCGTGTGAACTCTTCTTTTAACATATAGTGTCTTTCTACTAACTTTCCTACCTTCTCTACCTCTTTCTCACAATCACGTAAATATTGGTTGAGAATGGAAAGTGGATTTTTTTGCTCCTTTTCATCTAACAATTCATGAACATCTGCGACAATTGTGTTTTTAATTCTTTTAAATAGGTTAGCCATTTTTTTCACTTCTCCTTTTAGCTTAATTTTGTCTGTTACTTTAAAAATTTCTTTTCAATTCAGCCCATTCTTTTTCAAAATTTACGAATGGATCTGTTGTTTCATGTTTACGCTTAACTACGATTTCCTTCTCTTCATTCCACTTTTTGTAGACATAGTAGAGGACAACCGCAGCGGCAATACCTGCTAGTGCTGGAACATTCGAAACTGTGATCGAAAACAAGACCAGTCCTAAAGTTGCCCATGCTACTTTACTTAATGATGTTTCCGCCTTCATAAAGCCTTTAAATGCGTAGTATAAAATCGCAACACTAAATGCAAACAGCGCAATCGGCCCTAAATTAGCAATTAATATAATCGCGGCAATTCCACCTAAAATAAACAATCCAAATTTCTTCAACGTTAATTCCTCCCTTCTTATGTCTCTATCTTATCTACTTTTAAACGTTCTCATAATGAACTACAGATATATTTTCACTAAGACTTGAGGCGTATAAAAAACAGTGATGACAAAGAGGAGCAAATAAACATTTTACTGTTGTTCGGGGTTTTTGATTACCGAAATTGCGATTTCCACCTCTTTTCGGGCATCATTCCGCCTCTTTGGTGACCGGATTTGCCATTTTCAGCGCTTTTCGGGCATCATTCGAATATCATTTTTTGTACGGAAAGCCAAATTGCAAAAAGTTTAATAGATTAAAGTTCTATAAATGTCTAAAAGGATGGCAAATGCCATCCTTTTTCTAGTGCCAATACTTACTTTGTTGTCAAAAATAAGTGTCAAAATACCTTTTGCACCTCTAAACTAAACCCGTCACCTGAATAGCGATTACTCCTAACTTTATGCCTGCAATCTATTTACACAAAAATTATTTAATTTTTCCTGTAATTCTTGACACTCCATCGCTAAAGATAATGTGGCATGGATATATCCCCAAACGTCTCCAATATCGAAGCGATCGCCTTCTAAAAGGTTTGCTTGCAATCCATGTGTATGGCATAACGTTTTTAGTGCGTCAGTTAATTGAATTTCTCCACCGCTTCCAGGTTCTGTTTTTTCTAACATGTCAAAAATATCTGGGTGAATAATATAACGTCCGACAATTGCCAAATTGGATGGAGCTTGTTCGATTGATGGCTTTTCAACTAAATCATTTAACTCATAAACCCGATTATGAAGTTGGTTTCCGGAAATAATTCCATATTTAGACACTTCATCCATCTCAACTTCTTGAACACCAACAATGCTTTTTCCGTATTGTTCATATTGTTCAATCATCTGCCGAAGTGCAGGTTTTGTTGGATGGTGAATGATGTCGTCGCCTAGCAAAACGGCAAATGGCTCATCTCCAACAAAGCAACGAGCACAATGAACGGCATGACCAAGCCCAAGTTGTTCTTTTTGACGAATAAAATGAATATCAGCCATTTTGGCAATATTTAGAACTTCTTTGTATTGAGACCATTTACCGCGACTTCTCAAAATATTTTCCAATTCTACGCTATGATCGAAATGATCTTCAATTGAGCGCTTATTTCGGCCGGTAATAATTAGAATATGTTCAATTCCTGATTCGATTGCTTCTTCCACAATATATTGAATGGCGGGTTTATTAATTAAAGGAAGCATCTCTTTAGGCTGTGATTTAGTAGCCGGCAAAAAACGTGTACCAAACCCAGCAGCAGGAATAATTGCTTTTCTAATTTTGTTCGTCATTTAAACAATCGCCTCCGTAAATTTTCGCTTGTCTCATAAGTGGCTTTTACTTATGAGACAAGCTAATTTCCAATTATCACAATATCACTTCTACATTATGGTCTAGCTGATTATCTTCCAATGGCACGAACGCGGCTGCTTCTGAAAGGGAGAACTCATTTCCATTTACAAATAACTGTTTAACACCTTTAGGGTTCTTTGATTGATTTTTTACAGTAATATAATACATCGTATGACCAAATCGATAGGAAACAGTATACCCTGGCCAATCGTTTGGAATACATGGATCAATTAACAGTTTATTACCGCTTCGCCTTATCCCCAGAATCCACTCTATTCCAGCTTGATACATCCAACTAGATGCTCCTGTATACCATGTCCAACCAGCATGCCCTTTGTGAGGTTCAGCTGTATACACATCAGCTGCCATAACATAAGGTTCACCTACATATTTTCTTACTTCTTGATCAGTACGCGTATGGGTCATTGGATTAAGCATTCGAAACACTTCTAAGGCCTTATCTCCTTCATTTAGTTGACACCAAGCAACGATCCCCCAGATGACGCCATGAGTATATTGAGCACCATTTTCCCGAATCCCAGGCGGATAACCTTGAATATAACCGGGGCTTGGGTGTGTATGATCAAAAGCTGGAGTTAATAAGCGAACAACCGACAGTTCACGATCTACTAATTCTCGATCAAAAGAACGCATCGCTTGAACAGCACGTTCTTTTGGGGCAGCTCCGGAAATGACCGACCAAGATTGGGCAATCGCATCGATGCGGCATTCTTCATTATTAATTGAGCCTAACCATTGTCCAGAATCTGTAAATGCTCGACGGTACCATTGCCCATCCCAACCATGCTCATTTAACGCTATAATTAACTTTTCTTTTGCTTGTAAATAGTCAGCTTGTTTTTTCTGATCTTCATGCTTAGCGCAAATTTCAGCAAAACGCTTCAATACATCACTTAAGAACCAACCTAACCAGACACTCTCCCCGCGGCCTTCTGCACCAACAAGGTTCATCCCATCATTCCAGTCACCAACTCCAATTAGTGGTAAGCCGTGTTCACCAATTCGTTCTAATGCTTTATCAATTGCTCGCAAGCAATGCTCATAAACGGTACCTGTTTCTGAAGAAAGAACTGTCGGCTCATAGCGTTCGTGTTCACCTTCTTGTAGCGGTTCACTAAATAAATACGGAGCAACTTCTTCCAAGATAGTATCATCACCACTATGTTCGATATATCTTGAAACACAATACGGAAGCCAGAGTAAATCATCAGAAAATAAAGTACGAATCCCACGACTAGTTTCTTCATGCCACCAGTGCTGGACATCTCCTTCTAAATATTGATGGGATGCGTGGCGAATAATTTGTTCGCGCATAACTTCTGGAAGAGTGTGCAACAAAGCCAAAGAATCTTGAAGTTGATCACGAAAGCCGTATGCTCCTCCAGCTTGATAAAATGCTGATCTTGCCCATAATCGGCAAGCAAGCGATTGATATAATAACCAGCCATTTAAAAGAATGTCAGTTTCTAAAGAAGGGGTAGACACCTTTATTTGCTCTAAATGGTGATTCCAAAAATGATTTACATCACTTAAAGCAGCTTCACAAGTTGAAATTTGCGAATATTTTTGCGCTAATTCGACAACAGCCTCCACGGAAGCATCGCAGCCTAATAAAATATAGAACACTTCATTCTGACCTGGTTCGATTGTTACTTTTCTTTGAACTGCTCCACAACTATCATAATTCACACCTGTTCGACCAGATAAAGAAACACGAGTTAACGCTGCAGGATATTCAATACTCCCATTTCGACCTATAAATTCACTACGATCCCCAGTCCAAGAAAGCTCTGAATATGACTCCAGTTCTGGTCGTGTAAATATTCCTAAAAAAGCGATTGCATCACGGAAAGTTTCTTGATACATATTTCTAGCCGTTAGAATATTGGCTGATTGTAACCAATCAGTAACAATGTAGGATGCATTTGCTTGGCGATGGACTCCTAATACCCATTCAGCATAATACGTTAACGAAAGGTTTCTTTGTTGTTTTGTATTATTTTCAAGCTTCACTCTAATTATTTTCACTGGTTCCTCTAAAGGAACATATATCGTCATTTCATGTTTTAACCCATTTCGTTCATGGTTAAAACATGAATAGCCTCTTCCATGCGTTACTTTGTACCCCAGTTTTGAATGAACAGTTGAAGGGGTTAATAACCAAACTTCTCCAGTAGCTTCGTCTCGTAAATACCCTGTTTCCGTTGGTGGGTCTAGTACGGGATCGTTTGACCATGGAGTAAGTTTGCATTCACGGCTGTTCTTCCACCAAGAGTAGCCTGTACCCAATTCAGAAACGAGACAACCAAATTTACGGTTTGCAATAACATTAATCCAAGGTGCAGGTAAATGATTGCCATTTTTCATTTGGATCCAATACTCTTTCCCATCAGGAGAAAATCCTCCCCATCCATTGAAATATAGCCAATTGCTTGGATCTTCCTCTTGCTTTTGACCATCTAATATACTGCTTAACTCGTTAGTTGGTCTCGGGACTAATTGTTCAGGCAATGGATGATCTACATTTCTCTTAGGGACGCGCATTTGTGCATAAATACTTGGACCTCCTGCTCGGAAAATGACCCGCGAAACAGATTTTAATAAAGAGTAATCTTCTTGTGATAATTGACTTGCGTTAACAACATAAACTCCAGATACACCTGCCCCAAAACGGTCAATGCCCTGTTCAGCAGCTCGTTGTAGTGCTTCTTGTAAGTTCTGTTGATAACCTTCTTCTGATTCATTTAAGAGAACTAAATCAAATAACAGTCCAAGCCTTCGTAAATACTCATGACCAGTTAACAAATGGACAACAAAAGGTAAATGATTATTATTGTCTATTCGGACAAGGACAACTGGTCGATCACCTGATACACCATATGCCCAAAGGCTTGACTGACCCTTTTGATTGATTAAGATGCTACTTTCGCGTTCCTTCCGTAATGGCGGATTATAAAGGACATGACCGGCAAAAATTTGAAATCCTGTTGCTTCGCGATGGGTTAAACGTAAGTTTCTTAATTCGATCTCTGC
Organism: Anaerobacillus sp.; assembly: GCA_036676095.1. GTDB lineage: Bacteria > Bacillota > Bacilli > Bacillales > Anaerobacillaceae > Anaerobacillus. Next base: position 61,710 of record JAKFDP010000114.1, on the reverse strand, counting down.
TCGGTTCCATGCTAGTTGAAAGGCTCGCTCTATCGCTTGGTTAGGTCCAAATCTTTGAATAACCGCAACAGCATCTTCACGTGTATTTGCTATAGATGTCACTGCTACAAGTTGTACTTGGGCACCTGGATCAATTGTAACCCGACGCCTCATGACGAACGCAGGGTCAGCTACAGAACCTACTTTTCCTCTTAAACGGGACTTAAGACCCTGTGGATTGGAAAGTTTATGGCCTCGACCAATAAAGCAGGAACGATCTGTTTCGTATTCCACTAAACCAAGTGCTTGACCTTGAACGATCAGGGAGTGAGCAGCCCATAACGTTTTGTCTTTTTCTTCACGAGGTCTTCGTCCTGCTATGATACAACCTGTTTTAGAATCAAACGCTGTTCGAATAAACAATTTACTGAAAGCAGGATGAGCATCATCAGCGATTGGATTCGCTAAGGCCAATTCAACAAATGATGTAACCTCTAACACTTTTCGTTCTTGACTAACATTTGTTAATGAAATTCGTCTAATTTCCGCATCCCACTCTGGTGAAACGCAAATTTCCATGCTAGTTTGAACTTCTTCATCCTCGCGAAGAAAGGTTGCTTTATCTAAGCCAAATTGAACTCGTTGTTCTTTTACTTTCACTTGACAAGGTTGATACGAAGGAGACCAAATTTTTTCCTTCGAAATATCATGAATATAAATATAGCTTCCCCAGCAATCCATTACTGGATCTTCACGCCACCTTGAAACAGATACCCCTTCGTAACGACTGAAACCACTACCACTGTTTGTAACAACCGTTGTAAATTTCCCATTTGAAAGAACACATACTTCTGGCGTTCTCGTATCGACAGAAAGATATTCACGAATGGACGTTTTGTTGTCAACAATTTCTGAATATGGTTGATGAATACGACTAATCGCACGATGCTTAATCATTTTCACTTTTTTCGGAATCCGCTCTTGTAGTAACAACTCTGCTGATCGCACTTGTTTATTGCGATGAAACCGATCAAACATCGTTTTTGGTAACAATAAATTGGCAAGAGTTAACATACTCATTCCCTGATGGTGTGCCATATAACTACGAATTGGAACATGTTTGCGACCTTTAGGTAACCTTTCTTGGGTAAAATCGATCGCCTCAAAAAAACCATATTTTCCTCGCCCATTTAACTGTTCTATTTTCCTTAAAGCTGCTAATCCTTCACGCTTGGCAAATGAAAGTCCAAAAATGGTCGCATAAGGAGCTACGACCAAATCTTGTTCAAGACCTCGTTTAAATCCAAGTCCTGGAACACCAAAAGCTTGGTATTGATAGTTCATTTGATAATCAAAGGCGTAATAACCGGATTCTGAGATTCCAAATGGCACTCCGCGCTGCCTAGCATAATCAATTTGTCTATTTACAACAGCCTTGTACGTTGTTTCCCATATCGTGTTGTTGTAAGTACGCATAAATAACCAAGGCATTAAATATTCAAACATTGTCCCAGACCATGATAGGAGTAATGGTTTCTTACCGGCCTTTGTCATTGTTCGACCTAATGAATTCCAGTGCGACACTGATACTTGACCAAGGGCAATCGCCACAAAGCTTGCTTGTCTTGCCTCAGATGCCAGCAAATCATAAAGAACCTCATCATGTTTCTTGCGCTCCCCATGATAGCCTAAATAAAACAATTTAGCTTGATGGTTATATAAAGGACGAAAATCAGTATCTTTAATTAATTTTTCCAACCTATTAATTAAACGTTGCCCCCGGTTAAACCATGGTTCTTGAACTTTTTTATCCGTTTTCTTCTCTATTTTAAATGGAGTTAGTTCTTCTGAGAAAGCAATATGAAGTGCTTCTTTCTCCTTTCCTTCAGATTCATCTGTGTTCTTTGTTCCTCTATACATTTGCAACCACTCAGCAAGACCTTCTTTTACCGTTATTAAACAAACAATGAAGTTTCCTGAATCAACAGTTGAAATATACGTTGGGTGTAAAGTCTTTAAAGTGACCGTGTCATACCAGTTATATAAATGGCCTTTCCATTTCTCCATCCGTTCGATTGTATCTAATGTCCGTTCGAATCTTTCGATTAACCCTGGCGTATCAATAAACTCAAAATCCCTTGCAGCTAAAGCGCAAGTTAAGTACAAGCCGATATTGGTTGGCGATGTACGATGGGCGACACCATTAGGCGGTTCAAATTGGACATTATCAGGAGGAAGCCAATTATCTTCTTTCGTGACATAGTCTTCATAAAAGGACCAGATCTGTAATGATAATTTTTGTAATTCTTCCTTCTCAGCCTCAGTAAAACTAACTTCAGCTTGTCGCGGCGGCTGATCTAACCATTTAATCACCAATGGTGTGAAAGCCCACAGAATACTTAGCAAAGTGGCAATCGTTACAATCACAACATTACCTAATAATATTGCCGTTATTAAAAAAAGGATTACTAGAGTATATCCCCCATATAACCCATATAAACTTGGTGCGCCATTGCGTTTACTATGGCGATCTACATCAGCTGCGGGAACCCATTCTAATAAACGACGTTTTGAAAAAACAACTCGATACAACGTTCGGACAATTGCATCAAGCAATAGTACCGATTGAAATGGTAGCGTTAAGATTGAAACAACTACCTGAGCTGCTGTATAACTAATACTCCGTGGGTATAAAAATAGTCCTTTAAGATTGATTATTTGTCGGATTAATGGAATAAGCAATGTAGCAATCACAATGACAAACCAATTAACAGGGTTTCCAGGCAGTGTTGTCATTGCTAAAGTAAGAATGACAAAAAGAACTGGTGGCAGGATACTACGGCGCAAATTATCAATAATTTGCCAACGTGTTAAGATTGATAAATCAACTGGCAAAACTTCTCCACGACGATTTTTTGCTTTCGGTAATAGCCACATTAACAATTGCCAATCGCCTCGAACCCAGCGGTGTAACCGTTTTTGATAGGCATTAAAACGTACTGGATGATCATCAATTAACTCGATATCAGATAATAATCCCGCACGTAAAAAACCGCCTTCTAATAAGTCATGACTTAACAAGCGATTTTCTGGAATTCGCTCACATAAAACTTGGTTAAAGCTATCAACATCAAAGATCCCTTTTCCGGTAAAAATCGCTTGACCGAGCGCGTCTTGGTAAGGATCAGAAACTGCAAATGCATACGGATCAATTCCAGGATCACTAGACCAAAGACTGGCAAAACGAGACCTTAACGCAGCTTCATGACTCATGCCAATTCTAGGTTGAAGTACACCATATCCTTCTACTACTCTTGTCTTAGATTTATTTAACCTCGGTCTGTTAAACGGTAAATGGATCGTCCCAATCATTCTTTGGGCAATTTCTAATGGAAGCTGAGTATCAGCATCAAGAGTAATGATATAACGAATTTGCTGAAGTTCTGCCAAATCACCTTCAATCATGTGATAGCTTGTATCCTGCTTACCTCGCAAAAGCTCCACAAATTCCACTAGTTTCCCTCGTTTTCTTTCCCAACCCATCCAAATTTTTTCAGAAGGATTCCAAAGCCTTTTACGTTGAAATAAATAAAAAGCATGATCTGGGTATGATTGATTTAACCGTTTTATTCCAGCTATCGCTGATGCAATGATTACCTCATCATTTTTCTCACTTTCTTGATCACTGTCTTTAAAATCACTTAGTAACGCAAAATGCAGATTTTTGTCGCGATTCGCCAAATAATGTAGTTCTAAGCGGTCAAGCAGCTCATCTACTTCCTCGACAGTTGACCAAATAATCGGGATTACTACCATAGTCGCAGCTTCATCTGGAATTCCATTTGAAAAATCATATCTTAGCAAGGGGGTCGGGCGTTTCGTTCGCTCAATAATCCAGTGGACTGCTGTAATGCTCCACTCTAAGGCAGGGATTAAAAGCACAAAGGCAATTCCCAACCATTCTAATGGAGAAAAAACTTGCTCCCAACCAATAAAAGCAGTAAATCCAAACATGGCAATCATAAAGAAAGTAATAACGAAATTGAAATACGTTCCCGTTGCCCGACGTAGAAAAATAGTTTCGGGTACCCTTCTTGGTTTGCCACACGACTTTAATGCTTGTCTCAAAGCTTGAATCCCTTCTGGTTCTAACAAATAATAAGAAACAAATGCTTGTCTTGGGAGGTTTTCAGTATCCTCATCCACAACATCATCTGCATAAAAATCCGCTAATTCAACGGCTTGTGAGGCAATAAAGTTTTCAGGCAGACGTAAGCGTTTAGCTAATCTTTCTACACGCTTTCGAAGTGTTTCTCTACTAGCAAAATCAAGTTTAGAATATTGACCAAGCTTTTCTTTTCGCAGTGTTTGTTCAACAATACTAATTTCCTCAAACGCCTCACGCCAATCCCAACGAGAAAGCTTACGCAAACTACTAAGAAGATTACCAGTCATAACTTGATAATTAGCTTGAAGCTGATATTCATACGATAAAATATGATCTAAACTTTCTGGACCGTTTTCTAATTTACAAATTAACCATTCACCAACAGTCGGTGAATAATCTGCACGCTCGCGAAGATGTTTAACTAAATGAACAGTCATCGAACCAGATAGCGGGATATCGTGTCCAGCCTCTTCAATGACCTGCTTTAATTTTTCCGGTGTAATATTGGATGTCTCTAACCGAGAAAGCAACTGCTCTATTTGAGTACACACATCATGACGTTCCTTAATAACATCCATAATCTCAGCTAATTTATCGATAATTGCCACTCGCATCATTAATGGAGTTGCCCATGCTTCCGCTATTGCTAAAACTGAAACTTCCTGATAAGAACGAATAAACGCCATAAATGAGTCCTGCTGTAAATGACCATCCGTAAAACTAAGATACTCTTTACAAATTGCAAAAATTCTCGCTTCTCCTGTTTTATTTAAGTGAGGCAATGTATTTACAAACGTTTTTGTTAGCTCATGTTTAATAACCAAAATTTGTTCTTCTATAAATTCTGCATGGTCTAATAACCATTCCTCAGCTGGTTGAGAACAAGCCGTCTTTTTTTCATGTAACACATTGACAAACTCACGTAGTTTTTGAGTGTTACGTTCATTATTCTTCCAAAATTGTTTCGATGGCTTCTGACTCACAAATGGATCATGTTGCAGTGCACTATTATGCGCTTGTTCTTTCAGTTTTTCTAGATTGAAAATCATTTTATTTCCCCCAAAGATAGCTATTAGAAATAATTTGTTTCTATAAAAAGGTTCTCATTTATAAGGAAAATTATTCATCCTTTTTGGTGTCTGACACCAAAAAAGGACAAAACAAGCCAAAAATCCACACGAGGTGGACTTTTGGCTTGTTTTGGTTATTATATTGTGACTATCTTGTTACTTAAACCAACCTTTCTCTTTAAACCTTGTAATTGCTTCAATTCGATTACTAACATCAAGCTTATCTAGAATGGAGGAAACATAGTTTCGTACCGTTCCGGTAGTGATAAAGAGCTGGTTGGCAATTTCTTTTGTGCTTTTCCCTTCAGACATTAACATTAGTACTTCACTTTCACGTCCAGTTAATGGATTTTCTTCGCTATAAACCTCGTCAACCAATTCAGCTGCATAAATTCGCTTTCCAGCCATTACGTTCCGAATCGCGCTGGCTAATTCTTCGCTAGGGCTATCCTTTAACATATAACCATTGACCCTTGCTTTTAACGCTCGTTCAAAATAGCCAGACCGCGCAAAAGTTGTTAAAATAATCACCTTACAACCAAATCCTTTTAATTCTTCAGCTGCTTCAAGACCGCTTTTCCCAGGCATTTCGATATCCATAATACAAATATCTGGCTTGTGCAGTTTAACTAAATTGACCGCTTCTTCGCCATTATTTGCTCTGCCAACAACAGACATATCATCTTCAAGATCTAATAAGGCAGCAAGAGCTCCTAAGAGCATTTTTTGATCTTCAGCAATCACGATCCGAATCATAACTCTCCCACCTCATCCGCTTGTTTAAAAATAGTAGGTACTTTAATAATAATCGTCGTTCCATGATCAGAAACAATTTCTAAACTTCCATTGACAAATTCAAGTCGTTCTTTCATTCCTTGTATTCCATTCCCGTACGAATTTTCTAGAAAATTTCCGATCCCCACGCCATTATCTTTTAATTTGACGGTTAATTCCGTTTTTGTTTGCTCAATGATTAGAAAGCATGTTGTCGCTTTGCTATGTTTCACGACATTGTTAACAGCTTCCTTTATACACATACTGACTACATTTTCGGCTATTAGCGATGTTTTTGTAAGTTTTGAATTTCCTTCTATAATAAAGTTAATTTCAGCTGCTTTTAAAATTTGTTTAATTCGCGAAATCTCATCCTCTAGTTTCGTACCACGCATTTGCGTAACCATCTCTCGAACCTCTTTTAATGCTATCCTTGCTGTTTTTTGAACGTCGCTAATTTCCTGCTTCGCTTGAACTGGATTTTTGCTTATTAACTTTGCAGCGAGGTCACTCTTCAAACCAATTAAAGAAAGTTTTTGACCAAGAGTATCATGTAGGTCACGGGAAATTCGCTGCCGTTCCTCGAGTTTCACTAATTCTGAAATTCGTTTATTAGCATAATCCAACTGTCCTTGTAATTCATCCTCTTTATTTTTGTTATAAGTGCTTACAGGAAGAAGAATAACAGATATTAAACTCAGCACAACAAACGGTAATTGGGTAATTAGTTCCCGATTATGGATAGTTACAAAACCATAGTAAATCGTTCCAAATGTACTGATTAGTAAAATGATATAAAAAATGATAAAGGCCATTTTCTTCTTTAGATTCCCAATAAAAAACGCCAAAAAAAGAAAAAAATAAATATAGCCAAATAACATACTCATCGTCGTTGATATTGCTATTTGCGCACCTGTTCCTAAATAAATGAGCCATCCTTTCGAAGTAAAAGAAAGTACATAGCAAATCAAATAAGCAATAATCATAATAATTCCTAAACTAATTTGCAGTGTTGATGAAGATTGAAAAATAAAGTAAAAAGGGAGAATATAAAAAACAATCCAAACGTACGGACTAAGTCCTGTATTTTTTCGGACTTTTTGATACCACTTTCGCAAACGATTCTCTCCTTTCTAAACGAATACCTTTTAAGCGAATTGTTTCCTAGTTTTACGTTAAGCAATATAGGCACGGATGTTTATTCGACATTATGAAAAATTAAAAGCCGGTCAACCAAATCAAGAATCATATTGCTGGTTTAGTGAAGGTTGGCTGATTTTAGGTAATTTTCCATTCGTATATTTTGATTCCTTCAATAATAATTCAATTTGGTCAGCCTGCTGTGGTTTGCTGAAAAAATAACCTTGTACCAGATCACAATTATATTTTTTTAACACCTTTATTTGTTGCTCATATTCAATCCCTTCAGCAATAATCTGCAAATTTAGATTATGTGCCATTTCAACTACATATTTTAAAAGCACAACAGCATTATTGTTTGTATAAATATCTTGGATAAATAATGAGTCTAGCTTCAAGCTGTCGATTGTCAAATATTTCAGAAGACTTAGTGAAGAATAACCCGTTCCAAAATCATCAATCGCAAGCCTAACCCCTAAAGACTTTAATTCAGTAACAACTTGCTTCATTTTGATCATCTCTGAAATCATATTTTCTGTAATTTCAATTTCTAGAAAATGTGGTTGTAGTCCGGTCTCATCTAACACGCCTTTTACTGTTTCAAAAAAATTCACTTGTTGAAAATGTACACTGGAAATATTGACAGACATCATTAAATCAGGATAGCCACAATCGTGCCATGCTTTATTCTGGCGGCAAGCAGTTCTTAAAACCCATTCGCCAATTGAATGAATAAGCCCAATCTCTTCTGCAATTTCAATAAATTCAGAAGGTTGGATGATGCCAAGAAGAGGATGATGCCAACGGATTAATGCCTCCATCCCAACAATTTTACCTGTGTTTAATTCAATTTGTGGTTGATAATGCAGGACAAACTCATGATTAAGCAACGCCCGTCTTAAACCGTTTTCCAATTCCATTTTTCTAGAGACTACTTCATTCAAATTGGCTGTATAAAATTGATAATTATTTCGACCACGTTCTTTAGCAAGATACATAGCCGCGTCTGCATGTTTGATTAACGTATCAGCATTAACACCATCTATTGGATAAAGGCTAATGCCAATACTTGGTGTCGTATAAACTTCATGGTTATTTATCAAAAAAGAACGTTGAAAACTTTCGATTATTCTCTGGGCTACAAGCGCGCTGTCCTCAGGCGTTGTTTCCTTGAAAACAACCACAAACTCATCACCACCATAACGGAAGACTATATCATTTTTCCTAACACATTTACAAAAACGCTTGGCAGCATCCATCAATAACAGATCGCCAAATTTATGTCCTAACGTATCATTAATAATTTTAAACTTATCAAGATCGATAAACATAATACCAAACGGCTCATTTTTCTGACCTGTATTCAATAACCGATTAAGACTTTCATTTAAGGAATAACGATTTGGCAATTCTGTTAATGCATCATAATAAGCCATATGCCTAATTTGTTCCTCAACCTTTTTCCGCTCAGTAATATCAGTCAAAATACTTACTGCTACAGGTTTACCATAATATTTTTCGCTAATAATATTTGCTTCAGTATAAATTATACGATTATCCAAGCCTATAAGCTGCATTTCCATATAATCTAATCTTGCCCCCCGTATTGCTTTCTCAAGTCTTTTTGCAGCTTTAGATTGATAATCTACATGAATAAAATCAGCAATAGGTTTCCCTAATAGATCGATTGCAGTGGATGCAGCTACAAGCTTGATTGCAGCAGGATTTACGTAAACGATTTTTTCATTCTCATGAACAAATATAGCCTGCGGAGAAATCTCCACTAGATTTCGATAATGTTCTTCTCGTTCAAATAGCTCTTTTTCTACTCCGGCTTTCAATTTCAGATAAATAAAAACGACCAAAAATAAGATGGCGAAAAAACCTGCGATAAAAACTTTTTCCTTACTTGGAAAAGTGCAAAAATACAAACTAAGGATAATCAAGATATAGATTCCTAGTGTATAAAACAAAAAATGACTTACTTTTTTTACATGCAATACTAAACTAATGATAACGAGTGTTAATAATAAAATATAAACATACGAAAAATGACTTTTTGATACATAATAAACAATTGCGATACTTGAAAAATACGAAAGTATATATAAAATAAGATAAGCATTCTCTTTTACCAAACGGCTAATATACGTCAATATAGATAGAGAAAAAAAGAGCAGTGTGAAAAAAATACAAATCGGAATACTGACTGGTACACTTGGATGAGTAATTAATATCGACATTGTTATTATCGGTGTTGCTAAACCACTAAATAGACAGATAATCCTAAGAATCTTATCATCTCTATTTACCTCTGAAGTTGAAATATTACTAATCATCCAACCACCTCCCCTGTATGCTGGATTGTTTCTTGATTGTACTATTGAAGCAGATTCAATTTTGTCAATAGTCTCCTATTCACATTTTTGTCACATTTTTTATATCTTTATTATAGCAGTTGTCTCGATATTGTCGACTTTATTAAGTATTTTTCACTATTTTTCTATCAGAAAATAGGCTTGGGTGTTTTACCCAAGCCTTAATGTTTTGGAGATAATCCATGCATAATTAACTTAATCGTTCGTTCAATCTCAACTTCATCGTCCCACTGGGCATCAGGAAAAAAGACATATCTTGCAATAAGATGACCAATGATCGTCGTACCAGTAAAACGAATAATACTAAAAGGTGGCATTTCAATTATCTGTCCATTTTCTTGATAATACTCAATAAGCTGACTAAGGCGTTGATAAACATTTTTGGCAACATGTTCCTTAAACTGTTCTCGTAGTTCAGGATGAAAGGGAATTTCTTGAAGCATAATTTTAATAATTGGTACGTTTTTGATTAAAAAATCTCTGCGGTTAAAAATCATCGCCCTCAAAAATTCTTCATACGTTTCATAACGTTGATCGATGACTTTATATAAATCTTTAATGATGAACGGGGCAATTAACTTTGCCATTACAGGAGTTACAATTGAAAGTAATAAATCTTTTTTTGTTTTATAATGGCGGAAAATCGTTCCCTCTGCTACTCCTGCTTTTTTGGCAATTTCACTCGTTGATGTTGCTGCATAGCCTTTTTTAGCGAAGGACTCAATTGCAGCAATAATAATTTGCCTTTGCTTTTCAGTTAAACCGTTATCATCATAAAACATTTCTTTCAGCAAAAAATCTTGATCGGACATTTTAAACTCCTTATCATTTTCAAAAATATTGAATAAATATTGAATTACTTAAAGTATCAAAACCTAAAATTGAAATTTATATTTTTCGATATTTTTTCAGCGCGAAAATATTTAATAGTAAGAACAAAGCTGAAAAGGCGATTAGGACAAGCAAATCGCGATAGATCTCATTCCAGCCGTAACCTCTAATCATAACATCACGCAAAGCATTGGCTCCATAATACAAAGGCGTAACTGGTCCAATCCAGCTTAGCCAAGCTGAAATTGTTTCTAAATGAAACAACCCAGAGAAAAATAATTGTGGGGTAATAATGATTGGAATAAATTGCATCATTTGTAGTTCATTATTAGCAAACGACGATAAGAAAATTCCTAAGGTTAAGGCAGTTAAAGCTAACAGCAAAGTAATAATTAAGACGTAAACAAATGCACCTTCCATTAACATCTCAAGAACATAAATCGCATAAGCAACAATGATTGTCGATTGTAACATTGTAAAAATACCAAAACCAAGAAGATAACCGACAACGATTTCCCAACGGCGCAATGGGCTTGCAAGAAGTCGCTCTAATGTCCCTGTTGTTCTTTCACGGAGAAACGAAACTCCGGCAATTAAGAAAACAAAAAAGAAAATGAAAAATCCGAGCAGTACCGGTCCTAAATAATCAAACTGCCCCATATCACTTGTTCCATGTAAAAATTTAATCTTCGGTTCTTGTAATGGTGTTGCTTGCTGCAAAGATTTAAATGCCTCTTGGACCCATTTCATTACTACTTGATTTACACTTGGATCGCTACCTTCTAGGACAATAGTCGGAGAAAAAAATTCAAACAAAATATAGCCATCTATTTGTTGATTGACAATAGCTGCTTCTGCAAGATCACGATTATCATAGTCTGTTAGCTTTGCACCTTCTAAGTTTAATTGATCTTTCATCTGTTCGGGCAAATTGACTAGCCCAAGCTTCGGAACGTAGTTTTCGCCGTTAAAAACTAAATTCATCATTGTCATGACAAAGATGGGTGCAAAAATCATTAATCCCATCGTTCGTTTATCGCGAACAAATTGCCTTAATATTCTTATTACTAATGCGAAGATCCTCATGCTTTAGCCCCCCCATATACTAGGAACGCCTCTTCAAGATTCGGTGAATTTGTGATTTGCTTTAATTGTTCGGGAGTGCCACAAGCAATTAATTGGCCATCACGAAGCATTCCAAGACGATCGCATTTTTCAGCTTCATCCATGACATGAGTAGTCACAATCAGTGTCGTACCACTTTTCTTTAGTTCATAAAAGGAATTCCAAATGCTTTGTCTAAGGACAGGATCAATTCCGACAGTCGGTTCATCAAGAATAAGCAGCTTTGGCTCATGAAGCAAGGCAATTGCTAATGATAAACGACGCTTCATCCCACCGGAATAGTTTGATACTAATTTATTAAGATGATCAGTGAGCTCAACGATCTCCATAACCTCAGCGATTCTCATTTTTCGCTGTTTTCCTTTTAAGCCATACAAAGCTGCAAAAAATTCTAAATTTTCTTTTGCTGACAATTCACTATATAAAGCATCTGATTGAGCCATATAACCGATTTTTTCAACAATCGGTAACGATGGCATTTTCTGATCAAAAACATAATTCTCCCCAGCTGTCGGCAAATCCAAACCGACTAATTGTTTTACTAATGTTGTCTTACCTGCTCCCGAAGGACCAAGGAAACCAAAAATTTCTCCTTTGTAAATCTCAAGACTAATATTTCTTAATACCGCTTGTTTCCCAAATGACTTTGAAATTTGCTTCGTCGCAACAATCACTTCTTCATTAATCAATTTAGCTTCACCTCTTCATTAGCGAAATGAGTGATTACTCACTTATATATTAAAATGAATCCTGAAAATTGTAAAGGAAATAGTCACTATTTTTTGAAAATATGGTTTTGTAGGGACAACATATTTTCGATTAGGATTTATTTTATTTAAAGGAACGAATAACAATTTGTCGAATTTGTAACATATAAATTTTTTTATAAGGAGAATTACCTGTGAGAAATTTATTTCCATTTTTTCTATTAGCTTTTTTTATCATTAATTTTGCAACAAACGGAGCTGCCTCAGAAATTTCAATGGGTTATTTAGACCAAAAGGCAAATCGAACAATGGTACCACTTCGCTTTATTAGCGAGGAGTTAGGGGCAAAAGTTGCTTGGGAAAGTAAACAACGAATTGTTACAATCAATAAAGCTAACAAAGAAATCAAGATACGAATTGGGGAAAATCGAGCTAGTGTGAATGGCAAATTTGAAAATCTTGACGCAAAAGCTGTCGTAAAAACTGGGCAGACATACGTCCCTATTCGTTTTGTAAGCGAAACATTAGCTGTAGATGTTAAGTGGATTGGAAATGAATCAACTGTAGTTATTAAAGAAGGAAATAAAGTTGTTAAGCTCTATGTTTTAAGAGGGAAACCTGTAACACATCAAAAAGCAAATATTAAAGTTGGCACAAAAACATTAGCAGCTAATATTGTAAAAGTAGATTTAAAGCATCCTGGAATTCAACTGAAAGTGGGGCTTGCCAAAGGCCATGTTGGTCAAGTAGAAGATTTAGCTCAATTAGCCAAACGACATAAAGCAATTGCCGCAATTAATGGGACATTTTTTGATGCTTATACAGCTGTCAAAGAACCATATGGAGTCATAGTTGTAGACGGTAAGCCTGTTCATATTGGTCGAGAAAAAACTGTTTTTGGTTTTGATAAAAATAAAAATGTCTTTTTTGATATCGTTGATCCAACAATTAAGGGGACAATAAATAATAGTCTTGCAGCTCGTGATAGTTGGTATGCCTATTGGCTAAATCGAACACCTTCGCAAAATGGAAGCTGTATTCACTTATTAACACCTGAACGCGGTTCTACAGTAAGTTTCTCATATGGTACAAATGTGATTGTTCGAAATGGAGTCGTTACAGCAATCCGAAAAGGAAATGTAAGTATTCCCAAAGATGGTTATGTCATTAATTTTATCGGAAACTATGAAAAAACGCTGTTATCGCGTTTTCAGGTTGGAAAAACTGTAGATTACGAAGTTGAAATGCATTCGAAAGCTAGCAATAAGGAAGCTTGGAATGAAGTTGAAGGTGCACTAGGTGCAGGTCCACGCTTAGTAACAGACGGAAAAGTGACAGTAAACCCTAAGGCAGAGGGCTTTACTCAAGATAATATTTTACGCCATGCCGGAGCAAGAAGTGCCGTTGGTGTAACAAAGGATCATTATTTATTACTTGTTACAACTACAGCTACCATGAATGATTTAGGATCATTAATGAAAGCATTGGGAGCAGTCAATGCTATGAATTTGGATGGCGGTGCATCTAGTGGTCTTTATTATAATGGGGGTTACATTACACGGACAGGCAGACAAATTAGCAATGGATTACTTATTCTTCAACAATAAAGTTCATAAACGTTAAAACTGAAGTTGGTAAGAAAAGCGCAGAACGCCCGCCTAGCGGCTCGGAGCTAGACAGTATTCAAAGTTCAAAACTTTATACTTATCTCTTTAGAAAAACTTGGTACTTAACATTTTTCACCTCGTCACATAACATCCTTGCTAAAAATTTAACTTTCCTAACGAAAAAAATTACCCCAGTAAAAGACAATAATCCCATACGTCTTTTACTGGGGTGCTTAATTTATAGCTTAAATGCAAGCACAGTAATATCATCTCGTTGCGCTTCTTTCCCCATGAATTGCTTCAATTCCGAATGAAAGCGATCCTTCTGTTCGTTTAAAGAGGATGTTTGATTTATTTCAATCAATTCAACGAACCGTTTTTTTCCAAAAGATTGGTCATTTTCACATCCATTCTGGTCAATAAATCCATCAGTGGTAAGATAGAGAGTTGTACTTTCAGTTGTTGTAAAACTTTGCTCGGTAAAACGATAGTTCAACGGTGTTCTGCGATAACCAATACTTTTCCGATCTTCTTTAAGAACTGTTACCCCCGTATGATCACTTACATATAAAGCAACTTTTGCACCGGCATATGTTACTTTATTGCCTTCAATGTAACAAAGAGCGATGTCTAGTCCATCGTCTGTCAGTCCTTCTTTGACCTCTTGATTTAGAGCTTTCTTGATCTTATGATTTAAACTTTCTAAAACTGCACTTGGACTAATATTTCTATCTTCCTCGATGATTTGATTTAAGGCAGAAATCGATAATGTAGTCATTAATGCCCCTGGAACCCCATGTCCGGTGCAATCAGCAACAGCAATATAAAAACCTTTTTCCGCATGTTTACACCAAAAGAAATCGCCACCAACTGTATCCCTTTGTTTAAAAATAAGAAAGTATTCACTAAATAGCTGTTGAAGCTGGCTTTCAGGAGCGAAAATAGAATCTTGTAGCCGTTTAGCATAAATAATACTATCATTAATCCGTTCATTTTTTTCTCTTAATTCAGCAGCATTTTTCTTAATTTTATCAATTAGCTCTCGTAAATTTCCTTTCATAAAATTAAAAGATCTCGTTAATTCGCCCACTTCATCATTACTGTTTACTTGAATTTCATGAACTGATAAATTACCAGAAGCAATATTTTTAGAATAATTGTTTAAAAGCTTAATAGGTTTTACAATTTTCCTTGTAATAATTAAATTAATCATGCTAGATACGAATAGTAAAATTACACCACTCATAATCGAAATATATAAAATTTGGTTATTATTCTCTTTCGAGAATAAATCATATTGCTGATTTAAAGATAAATTTAACAAATAAATATCATTCATTACACCAAATATTTTCGATGAAAGCATCTTTGCTTTGACTGAATTTTCCTCTTCAATAACAACTTCCGTATCTTTTTTTATCGTTTTGATTTTATTACGGATAAAATTTATGCGCTTTTTTTCTTCTTCATTGTTATATGAGATATGTAGCAAAAAATATGTTTTATTTAACATATCCTGATATTTAGTTTGTACATTCACTAGGTTGCCTGCTGTTGAGTTTTTCCCGAAATTATCAAGGGCTTGTTGATAACTAACTACTGCGCTATTTAATTGTTCGACTTGAAGTAATGTATTAGAAAAATGGTTAGCGGTTTGTTGCATACCAATCATTCGCACAATAACATAGGTAAGGATTAATAATGCAACAAAAATCGATGCTAAAGAGTTAAACAAAAGCTTCGTCTTTAATTTCATGATTCCTCCTAATTTATCGAGCATCTTTTTGAATAGAAATCGTCCTATTCATTACTTTTTCTGTTAGAGAATTTAAAAGTGCCTTTTCTTTATCGTTAAAAGGAATCACTCGGATCGGAGCAGCACCAACCCCATCTTCACTAATCCCTAATTCAATATGATTTTCTGTTAATGAACCATGCTCAACAACTGTTTTAACAGCTGAAAAAACAGCTACATCAAGATGTTTCATCATCGAAGTAATAACTGTATTTTCAGCTAGAAAAAATTGATCACTATCTACTCCAATTGCATATTTTTGTTGGTCGGCAATTTCTTCAATTGCCCCTAATCCCGTATAACCAGCAGCTGGATAGATAATGTCTGCTTGATGTTCAATAATCATTTTCCGAGCTATCTGCCTGCCAACTTCAGGTGCCCCAAAATCGTGAGCATAATCGACAATCACTTTAGCTTTAGGATTTACAGTCTTTACACCAGTAATAAATCCATCTCTAAATTTTTGAATGACGGGAATGTCCATTCCTCCGATAAAACCAACCGTATTTGTTTTTGTCTTCAAACCAGCTATTACACCTACAATAAAGCTTCCTTCATCTTCTTTAAATGAAATCGAAGTAATATTAGGTACATCAATCTTACCGTCAATAAACAAAAACTGTTGATTTGGATATTGCATCGCTATTTTAGTAATAGCATCAATCATATTAAATCCTAAACCAATAATCAGATCACAATCATCTTCGATCAATTCAATTAGCCCTTGTTCATATGTTTCCGTCGTTTGGAGATCCCGATAGTCAAAAATAATTCCCAACTCATCTCGAGCCTTAATCAAACCCGAAAATGCTGCATCATTAAACGATTGATCCCCTAATCCATAATCAGCTAACATCATTCCTATTTTGATGTTCTTGTTATCACTTTCTGATGATAGTGATGAATTGCAGCCACTAATCAAGACCAAACTGAAACAAAGACAAAAGCAAATAATGCGAAATACACTCATCAAATATTCACCTTTTTTCTCTATATATTCTACGAACTATGAAAATTGCAATGATCAGAAAAATTGAAATTATCTATGTACTCAATTCGTTTTAACAGTCTACTTTTTGCTTCTATGTACTTCCTTTTTTAGTCTACATCAAAATTTATATAGTTGAATAGAGGTTTTTGGAAAAAAAGCAGTGCTTATTAACTACCTTAACTTGGGCGAGTAATAGGAAATTATCATTAGATTTTTAGTTTAGTAAGTTCACAATATTTTCAATATCAACAAGCATTTCAATAAGATATACATATTAATAATCAAAATAATTGACATTTATTATTGTCAGTGCATATGATTAAAATAGAAAGTTGCCTATGGTAAACTTTTTGATATATGGACAAAAATTTTTATCGGAGGAATAAATCATGTCCGTTTCTAACAATTTGACATCCCTTACTGAGTGTAAGACTGGTGATCGATTTTTTATTAAACAATTAAATATACAAGGTGTTATGCGAAGAAGATTATTAGATTTAGGTTTTGTAAAAGGCGCCGAAATTGTAGTTCTACAAAAAAGCCCACTAGGTGATCCTGTTGCTTTTCGTGTTTGCAATACGACTGTTGCGCTTAGAAAAGAAGAAAGCTCATTAATCTTTGGAGTAATTGTTAAGGAGGAATCAAAGTGACAGCAAAAAGAATTGCTTTAGCAGGAAACCCAAATACAGGGAAAAGCACATTGTTTAATACGTTAACAGGCTTAAAGCAACATACGGGAAACTGGCCTGGAAAAACAGTTATTCATGCTGAAGGGTCTTTTCAACATAAAGATGAAAACTATGTACTCATTGATTTACCAGGAACGTATTCATTATTTTCAAATTCAGCCGATGAAGAGGTAGCAAGAGATCATATTGTCTTTGAACAACCAGATGCGACAATTGTTGTTGTTGATGCAACATCGCTAGAACGAAATTTAAATCTTGCCTTTCAAGTTTTGGAAATGACCGACAACGTTATCGTTTGTGTGAATTTAATAGATGAAGCTGAAAAGCAAGGGATTATGATTGATACGAGAAAGTTATCTTCAAAACTAGGTGTTCCTGTTGTGAAAATATCAGCCCGAAATAAAATTGGAATCGATGTATTGTTAAATACATTAGACGACATGGTGAAAGGAAAAATAAAGACAACACCATATCAAATTGTATATTCAGACGAAATTGAAGCAAAAATTGCGCAAATTGAAACAAAAATTATGAATCTTTTTCATACTCAATTACCGATAAGATGGATTGCACTTCGAATACTTGAAGGTGATGATAAACTTGTTGCAAAACTACAACAATATGTTGAAGTTAGACAGAATGAGGTGACAGCTATTGAGCTTCCAATCAGCATCAACTCATAATGTATTGAAGCAAGTCCTAAAAGAAGAAAAATCAGCCTCAATTGATGATATCCGCGATGATATTGTAAGTAGTATATATCAAACGAGTAAATCGGTTTGTAATGAGGTTGTTAGTTATCAAGATTTAAAACAAGATCAAACTGAAAAATTAGATCGAATTTTTACATCTCGTATTTTGGGATTTTTAATTATGTTATTCATGCTTGGAACTATCTTTTATGTGACGATTGCCGGTGCTAATGTACCTTCTAGTATGTTGGCAGAAGCGTTTGGATGGAGTGAAGCAAAATTAACTACATGGTTCCAAGCAATGAATGCACCTGCATGGTTACACGGTGTTCTCGTTCTTGGCTTATTTCGCGGCACAGGTTGGGTCATTAGTGTAATGTTACCGCCAATGGCCATCTTTTTCCCGATATTTGCACTGTTAGAAAATTACGGGTATTTGCCGCGTGTTGCATTTAATATGGATCGCTTATTTAAAAAAGCAGGTGCCCACGGAAAGCAATCGTTAACAATGGCAATGGGATTTGGCTGTAATGCAGCCGCAATTATGTCAACAAGAATAATCGAATCGCCTCGTGAGCGAATGCTTGCCATTTTAACAAACAACTTTATTCCGTGTAACGGAAGATGGCCTACTCTTATTTTATTAGCGTCACTATTTATGACTGTTGGCTTTACAGGGGCTGCTGGAACCCTTGTAACATCGGCTGTATTAATGGCAATGGTCTTACTTGGAATTGTTGTTACACTTAGTGTTTCATGGATTTTATCTAAAACAGCTTTAAAAGGTGTACCTACTCACTATACGTTAGAATTGCCGCCTTTTCGAAGACCTAAATTTTGGAACACAATTTTTCGGGCGAGCGTAGATAAAGCTTGGAATGTATTAAAGCGTGCGGTGATCGTTGCTGCTCCAGCTTCAATTTTAACATGGTTGTTTGCCAACATTTTCATTGGGGATACAAGTATATTAATGTATTTCGTGACTTTCTTAGATCCATTTGGGCAGTTACTAGGAATGGATGGATTTATTATAGCAGCCTTTATTCTAGGATTACCTGCCAATGAAATCGTTGTACCGATTTTAATCATGGCATATTTATCACAGGGGGCCATGCTTGAACTTGAAGACTTAGACAAATTAAAGCAAGTCTTTATCGATCATGGCTGGACGTGGTTAACCGCATTAAATATGATGTTATTTTCATTATTACATTTTCCATGTGGGACGACACTTTTTAATATTTATAAAGAAACGAAAAGTCCGAAATGGACATTTATGTCCTTTGCTATTCCTACAGTGATTGCAATAGTAGTTACCTTTTTAACAGCAACCATTGCTAAAACGTTTGGATTGGTTTAGGTGCAGGTGCATAACTCTAGAAGCAAAAAGTCCACATGAAGTGGACTTTTTGTTTATTTTGTCTATTTTGGGTGTCAGACACCACACTAATGAATATTATGCTTTTTGAAGTTACCGCCTTTAACTTCTGCTACGTCATATACTGTAACAAAGGCGTTTTGGTCAATTTCACGAATAATTTCTTTCATTTTGCTTTCTTCTAAACGGTTAATCACACAAGTGATTTCTTTGAATTGTTCATTTGAATAACCGCCTTCAGCTAAATTATACGTTGCTCCACGGCCTAAGCGGTTACGAATGGTCTCTACCATTAATTCGGGTTGATTTGTGATAATTTTAAAGGTTTTAGAACCGCTTAAACCTTCTTCAACGATATGAATAACTTTAGAAGCAATAAAGTAAGCGATTGCCGATAAGATAGCCCCTTGAAAACCGAATACCGTTGAAACAACAATAAAGACAAACGTATTTAAGAATAAGATAAAATCACTTGTTCCAAAAGGTAAGTTTCGAGCAAGTAGTACGGCAAACATATCGATTCCATCTAATGCACCACCATTTCGTAATGCTAACCCCATTCCAAAACCGATGATAATACCACCAACAACAGTTACTAACAATGTATCACCTTGAATAATGGTTGGTACATTGTGCATAAGTTTAGTCCCAACTGCAAGTGATGTAATCCCAATCATCGAATAAATAGCAAAAGTTTTACCAATTTGTTTATATCCTAAAAATACGAATGGAATATTCAGTATTGCAATTAGCAGTCCTAGAGGTAAGTCCATTAATTTTGAACCAACGATACTTAAGCCCGTCACACCACCATCTGATACGTCGTTTGGGATTAATACCGCTTCTAGTCCATATGCTGTAATAAATCCTCCAATAATAACCAATAATGCTCGTAAAACTATTTTAAGTTTATGAAGTTTTTGCTTTTTGATTGTGTTCATTTTGCTTTCCCCGTTTCAAACTTTTTTCTCTTTCACACTTTAACACCCTACAGGTTAATTATATCAAATCTTACTTTTTAGCAAAATCAACGGTAATTTTGAATTTAAAGAATAGTACTTTAAGTATCAAACATCAAAATTTGACATGCGATTTCATTAAAATCCACCTACATTATTGATATATATAATTATTTTTCAATTATTTTCATTTTATTACAGATTGCAATGCCTATAATTACCGATAATTCATAATCAACTTACAATTTTTGGTTGATTGATTTCGTAATAAGAAGTATAATAATTAATAATATACGTCGTATAAAAATATACTCCGTATAACATTTACAGAAAATATATGTATAGTTATTATATTAATGAACTTAGGAGGTATGGACGGATGTATACCTTAAACGAGGAAAACCATCAGAAAGATACGATGCATGGTTTTCTTAATTGGTCAGAAGCCTTTGAGGTTGGTGTGGAGCATGTAGGGGGAAAAGGCTGGAACTTAGCTCGACTTCAACGTTATGGATTTGAAGTTCCGAGAGGAGGTGTCCTTACTGCTCAAGTATATCGGAATTTTATCATTCAAAATCAGTTAATCGACATTATTAATAAGCTATCTACGCTAATAACGATAAATAATATTCACGAAAAAGAAATAGAAGAAGAACTAACAAGGTTTAGAGAGAAAATCATTTTATCGCCCATGAGTCCTAATATAGAGCATTTATTAGTCTGTAAATTAGATGAAATGAATCTTAGTGGGAAGCCTGTTGCTGTTCGCTCTTCTGCTTCTGCTGAGGATTCAACAGCAGCTTCTTTTGCTGGGATCCATGAATCTTTTCTTAATATTTGTGGAATGGAAAGAATCCTAATGGCCATCAAGGAATGCTATGCTTCTTTATGGACTACAAAGGCCGTATCCTATAGAAGAAAAATGAAAATTGAGGATATGGAGGTGATTCCAGCAGTAGTTATTATGGAAATGGTAGAAGCAAAAGCTTCTGGCATTTCCTTCACGTGTGACCCCAGAACAGGTCGAGAAGATCGAATAACGGTCAATGCCAACTTTGGTTTAGGGGAAAGCACCGTAGAAGGACTGATTGAACCTGACGAATATATAATAGATACGAAGGAAATCCTGCCAAAATTAATTCATACAAGCTTGGGAAGTAAAAAAATGATGACCGTTCTTGAAGAGGTGGGTACAAAGATTATTGAGACAAAGGAGTTGGCAACAAAGCAAGTACTTCATGAGCATGAGATTCACCAGCTCGCTCTTCTAGTTATGAGAGTATATCATGCCTTAGGTGCTGGTGAGCAACATCAAGATATCGAATGGGTATTTACGGGAAAAAGATTTATTCTAGTACAAGCGAGACCAGTGACGGAACTTCCCCAATATGTCATACCAGAACTTCGCGAACTACCGAACATCTGGTCAAATAGTAATCTAAGAGATGCAATGCCAATGGTGCAGTCTACATTAAATTGGAGTTTGCTGAAAAATACAACGAATTCGATACTTAATATAGGCTTTGATGCTATCAATTATTCGCTTCCTCCTGGATTGAAATATGTTAGATTATTTCAGGGAAGGATTTATGTAAACACCACCCTACAGCAATACTATGCATATAAGGTGTTTGCTATCTCCGATCAAGAAATAAAGACTAGCTACGGAGGACATCAGTCTGGAGTCGAGTTTCAAAAAAATCATCATAATCATGGGCTATTTGGTTGGCGTAAGCTATGGTATACAATCAAAATGATAGCTGCGCTTCAAAAGGCATATAAACAAGCGGGAAAAGTATTTACTACCTTGCAAAGCTTTACACAAAAGGAATTAAAAAAAGACTTTAGGCAATGTCCAAATCAAAATTTTATCGATACAATCCTCGACAATCACAAGATTTATCGCGAGTATTTTCCTATCTACATGTTAATCACGCTAGGTGCTGACAGCACAAACAAAATGTTATATCAAAAGCTCAATAAAATATTTCCTGAAAAAGGAATGGCAATAGCAAACTCTCTACAGACCGGGGCAGCTCAAATAACTAGTGCGAAGCAAGGATATGATCTAGTGAAGTTGGCAGAGGTCGCTAGTGAAGATCCCCATAGCCACAGTTTTTTCTCCAACGAAAATTTTAATGCTCTTCAATGGAAAGAAAAACTTCCTGAACACTCTATCTTTAAACAGAAGTTTAAGGATTATCTAGCGGAATTTGGTCATCGTGGAGTATATGAACTTGATATTATTAACCCTCGCTGGAGAGAAGATCCCACCTATCTGTTACACGTAATCAAAAACAACATAGACACAGTAAATACAAGTCAAATCCTAAAGCAACAACAAAGGAAGAATAAAAGAGTGAGGCAGGAAATAAATAGATTGCCAATCTATAAACGCCTTTCCATTCAATATTGGTTGGCAGAAGCGAAAAAAAGCTCAGAGCAAAGAGAAGCCGCTAAATACTATTTTCTGATGCCTAGTGAACTTAGTAGAAACATTTTCGTTGAAATTGGTCGTAGATTGACAGAAAAGGGTATTTTAATGGACAAAGCAGACATATTCCATTGCCATTGGCTAGAGATTTATTCTATACTACATGAGGATTGGAATGGAAAAGGTTTGCAACTTCTCGTAAATGAGCGAAAAGAGCGTAGACGTGAATGGGAATCCCTTTCTCCTCCTGACGTGATTATAGAAGATAAGCCACAGTATATAGAGCAGGTAAATCATGGTTTAGAGAATGTACTATCAGGGATTGGAGTAGCTGCAGGAATAGCTTCGGGGATAGTACGGATTATTTCTCATCCTGCAGAAGGAGATAAGCTAAAAGCAGGAGATATCCTTGTTGCTCCTTCAACAGATCCTGGATGGACTCCACTATTTCTAAGGGCTGCTGCAATAGTGATGGAAACAGGTGGTTATCTATCTCACAGTGCTATAGTAGCGCGTGAGTATGGTATTCCTGCCGTGGTAAATATTCCCGGAGTATTGAAAATACTAGAGGATGGTCAAGAAATTGTAGTCGATGGGGATCAAGGTAAAGTATTTCTATAAAGATATAAAGAATAAGGATGATTTAGTATTCGATAATAAGGATTAAATCATATCAAAGTGAGTATTGGAGGAAATGTATTTTGACAAAGGTTGAACTGAGTAGAATGGAGAGAAAGAAAGAACAAACTAAGCAGAATATTGTTCGAATAGCTATGCAGCTGTTCAATCAGCAAGGATTTTCTTCAACTACAATGGAGCAAATCTCCAAGGAAACGGATATAGCGAAGGGGACCTTATATAATTATTTTTCCTCCAAAGAAGCCATTGTAAATGAATATGTTCACACTAGTGTCCGAGCAAAGTTGCCTAAGATGATGGAACAAATTCAGAAACTACCCAATAGCCATGCACGAATACAAAAACTTTTAAATAAGCAAGTCGAATACGTACACAAAAATAAAGAAATCATGGGCATCTATATGATGTACAGGATGCAACAAATGGCTCAAATAGGGAATGACAATAATTTAAGATCGGGTACTCATTATTTATTAGTTAAGATTATTGAAATGGGACAGGAGCAGGGAGAAATAAGAAAGGATATCCCTTTAAGCTTACTAGCGGCTCAATTAGATTACATTCGCTTTGTCATAACCATGGATGTACTAAAAGAGTCAGCGGAATTAAGTATAGAAGAGAACATCACCAAGAGTACAGACTTTTTTCTAAACGGTGCGTCCCTGAGGTAAGCTCTCGTAAATAAAGATATTATTTGCTTAGTTAGAAAAAACAATTAAAGGTAAGCGTCAAACTTTTTCTATTTTGGCTTGTTAGATCATGGGGCTGTCCAGAAGTCGTATTTTCGACTTTTGGACGCCGATTTTCATATTTAAAGCTGCTCTCCGTTAATATCATTGTTCATAGATTATAATAGTAATAACAGAGAAATTGTTGCTCTAAACCATGTAGTTGAAAGAACTGGATAGCTAATAAAATAATATTTTTTTCTTTAAGCTAAGTCAATAAGCCATACCAAGCCATCGTCCATTCCTCAATTGTTTCAGTTTTTCTTAAACATTATTCTTCCAACGGTCCGTTCCTGTAAGAAGTAGAAATAATAACAAGCTGACACCTGCTAAGAAGAACACCATGAAAGAAGCAATTGCAATATAAATTTCACCGGTAGCGAAACCTGAAGTTACTGCTGTAAATATACTGAA
This sequence comes from Anaerobacillus sp., assembly GCA_036676095.1. Taxonomy (GTDB): domain Bacteria; phylum Bacillota; class Bacilli; order Bacillales; family Anaerobacillaceae; genus Anaerobacillus. The sequence goes on along the minus strand of JAKFDP010000114.1, from coordinate 37,212 downwards.
TAGTAATAATCCTATTGACAACGTATAGAATGCAGCCCTAATTTTGTTCATTGCATATTTTTTTCTAGTTTCTCTTGTAAGGACACTGTAAGTTATTAACGCTCCACCTGCAACTACAAATATTCCGTTACCTGCAACAGCTACAGCTTCTAAGTTCATGAAATATAACATTGAAATATCTATAATCCCAAATAAGACAAGCAACACTCCAGCAATGATTCCGGCCGTTGAAATACGTGCTGTCATCGCAGAGTAAACCGATTGCTTTGCTGTATCCTGTCCAAGCTTACGCATATCATCCACTAATCCACTTAAGTCACCCATTGATATTACCGCCTCTTTAAATGCCTGATCATCTTTCATGCCTCGGAATTTATAATCTGCAATTTTTTCTTTAATGTTAGTCGTAAGCTCTTCCTTCAGATCAAATAATTGTTGACTTGGTCCAACTTCAGAAAATAGATTATCAATATATCTTCTTACTTTACTATCTATCGGATTTTTTTTATTTGACATCATAAAGATCTCCTTTAATCAATTTATCTAGGACTTCTTTTGCAAAATCCCAATCTTCTCTATATTTGTTATAATGTTTTTTTCCTTCCTCAGTAATACGATAATACTTTCGTCTACCGCCCTGGGTTTCATCACCCCAATAGGATAGAATGTAACCTTCCTGTTCTAATCTACGAAATGCTGTGTACAAGGTTGCTTCCTTTAATTCATACTGGTTGCCACTCAATTCAATGATTTTTTTGTATATTTCGTATCCATAACTATCACCTTGGCGAAGTATGTTTAAAATGATCGTGTTGGTATTACCACGGATAAGATCAGTAGAAATTGTGTTACCCAAAGTTATTCGCCTCCTTAACTATATCTTATGAAATATTACTATGTCTGTCAATGTACTTTGTTAGATTAATAAAACTATGGTGCGTAAATATAAAAAGGCAACAGTTACCTGTTGCCTTCTAAAACTCGTACGAGTGAGTGATTAGTTCTTTCTCGGCGAGAATTCCACCCGCTATATTATAACACCTTAGTTTGAACTCGCTATCAAGACACCAAAATTCTCGTTATCCATTGACAATTTCTCCACCGTTAATATGTAGCATTTGTCCTGTCATATACGATGAATCGTCGCAAGCTAAGTAAACGTAAGCAGCAGCTAATTCTTCAGGCTGACCTGCACGTTTCATTGGGGTATTCGTCCCAAACATATGAACTTCTGCTTTATTAAATGTAGAAGGAATCAATGGAGTCCAAATAGGACCAGGTGCAACGCCATTAACACGGATCCCTTGACTAACTAATGATAGTGCTAAAGAGCGCGTAAAACTGGTAACTGCCCCTTTCGTTGCTGAATAATCAATCAGCTTTTCATGCCCTTTATAAGCCGTAACAGAAGATGTATTAATAATTGTAGAACCTTGCTTCAAAAATGGAAGTGCTACTTGGACGAGATAAAACATGGAGAAGACATTTGTTCGAAACGTCTTTTCTAGCTGCTCTGCACTTATGAAAGAAATTCCATGTGTTGGATGCTGTTCGGCTGCATTATTAACTAAAACATCGAGCTTTGTACACATTCGTATTACCTGATCAATTAGTTCTTTACAAAATGCTTGTTGACCGATATCACCAGGTAAAAGAAAACACTGTTGACCTTCTTCCTCAACTTGCCGTTTCGTTTCTTCGGCATCTTCTTGTTCTTCTAAATAATTGATGACAACTGTTGCACCTTCTTTGGCAAAGGCAATCGCTACTGCCCGGCCGATTCCGCTATCACCACCAGTAATCAAAGCTACTTTTCCTTGTAATTTCCCATTTCCTCTGTAATCGGAATCTTCTGCAATTGGCAGAGGAATCATTTCATGTTCAAAACCTGGCTGATGTTCTTGGTGTTGCGGTGGTTGACCAGATGGATAATATTGTTCCTTCGTCACTCAAACACTCCTTCCTCCAAAGCCAATTCCCTCTTACTTTTTACCAAATAAGAAAAATTATTCTCTGAATTCTGGTGCCTATTACCGCTGTTCTAATTTCTGATTGAGTTGCTAAGCCACCTACGTCCTTTCATCGGGCAGTGTTTCACACCAAAATCTAGACCCTTAGCGAGGTACGGAAACCCCTAGCAGCATAGTAAGATTCTGCTCCATTGTGGTACACAAAGACAGTGTCGTAGCGACGATCACAAAAAATAGCCCCACCGAGTTTTCTAATATTAGCAGGTGTTTTCACCCAGCTCGATGTTTTAGTATCGAAATTTCCCAGTTTCTGCAGCTCCCGGTATTGTTCTTCCGTTAAAATCTCAATACCCATGTCAGCAGCCATATCAATCGCATTGTTTTCTGGTTTGTGTTGTTTCCTTGACTCTAGCGCTTGACGGTCGTAACAAACACTTCTACGGCCTTTAGGACTTTCTGCTGAACAATCATAAAAAATGAATTCGCCCGACTTATCATCATGAACAATTACATCCGGTTCACCACCAGTTCTTTCCATTTCATTAAGCGACCACAGTTTTTCAGTATTAGTTTCTAGCTTTGCTTGTACTTTGGCCCATTCAATTCCTTCATGGCGATTCATGTTTTTTTCAAAACGGGCTTTCAATACTCCGAGTATTTCTTCACGTTGTTCTGATGACAACTTCCTTTTTTCATTTTTCATACTAAACCTTCTCCTATAATATGTTTAGAACTACAAATTTCTTAGAGGATTATCGAAATTACGCTAATCTTCATGCTTATAATTTTTATAATTAAATAGTTAAGTTTATAATCCTATCGTGATTTAAACCTGATTCTTCAACAACCTTTAATGCAATGTCAAAAGTTCCTACATCCATAGGTCTGTGGGAATCACTATTAATAACAAATTGAGTATTTTTACATTGCATCGCTTCTTTTATTTGAAAAGCATTTGGATGAATATGATAATTATTAATCTCTAAAACTGTATTTGTCTTACCTGCTTTTTTAGAAATTTTTGATATGTCGATTGGATGGTTATCATAAGGATGGGTAATAATACCAATATTGTACTTCTCCATCGCCTTCATAAGGGCTTGGGTATTAAATTCCACAATTTCTTGAAAAAGACCTTTATCTAATACTGATTTTATCTGCTGACGTCTTTTCATTTTCGAACGAACCTCTGCTAAGTAGTTTTGGTGGACAATATCAAAATGAAAACCTGCCAGTAGGATATCACAATCATTTATCATCTCTTCATCTACATCTAAATTTCCTTCTATATCAACTATGTTGGCTTCTATCCCAAGAAGAACGTTGATAACACCTTCATACTTTATTTGTAACGTGTCAACCTCTTCTCTCATCTTCTTAAAAGTTAATTTTGTTATTCCACATTTTAGGAATTTAGGACCATGATCTGCAATCGCTATGGTTTTCAGTCCCTTCATTATGGCACACTTAACATTTTCTTCAATGGTACCCTTTCCATGACTATATATGGTATGGGTATGATAATCTGCTGTCACCTTCATTTTTAACTCCTAAGCATAAACTTTAAGGAATTCTCCCTAATAAACTTTTTCGATATACCTTTTCTAAAGCTAAAGATTTTATATGACTATAACCAATGTAACACCCACATATATTTTTATTACAAGCTTCATTTGAGCTTATCAAACCTAGAGCGTCTTTATATAAATTCCCTAGCTTCTTTTTATATTGCCAGCATCTATAGATATTTCCATTATACTCAATCATAAATGCAGTTTCTCCTGCCCTGCATGACTTCTTCCTTGATATATAATCATTTAGATTTATCTCAAATAATGGGTCAAATCTTTTAAGAAATTCCACATCTTCATTTCGATAATAGTCTTTCACATCCTTATATGCATTAATCCACATATAGGGTTTATCTTTCCCTAATCCATTTAACATACTATTCATTTCTTCAATTTTAGCAAAGTTCCCTTTTACACCTACACAACCCACACTAAATGATACTTTTAGGCTACAAAGCCTTTGAGTTTGAATAAAAAATTTCTCTGCATCTACTTCATTTGGATGATAAGTAGTCCATAAAACAAGCTTATTTAAATCAACATCTTCAATCCAATCTAAATCACAACTAAGATTCGTTTGTATCACAACTTCTACCACATTATTTGGTTCAGTTAAAGACTGTATCGCCTCTTTATAATGTGAAAAAAGCAACGCCTCTCCTCTGGGTGCAAAAAATATACGAAATTGCTCATCACTGTTTTTTATATAATTCAAAAAAAGACTTAAGTATTTTTTATCCTTTTCAATTTTGACTTCATTTGCTTTCTTCTTAGAAAAAGGACAGTATCTACATGAATAATTACAGCTTTTTAAATAATTCCTATAATATAAAGTGTAAATCATAGTATCTTCCTCGAATCCACTATTCTATAAAGTTAGATATTTTATGTCTCACCTCTTCCGATATGAGCATATCTCCTATAGCATCTGAATACATTAGCCCCTTTTCTGTCGGACAAATTTTATTATCTTGCATACATAAAAACCCTTCCTGCATTAAAAACTGCATTTCAGTGAATTCTGCTATTGGCGGTCCATGAAATTTTTTAGCGTAGTCATCTAAATCTAAGCCGGTTACCTTTAGGATTGATTTTAAAATATACCTTCGCTTCATTTCCGATTCATTTAGTATGTATCCATAACTTCCATAATGATAGGAGGATTCATTCATGTAATCCTCAATAATCTTATTTATGTTCTTCTGTTCAACACCGTATTTCCTAGAATAATGGATGTTTCCCAAATAGGATCTAGCACCACATCCAATACCTATCATTTCATTTTCCTGACATCCATACTCAGGGAAAAGCTCCTTTTTCATGTCGCCTCTAATAAAATTCCGCATTGATGTTTGTATATATCCATTTTCTTCTAATATTTTCTTACCCCCCTGATACATCGTAAGCATTAGTTGGGTGTCTCTATTGTATTTTGTATACAATCCTGTCTTTTCCCTTATGTACATAGGATATAAATAAACCTCTTCAGGTGAATATCCTAATAACCTTATTAAAGATGCTTCCCATGTATTTAGTGTTTGCAATGGAATACCATATATTAAATCTAAATTTTTAATTGCTACTCCACTGACAAATAAAAGTTCCAATGACCTTTCTAAATCGGTTACCGATTCATTCCGATAAATATTACTTAATTCATTAGCTCTAAAGCTTTGTACTCCTATACTGATTCTATCAATATGATGTTTTTTTAATATTTCTAGTTTGCCTTCCGTTAATGTTCTAGGTGAAACTTCTACAGAAAAAAACACCTTCTGCAGATTAATATTTAAAATGGTAGAGATAGCTTCGATAAGCCGATTCAAATCGTAATCACTTAAAATGGTTGGCGTACCCCCGCCAAATATTACACTCGAAAAAGGTGAGGATTTTTCTATTTCATCAAAAAACTCCCTGACTCCTTTAATTTCGTCAATCAATTTATCTACATATGTACTTATTTTTACTTTATCATTACCGATACTAGAAAATAGATTGCAGTAACCGCAACGATTGTTGCAAAAAGGGATATGTACATACAGTGTAATATTCTGAGAATGTCCTTTACTCCAAAGTTGTTTTAAATCAATAGGTTCATCAAATTCTCTATAGGCCTTTTTATGGGGGTAGGAATATATATAATTTTCATAAGGATTACTTAAAATATTGTCTAATAATTGATTCACACCGTTTACCTCCCCTCAATCATAGAAAAAAATGCTTATAAGGGATTGTCCAAACAACTTCATGTCCAATATGATGCCCCTTAAATCCATCTTCACCATAACAAGTTCCATGATCTGATAACGCAATACAAAAGGTTTTATTTCTTTTTTTCATACATTCAAAAAGTGGTGCTAAACACTGGTCAACATACTTTAATGCTGCCTTTTGACTCTCTACACAATCAAGATAATCAGCCAAATTATTTCTCTTTAAACTAACTTCACTTTCTCTTTTGGGTTTGTATTGATCTAAATAAAAATAATTTGGTGCATGCATAGCAGAAAAGTTAATAAACATAAATACCCTCTGATCTGTATCAATTTTCTTTAGAAGGTTGATAGCAAAATCCACTTGTTCTCTGGCTGATTTAGGATTCGTTACTGCGAATTTTGGATTCCAATAGCTCTCTTGAAACATATCAGGTAAAACATTATAAATGCCTCCTATTTTGCTAAAAAAAATCACACCACCAATACAGATAGTGCGATATCCTACCCGCTCTAAACCTTCAACTAAACTACTACCTTCATATAAAAAAGTGTTTTTATCTCCTTTTTGCTTAAATCCAACCTTTTTATTTGCAAATAGCCATTCTCTTTTTTCTAGTTTTTGATATTCTAAATTTGTTGGGAAAAATCCCCCAAAAATACTATGATGAGCAGCATATGTATAGTTTCCAGGGGAATGTCTTTTTTCCCACCCTAACACCCTGCATAGGTTCGGTAAGTTGCCTTCTAAATATGCTTCATTAGCCACATCATATCTAAGGGCATCTAAAGATAGAAAAAGAATATCATCATTACCAACAACATCATTCATGTTAACAATCATCTATTCCACCACTTTATTAAGTCTACAGCTTTTTTTATCTCTAAATAATGGATATTTTTATCAGTTCCAAGTAAGTGATGAAATAAATCCCCAAAGGGATTGACATCAATAACATATGGTTTTCCACTTCTAGAAGAAATGATATCTATTCCAGCATACCATGATTGATGATATACCTTCATTACATCCTCTGCTGCAAGCTTAATATTTTCTAGATGATCTTTAGAAATAAAATCAATATCTTCTACCCGCCTATTTTTTAAATGTAAATTAGTAATAGGAGTTTTACTTAATCTTGAAATAACATACTGAACTTTTTGACTAAGTACAAATACTCTTGTATCAAAAAAGTATCCATTATAAGCTGGCTTGGGAATCCAATCCTCAATATGTGCTCCATTATGTAATACCCAATCCAACAATTCCTTTATTTTTGTTTTATCTTGATATACATTGACTTTGCTATTGCTGTAGAATATCCGATTACCATCGACTATTTCATAATTTAGGGATGTAAAAATTCTTTCATCTCCTAGTCTAGGATTATTTTTATAAGCGATTACCCCTGTACCACCAGACCCATACCTTAGTTTAATGAAACATTTGAAAACCTTATGGCCATACATATCTACAAACCCTTCGTAATTATCAGGTGTCTTATATCTAACAGGAAGCTTATAGTTATATTTTGATACTTCTTTTTCTAATATCTCGTATGTTCTGCTTTTATCCATCATCTGTATCGCTTCTTTAAAATGATTCATACAATATATATTATTATTCTGAGATAATATTTTATCTATCGCCTCTAAAACTAAGGTAAAACCTTCATACCATTGGGCAGGTGCTACAATCTGGTAATTCGAAAAATCAATATTTTCAATTTCTTGTGAAGATACTCCGCCCTTTTCCCCACTAAACCCTAAAATCAGGCGATATATTTCTAAATCCTTTTCAGGCGGCTCTATTCTGATAATTGTATTTTCTTTCAAATTTTTTTCTAGTATAGAAATATCTTGTAATACATCTAGCCAGCTAATAACTTGATAATTATGAATATCCATTTCCTTTAGGCAATCTACAAAAGCCTTAACTCTTCTTCCAATTAAATCTCCAATAATTATAAAATGCATAGTTCTCATTTTTTATTCTGTTATATATGGGAACCGATATTCATAGTCCTCATCAATATACACATCATCTCTGCTGATTAAAAGCTCTACATTTAGACTAGCAAAAGCCTTTTCCAGTTTTTCAACAAGTTCATCAGAAATATAGTTATAAGTCAAATCCAGCTTTTTAAGATGACTAAATTTATTAATGTGATCCAATATCAATTTAGCACCTTTATCACTTAAAGTACCTAATGATAAATCTAAAACATCAAGCCCGTCTATGATATCTGAGTCGATTATTTTCTCACAGATTTCATCTTGTATCTCACTGTTTTTTAGCCCCAAATATTTCAACTTTGGAAAATTACGTTTTTGCATAAAAGGCTCTACGTCGGTAATATTTCCATCAAATCCATAGTCCTCAACCCCTAAGTACAATTCCAAATATTCTAAATTGGGTAACTCGGCCCTAGCAATATCTCCTAATAGTTTAGAAGACATTCCTCCGCTAACAATGACTAGGGTCTTCAAATTCTCACTTTTTGCCGCATCAAATCTTAATCCCGTTGCACCTTTCACAGTTAAAGATTCTAATTCTAATTCATTAATCAGAGCTGCCGTATCAGTATGGCATATCCATGAAATTTCACAATCCTCTGATTCCATATCGCCTAAGTAGATACTTTTTAAATTAGGAAATTTGGTTTTGTTTTGAATAATCACATCAATAATTTCAGAAGGTGCACATTCCCAAGCATCCCGCCAACAACCAATCATCAAACCTTCAGCTAAACAATTCTCATTTGCATCTAAATGCTCCATGATTTGTTCAGCTACATCTTTTTCATCATCATAGCCACAATAAAACCTCATATTCTCCATAATATCCTTCCTTTGTTTTATTATTAACTTGTTCCGACTTCACTGACTGCACAGCACCATATAGACTATCAGGTGCATCGTCATAATTACAATGTTTGTTATTATCCTTTATTTGGTTATTATACCTTATATTTGATAATTTGAATAGAATATACCCCTTCTTTATATCAGGCTATTTTGCTAAAAATTTATGCTTTCTTACGTACAAAAGCACCCCCACTAATCAGTGTAGTTGCTCTCTAACAATATTTTTTTACCTTTCAACGACTCTCGCTACACTATGCCCAAGAAGAAGTAATGTACTTACACTTAAAATATTAATCGTATTTCGAATCATCTGAATTAATTAATGTAACGCTAGTGAGATTATTGAATACTCATTTCAAAGAATGTATGCTATATTGTATGTAAGTTTTTGAAAATTTTGAAAAAAAAGATTACTTTTGCTAATTTAAGACGACTAAACTGAAATGGTTTGCAAATAAATTCATCTAAGGATAAAAAATTGTTCGAATCTATCAAGAGAAAAATAAATCGAAGGGTGATTTGCATGAATGATATTTTTTATAAACAGTTAATAAAAGAGTCACCAACCGGATATGCAAATGAATCGGAAAATCTTCATTATCGACTTCTTTCCGATGATGAGTTGAGAGTGGTTACTATCCGAGACATCGCTCAGCAAAAGACGGTGAGGGAAGACTTGCAGGAGAACAAGAACTTCTTTGCAACCTTGCTAGAGTCTATTCCAGCACCGGTATTCTACAAGGATGTTGAAGGAAGATATTTAGGATGTAATCGAGCCTTTGAGGAGTTTTATGGCAAAACAAAGACCGAATTGATCGGCAAAAATGTTTTCGACATCAGTCCAGTTGAACTGGCTAGAGTTTACCATGCGAAGGATGTAGAGTTATTCATAAAACCCGGAACTCAGACATATGAGACCCAGGTTAAGACTGCGCGAGGTCTTCTGTGTGATGTTATTATCCATAAAGCTACTATAACCAATTCTCAGGAAGAGGTTACTGGATTAATAGGTGTAATACTAGACATAACTGACCGCAAAAAGTTGGAGAAAGCACTGGAAAATGAGAGGAAGCTTCTAGAAACAACACTGATATCTGTAGTAGATGGAGTAATTTCTACCGATAATTATGGTAATATTGTGTTTTTGAATAGAGTTGCTGAATTTTTAACTGGGTGGACTCAAGAAGGCGCAATAGGAAAATCAATTGAAGAAGTTTTTAATATTGTTAATGAGTCTACACAAGAAACGAGTAAAAACATCGTAAAAAAAGTTCTTGAAAGTGGAAAAACTTTTGAATTTACTAATAATACAATTTTGATTTCAAAAGATGGTATTAAACGACCTATTGAAGATAGTGTTGCACCTATTATTCAAGAAAATGGGGAAATTGTTGGAGTAGTATTTGTATTTAGAGATGTGACTGAAAAAAAGAAACGGCAGAAAGAAATAGAGTTTCTAAGCTTTCGTGACCAACTTACAGGACTATATAACCGGAACTTTTTTGAAGCTGAGTTGAGTAGACTTGATACCGAAAGAAATCTTCACCTAAGCTTGGTTTACGCTGACGTTAATGGTTTGAAATTAGCCAATGATGCCTTTGGCCATTCAGTTGGAGATAAAGTATTACAAAGAGTAGCTGAGGTCTTAAAAAAACAATGCCGAGCAAACGATATTATTGCAAGAATCGGTGGTGATGAGTTTGTAATTTTATTACCTAAAACTACCTCTGAAGAAACCAACATTATTATTAATCGAATAAAAAAAGACTTGGCAAAGGAAAAGGTTGATGCAATCAGTTTATCTGTTTCTTTTGGCTGGAAGACGAAGCGACATTCAGACGAGAAAATTACCGATACTCTTAAGAAAGCCGAAGACCGAATGTATAGAAATAAGCTGACAGAAAGTAAAACTATGCGATATAAGACCTTTGAACTGATTATAAGTACATTACATGATAAAAGTGAATGTGACAAACATCATTCAGAACGGGTTAGTCAATTATGTGTGCTTATCGGGTCTGCTCTTAGTTTAAGCACTGAAGATATTGATGAACTTATCACTACTGCGGCAATGCATGATATTGGAAAAATAGCAATCGATTTTAATATTCTCAATAAACCAGGCAAACTTAATGCTATTGAGAGAATTGAAATAAAAAGACATCCAGAAACCGGATATCATATATTGAGATCTTTAAATGAATTTTCCAAAATAGCTGATTATGTTTTAGCCCACCATGAAAGATGGGATGGGAAAGGTTATCCAAAGGGGTTAAAGGGCGAAGATATACCATTAATATCCAGGATAATTACAGTAATTGATGCATTTGATGCAATGACTAACAACAGACCATATAGATCAAAACTAAGCCATACAGCTGCAATTGAAGAACTAAAAAAACATGCTGGCACTCAGTTTGACCCACATATTGCACAGGTATTTATAGAGAAGGTTTTAAAGTGTAAATAATTTTAAAATAAGCATTTCAGGAGATGTAGATGGTTCGGGAATGGTACAAGCCACTTCGGAACCATCGACTCAGTACCCATCAACTTTTCAATTTAAAACTTCCTTTACTCTACCAACAACTCCACATTCAAGCCTTACTTTAATTCCATGAGGATGAGTCACTGAGTTAGTTAGTATCCTCGCTACTATACCTTCAGTTAACTTCCCTGAACGTTGATCTTGCTTTTGTACAATTTTAACTTTTGAACCTTGCTTTATATTTTCTCTTTTTGTTCCAATCATTTGTATTACTCCTTACTTAGTTATCTCGATATATCCCAACCACACACTCAACATGAGTGGCGTACGGTATAAGAACACAAATTTGTATGTGATTCAAATATATAAATGTAACTTTGGTGCCGACATCTATTTATCAATAAACCTTCTTCACAAGTTCAATAACATCTTCCAATGAGAGGCCAAAAGACTTGTAATATGATATTTCTTTAGACATTTGATTCATAATCATTTCATCTCGCTTTCGAAGTATATCAACTTGTGAGAGGTCGGCTACAAAGCACCCTTTACCAGTTACTGTATATATCAATCCACGTCGTTCGAGCTCTTCCCAAGCATTTTTCACAGTGATTATACTAATACGAAGCTCTTTGGCAGCTTGTCGTATAGGTGGCAATAAAATTAGGATACAACCTAGTGTGAAGCACTCCATAAACAACTGCAGTAATAATATGTAATAGTTCAAGAATTACAATTACTACCACTTTTGCTTTCACTATTTCTTTTTTAGTTACAGGCATCATAGTTGAAAATAGCAGATCATTCTGCGTCTTGTAACCTGCAAACATATTCGGTATGGTTATGCAGCAAAAATACAAGAATACTACAAAATACAGCCATCCTGGAACTAACATTAAGGCGCCTGTTAAGAAAAGCATAATATAAAAGAAAGGATTTACTCCCAGCTTTAATTCTTTCAAAAGTAAATTATACATAATTGTCCCCCTTTTTCGAGAAATATATCATAATCTCTTCCAGATTGGGCAAAGTAGATTCAACATTGATTATTGAATCAATGTCTTCATAGTGAATTAGCCCTGTAAAACCAAAGGATGTTAATTTATAGGAAATTAATTTATCTTTCACATTGTCTAACTTATTCTTATCTCCATGTAGTAATCTATATGAATTAATAAAATCTTCTTTTTCTGTACTATTAATGATTTGACCGTCGTCAATAAAAGTAATATAATCAGCGCATTTTTCTAAGTCAGATGTAATATGGGTTGAGAAAAGAATACTGATTTCCCCTTCTTCTACCAATTCTTGAAAAACATCTAACAGATTGTCTCTTGCAGCTGGATCAAGTCCACTTGTTGGTTCATCAAGGATAAGAAGCTTTGCCCCATGGGATAAAGCAAGTGACAAATTGTATTTTACTTTCATTCCAGCTGAAGATAAAATTTATAGGTTTCCTCATCCCAATTAGTATAGAACTTTTTAATCACATTGGTTAATGTTTTTACTTTGCTTCTAGTATAGTAATCAATGCCACCCAGTGTATAACCAACCTTTTGTTTTAATTCGATTTCATGTTCTAGAAAATTTTTACCGAAAACCTGTATCTCACCGCTATCAATCTGAATTATATTTAAAATTGATTTTATCGTGGTGGTTTTTCCTGCACCATTGGCACCGATAAACCCCATAATGTAGCCCTTTTCCAATTGAAAAGAAACATCTTTCAATTGGAAATTTTTATATTTTTTATTTAAATTCTTAATTTCTAAAGCTAGCATCTAGAACCCTCCCTCTTCAATTGTGTATATTGGATATACACAATTGAAGAGGGAATTATACTGTCAATAGTTTATGGTGCCAGATACAGCATTTAACAACTTACACAAAAATCCTCTGATGAAAATTTGCCATCAGAGGATTTTTATTCTATTTCCACACCCTAACCACCAAGGCTACGGCCTCACAGTGTGTTATCATTATAGACTAATAGATTTTCGCTAATATTCAGGTTTCGCGTAAATGCCTCACTTTCATTTGAAAAGTTCTGTTTAAATCGAACGTAAAAGGTCGTTCCCTTATCACTCGTATCTACATCAATCACGGCCTGATGTCGTGAAGCTACGCTATAGCAAATGGCTAATCCTAGACCTGTACCTTTTTCTTTCGTTGTAAAAAAGGGATTCCATATTTTTTCAAATACTTCTTCTTTTATACCTCTTCCTTCATCTTGTACAAATAAAACAACCTCATCATTTTCTACATATGTTTTGATTGTTAAATTTCCTCCCGCTGACATCGCATCCAAACCGTTTAGCACTAAATTTAAAATAAGTTGCCGAATCTCTTTCTCGTCTAAATATAGTAAAGGGCATTCACTTAACTGTAACTGTATTTCTTTAGCAGCTAATTTTGCTTCTGCATCAAACAATGGGTAAATCGACTGAATGATTTCATTTAACCCTTGCAGCGATTGATTCGATTGTTTGTTTTTGGCAAGTGTTAAATACTCTGTAATAATGTTATTTGCTCTGTCCAATTCTTCCAACATAATATCAATATATTTAAATGATATTTCATTTTTTGCCATTTGTAAGAAGCCTTTGATTGTTGTCATCGGATTTCTAATTTCATGTGCTATACCTGCAGCCATTTCTCCCACTAAATTTAAACGATCCAAACGAGCAAGCTCTTCCTCAAAATACAGCTGCTCTGTAATATCTACAATTACAGTTAAAACGCATTTTTCTCCTGATATTTCAATGATTTCAGTAGATAACAATCCTTTGCGCTTCTCGCCTGACTTGGTAAAGTACGTCATCTTCTCATTACTAATTATTTCTTTTAACTTTAATAGACATTCTTTATTTTTTATTTTTTCATAAGAAATACCCAAGAGATCATTCGTTTGATTTATCACTTCATCATATTCATACCCACTATTTTTTAGCCAGCTTTTATTCACATCGATATACCTACCATCTGTTAATGATCGTATCGACAATAGACTAGGACTTGCTCTAAAATATTTCTTAAAACGTTCCTGAGATTTCTCTAACTGTTCATTAGCTGATAAAAGCTCTTTTGTTCGTTCCTTAACAAGATTTTCAAGCTTTTCATATTGTTGTTTTCGTTCTTTTTCCATTTGCTTATAAGCTTGTTGAAGCTCTAAAGTATGATTCTTTAACAATTCACGCTGAAGCTTTATTTGTTCTCGATTACAGTGTATTTCAACAAAAGCTTCCACTTTCATTTTTAACACGTTTGGATCAAATGGTTTAAATATGTAATCCACTGCACCTATAGAATATCCTGTAATTACATGTTTTGGGGTCTGGTTAATTGCGGTAATGAAAATGATAGGAATATGTTTTGTTTTTTTTCTTTTCTTGATCAGTTTAACTGTATCAAACCCATTTAACCCTGGCATTTGTACATCAATTAAAATTACAGCAAAATCTTGTTTTAAAATGCACTTTAATGCTTCTTCTCCAGAATCTGCACAAACTAAATGGTAATCAGGATTTTTTAGAACAGTCTTAAGCGCTAATAAATTTTCCGGGCGGTCATCAACAAGTAAAATATTTACTTGTTGCTTTATCATATTATAATTATCTTTTTTTTCTATATAATCGTTCATCCTTGTCAATCTCCTCATAGCATTTATTATGGATGGTAAATTGAATATGCTCTTTTTTCCCTAAACCTAGAAATCCATTAGGACTTAAGCTCTCATAAAATAGTTGATGCACACGATTTTGTAATGTTTTATTAAAATAAATCATCACGTTTCTGCAGATGATCAAATGGAATTCATTAAACGATTCATCAGTAGCTAAATTATGTTGGGCAAACACAATATTTTTGCCTAAAAAACTATCAAAGGTCACTTTTTTATCCCTGCACGTATAATATTCACTAAAAGAACGAGTTCCTCCGGCTTCAATATAGTTTTTTGTATATAGTTTCATACGATCGATCGATAACAACCCCTCTTTTGCAATCTGTAAAAAATTTTCATTCAGATCTGTAGCATAAATTCTTGTTTTATCATACAAGCCTTCTTCATAAAGGAGAATTGCCATCGAATAAACCTCTTCACCAGTAGAACAACCTGCATGCCAAATCCGAATGACAGGGTAATCTTTTAATAGTGGTACAATTTTCCTTCTAAAAGTCTTAAAAAAAGTTGGGTCACGAAACATCTCTGTTACATGAATTGAAAAATCAGAAAACAGTTTATTCATTGTTGACGGTTGGTACAATACTTTTTCTTGTAAAGCTAAAACACCGTTTAATTTCTCAGCATTAATTCTATGCCATATTCTTCGACGAATAAAAGGTCGTGTATAATTACGAAAGTCATAACCATAATAACGGTATATCCCTTCAAGTAGCAGGTCAATTTCCAGTTCTTCTAACTCTTTTATTTCACCCTCATTTTTTTCATCAAAACGCTGAGCCATTACTATATCTCCTTTACTTATACATCCATACCTGTATCAAGGATAATAACTTATCCAAATTTACTGGTTTACTAATATAATCTGATGCACCTACATCCAAACACTTTGCACGATCATTTTTCATTGCTTTTGCTGTTAAAGCAATGATTGGTAAGGAATCGTATTCAGGTATCTCTCGGATAGCTCGTATGGCTTCATATCCGTCCATGTCTGGCATCATAATGTCCATAAGTACTATGTTAATATCCGGATTTTCCATAAGAACGTTAATTCCTTCTTTTCCGTTCTCCGCAAATAGAGTATTTATTCCATTACTTTCAAGTGCTGTAGTTAATGCAAAAACATTACGCATATCATCATCAACAATGAGAACTTTATTGTCTTGAGGTAACACATTTTTCTCGAGTGACCGCTCTTCCATCTCATTCTCTATTTTCTCATCATAATCAATTTCACATGTGGACTCATTTGCTTGGTATGTTTCTTCGTATCCTGTTGCAACTTCTTTTCCTGACAAAAACAATTGTTCTTTAGCTGATTGATCATACACGGGTAGATAAAGCGTAAATATACTTCCCTTTCCTTCTTCACTCTCAATCTCAATAAATCCACCTAGTAAATGAGCCATTTCACGACAAATTGACAATCCTAATCCTGTACCTCCAAAATTACGGCTCGTTGTACCATCTGCTTGCTTAAATGCATCAAAAATAATACTCTGTTTTTCTTTAGGAATGCCAATACCAGTATCCTTAACAGAGATCGCAAGAATAGCATTTGTATAATTAAGATTTGAATACTTCGTATAAACCTCTTTTTTTGCATATCTAATATGTAATATTACACGGCCTTCACCTGTAAATTTAAATGCATTTGAAAGTAAATTTTTTAGTATTTGTTGTAAACGTTGTTTATCCGTATAAATAGAATCCGGTACGTCGTTGTCAAATTGAATGTTAAATTTTAATCCTTTCTTTTCTGCCAGAGGAAGAAAATTTCGTTCAGAAAAACGAGCAATATCTTTAAGGTCAACCTTTTCACAATAGATTTCCATTTTTCCAGATTCTACTTTTGACAAATCTAAAATATCATTGATTAATTCTAATAAATCCTGTCCTGAGGAATAAATCGTATTAGCAAACTCTATTTGATCCTTAGTCAAATTATTCTCTTTATTCTCAGATAGCAGGGATGCAAGGATCAATAAACTATTCAATGGTGTACGCAGTTCATGAGACATATTTGCCAAAAACTCAGATTTATATTGCGAGCTTAATGCAACTTCCCTTGCTTTTTCCTCCAGCTCTTCTTTTATATTTTTTAATTCCTTTGTCTTTTTTTCAGACTCTTTGTATTGTTGCTCTAATTCTTCATTGGTACTTTTTAATTCTTCCTGTTGTGACATTAGTTCTTCTGACTGTGCTTGTAGCTCTTCTGTTAACGTCTGCGATTCTTCAAGGAGCTGTTTTACCTTCATCTGTCCTTTTATACTATTTAATGTAGTTCCTAAATTTTTAGTTACTTGTTCTAGTAAATGACGCTGAATCGCACTAAAATCTTCAAATGATGCAAGCTCAAGGACAGCGATCACTTCACCTTCAAATTCCACCGGAAGCAAAATAATACTATTCGGAGATGCATAACCTAAACCTGATGTTATCTTTATATAATTATTTGGAACATTCGTAAGTGAGATTGAACGTTTCTCAATGGCACATTGCCCGACAAGGCCTTCTCCGAATTTGATACTATTAGAACCGACTTCTTGTTCTCTATCAGCGTAAGCAACAAGTTTTTTTAAACAATTCTTATCATCCTCTTTGATATAAAAAACAGCAAACTCTGCTCCAACTATTGTCGTAATCTTATTGATAAAAAGTTTTACTAATGTTTCTAACTCTGATACCCCTTGATATATCATAGTAATTTCTGAAAGCTTCTCATCCAGCCAGGATTTTTCTAGCATCGATTGCTTTAACGTTTTTTCATTTTGGGCTTGAACCTCTAAAGCCTGAGCCATGTTATTAAAGGCATATGCAATTTCACCTATTTGATCTTTCGTCGTCACTTTAATACGCGGGAGATGATCGACATTACACGGATCGACGCTTGTGATAACGGTTGTTACCTGTTCCAGTCTTCGTATAATACTTTTCATTATCCATAGTATTATGAAAATTCCAATTATTAAAAATCCGATTAACATCATGTTAATAACTTTTTCAGACAGAGAGTATGTATTTTGAAATCTAGTAAATGAATCAGCCATCAATTGTTCCTGAACCTTATTCATCTCATCAATCGTTTCAAACAATTGTAGTCGAGTGATCAAGGCATTACTCAACATTAATTTAGAAGCTTCTTCTTTTTTTCCAGCTTGTACTAACCTGATAACTTCATTCTCAATATAAATATATTCTTTATGTAATAACTTCAATTTTTCATGTAATTCCTGTACTTTTTCGATATAAAGGATTTCACCCAGATTATTGACGGCCTCCGTTGCTCTGATTTCACTCTCTCGAATGGATTGGATCATTTGTTGTGAATTCTCATCTGTTTCACTAAACACAAGATTTACCAATCTCCGATCAAGATTGCTTGTTTCATTGCGAATCATTGTTGCAAACTTTACATACTCATACCGCTTCTGTACAAAGTCCATAGATCCGTTTAAATCCTTTAAACAGATAATAACAATCCCCATAAATAGCAACATTAAGAATAGTTTGGAACCAAACCCTAAATAAAGTTTTGTATTGAACTTCATAACGCACATTCCTTCCGCTTTTGTTACCTTCTTTCTCTTCCTTAAATAATCCTATAACGTATATATTATTCAATAAAAGAACATTATTCCCTGCAACAATCAGTCATATAATGTTACAAATTCAATTTTCGTAGTTAAAAATCATCTATAAACCCTTGGTATATTAAGGATATTCAAAAGAAATCTACCGAATAGTACAACAAAAAAAACATCCCTTTTTGGTAACACCCACAAGTGCCTGTCACTCCCCAAGAATCTTGTTTTACAGAAATGTTTTGCGAAAATAATATAAATTAGGAGCATAATCATTTACGTTATGGATATCCGCTAACATTTTCAATGGTAGCAGTTCTTAATGTTTTTGAATATTATCGTATGGTACTAGAGGTGTTATTTGTATGACAATGTAGAAAAGTAAATCATTCCCTTTCGTGAGGTAAACAAAAATATCCCCCAAACTTCTTAGTCCGAGGGAACATAATACACACTTCAATTTTCATTTAAAATCCACTCAACCTATTGCTAACAAGCTATTTCAACTCTATCAACGCGACTGTCTCCACGTGAGGAGTCTGTGGAAACATATCGACCGGCTGCAAACTTTCCAACCGAAATCCAGCTTTCAACAGCTTGTCTACGTCTTTGGCCAGTGTTGATGGATTACAGGAAACATAAACAATTCGTTTTGGTTTGACTTTGATCATTGCTTCAAGGAGCTTGTGGTCACAGCCGGTTCGGGGTGGATCTACGACAAAGACGTCTGGTCGCCAGCCTTGTTTTAACCATTTCGCAAGAATGTCTTCTGCTTTGCCCACTTCATAGTGGGCATGAGTAAAGCCGTGCCTTGTGGCATTTCGTTTTGCATCTTCAATTGATTCTGGGATGATATCCATGCCGCGTAATTCTTTCACGTAAGGAGCAAGCCAAAGTCCAATTGTGCCAACGCCGCAATAAGCGTCAACTAGTTTTTCTTCTCCTGTAAGTTGGGCAGCTCTCTTTACTTCGTCGTAAAGTTTAACTGTTTGGATTGGGTTTAACTGAAAAAAAGCTCTTGCTGAAAGCTCAAATTGCAAGTCTCCTAACATTTCTTGGATCACTTCTTCGCCGTGCAGATGCAACGTCTCTGCTCCAAATATTAATGAGGTTTTTTGACCGTTGATGTTTTGTAAAATTGATTTCACTTCTGGTAATCGTCGTGTAATTTCTTCAATTAGTAATTCTTTCTTTGGCAAATCTTTTGTTGCCATAATCAAAACTAGTTGAACATCACCGGTTTGAAAACCGACTCGGGTAACGATTGTCCGTACAACTCCTTTGCGCTTGCGCTCATTATAAATTGGAATCTGGAAGTCTTGTAAAATTGATTTCACTGTTTGGGTAACTTTGTTTGTTGCTGGATGCTGAACGAGACACTCAGAAATATCGATGAGGTGATGTGAGTTAATCCCATAAAGTCCGGCTATTACAGCTTCTTTATTTTTTCCGACTTGCAGCTGACTTTTATTTCGATAGTTCCAAGGGTCCTCCATGCCGATTGTTTCTTTTATCGGTAACTTGTCGTTAGATAAATTTGTATAGCGTTCAAAGGCTTGTCTAACAATGTCTTGTTTTTCGCGTAGTTGTGCTTTGTAATCTAAATGCTGTAGCTGGCAACCTCCGCATTTTTCATAGATTGGACAAGCTGGTTTAATACGCTCTTTTGATTTAACGCGAATTTTTTTAATTTTTGCTTCGGAAAATTTTTCATTTACATTTGTAACGGTTACGACAACTTCCTCCCCAGGTAAGGCACCAGGAACGAAGACAACTTGCCTTTTATAGTAGCCAACTCCTTCACCATTAATTCCGAGACGTTTAATTGTTAGCGGAAATTCCTGACCTTTTTTCATAATTACTTTCTCTTTGTTCATTTCTTCAACTCCGTGCTTTTTGATTGTCTAAGCTTTATGCTTTAATTACTAAGAAACTTCCTTAACTTACTAGCGCAATCTTAACTTATTTTTTGTTAAAATGATAGGAGTTAATATGGTTAAGGGAGAGAGTAGTATGTCCATTTCAACAGATGTTGCTTCAATTCAAATAATGGCGGATGTTTATAAAAAGAAAAGTTCTAATGAAGTTTTTGCAAGGACGGTTAGTAGTCTTGTTAATGAAGTTTCATACATAGATTGGGTCGGGGTTTACCTTGTCTCAGAGGATGGGAATCTTCAATTATCCTACGCTTCAGACATAGAAAACGATTTGTGCTGGGAATGTAATGGAGAGCTTAAATTTCCGATAGAAAATTCGACACAACAACAGATTGGTTTAATAGTCGTTCGCAGTAAGCAAGCGATTTGTTTTGATGTCACGGATGTTTCTACGTTAGAAACGATTGCCGAAGCAATTGGACAAATTTGTTATACAAATTAATGCTAGCTAGATTAGAAAAACTTGGCTTTCGCCAAGTCTTTAATGCGAAAGCCTTAGTTTTTCTTATACTTGGTACTTAAAATTTTTAACATCGTCGAATAAACATCCTTGCTAAAAATTTATAGTTTCTTAACGTGCAAAAAAAGAGGCTTGTTCACATTTGGTGACATCCTCTTTTTTTCGTACCTTGAAAACGAGAAACCTTATCGATCTTTTTATTGAAAATTATTTAGCTGTTTATTTAGCATATAATCATCCAAGCTTTTAAATTCGTAGCCTTGCTTCCGCAGATCATCAATCACTTTATCTAAAGCTTCAGCATTATCGCTTGAGATAGCATGAATGAGCATCACAGCACCTGAATGGGTTCGTTTCATAATTTGCTTATAAGCATGTTCCCAGCCTTTCTGGTTATCAACTTCCCAATCTTTATAAGCTAATGACCAAAACACGTTCACATAGCCTTCTTTTTGGGAAAGCGCTAATGAACGTTCACTGAAAACTCCACGGGGTGGCCGTAAATAAAGCATATCATTTCGACCGGTAATCTCTTCATACTTACTTTTAACTTTTTCCAACTCTGTTTTTAATCTTGCATCGTCTACTGCTACTAAGCTAGGGTGATGCCATGAATGATTGCCAACAATATGACCTTCATCAACCATTCGCTTAATAAGTTCAGGTTGTGTTTGTAAGTAATGACCAGTCACAAAAAAGGCAGCTGGTACTTGCTTTTCTTTTAAGACGTCTAAAATTTTAGGAGTATAACCATTTTCATAGCCATTATCGAAGGTTAAGTAAAGCTCCTTTTTTTCTGTATTCCCAATCCAAAATCCCCCATACTTGTTTAATAATCGTTCATAAATTGGTTCCGTTGTCGCTGGTTGATTATTTGGTTTTGGATTAAAGCTCCAATTATATTCCTTATTGCTATATGCATGGACATCATTTATCTGGAATAAAAGGAAAAGCAATGAAAACAACAATAAAAAACGGTATTTCTGTATCATACAAACCACTCCATACTAATTTTTTATTAGTTTTTTTCATTCAATTGAAAATTATCCACCATATCCGATTTAGGATGAACACCTTTTTGTCATTAAACAGATCATCTTTGGCTATCTAAAAAGGCGTATCGTCTCCTCTTCTTGTCCAATCACTTACGGAATTAAGTAATACAATACATTATCACTTTGCAATTGTGGGGTAAGGACATGGACGCTAACAAAATTATTCAAACAGGATTACAACATCTAGGAACTCCTTACGTTTTTAATGCACCTGCACTTCAAGCGGATACGTTTGATTGCAGCTCTTTTATTCAATATATTTTTCACAGAAATGGAATTGGTTTGCCGCGAAATTCTCGGCAACAATCAATGGTTGGCAGGAACATTCCTTTTCATAAAATAAAAAAAGGCGACTTACTTTTTTTTACGACGGCTAATAGAAGAAATAAACATGGTCTTGAGAAAATTGGACACGTTGCCTTGTATTTAGGAGACAATAAAATACTTCATACTTATCCAAAAGGCGAAATGGTGAAGATTTCTAGCTTAAATTCCTATTGGAGAAAAGGATTACTGCGTGTAAAAAGAATAATTTAATAATTACGTAATTATGCTTTTCAAGTATTGTTCGACCCCGTTGATTACCATAATCACTGTTTTCAACTCTTTTCGGGCATCATTCTACTTCTTTGATGACCGTAATCACTGCTTTCATCTCTTTTCGGGCATCATTCGATCTCTTTGATGACCGTAATCACTGCTTTCATCTCTTTTCGGGCACCATTCGACCTCTTTGATTACCGTAATCACTGTTTTTACCACTTTTCGGGCATCATTTGATCACTTTTATGACCGTAATCACTGCTTTCATCTCTTTTCGGGCATCATTCGATCACTTTGATGACCGTAATTACTGCTTTCATCTCTTTTCGGGCATCATTTGGTATCATTTTTCTGGAAAAAAAGCCCAAAACTAACGTAAACAAACGTAGTTTTGGGCTTTTTTCATGTGAATTATTTAAATACTTTTTCCTTAAATTCTGACAGTTTTTCAAATGAAGACTTATCAATATCAGCGTGCAAACTGTTGCCATGAGAATCCATAGTTACAATTGCGGCGAAGCCTTCTACTTTTAAGTGCCACATTGCTTCTGGAACACCGAACTCCATTAAATCAACGCCGTCTACTTTTTTAATACAGTCAGCATAGTATTGTGCTGCCCCACCGATGGCATTTAAATAAACACCACCATGCTCTTTTAAAGCTTGTAATGTCTTCGCACCCATGCCACCTTTACCAATAACGGCGCGAATGCCGAACTTCTTCATCACATCGCCTTGGTAAGGCTCCTCACGGATACTTGTTGTTGGTCCAGCAGCCTTTACATGCCACTCGCCGTTTTCGTCTTTTAACATAACAGGTCCACAATGATAGATGATTTGTCCGTTTAGGTCAATTGGCGCTTCATGATCCATTAAATAATGGTGGATCGCGTCACGGCCAGTATGCATATCACCATTAATAACGACAACGTCGCCAACTTTTAACTCGCGAATTTGCGCTTCAGAAATTGGAGCTTGCAATACAACCGTCTTGCTTGTTTGTTCTGCTTCCACAGCTGCAGCAGCTTCTGCTTCGCTCTGCTCAAATTTAATTTCTTCGCCATCTTTATAAAGCCATTGTTTAATTTCGCCAGTACTTGGTTGTAATGTAACACCTAAGCGACGGAATGCCCAACAGTTGTAGGCAACTGAAACAAAGAAGCTTGCTGGCAAGCGGTTGATCGTCCCAACCTTACAACCAAGTAATGTAGCTTCACCACCAAAGCCCATCGTTCCAATTCCAAGCTTATTCGCGTGCTCCATAATATAGTCTTCAAGTTTACGTAAATCTTCATTAGGATTTACATCTTCAACTGAACGGAAAAGCTGTTCTTTGGCAAGTGAGTAGCTAGAAATGCGATCTCCACCAATCCCTACACCAATAAAGCCCGCACTACAGCCTTGACCTTGAGCTTGGTACACAGAATGAAGAATACATTTTCTAATCCCGTCTAAGTCACGACCCGCTCGACCTAAACCTTCAAGTTCAGCTGGAAGGCTATACTGAACGTTTTTATTTTCACAGCCGCCGCCTTTTAATACTAGACGAACGTCAATTTCATCTTTTTCCCATTGTTCAAAGTGAATAATCGGCGTACCATCACCTAAATTGTTACCACTATTTTCACCAGTTAAAGAATCAACTGAATTAGGGCGAAGTTTCCCATTTTTCGTTGCTTCAGCAATTGCTTCTTTAATCGCTTTTTTCATTTCAATTTGGTTTATCCCTACAGGTACTTTGATTTCAAATGTTGGCATCCCTGTATCTTGACAAATTGGTGAGACATTTTGATCAGCCATACTAATATTTTGCGTAATTGTTCCGAGTGATAAAGCTGCTGTTGTCCCCTCATTTTCATTTTGTTTTGCTTTAAGAATTGATCGACGGACATCGTTTGGAAGATTTGTAGATGTCTCAACAATTAGCTTGTACATACTTTCTCTAAATTTTTCCACTTCAAATTCCCCTTCCATTATTAGAAAAACTTGGCTTGTCGCCAGTCTAATGGCGAAAGCCTTAGTTTTTCTTATACTATCATCCGAAAAATATTATACTTTTTGATAGTACAAAAAAATATTTTCCACAACTAACTAATTATACAATGCAATAACAATAATTTGTCTAACAATTTAGAAAAAAATCAGAATGCACTTGCAAATAAGTTAGGCTATTATTTGTTTCCCACTATAACTATTAATATAGTATACTTTCACTATTCATTTCACCAAGTAATAGATGGGAATCATTATTAATATAATGAAAAATTGGCTTTTCGTTATCTAAAAATTCTAGTTTACAAACACCTGTATTGCCAACAATAAACGGACGGTGAAAATCATTCCACTTTTCACCATACATTAAGTACATCAGAAAAATACTAATAAACCCTCCATGAGACACAAGTGCGACACGAGAACTTTTATGCCCTCTTAGTAACTGCTCAAGAACATACTTGCACCGCTCAGTAATTTCGGCCACAGTTTCTGTACCTGCAATGCCAGTTGTTAAAATTGATACTTTTTTTGCTAATTCGGGATATTGTAAAGTAACTTCTTTTCTTGTTTTCCCTTCGAATGGCCCTAAACCGATTTCACAAATTTTATCCCAACGAATGACCTCTAATGGGTGATGTTGACTAATCGCTGTTGCTGTTTCATAGGCTCGACCCTGATCGCTTGAGTAAATATAATCAAGGGCTATTGACGAAAAAAATTCCCCTACTAGCTTTGCTTGCTTTTGCCCCGTAGCTGATAACGGAAATTCTTTACGCCCTTGGATAATCCCCGTTTCATTGGCAATTGATTGTCCATGGCGAATTAAATATAAAATCACGCCTTCTCTCTCCCTTAAATTCTCAATTTATTTATTCTATATGATTTCTAAATTTTCGGCATTTGCTTTCAATCTCGTCTAACATCTTAATCAGACGATCAATTTCCTCAATTCCAGCTAAATCTGGATCAATGGAGTCTAACATATTCATTAAATGCTCCATTTTCTCATATAAAAAATGAAGTTGTTCTTTTTGCTCGCTGACTGATTTGCTCAAATTAAACTACCCCTTTCATTCTTATCCTTATTTAGTATATTACTGTTTGGCGTTGAAAACAAAATTTTTTACAAGCATTAATAATTTCCTACGAAAAAGTGCAGAGCACCGTTAAGCAGGCACTCTGCACTTTTTTTAATTAGGCTGATTGGTCGAAAAAAACTTTAAGGCAACATGGTCTTGAACTGGGATCCAGGCTCCAATCCCTTGTTGGGTAACATTTTTTATTTCAACCCGTTTTTTACCACCCTTAATAATTAAGTAAACTTCCCCGTACGTAACTTTTCCTTTTTCATTGGCTGCAGGAACATAGGAATTTAAATATCCAACTTGCTTCACTGGAACGTTATAAGCTTGTTCTTTTTTCGTTCCATAGCCAATAATCGTCGATAAGGCTAATGGCAAACCGGTTTTTTCTGCTGCTTTGATCATCATCATTTTTTGGACTGCATTACTATCAGGTATTTGGGCAGTTAAACCACCCGAAACTTTCTTTTGTTGCTCTTGATTATACTGAATTCTTTTTGGCGAATTTCCACCACGGTTATCATGATAATTCGTATTTACTTTTTGATATTCCCAATTAATACTTGTTTCATTAGATTCGTAAACTAAAGGCCACTGCCCTAAATAAATAGAAGCATTTAATGTTAACGCCAGTTTATTTCCTTTAATGGCTGACTCATTAAAGATTCGAATTAATTCAGGATTTTCAATTGGAACATTAGCTGAGTCCAAAAGCTCTTTCGTTAATGCACTTGGTTGCAATTGCGGCATATCTTGCGTTGGATTTGGATAGGTGTTTTCCTTGGAAATGTTTAATACATAATTTGGGATTTCTATACTTTCTTGTGCATTTTCTGCAATTACTGTGAATGGTTGGATGGCTAATAAACTAAGCAAAGAGAGAACAATCATTAATTTCTTCATTCCATTTTATCCTCCTAAAAATAACGATAGTTATGACTACCGTTATTTTTTTCGAAGGAATTAAAATTTATCCATTTATATTCTGAGAAATAATTAAACTGCCTCAACAATCGTAAACGACTCACTAATCTCAATACTATCTTCAACTGACTGCACCATGGAACAATTTTTTCTTGTTATTTTTAAACATTTTTCAATTAATTCTTCTGTTAATCCTGTTCCGGTAATTTGAAAATGTAGCTGAATTTTTTCAATCTTATTTGCTCTTTTTTCATTTCTCTCGATCTCAGTTGTGATCGTAATATCAGTATATGTAAGACGTTTCTTATCTAAAACTTTACGTAAAACACCGCCACTACAAACTGCTATTGCTGATACGAAAAGTTGATATGGACGATATCCATATTTTTCATCACCGCAAATTTGCAGTTTTCCAAATTTTACTTCTGTCTCATAACCATTTTCTTTCATTAAAAATTTCATTTTCATCACTTCCTTTCTTACGATTGTAAATGTATAAAAACAGCCATCACAAAAGTGATGGCTGTGTTATTTGTGTATATTAAAGTTTAACTACGTTAGCTGCTTGAGGTCCACGGTTTCCATCAACGATTTCAAATGAAACTTCTTGACCTTCTTCTAAACTTTTGAAACCATCGCCTTGGATAGCAGAATAGTGAACAAATACATCGTTTGCACCGTCAACTTCGATAAACCCAAAACCTTTTTCAGCGTTAAACCATTTTACTTTACCATTTTGCATTATAAATTGCCTCCTAAAATTCGTGCCTTGCACATGTAAATTTCCGCCAAACCAAAAAATTGAATTTTTTGGTAGAGCTACTAAAGCTTTGCTTTAGATACTTAAATAGTACCATAGCGTTATTTAAAATGCAAAAATTTATTTCGTTTAAATTGGTAAATATTTGTGTCTAAAAATTTCTCTTTTTAAAAAATATTAGGTAAGTTTCACAAGTGCAAATCTGAAGTGGTGCTCCAATATAAAGAAGGCAATCACGTAATGTGATTACCTCCTAACCATATACACTTATCGCTTATTCAAAATTGATGTTCTAGGGTCGTATCGGTTTTTATCTGCTGGTAACACCTCTTTCAATAGGTATATTCTAATGATGAACTACCTTGTTCAAGGTTATCACACCTCTCATGAGATGAAGCTTCAAAAAACTATTGCACTTTCCTTACATCTTCTTGAACGCTTTTTAGTGGATATGGTTTTTGTGAAGAAGATTGATGTCCCCTTCACTATATATCATGTACAACTATTGAAAAGTTTATACATCATTTTAATTTTTTATTTCTGCAGTTGATCCTTCATATTTTTGTTTACAGGTTTGATACAAATTGAAAAGTTGATTTTTTGTTTCTTGGACGGTAGTAATCATTTCAGTAGAACTATCCTTTAAGTGCTTGACGTTTTCAGATATCGCTTTTAAATCTTTATTTGTTTCATCAATTGTTTTGGTTACTTTGTCACTTGTATTTTTTAATTGTTCGATAATTTCAGTTCGATTTTCGTTAATAAACTTTAATATATCAGTTGTCTTTTCATAATATTCTTTTAAGCAAGAGCAAACACCTTGTTTAGATTTTGTAGCAATGACGACTCCGACAATTCCGCCTACTAATGCACTACGAACTAATAACTTTTTTCTACGTTCTTCCAATTTCTTTACACCCCTGTCATTTAGAAATACTTAGCTTATCGCCATTATTAGCGAAAACTTATACTTTATTCCTTTAGCAAAAGTAAAACTTTCTTAAAGCACAAAAATTTACAGTTATATTTTAACAATAATATCTACAGCTCGTACAATACTTTTTTGGAATTTACACTTTTTTTCTACCACTTTTTTTAAAATTTTGCCACAATTCCTTTTTGCCTTTATATTAGGAAAAAACGCAGAATTCTTTGAGCTAAACTCTTTCGTTTACTTATCTTTTTAAAAAAAAGAGCTTAACCAAAAGTTAAGCCCTTTCATATTAATTAGTTATACGCTTCTGTTAGAAAAACGTCCGTGTCGAGTTTTTCAAACTCATTTATCTCCATTTTTTTAAGTTCTTTAAGTTCTTTACTTAAACATTCAATTTTTTTTTCCATTTCCTCTAAAACCTTAACCTCAATAGTTACCGTCATAAGCTGCTGTCCTCCCTATTTTGTGGTATAACGTACTCGCAATTATTTGTTTTAATTTATGTGAATATTCTAATAAATTAAACAGAATTTGTAAATGGCAATTTAATACCGAAACGCTATTATTTATGTTTTTTTTGTGAACGGCTATTGGCAGTTGATGTGAGTAACTCTGTTAATAAGTTGTTAATAACTGCAATAAATGTGAATAAGTATTAAGAAAGTTGCTTGTTATAACGAAAAGGGTTGTGGATAATCACTGTTGATAATGTGGATAATGGGAAGTTTATCCACAAATTATAAGGGAGAAATGAAAATAAATCTTCTAAATTAAGTAAATCTTATAATTTTGCTGATAATTCGCATAATTGTAACAATTATCTTCGTTTGTGATTTTACAAATACGCTATAATGAAAACATAAAATCAAATAACTTTAAAGGAACGATGCGCTATGAGACGAGTATATTGTAAAACATTCGAAGAACTGGTAGAGGAAAACAAAAAACAATTACTTAGTGATCCTGATTTCCTGAAAAAAGTTGAAAAGAAACTAGAAAAAAAACAATTAGAATATTCCAAAAAGAAGGCTAATTAATATAAAAACATGCCAATGGCATGTTTTTATTTTTTTAATTCATTAAATATAGTTTCTTGAACTTGCTTAGCTAGTCTATTTAAATCATGTTTCTGATATTTTGCAGCAGTTATATTCGGGAGAATTGTCACTTTAACGTGAGCAGGCTTCATCCGGTTTCCATTTTGCTCCATAATTTGATAAGAACCTTTGATAGCTACAGGAACAATGGTTGCACTTGCTTTTTCAGCTAATTTAAAGCTACCTGCTTTAAATTCATTCATCTTTAAGCCTTTACTTCTTGTACCTTCAGGAAAAATAACAATGGGAGTTCCATTTTTTACATTTTCAGCACCTTGGTTAATTACTTTTACCGCTTGACGCGGATTTTTACGATCAAGGAACACACAATTCATATAGGTCATCCAATCTCTAATGATTGGTAGTTTTTTTACTTCTACTTTTGAAATAAATCCAATTGGACATTCTAAGTAGCCAATTAAAATGGGAATATCGAAGTTGCCTTGGTGGTTGCTCACAATAACAAAAGGACCTTTTTCAGGCAAATTCTCTTGGCCTCTTACTTCAATCGTTGAACCAGTTAATTTTACAAGTTTTCGTGCCCAATTTCGTGCAACTTTAAAAGTTAATTGCTCCATTTCTTGAGTTTTTCCATTTTTATGTAACTTCTTTACTTTTACTAATAGTGGATATGTAATAATTAAATAATACCAAAAGTAAATAAACCAAATTATTGTTCGAATCATATAACCCTCCCATTTTTTCACATATTATCTATCTATTATATAAAGAAAACTTGGCTTTCGCCAAGTACAAGGAAATCAAAATTTTTGAATGGAAATAGTAAATGAAAGGGCCTATCCCCAATAGGATTGACCCTTTCATTTATTATTTTGTATTTTTCTTTTTTGCGATTAATGAACCTTTACTTAACGGCTCTGTTGAAAACTCATGATCTGGTGAAACACCCATTGGATTTACACTTTTTTCACTAGGAATCGTTGGGGCTTTGCTTCCTTTTGTAGGCCTAGATTTTCTTGCCATTTACTTCACCTCCCTAGAACTCCTGATAATTATAACTTCCCCTGATTAATTTTGATTATGATCATTAATTTACGGAAAATAATTTGGAGAAACTCGGAAAATTATTAGGTTTTCCTGCGGAAGTGTTTTATTTTTGATCCTGCTTGGCTGAATTTCTGAATAAAAAGGAGGCATGAAGCCTCCTTTTTTAAACCTTAAAACAATCAATTTGCTTTTCTAATAATAATGCTTTTTCATTTAAACTCGCTACAGTTGATGAAATTTCCTGCATAGAAGCTAACTGTTCTTCCGTGGCGGAAGCGACTTGTTGGGTATTACTTTCTGCTGTTACTGATAAATCCCCGACTAAATTTAAAGCCTCAGACAGTTTTTCTAGTTTGTCTGTCATAATGCCAGATAAATTTGCCACTTCTTTAATACCTGAAACAACCTCCACTGTCGATTGAAAAATGGATTGAAACGATTCTTTTGTGTTTTGGACGTCACTCATACCTGCATCTGTTTCTTCCTGAACACTTTTCATCGCTTCCATTGCTAGTTGTGTATCAGTTAATGTTTCTTTGATTAATTGTTGAATATTATTTGCTGATAAAGAAGAATTCTCTGCTAGCTTCCTTACTTCCTCAGCAACAATTGCAAAGCCTTTCCCCGACTCTCCAGCTCTTGCCGCTTCAATTGCTGCATTTAATGCTAATAAATTTGTTTGATCAGAGATCGTTGTAATCATCGTCACAATATTACTAATATTTTCGGAACGTAAATTAAGTCTTTCAATAATTTCTTCTGTATTGGAAACGGCTGTTTTGATCAATCCCATTTGCTCAATCGTTTTGGCAACGGTTATATTTCCATTTTGTGCTTCAGATGACATAGATTGTGATGATTTAGAAACGACATTGGATGAGTTAGCAATTGTTAATAAGCTTTCTGACAGCTCTTTCAGTGTAGCTTCAGAGTCTTTGGCATTATTTAATTGACTTTCGACAATTCGAGAAACACCTTCCATAGCTATCGTAATTTGTTCGGTAGCCTTTGCGGATTCTTCAGTAATCATCGTTAAATCACTTGTACATATCGCAACTTCTTCAGCAATTTCCTGATTAGAAGCCACAATTTTATTAAACGATTGAACCATCACATTTACGGATTCACTAATATGTTGAAATTCATCTTTGGATGAAATTGAGATTCTTTCAGTTAGATCCCCTTCAGCAATTTTTTCAGTTGCTCTTTTGATAATTTGAATATTCGTTTGTACACCAACGTAAAATGCCAGAAATAAATAAATGCTAATCAATCCTGCAAGCGCTGTCAGAAAAACAGCAATGTTTCTTTCAAGCTGTAAATCGTTAATTCTCGTTTCAAGTCGTTGCTCAAGAATATTAGTCGAAATTTCCATATAAGAATACACTTCGTCAATGCTTTTTGTCACCATTTGAAAATAGTGAGTTCCATTTATGTCCACTTTTTCATTAAGAATTAACTCGTCATTAACAAAATTTACAATTGAAGTAACATTTGTTAATAATAAATCAGTCTTTGACTGTAATTTCATTACCGAAGGTTCATTTAAGGAAAAAGTTGCTTGAAAAAGACGTTCTACTTCACTACGATAAATTTCTACTGATTGTTTGGCAAATAGTAGTTGCAGTTGATCTTCTTCAGATTTATATCCCTTTGTCCCCACACCAGCACCAACTGCCCGTGCTTCACCTAAATGCTCTGTTATTTTGGGAAGCTTATCTGTTAAAAGAGATGTTAAATATTGGTTGGCTAACTCAGGATCAATTGAAAGACTTGATTGATCAGAAATCTTTTGTCCTAACTCTAACTGTTTTCCTATTAATTTAGAATGTTCCTCAAACGATTGGGAAACGGAATATTGAGAAAAATTAGAACTTAACGTCTGCCACATTTCAATAATGCTATCTACATCTTTTTTAAGCGCTAGACAATCATGATCTTCATTCATTAATTGCTCGATATCTTGATATATTTTACTTATTTCAGCTTGTTTTTTCAGCAATTCTTTATTTAATGCTTTTTCCCCATTTAAATACCCTACAGAAAGACCTCGATGTTGTTGCGTATTTTTCATTAGTAAACTTACGGCATGAACATAGTTTAAGCCAATTCGTTCTTCTTTCGTGTTGGCAATTTCTTTATTTAGCTGAAGCAAATTACTAATGAATAATGATGTCATTGGAATACCGATTACGATAAAAATAATGATAAATTTGTTTTTAAATGTTAGCCTATTTAACAACGCAAGGCCTGGTTTGAATATCCATCCCATGCAAAATCTCCCCATTTCATCCCCTATTTGGCCTAGGATACTATACCTAAAATAAAAATAACGTGATATTAGTCACATTTATTAATTTTTTAAAACTTTTCCTCTATTTATAAATAATCACTGGGTAATTTTAGAAAATCACCCGTTACAAGACATAAGTCATTCTCATCGATAATATCATAAACTAGGGATTGTTTGGTGTGTAATCATGATGAAACGATCGTTTAGTTTAATTCGAAAATCTTTAATCTTCTTAATTTTAAAAAATAATTGAGGAGGGAAAAAAATGCAACAAGCAAAAAATACCGAGACGGTAATGACTTTTTATGCCTTTGTTGATGCCATCATACCTAACACACCGGATTTAGCCGCTAGGCTTGGAGCAATACAATTGTTAGGGGCAACAGACCTCGATACTTATTCTTACTTAATTTATCAACTAGATCACTTTTTGAGTATTCATGCTGGCTTGTCACCTATTGATGTTCCTTTAGCGCAACCAACTGCTGAATTGCTCAATAATGCTGCACTACAAGTCATTGTCACTGGGAGAAATATTGAACCTCTAAATCATTATTTATTTAATTCTAATTTACCCTTTACATTGCTTTCACGAACAGACCGCTTGCGAACGGTCAACTTTTTAGAACGTTTGCAAATCGATCTTGGAGCACTGCCAGTCCCTTTTAAAAACAATGGTGGACTTGTCCAATCGATGATT
Source organism: Anaerobacillus sp. (assembly GCA_036676095.1). Classification (GTDB taxonomy): domain Bacteria; phylum Bacillota; class Bacilli; order Bacillales; family Anaerobacillaceae; genus Anaerobacillus. Next base: position 4,045 of record JAKFDP010000114.1, on the reverse strand, counting down.
GACGGGATCAACCGGCTCACTTATTTCGGTTACTATTCTGAATGGTTTGGCTATGGAACTACACGACTCTTAGCTCCTGATTGGCGTAAATTACAATTTTTTCCTCCGAGTTGGATTCAAACAGGTTATCCAGGTCGTTCTTATGGATATCGTGATGTACGTGGCTTTTTATTAAAATATCCACGGAAAGGAGAAATAGAAAATGTCAACTAGCCCCGATGTAATCGTTATTGGCTCTGGAGGCGGTGGTGCCGTCGTAGCAAAGGAACTTGCTGAACAAGGCTTAAAAGTGCTTGTTTTAGAGGCTGGTCCTTATTACGGCAATAAAAAATGGCCAGCACCGAATCAAGATCGTGGACAGAAAACTAGCTCAGATCAAAATGATTTAGATGTTGGCCTGTATAGACGTACCTTTAATACGTTGGAGCAAAATATGAATGATTTCGTGACAGGTGTATTTCGCTGGGGGCCAGCCGACCGTAGACGTGCTCCATGGCATCGTAAAATTCAACAAAGAGGATTCTTTTGGCAAAACTCAGGAGTAGGTGGAACTACTCTACAATACTGGGGAATCTCCGTGCGGGCTTATCCAAGTTCTGTCGATAATATCTGGCCGATCCCCTACAAAGAAATGATTCCTTATTATGAAAAGGTTGAAAATACTTTACCAGTTGAATTTGCGGCAACTACAACAAAAGAGGAAATATTTTATTACGGTGCAAAAAATGCTGGGTTTTCTCTGATTCCTACATTGGATGTTACAAGCCCTGGATATCGACCAAACCCAAATGCGATCCTCCCACCTAATCCTAATTTAATGAATCCAGAAATTAGCCTTGAACAATTAAAGGGTGAGGGCTGTAGACTTGTTGGTTATTGTATAAATGGTTGCCCAACTGGACCATCAGTTGATCGAATTGCTAAACGTTCTACACTGAATAGTTACATTCCCTTAGCATTAAAGACTGGAAACGTAACGGTTCAACCCAATGCTTTTGCAACAAAAATCATTACCGAGGATCATCCACAAGAAGGCACAAGAGCGATTGGCGTTCAATTTCGTGATACTTGGACGGGTGAGATTGGCGAATATTATGCAAATGTGATTGTGTTAGCTGGTGGTGCTGTCGAAACGCCAAGACTTTGGTTGAACTCTGAGCTTCCTCGTAATCCATGGGTCGGCAGAGGCTTAACCACTCACTATTTTGATTGGATAACTGGGATTTTTGATGAAAAGGTTTTGTTAGATATTGTCGGTACGCCAAATGCTTTTCCATTTGTAGGAAATACCTCAGGAGCTAGGTTAGATTTTCCCGGTCTTGGAGCAATGTTTGTATCCGGAGTTAGTCCAGGCTTAACTGCCCTGATGACTTATGGCTTTAGTGAAGCAGGTTATCATTCTCTTAATGAACCAACTCCTGAAGCTCCGTGGGATTACGTCGGTCGACTTGTCGGTAGCGATTTAAAAGAATTCATGGCACAGTACCGACAAACGTTGAGTATTTTGATCTCTGTTGATGATGAAGTGAATATTAATAACGGCGTAACGGTTGACCCAGCAATCCAGGATGAGCATGGACCAATTCCAGTATTTCATTATCAATCAACGAAAGCCAATGATAAAAAGCGTTACCAATTAGCAAAAATAGCCGCCGAAATATTAAAAAAAGCTGGAGCAAAAACAGTGATTCGTTCTGATTGGCCACCAGGACTCGCGGTCCATGCGGAAAGCAGTATGCGAATGGGGTTTGTTGTTGATACTTCTTGTGAAGCTTACCAAGTAAAACGTCTATATATCGCTGATAATAGTGCTCATTATAATGGATTAGGAGGCCCAAATCCAACCTTAACGACGCAAGCCTTAGCGACACGAACAGCCGAAAAGATCGTTGAAAAATATTTTATGTAAGTAGAAAATCAAATAATCTCGCCAATTGGCAGAACTAAGGAAACGAACAAAATAATACTTAGTAAATAAATTGGTCCAATGATTTCGCTTTCGCATGAGCAATTGTTAGCAAAATAATACAAGTAAAGACAAACACTTCTTTCCATTCTTTTTGTTTAATGAAATTCTTTCCTCTAATGAAAAGAGGAAAATCCCAACAATGTATCCAGGACCTGCATATGGGTATCGTGATTTTCGTGGGTTTTTTGGTGAAATATCCACGGAAAGGAGAAACAGAATATGTCAATTAATCCTGATGTTATTGTTATTGGCTCTGGAGGCGGTGGTGCTGTCGTCGCAAAGGAGCTTGCTGAACAAGGTTTAAAGGTACTTGTTTTGGAGGCTGGTCCTTGGTATGGCAATAAGAAATGGCCAGCACCGAATCAGGAGCGTGGACAAACAAGTAGCTCAGACCCCAATGATTTAGATGTTGATCTATATAAAAAAATTTTTAATATGTATGAAGAAAATATGAATGATGTCGTTACTGGCGTATTCCGTTGGGGGCCAGCGGATCGGAGACGAGCACCCTGGTTTCGCAAAATTCAACAAAGAGGCTTATTTTGGCAAAATGCAGGTATAGGTGGAACAACCTTACATTATTGGGGAATATCCGTGCGGGCTTTTCCTAATTCCGTTGATAATAGTTGGCCTATCTCCTACAAAGAAATGATTCCTTATTACGAAAAGGTCGAGGCTACTTTACCTGTTGAATTTGCGGCAACAACGACAAAGGAAGAACTTTTCTATTTTGGAGCAAAAAAAGCTGGGTTCTCACTCATCCCTACTTTAGATGTTACGAGTCCAGGTTATCGTCCTAACCCAAATGCGATCCTCCCACCTAATAAACATTTAATGGATCCTAACTATAGTCTTGAAGAATTATCTAAGATGGAAGGTTGTACGCTTGCTGGCTTTTGTATGACTGGTTGCCCAAATGGCCCAACTGTCGACAAAATTGCCAAACGGTCTACACTTGTTAGCTACATCCCTTTAGCATTAAAAACAGGCAATGTAGAGGTTCGTCCAAATGCTTTTGCAACTAAAATTATTACCGAGAATCATCCAACAGAAGGTACAAGAGCGATTGGCGTACAATTTCGTGATACTTGGACTGGAGACGTTCACGAAATGTATGCAAGTGTGATTGTTTTAGCTAGTGGCTGTGTAGAAACGCCAAGACTTTGGTTGAACTCTGAGCTTCCTCGTAATCCGTGGGTCGGTAAAGGACTTACTACTCATTATTTCGATTGGGTAACCGGAATTTTTGACGAAAAAGATTTAATAAATATTGTTGGTACATCAAGTACTTTTCCGTTTGTTGGAAACACTTCAGGCGCAAGATTAGATTACCCTGGTCTGGGGACGATGTTCTTGGCTGGACTTAGCCCAGGTTTAACAGCATTGCTCACTTATGGCTTCAGTGAAAGAGGATATCATTCTCTCAATGTACCTGACCCTAACGCTCCGTGGGATTATGTCGGTCGCCTTGTCGGCAGTGATTTAAAAGAATTTATGGCTAAATACCGCCAATCATTAAGTATTCTCATCTCTGTTGATGACCAAGTGAATATTAATAACGGCGTAACGGTTGACCCAGCAATTCAGGATGAGCATGGACCAATTCCGGTATTTCAATACCAATCAATAAAATCTGATGAAAAGAAGCGCACCCAATTATCGAAAATAGCCGCCGAAATATTAAAACAAGCTGGAGCAAAAACAGTGATTCGCTCCGATTGGCCACCAGGACTCGCAGTTCATGCGGAAAGCAATATGCGGATGGGCTATGTTGTTGATACTTCCTGTGAAGCATACCAAGTAAAACGTCTGTACATTGCTGATAATAGCACCCATTTTAATAGCCTAGGTGGTCCAAACCCTACCTTGACGACGCAAGCCTTAGCGACACGAACAGCCGAAAAGATCATAGAAAAATATTTTATGTAATTAGAAAAGCATAGAACGGCAAATCACACCGTATATTTTTACAATTGTAACTAATATTAAAATTAAGTTATACAATAAACTAAATTTTACAAGGTGATTTGTCATGTCTCCCAATGTGCTAAGCTTATTGATCGGTTTTGCGATGAT
>JAKFDP010000113.1:0-36069 GCA_036676095.1 Anaerobacillus sp. | reverse complement strand
CCCTCATTCCTTTAATATAAGAAATAAAAAAGAGTAGATTGCCAGGGTGATCTACTCTTTTTTATTATAAAAGGTTGTAGTATTAGACAATATTAATTGGATTCAGCCAACCATTTAGTAAAGTACATTAATTCATTAGATGATATTTCTACCTACACGTATAACGGTGATGGTGATCGTATTAAGATGACCATTGACATTAAGAATGGACCAGATGGACGTGGCAATAGCAAAGGCAATGGAAACGGCAACAATAACGGCAACTCTGATCCAAATTGTCATAGTGCCCCACCAGGATTTGTCCCACCTGGTCTAGCAAAAAAATGCGGCTACGAAGAAGAACCATTCCCAGATAACCAAAAAGGCGGACCAAGAGATGGCTGGGAACCACAATTTAAAAAGAAACAGTGGGAATTCCGTTACATAAATGATGTCAGCCTAGACTTACCAGAACCAATTCAAGTAACCGAAGCTGACCCGACACAGGGAACCAAACCTTTGTCTATGGACATCCATACGAACGCCTAAGCATGACTTTCCTGCCAGCTTATAATGATAACGGATGGAAGCCTTATCTAGGTGCAATAAATCGAAGAAAATCGATGGTTTATCAAATGTAGTAGTTCCATTAAACCAAGTATATAACGTAGCAAAGCAATTTGTTGGAAGTGGATACAGTACAATTAAGAGAAATGGTTATACGTGGTATATTAGTAAAGGTGGTACAAAAAGGGTTAGGGTTGGTACAAAAGTAAGTAAAAATGGTCAACTAGAAGCTAATTTTGAAACTTTCAAAAATCCATTTGATTTTAATCGTGATAACCAACTTAAAAATTACCATGTAACTGTACAAAAACCTTAAATAAGAAGGGTAGGTAAGAGTTATTGATAATTCCAGAATTGAAAGACACTATTATTAGGGAAATCCTGCTACTACTGGCAAGCTAGAAATTGATGAAACTGTTGATTTAGGGGATGATTTTTTATTATCAGGAACTGCATGTATTGGTACAGAAGAACCCATTGCATGTGATAATTTCGACTTTACAGTCATGTCCCCGAAAGCTCTTGAAAAAAATTAAGTACAACAAACAGCACCTCCTTTATTGGATACATGTATCGTATCAGGAGGCGCTTTGTGTTTATATGCGTTGTTTGAATGGGGGCTTACAGTGTTTGAAGGAAAATAGCTCCGAAATACAGAAAATAAAAAGACTGATTTGTTATCCTACAAATAAAGAAGTGGAATGAAGAACAAGAGAAAACATTTAAACAATACATTATGTCCTAGTGTATTTGAAAAGGAGGTGTTTTCATGGATATAGCCCTAATGTCAATGGCCCTTAATCAAAGCAAAGTCCAACAACAAGCTTCGATGTTAGTAATGAAAAAAGCAATGGGCAACGCTGAACAGCAAGGTGAGGCTCTACAACAGCTATTGAGCACAACTAATGTTCAAGCTATTCAGCACGCTGCCCAGCCCCATTTAGGTGGAAACATTGATGTAAAAGTGTAGAAGAGATGCATGAGGACGGTCGCGCTGCTTCTAACTTAAAAGGGTTATCGCATTAATTTGGAAGCTGCTGAAAAACTTCCGTTTTTATAGCGGGAAAAATTTAGCGTTAAAAAAAGACGACTTCATTATCCATTAATTGAGTATAAGTCGTCTTTTTTGCTCTGGATTCAGCAGTTCTTTCTTCTTTATCCTTCCATCAACTTCATAATTCGTTTTAAGTTAACCGCAAATATTGCCGTAGTACATGGTGTCTGACACCCCAAATGGACATTTTTCATTTATTTTCTGTTTGAGGTGGACAAGAAAACGTTCGTGAAGATATCTTTGAGGACGGAAAATTAGAAGGAAAGTTAGAAGAATAACGAGAAATTGCACGGAACTTATTAAGAGAAGGTGTAGATATTTAAATTATCATGCGCCCATCTGGACTAACAAAGGAATAGGTAGAGAAATTGTGACCAAATATAAATAATTTTATAAAAAGGAATTAGCAGTGAGAAATAAAGCAATGGTTAGATCAAACTTACTTTTATGAAAATTTCCAACTCCATATGTTATAATTAGGAAAAAGTAAAGGAGAGAGAAAGATGACTGCTATGCTTCCTGATTTTTCAAAAACCTATTCATATGCCGATTATTTACAATGGACAGATAATGAACGTGTTGAATTAATTGAAGGTGTTCCTTATTTGATGACCCCAGCTCCATCGACGAAGCACCAACAGATTGTTCGAGAGCTTGTTATTGAATTTGGTACTTTTTTGAGAAATAAGCAGTGTCAAGTATTTTCTGCTCCATTCGATGTACGCCTATTGAAAGAAAATAAGACAAAAAATCATGACATCTATACAGTTGTTCAGCCTGACCTAGTAGTTGTCTGTGACAAGTCAAAATTGGATAAACGTGGGTGTATTGGAACTCCTGATTTAGTAATAGAAGTCCTTTCACCGTCAACAGCTGCTCATGATTACATTCGTAAAATGGATCTTTACGAAAAACACGGGGTAAAAGAGTATTGGATTGTTCAGCCAACTGATGAAATTGTCATGGTATTTAATCTTAAAGATAGTTTATTTGGAAAACCAGCGATTTATGATAAAACAAGTAAAATTCAAGTTAGTATTATAGAAGGATTTGAAATAAACTTATGTCAAGTATTCAGTTAGCACTACATGGTGTCTGACACCCCGAATGGACATTTTTCATTTATTTTCCGTTTGGGGTGGACATTGTTAAAACGAAAACTGTAAAAGACATTGTAATTGAATTAGGAGAAGTCTTTCTGGTGGGTTAGTGTTATTGTAACGTTGGAAAAAACCAGCAAAGAAAATTCTTAATTACTATTTGCAATTTTGTTAAGTGAGGGAAGGGCAATGCGGCAAAAAATTTTAGATGATGTTTATATGATTTTGAAACAAACTTTAAATTTTGAAAATGTTCATTTTTATTTATTTGGTTCATGGGCTAAGGGAGAGGAGAAAGTTTCAAGTGACATTGATATTGGCATTTGTTATGAAAAGGAGCTTCCAGTTGGGCTGTTAGCAAAACTAAGAGAGGCCTTTGAAGAGTCTACCATTCCCTACCATATTGATGTAGTTGATTTAACTAAGACGGACGCAATGTTTAGAAATAAAGTCATAAAGGAGGGGATATTATGGAGCGATTGCAGCAAAGGATAACAACGTCAGAAAAAGCGTTACAGACCTTTAATGAAATTCTGCAAATAGAAGAACCAAGCCTTATTGAACGCGATGCTTCTATTCAAAGATTTGAATATAGTTTTGAAGCAATGTGGAAACTGGGTAAACAATATTTACGAGATATTGAAGGAGTTGATATTGGCTCACCTAAAAGTGTGATTAGAACATGTCGAGATGTAGGATTATTTTCTGATGAAGAAACAGTAACCGCCTTAGAAATGGTGGATGATCGAAATCTGACATCCCATACATATAATGAAGGTGTCGCCGAAGAAATTTATAGTAAGTTAAGGTTATACTCACCTTTATTAAACAAATGGCACAGTACAATTAAAACAAAAGTTAGTAACTTAAAGAAAAATTGATGATCCCCCGTAAAAAATCTTCCAGATGATCTTCTGAAACTTTACTTTTGTAAAATGCCAAAGTTTAAATTATTTAACCAAAATGAAATGGGTTATGGCTGTCAAAAAGAAAAACGAAAAATGACTCGAAACTTCTACGAGAAGTTGTCTGAGATGCTGCATTTACTTTCAAACAAATAGAAAAATATAGTGTATTTCAAAAAAATAACTTTTTGAAATACACTATATTTATAAAAAAGGATAAGTGTATATTCCTACATTTCCAATATTGAAGGGGGAGTGAGCGATTCTGGCATGAAAACAAAGAACATACACGGGGAAACGGAAGAATGGTAGTGCAGTTAGACTCAGTAGTTGTATGTAAAAAAAATGATAATATCAACCGGTCTAAGATTTATTATTAAAGTAAGTGACTTACCAAAAGTTCTCAGCAATTTTCTATCTGGTTTAAGGGAATGAACCATGAGTGTAAATTAGAAAAACTTGTTTGAATTAAAGTTATCTGCTAAAGTAAAAGTTTTGAATGAATGTTCTAAAAATGGCTAATGGGAAAAATAACTAGTGGCAAATTTGTTTAGATTTATATCGAAACATTACGGGAGGCTTTTCGATGATGATGTTTAATAAACTTTTTCTAAATCAATTTCTATTTAACCCTATTATATTCAGAAAATTCGAAAATATCAAGACTTAAATTGCAATTTTTTATTAATTTATATATTATTTTACAAATTAACACAAGTATATTACGTAATGCGCAAGTAAAATGACGAAACACGCAAGTAAACTGTAAAACCACGCCAGAAAATCTCTAAAATATCTCATATATAGAGCGTATCGCAAAAATATTACCTAGTAGATCAAAAAAGTCTCCGTATAAAGCGGTTTTCCTTAATTGTTCAATCTGCAAAGTGGATAGTCCGGTAATTTTAGAGACACTAGAAACAGCCGCAACAGACTTTAAATCGCAAGACAATTTCTCTTTCTTTTTTTCTTCACGTCCCATAAAAAATAGTAGTTCCTCTAACTTTCACCAGGTTATTCATCTCCATATCCATAATGATAGACATTAGTTCTAGTTGAGAAATTTGTAAATGGTGGCATAGTTCATTAACTGTACAACCATCCTTTTTTTGCAGAATTCTCATTATTTTTTTATCGATGTCCGTAAGGTGGAGGAGGTAGCTGGTAGTTGGGGTTTTAGGTTTCATTTCTAAATTAGCATATTTTAATGAATGAAAACCTAAATAAGGGAGTGCTCCTTGTTCTAGTAATTGATTAGAGCCTTTTGCTTCATTTACATAAATGGAATGTGGTACAGCGTATAAGTTTCGACCTTGTTCTAACGCAAATCGAGCGGTTGTCAGCGAGCCGCTTTTTTCTGAAGCTTGAACAACAACGACATCAGTTGCCCAAGCAGAAATGTGGGCATTTCGTTCGAGAAAAAATTTCGGGTGAGCTTTGACGCTAGGGGGATAAGCTGAAAGGATAGCTCCTCCGTTGGCAATAATTCGTTCGTACAGTTGTCTGTGCTCTTTCGGATAACAAATGTCTACTCCGTTGGCCAATACCGCTATCGTGTACCCACCAGCTTTAAGGCAAGCAGTATGAGCATAGCTATCAACGCCTTTCGCCATTCCGCTAATAATTGGTAATCTGTATTGACTAAGGGTTGTAGAAATTTCCTCAGATGCTCGCTTGGCGTCCAATGTACACCGCCGTGCGCCAACGATCGCAATTCCTCTTTTTTCAGGCAATCTCCCCTTGTAGTAAAATAAAAGCGGTGAGCGCTTGCAAGAGAAGACATCTTTATACCTGGGATCTTCAGCAGTGATGACGTTTATTCTTTGTTTTTCTAGTTGTCTAATGATTGTGCCTACATGATCGATTCGAAATTCAACTATTTTTTGAGCAGTGAAATTGCCGACACCATCAACAGCAAGCAAATCTGCAATAGATGCTCGATAAATATTTTCAGGTGTTTCAAAAACTTCAAGCAGCTTCTTTTGTAATACGGGTCCTACTCCTGGCAGCTGACTTAACCATATCCAATAATCCATAACACAACTCCTTCTTCAAGGCTTTTCCACCTCGATAATCCCGCTTCTGCATGACCATTAACACAGTAATGACAGATAATCCCACTTCTACATGACCACCAACACATCAATGAAAGATAATCCACTGTCTACATAATCACTAACCCCTGTTTCTCACGGTCTAAGTCACGAGATTGCAAGGCTACTAAAACATCTTTTTTGCGAATTGAATTGGAGGCATCAAGGTCGGCAAACGTTCGGGCAATTTTCAAAAATTTGTGGATCGTTCGTCCGCTATATTGATAGTAATTGTACGCTTTTTTTAATAACTGCTCGGATTCAGCGTCAATTTGGCAATGCTTGTTAAGTAATGCCGGAGTTAGCTCGGCATTACAGCCAATCGAAGTTCCACGATAACGTTGTTGCTGAATATTTCGAGCGTTTGTCACCCGTTTGCGTATCTCCTCAGATGAAATCGTTTCATAATTTTTATCAAAAAAGTTGATTGAGTTAACGTATTTTTGCATATCAATCCGATCTAAAATTGGACCAGACAGCTTATTGCGATATTTTAAAATCTCATAGTCCGTACACCGGCATTTTTCTTGGCCAAAGTAGCCACATGGGCACGGATTCATCGCTGCCACTAACATAAAATTAGCGGGATAAGTGTTGGTCGTTTGGACGCGGCTAATTGTAACGCTACGGTCTTCTAACGGTTGGCGTAGGGCATCTAATGTTTTTTTCGAAAATTCAGCGATTTCGTCAAGGAAAAGGATGCCGTGATGGGCTAATGAAATTTCGCCTGGAATAGAGTGATAGCCACCACCAATCAAGGAATTGGTTGAGGCATTATGATGAGGGGCACGAAATGGACGGTGCTCAATCAATCCTCCTTGTTTGAGCAGGTTAGCGACGCTATAAATTTTCGTAACTTCGAGCGCCTCGCGTTCGCTCATTGGTGGTAAAATTGAGGGAATTCGCTTGGCAATCATTGATTTCCCACAACCAGGCGGACCAATCATTAAGAAGTTGTGACCACCGACAGCGGCAACAGTTAAATACGAAATGAGAAGTTGCTGCCCTTTAACATCAGAAAAATCAAGATGCGGTTTGCGAAGGGATTTTTTTTCAGGAATGAGGGAAGCAGTATTCGGACGTAGGTCGTTGCGTAAAAAGGCAATTACTTCATGCAGTGTGTCACAGCCGACGACTTGAATATCGGTTATTAAGGCTGCTTCTTTGCAATTAGCACGCGGAACAATCAGATACTTGATCCGATTCTCTTTAGCAGCGATTGCCATGGACAACACCCCAGCCACCGGCCGAATTTCGCCATTCAACGATAATTCACCAAGGATGGCTAATGAAGTTTGAGTCACTTTAATTTGGCTTGTCCGGATTAACAAGGTAATTGCCATTGGCAAATCAAAATGGGTTCCGCTTTTTTTAATGTGCGATGGGGCAAGGTTGATAATTAATTTTTGTTCGGGAAAGTGAAAACCGCAAAAAGTAAGCGCCGCTTCAATCCGCTCCTTTGCCTCTTTTACTGCCGTATCACCAAGACCAACAATCGACACGGCAGGCTGGCCACAAATCGTATCTGCTTCGACATGAATCAATTGACCATCCACGCCGTTAATTGTAAATGAATGTACAATAGACGCCATATTTATTATCCTTTCTTTTGGGTGTCTTCTTTTTTGGGTGTCTGACATCCAAAAAAGACATTTTTTATTTGTTTTTCACGTAGGGTGGACATTACTAGGCGTTCTTAGAGGGAGGCTGACTTACATAGGGTTTAATTTTCTCCGATGGTGGATCGTCAAGTTGATCTTGTTGCTCAGTAAATCTTTGATAGTGGTATGCAGCTGGGTTTGGAAAGTGGGATAAAATTTTATTGGTGTATACATGGGGGTTATTTTCTTGAAAGATATAGGCTCGATAACTGCTCCAACGATAATCCTCTGCTTTTTTAACCATGTGAGCTTCTACGGGATTAAGGTGAATATATTTACTGACATCGCGTTCGTATTGTAGTGAGTCAATTAATTCTGCACCATACCTCCCTTGGAAAATATAACCAACTAGATCGTGTTTCTTGTTAAAATACTTTGCGTAATTTGTGTTTAGGTGTTTCATGATTATTGAAATATGATCTTCAATAGTTTGGATTTGTAAGTGGACATGGTTGGTCATCAAACAATAAGAATGGAGAAGAAAGGGGAAACGTTCTCGTGTTTCTTTAAGAAATTGTAGGTATTTCAAATAATCTTCGTCGTCGTAAAAGATAGTCATCTTTCTAACGCCACGGTTCGTAATATGGTACATCGCATTTGGAAACCAAATCCTATGTTTTCGAGCCATGTATGATCGTTCACTCCTTTTGCTTCGTTGTTACTAATTGTAATAGAAAACGATAAATTAATGAAGATAATTAGAAGGAAATTGCTGTCCAACGGTAGTGGATTTTATGCGGAAGATTTGGAGTATTACTATAAAATTACCATAACAGAATTAAAATGTGAATATCAATATGGCGAATTGTTACAACAAAACCAAAATGTCCACTCCAAACGGAATTTCAATAAAAAATGTCTTTTTTTGGTGTCAGACACCCAAAAATGTGCTACTATTAACTAGATAGGAGGAGATGAGTTAATATGCGAATAACTACATATATAAAGTTATTATTAGTATTGCTGTTAATACCAATTATAACGTGGACAAACGCTACAGAAACGGCTGCGCAATCGGCATTCACAGACTTTGGACCAAATGACTTTGGTTATGAAAGTGTCATTGTGCTTGCCGATCAAGAGATTATTAAAGGTTTCCAAGATGGCAGCTTTCGCCCAAAGCAAAAGCTAAATCGTGCTGATGCGGCTGTCTTATTCCAGCGAGCGTTAAAGCTAAAACCACCAACACAGGCAACAAGCTTTAAAGATGTACGCAAAGGTCTTTATTATACAGAGGCTGCCGCGGCAACGAAAGCAGCGGGGATCTTTAAAGGGAATGCAAATGGAACGTTTGGCCCGAATGATTTATTAACACGTGAACAAATGGCTTCGGTCATCGTAAGAGCGCTTCAACTAAAGCCAATTCCAAACGCAACTGTAAAAATTAACGATCAAAACAAAATTTCAGCAAGCCATCGTACGGATGTAATCACTCTTTACCAAAACGAAGTGACAAAAGGGAAGTCTGGGAATAATTTCGATCCTAAAGCTGTCGTTACGAGAGCCGAGTTTTCTGTGTTCTTATTCCGCTCAATAGAACTAAATGACGTAGAAGAGCCACAAAAGCCAGAAGAGCCTGAGGAAGTCGAGGAAAATCAACCAGCCCCGGGTGCCGGTGGTGCTCCAGGTGGAGGCGGAGGAGCTCCGGTCAATTCAATACCTAGCATTTCCAGTGCGCATTTAACGACAAAAAATTTAAGCAAAAAAATTACAGGAACGATAACTAGTAGCGATTCTGAGACGACAATTAGCTTCGACTTAAGCAAGGAATCTGATACTGAAACACTTCAAAGTGGAAAAATTACTGTTTCTGAAGCAGGAACAATGACCCTAACGAGCAAATTAGGAACGGAAACAGAAACGCTAAAAAAAGGCGAAAATAATCTTTCGTTTGCAGAGCAAATTGCCGATTTAGGCATAGATTTCAAACTCATTAGAGGTATGATTAATGGTGACAGTTTCACCGTTACTGGCACTTACGAAGCTAACAACGGTAACAGCATTGATGTTACAATCGTTGTAAAAATGAAATAAAAAATACTCATGGTCACTTAGTTAGGCACAAAAACCAGCCCAAATCGACAATTACTTCAAGACTGACAACAAACTAACATCCATCCGTATCCGGTGTTAGTTTGTTTTCTTTTGTAACTATCGTTTCCTTAGGTAAGTTTTCCTAGTTCACTCGGAAAAAAAAGGTTGATTTACCTATAAAAATAGCAGTATGATAAACCTTCAATTTATTGAAACAAAAAGTTTAATAGAGTATGATAAGTTATGAAATGATCATGTATGGAAAGTCAACAAATAATAGATTGCCTTAAAGGGGAAGAACTAATGAAGAAACGGAAATCGAAACAAATATTAGTAGTTACGCTTTTGTTGGCAGCTACAGCAGCCGTAGGCATTGGTAGTGCGAAATGGAACGAAAAGATTGAACGATCAGGAGCGGAAGCGACACAACTATTAGAAAATGAAGGAATTACGATTCGGACGGTAGACACAACACAATTTGTCAATCCTGATGGTCAAATAAATTCTGAAAAAGACCAAAAAACTAAACCAAACAATAATAAAAAAACTGAACCAAACAATGTGCAAAATGAAGTGCCTGCAGATCAGACAAAAACTGCATCATCAGAACAAGCAGGAGAAACATCAGAACGATCAACTAAGGAAGTTGAACCACAGCAAGAAACATCTTCATCAGACAAACAAACAAAACAACAAAAAAGCCTCAATCAAATTAAGGATGCGTATACGCGTGAATTTCAGGCACTTGAAAGCGGAATTAGCGCAAATCTTAATACAATCGTCAATCAGGCAATTGCCGACTATCAAGCAAATAAGCAAACAATTAGTGGAAGTGAATTTCAAAATAAATTAGCAGCAAATATTCGTCAATTAGAATTAACATCAGACCAGCAATTCAATCAAATTTACCAAGAACTTGAAGCTGAATTAGTGGCAAATAACTATCAAAAAAGTGAAGCTAGTCCATTTCAAGCACAATATCGGACTGCAAAGCAAACTCGCGAACAAAAAGCTGTCCAAAAACTAAGCCAGCTTAACTAATATACGTGGTAAAGTATGCACTACTTTACCTTTTTCCTACTTTAAGAAAGTATATAACTTTTGAAATTGGTAAGCTATCTAGTACCATTAGCTCTGCGCTTTTTTTTGCGAAAGTAAAATTGTATATGCTACTTTCATCCAGGATTGTGAGTGTTAAATCATGTGAGTTTCTTATTAGTCAATACACCACGAATACCATTTTGTAAAACCTTGCAATATTTTAGACATATTTACCAATGGTTATGTTATAATGCTACTAGTTTTGTGAAAAAAGGGAGAATAACGGAGGTTGTAATGGAAGAAACAATTAGCTTAAAAGAATTATTTGAAATATTACGAAAACGAATCGCCTTAATTATTACGATAACGATTTTAGCAGTTAGCGTAAGTGCAATTATGAGTTATTTTGTTATTACACCGAAATACCAAGCAACATCACAAATTTTAGTTAGTCAAGCGGCGACTGGATCACTTTCCTCAATTTTATCAGGTGGCAATCCGTTTGACTCAGACTCGAAATATATTGAAACGTATAACGTAATAATGAAAAGCCCGTATATTCTAAACCAAGTCATCGAAGAAATTGGCCTAAAGAAAACACACACCGAAATAAATGGTCAAATTAACGTTTCACAAGAAGGACAATCACAAGTTGTGAAAATTACGGTCCAAGACACAAATCCGGTGCTGGCAACAGAAATTGCCAACGTAATGGCCGAAGTATTTCAACGTGAAATTCAATTTTTATTAAAGGTAGACAATATTCATATTTTAACACGAGCAGAGCTTCCGTTAAACCCAACACCAGTTTCACCGAAACCAGGCTTAAATATCGCAATTGCCTTTGTTGTTGGCCTAATGACGAGTGTCGGCTTAGCTTTCCTTCTAGAATACTTAAATAATACGGTTCGTACTGAAGAAGAAGTAGAGAAGTTACTTGGGATTCCAGTACTAGGAGCAATTCCGATTATTGACCAACATACAAATGAAGAAATTGCTTATGGTCGCCTAGAAAGCGAACCGAAAGGAAGTGACACAATTGGCGCGTAAGAAAGATGAAAACACGTTAGATCCAAAACGAAGAAGTTTAATTGCACATTTTAAGCCGAAGTCACCAATTGCCGAACAATATCGGACGATACGGACGAATATTCAATTTTCTTCGTTAAGTAAAGAAATTCAGACGATTGTGATTACCTCGACTGGTCCAGGAGAGGGCAAATCGACGACCGCTGCCAACCTTGCTGTCGTCTTGGCCCAGCAAGGGAAGAAAGTGTTATTAATTGATTCCGACTTGCGAAAACCAACAGCTCACTACACGTTCGGAAAAAGCAACGTCATTGGCTTAACGAATGTCTTAACAAAACAAAGTCAACTAACAGATGTTGTCTTAGCAACAGAAGTTGCCAATTTATCATTGATTGCCAGTGGTCCAATCCCACCAAACCCTGCGGAGCTATTAGCATCAACGCAAATGGATGAAATGATTAATGAGGCATTACAACAATATGATACGATCATTTTTGATACACCACCAGTCTTAGCGGTAACTGATGCCCAAGTTTTGGCAAATAAATGTGATGGTGCTGTTCTTGTCGTTGCAAGTGGAAAAACGGAGAAAGAAGGGGCAGTTAAGGCGAAAGAACTATTAGTGACAGCGAATGCGAAACTATTAGGAGTTGTCTTAAATCGAAAAGAATCGAAACAAAGCGAGTATTACTACTATTACGGTCGGAAATAAGGCTTTATGCCTAACTAACTGTAGTTAAATAGTTGTTATAATGAATTGTACTGAAAATGTCAAAAAGATGTAATAATCAACAATTTTTGTAAAAGGGGTAGTAGAGATGATTGATATCCATTGTCACATATTGCCGGGCATTGACGATGGCCCGCAAACGTTAGAAGAAGCTTTGGAAATGGCGAAATTTGCAACCGATGGTGGAATTACAACCATTATTGCTACCCCTCATCATCTTAATGGTAGGTATGAAAACGTCAGAAATGATATTTTCATTGCCGTAGATCAACTAAACGAAGCGCTGCGCGCAGCGCAAATTCCTCTTACAGTATTACCGGGTCAAGAAATACGAATTCACGGAGAAATGGTTGAGAACATCGAGAAGGGTGAAATCCTAACATTAAATAATTCAAACCAATACGTGTTTGTTGAACTACCTTCGAACCATGTTCCAAGATATACAAACCAACTCCTTTACGATATGCAATTAATAGGCATAACACCGATTATTGTTCATCCAGAACGGAATGTAGAAATAATTGAAACACCAGATTTACTGTACAATCTTGTCCAAAATGGGGCATTAACGCAAGTCACCGCGGCAAGTGTCACTGGTCGTTTTGGAAAAAAAATTCGGAAATTTACAAATGAGTTGATTGAACACCGATTGGCCCATTTTATTGCTTCAGATGCCCATAATCTAACAAGCCGTTCTTTCCATTTACGAGAAGCCTATGAAATGGTCGAAAAAGAGCAGGGCACGAACATGCGCTACTTCTTTCAAGAAAACACAGAATTGTTAGTTGAGGGAAAATTTGTGATGAGAGAGCAGCCTGAACGAATCAAACGAAAGAAATTTTTTGGAATATTTTAATAATAGATTGATAGAATATCTCCCTTCAGTTATTTGTAACTTTTGGTGATGTCTCCTTACCGTTATCAATGGAGGCACTCGGTCATGCTGTGGGTTACGTAGCCTTAGATGTATCAGTCATCAATGGTGTGACGTGAGGGGAGGTTAGATGCCTTGTTCTTTTATTAATAACAGTTAGCTATTTTACGCTTATTATTGGAATATCGCTGTTAAAGCAATTACTAGTTTGAGTTGACGGAATGTAGTTTAAGTGAATTTGTAAATGAAAGTTTAAGCAATGTAGATTCAGAATATAGAATTACTTTGCTTAAACTTTTATTCATATAATTAGAAAAAAATGTCGAGGTGGTCTTGGTGACGTATAAAAAAAGGGTAGGGTTTCTCGTATTATTGGACTCTTTTCTGCTGATTTTCGCTATTTTATTAAGTCATTTCTTTTTAACAAATAATCATTTTACACCAGTGTTGGGAGTGATTATCGTAACATTACTCGTTAGTCATCATTTTTTTGCCTATCGTTTTAAGATTTATAACAAAGTATGGCAATATGCGAGCATTGGGGAATTATCAGCTATTTTTAAGGTAGTAACTTTATCGGTATTTGTTACGGTACTTATTCAATTAATTTTTACTCAAGCTGTATTTTCGCGTAGGTTAGCCATTGTCTGGATGTTAAATATTATTTTAATTGGGGGTACGCGGTTTTCGTGGCGCTTATATCGTGATACATATATGAAGCGAAGAAATGACCAAATCCGCACGCTAATCATCGGTGCCGGAGCCGCAGGTACAATGGTCGCAAGGCAATTGCTGCAAAACCATGATGCTGAGCTTTCTCCAGTTGCGTTTATTGATGATGATGTTAGAAAACAAGGGTTAGAGTTGCTGGGGATTCCCGTGCTTGGGACAAGCTCACATATTGAAAAAGTCGTAAAAGAAAACGAAATTAATCATATCATTATTGCCATTCCTTCATTAAATAAAAAGGAACTAAATCAAATTTACGGAGAATGCTCGAAGACAAAAGCAAGGACACAAATTTTGCCGATGTTAGAAGATTTAATGGTCGGGAAAGTCTCGATTAATGAGTTTCGGGATGTGGAAGTCGAAGACTTATTAGGTCGTGAGCCAGTCGAGCTTGATACGAAGCAAATCGGAAAAGAGTTAACAGGAAAAACGATCCTAGTTACTGGTGCTGGCGGTTCAATTGGTTCTGAAGTTTGCCGCCAAGTGTGTAATTTTAATCCAAAAACAATCATCTTACTTGGACATGGTGAAAATAGCATATATGCAATTGAGCTTGAATTAAAGAAACATTATCCAACTTTGAACATCGAGACCGAAATTGCTGATGTTCAAGATGGCGAGAAAATCGTTGCGATTATGAAGAAATATGTACCGCATGTTGTCTACCATGCAGCTGCCCATAAACATGTCCCATTAATGGAACGTAATCCAGAAGAAGCAGTGAAGAACAATATAATTGGAACGAACAACGTTGCCGAAGCAGCTAGTGAAGCCAATGTCGGTACGTTTGTGATGATTTCGACCGATAAAGCAGTCAATCCAACGAGTGTAATGGGCGCAACGAAACGGATTGCGGAAATGATTGTGCAACATATGGATATAATTAGCGAGACGAAATTTGTTGCCGTTCGTTTTGGCAATGTGCTTGGCAGCCGTGGCAGCGTCATTCCGCTCTTTAAGAAACAAATTCAAGAAGGCGGTCCAGTGACAGTTACTCACCCTGATATGGTTCGCTATTTTATGACAATCCCTGAAGCTTCGAGACTAGTACTGCAAGCTGGAGCTTTAGCTCGCGGCGGCGAAATTTTTGTCCTTGATATGGGAGAGCCCGTGAAGATTGTAGATTTAGCAAAGAACTTAATTCGCTTGTCTGGTTACACGGAAGAGGAGATTCCAATCGTCTTTACAGGCATGCGACCTGGTGAGAAAATGTTTGAAGAATTACTCGGCGCTGATGAAGTTCACCCAGAACAAATTTATCCGAAAATTTATATTGGCAAGACACCACCAGTAAATATTGGGGTTGCTCAACACTTGATTAAACACCATTCAGATATGAAAAAGGAAGAGTTACGCCAAGAGCTTCTTGATATTGCAAATTTCAGAAAGAAAGAGCTACGATTTTTAAGTGTGGTGAAGTAGTTGGTTAGTTGTTAGGTTTTCCTAACCAACTAAAAAATTGTTTTGAAATAATTACTAAAGGGCAAATTTCCAGACAAAGATTGACAAAAGACCTTATGTGAGTAAAAATATTACTCGTAAGGTTTTTTATTTTACTAGATAAAATATTAACGTTTTTAGTTAATGTCTAGTTCCGAGTGCTAAACAGACGCTCTGCGCTTTTCTGAGATGTTAAGAAAGTAAATTTTTAACATGATGTTAATTCGACATAGTGAAAAATTTTAAGTCTTAAGTATAAGGCTCAGCCGGCGCCTGAAGGCTTGGCAAAGCCCGAGTTTCCTTTAGAAGGTGAATAGTTTGCTAGATTATTTGATTACATCGAAAACACGATTGAAATTGATTTTGAAATTTTTTTTAAACACCGAGACAAAAGCATATTTGCGTGGATTATCTAAAGAATTCGGGGAATCAACCAATGCGGTACGAGTTGAACTCAACCGCTTTTCAGAAGCAGGATTACTAGAAGTAGAAGAAGTCGGTAGAAAAAAGTTGTACACCGCTAACAAAAAACATCAGCTCTTTCATGATTTACATAGCATTGTCAAGAAATTCATTGGCATCGATCAAGTGATCGAGCAAGTGGTCGCAAAGCTAGGTAATGTTGAACTTGCATATATCCAAGGAGACTATGCAAAAGGCATTGATTCAGGAGTTATCGAACTTGTCATTATCGGAAAAGTCGACCACACTTATTTAGAAAAACTGCAGATAAAAGCCGAACAACTGATAGACCGAAAGCTAAGCATAAAAGCAGAAACAATTATCCATATAGAAGATTTAGCGAACCAGCGAGAAGAGATCTTAGTCGTATGGAACAACAGTAAAGATTAAGTTTATTATTGGCAATATCTCCTCGCCTTTATCGATGGAGGCACTCGACCATGCGTGGATGTGAAATCCTTAGACTTGAATGTCATTGGTGTGGTGTGAGGTGGGGTTAAATGCCCTTTTAGTTGATTAGTTGGTTAGCCTTTAGTTAGTTAGGAAGAACTTAATTCCAAACCTAACAAAAGGCTGACCTTTAACCACTACATATTATAGAACTTCAAGCTATGAGGGCTAACGATGAGATAAACCAATGTAGTTTCTTGATATTTTTATAAAGTTAAATAAACGTTTGATTAATAAATAGTGGGCCTTATCATTGTTAAAAGTCAGAATTGCAATTATCCTAGCAGCCGGGCTTGGAACGAGATTTTTACCAGTGACTAAAGCAATGTCAAAAGAAATGCTACCGATTGTTGATAAACCAAAATTCAATATATTGTCGAAGAGGCAGTTCAGTCAGGGATTGAGGATATTGCCAATCGAACTTAGCAATTATGGATCGTTACGTTTTAACACAGAAATCTTTATGTTTATAAGCGGGGATATCCATTTAACTGATGAGATGCAAAAATTAAATGAAATCTAACCGTCTTTGCCTATGATTTCGAAGGAAAACTAATATTTAGTAGGTTAGTAGTTGGTTGGAATTGAGGTTCCAAGTAAGTATTAATTGACTAAAAACTACAGAGATTTAACAGAGGAAGGAAGTTTTGCACAATGAAAGAGCGAATATACCTCTCATCGCCACATATGAGTGATGAAGGTTTTGAAATGGAGTATGTAAAGGAAGCTTTTGATACGAACTGGATTGCACCTCTTGGAGAAAACGTGAATGGATTTGAAAGAGAACTAGCAGACAAGATTGGTTCTAGAGCGGCAGCAGCATTATCTTCAGGAACAGGAGCTATCCACTTAGCCTTAAGAGCAGCGGAAGTTGGTGAAGGAGATATTGTTTTTTGTCAGTCACTTACATTCTCAGCTACAGCTAATCCAATTATCTATCAAAATGCAATTCCGGTATTTATAGACAGTGATTATGAGACTTGGAATATGTGTCCCAAAGCTCTTGAAGAAGCTTTTATTAAATACCCCGAAGTGAAGGCTGTTATCGTCGTACATCTTTATGGTTTGTCAGCTGATATGGATAGAATAGTAGAACTATGTAAGAAATATAATGTTAAATTAATTGAAGATGCTGCTGAGTCTCTAGGAACTTACTATAAAGGTAAGCATACTGGAACTTTTGGTGATTATGGTATCTTCTCTTTTAATGGAAACAAAATTATTACTACTTCTGGTGGTGGGATGCTTGTATCCAATAACGAAGAAAAAATTACTAAGGTGAGATTTTGGGCGACGCAATCTAGAGATACAGCTAGACATTATCAACATAGTGAATTAGGTTTTAATTATCGTATGAGTAATGTCGTTGCTGGGATTGGTAGAGGGCAACTTAAAGTTTTAGATCAGAGAGTCAAAAAGAAGAAATATATTTTTGAATTTTATAAAAGAGAACTTGGTGGACTTTATGGTGTAGATTTTATGCCTAATAATGACTGGGATGAACCGAACTATTGGTTAAGCTCGATGACATTGAGTGGTAAGATAAGACCTGTTGATATATTTAAAGCTTTGGAAGTTGAGAATATCGAATCGAGGCCAATTTGGAAGCCGATGCATATGCAGCCATTCTTTGAGAAGTATGACTTTATTGGAACAGATGTTTCAGAGAAGTTATTTGAAAATGGCGTTTGTTTGCCGTCTGATACGAAGATGACTGATGGGGATTTGGAAAGAGTTGTAGAGATAATAAAGGGGTTGTGGTTAAAGTAATGAATAATTCTAATGGTGGAATTTATAGGAGATTTATAAAAAGACCAATGGATTTTATACTTTCTTTAATAGCTATTATAGTTCTCAGCCCAGTCTTTTTGATAGTAGCTATCTTAGTAAGAACTAAACTAGGTAGTCCAGTATTGTTTAAACAGAGACGTCCAGGTCTAAATGAAAAGGTCTTTATGATGTACAAGTTTAGAACCATGACAGATGAAAGAGATGACAATGGGGAGTTATTAGCTGACAGTGTGAGATTAACGAAGTTTGGTAAGTTTCTAAGATCGACTTCACTTGATGAGTTACCCGAATTGTTTAATATACTTAAAGGTGATATGTCTATCATAGGTCCAAGACCATTATTGGTTCAATACCTGCCTCTTTATAATAATCATCAAAAAAGGCGCCATGCAGTTAGACCAGGATTATCAGGATTAGCGCAGGTTAATGGTAGGAATGCTATTAGTTGGGAAGATAAGTTTAATCTTGATGTAGAGTATGTTGATAACGTTGGATTCATTAATGATTGGAAGATAATTTTTCTAACAATTAATAAGGTTTTCGTAAGAGAGGGCATTAATTCAGAAACTGCAGCAACGATGGAACCTTTTACAGGAAATCAAAAGGAAAGAATGAAGCTATATGAAAGATAAACTTCTTATAATTGGTGCTAGTGGCCATGGAAAAGTAATTGCTGACGTTGCATTAAAAATGAACAAATGGAAAAGTATTGCTTTTTTAGATGATGACGAAAGTATTAAATTTTCGATGGGAATAGAGGTAATAGGGAAATCAGATGATGCCTTTACAAAAACACATATAAAAGATTGTGACATCTTTGTAGGTGTCGGGAACAATACCACACGAGAAAAGATTCAGGAGAAACTTGAGGCTAAAGGTGCAAGTATACCTACAATAATTCATCCAAATGCTGTTGTTGGTGAACAGGTTGAGATATTATCAGGAACTGTAGTAATGGCTGGAGTTGTGATTAACTGTAGTACAAGTATTGGAAAAGGCTGTATTATTAACACTGGTGCTACAATTGATCATGACTGTTTAATTGATGATTATGTTCACATATCACCGGGAGCACATCTCGCTGGTACAGTGAAAATTGGACAAGGGTCTTGGTTAGGTATCGGAAGTATTGTAAGTAATAATGTAACTATCACAAGTAAATGTAAAGTTGGTGCTGGTGCTGTAGTGGTTAAGGATTTAGTTGAGGCTGGAACGTATGTTGGAATTCCAGTGAGAAAGATAGGTTGATCTATAAAAAAATAATATAGTAATGTATTTGAGGTGGATTCAAGTTGAAGAAAAAAAATATATGGCTTTGGAATCACTATGCGACTGATATGTATAAAAATCGCGGCGGGCGTCATTACTGGTTTGCTAAGAACTTAATTAAACAAGGATATAATACGACTATTTTTTGTGCCAATACTTTTCACAATACATCAGAATCAATTGATACAGGAGCTAAGAAATATACAACAGATATAATTGATAAAATCCCTTTTGTGTTTGTAAAGACCACAATAGCTCTTGGAAATGGATTTGATAGAGTTAAAAACATGACATTTTTTTATTTTAATTTATTTTCAGTAGCAAAAGAATACGCAAAGTTAAATGGAAAGCCGGATGTCATTATTGCTTCAAGTGTTCATCCGTTAACAATGGTAGCGGGGATACAAGTAGCTGAAAATTTGGGAGTTCCTTGTATATGTGAAGTACGAGATCTTTGGCCTGAAGCTATTTTTTCATTTAATAAAGTTAGAGAAAAAAGTCTTTTTGGAAGATTGCTCACAACAGGGGAACACTGGATTTATAAGAAAGCAGATGCTCTTATTTTTACTAAAGAGGGAGATACCGATTATATAAAAGAAAAGAAATGGGATACAGAACAAGGTGGAAATATTAATCTGGATAAATGTTACTATATTAATAATGGTGTAGATTTAGAAACATTTGAAGTATTATCTTTAGAAAATAAGTTGGAAGATGAAGATTTGAATATAGATAAGTTTAATGTTATTTATGTTGGTGCGATTCGGCCAGTTAATAATGTTGGTAATATCCTTGATGTTGCATCCTTATTAAAAGGTGAAGAAAAGATTCAATTTTTAATATACGGTGATGGTAATCAAAAGGAAAAACTAGAAAAGAGAGTGACTGATGAAAATCTAACCAATGTGAAGATGAAAGGTTTTGTAAATAAAAGATCAATACCATATATCCTGACTAAATCTTCTGTAAACATTCTTAATTATTCACAAACTCAATACAATTGGTCTAGAGGAAATAGCTCCAATAAATTATTTGAATATATGGCATCGGGTAAGCCAATTATTTCAACAGTGAAAATGGGATATTCAATACTAGATAAGTATAAATGTGGAATCGAGGTGGAAAGTAGTAAACCAGAAGAACTAGCTAAGGCTATTTTAGAAATAAAAAATATTTCCAAGAATAAATATAACACTTTAAGTCAAAATGCAAAAAATGGAGCAAAGGATTTTGACTTTGAAATTTTAACTAAAAAGTTGATTACTGTAATAAATGCCGTTTTATAAAGTAATGGGAGAATCATTATTTGTTGGTTGAATTAATATTAAATAAACCTAACCGATGAAATAAAAAATAAGTTTATCTTGTTATTAATTTAATAATAATTATTATAATCGATATATATGGTTAAAAAATCTTTAGATTATACCTCTACTATATTCGAGTTATCAACAAGATTAATCCATAAATAATAATTTAAATTTTTTTAAGAATCACATTAAGAAAGGATGTTTAAAATAAAAAGGAAAAAAATTAATGCTTATATTATGGCACTGTATGTTTTTCAATTTGGGTTAATACAACCCATTGCTTCAATAGTGAATTCACAGTGGCCTATTGCTGCATTTACAATATTATTAACGTTTATAATGTTGATTAGTAATAGTTTTAAAATTAAAAACTACGTTCTTATTTCGTTTGTAGTAGTCAGTGTTTACTTTTTATTAAATGCATTAATTTTTAATAAAAGTACCTTTATCATTTTACCTATATACGCTGTTTTTATATTAAAGAGTTTTTCGGCATTTTTAATAGGTAGTTTAGATATAGAAGGCGAAGATGTATACAATGCTTTTTTAAAAATATCAATATTAAATTTTATTGCAATCTTTTTTTCTCCATTTGTAAGTTTTTTTAATATGGAATATATGCGTTTTGGATATGCAATGATACCATCAGTTCTAATGTTCTTTTATGCCACAATCAGTAAAAAAAATATGTTTCTTTTATGGTTTTTTTTATTAGTAATTTCATTTATTTTAACTTTTATTTATGGAGCTAGGGGTTCTTTAGTAATAATTCTACTCTTTTTATTAGTATTGTTTTATTTCACTAAAAGACTCCAAGTAATAAAAAAATTTAGCTTGCTTTCATTTACATCCCTTATTTTATTTTTAATTGTCAAATTTAATTTATTTACAAAACTCATAGATTATATTTACTACGAATTAGGTGTTCAATCGTATACTATATTAAAATTTAATAGGATGATTAATAGTGGCATTGTTGATTCAAGTTCAGGACGAGATGTAATATATAAATCGTTATTTTCAGAAATATTACAAAATCCTATTATTGGATATGGAATTGGTTATTCTCAACTTAAACTAGATTTCTATGCACATAATATATTTCTCCAGATTCTTATTGAAGCTGGTGTTATAGGGCTAATTTTTTGGAGCTTTATTTGGTTTTACTCCTTTTTAAATTTTAGGGAAATTAATAATTTAAACGAAATAGGTTTGTTTAGAGTGGTTACTTTAATTTTTTCAATAGCTATTGGAAGATTACTTTTGAGTTCTGATATGTGGGTAAGACCAGAGTATTGGTTTGTGCTTTCAATTTTGATTAATTTTAAATATTATAAGATTAATAAAGTAGAAAATAATCAAAATTATTGAATTTCATCCAGAAAGAATACTATTCCTTAAGCTTAAATAGGTTTTTTGAAAAGAGTGATTGTTATGTTAAAAAGTAATTTTAAGTGGTTGGCTAAGGATGTAATTACTAATATAATAGCTTTTATGGTATTAATATCTAGTCAACAACTTATTGCACTTCCATTAGTGGCTAAAGATGTTTCGGTTAATGAATTTGGTAAAATTTTGACATTATTTGCTGTTGCAAATATTATATCAGCTGTTTTTGGAAGTGATATTGGTAATGTAAGGCTTGTTATGCGAGAAAAATATAAGGAATTAGGGGAAAGTGGTGACTTTAAAATTATATTTTTGATCGCTATTACTTTTTGTAGTATTGTAATCTTATTCTTTTCAATTTATTTCATTGGAGTAAATGAATTTATCAATATTACCCTTTTCATGTTTTTTTGCATTTTATCTACTTTACGTTTTTACTCTATAGCTGAATATCGTGAAAGAAAGGAATTCAACAAAATATTAAAACAAAATATATTTTTCTTTATAGGAATGATTTCAGCTTTACCATTGTATTTTATGTTTAAAAATTGGATAATTTTATTTATTATGGCTGAAATAATAGCTTTTATTTATTCATCGAGGCATATCTTAATATTTAGAGAACCTTTAAGAACCACTTCATTATTGAAATTAACAGTCAAAAAAAGTATACAACTAGGAACTAATACTGGTTTAACTTATTCTCTCTCTTATATTGATAGGCTAATTATTAACCCTATTATTGGAGCACAAGGTGTTAGTATTTACTATGCGTCATCTTTTGTGTCTAAAATTGGAAATATAGTTTTAAACCCTTTATCGGGAGTAATGTTAGGTTGGCTATCCAATACAAAACAAAAGCACAGAAAAAAAATATTTAAGCTAATTTCTATATTGTCTATTGTTATTGGAGGCATATACTTTATAGTTTCTCTAATAATTTCTCCTTTAGTTATAAAACTCTTATACCCACAGTTTTATCAAGAAGCATTAAAGATATACATTTATACATGTATAATGGGAGCAATATATGCTTCAACATCTCTGCTTAAACCAGTAATTATAAGATTTTGTTCTATTAAATTACTAACATATGCAAATTTTTTGTATGGTTTAATTTTTGTAGTTTTGGGATTTTATATGACTAAGATCCACGGTATTATTGGTTTTGCTATTTCTGGCATTATATCAAGTATATTTCTATTTATATTGTTGCATTTTATTATGTTTATGGATAGAAAATTAAATGAAACTGGTTAAATATCTCTTTAAAAATTGAATAAAAAATTATGTGCATTTTATTATAGATTTTTTAGTTAAAATATAGAAAAATTGTATATGGTGTATAACTAATGAAAAATGACTATAAGAATAACTTACCACACAACAACTGAAGGAGATGTAAGTTTAGGAGTCGTTATTCAGTATTAATTATTATAACGATTAATACTCTATATTAACTTAATAGCAAGGTAGCTTAATATTAAGTGTTTATTTAATAATATTAAAGGAGTTTTATAAAAATGATAAATATAATTGGCCTTGGTTATATAGGTTTACCCACAGCTTTAATGTTTGCAAAGAGTGGAATCAAAGTAGTAGGAACTGATAAAAATCAAAGTATAGTTAATACATTGAATGAAAGAAAACTTACTTTCGAAGAAGAAGGTTTAGAAGAACTTTTCCAAAAAGCTCTTTCTAATGGAATTCAATTTACAACAGAATATCAAAAGACCCATACTTACATTCTTGCAGTTCCAACACCCTATATTAAAGAAAGTAAGAAACTTGATCCTCAGTATGTTATTTCTGCAGTAAATAACGTTCTTGATGTCTGTGAAAGTGGTGCAGTATTAATTATTGAATCTACTATTTCACCTGGTACAATTGATAAATATATTCGCCCTGAAATAGAAAAGAGAGGCTATATTATTGGAGTTGATGTGCATATATTGCATGCACCAGAAAGAATTATTCCGGGCAATATGATCTATGAACTTGAACACAATTCAAGAACAATTGGAGCAGATAATTTAGAAATTGGCGAGAAAGTTAAAGGATTGTATTCAAATTTCTGTAAAGCTGAGATTGTCGTAACTGATATTAGATCAGCAGAAATGTCTAAAGTTGTAGAGAATACTTACAGAGATATCAACATTGCATTTGCTAACGAATTAGCAAAAATTTGTCGTGTAGATAATATGGATGTTTATGAGATTATTAAAATTGCAAATAAACATCCACGAGTAAATATTTTACAACCTGGACCAGGTGTTGGAGGACATTGCATTTCAGTAGATCCATGGTTTCTAGTTGGAGACTATCCAGATCTAACAAATCTCATATTGACAGCTCGTAAGATTAACAATTCAATGCCTAAGTATGTACTTAGACGAATTAGAGATATAATGCGAAAACATGGTATTAAAGATATCTCAAAGGTTGGACTTTATGGTTTAGCATACAAAGAAAATGTTGATGATACAAGAGAAAGCCCAACATTACAATTGTTGGAGAGGATGGACGAACATTTGGCTATTGGTGTTAAAGTGTTCGATCCATTAGTAAAAACAAGAATAGTAGACTATCAATTTATGAATTTTGAGGAATTCTTAAATGAAATAGAGATCCTAGTTGTTATGGTTGGACATGACCATATTAAAAATAATATGGAACTAATTAAGGACAAGATTGTTTTAGATACTAAAAATATTTGTACACTTGTTAAAGTTTCATATAAATTATAAGGTAAATTAGGTAATTAAGTTGAAGAAAAGTATTTTTTTATTTGGTACAAGAATCGAGGCAATTAAGATGTGTCCTTTAGTTAAGGAATTAATAACGTGCGATAAATCAGATATGATTGTTTGTGTTACAAGTTAGCTTACCCAGTGCATTAATATCTTTAGTATCGAAATTGAAAGTAATTGAAAAAATAAGTTAGATAAATAAATGGAATTTATTCCTTCTCCTTAGTTGTTTGCACAAAACTATAAATAATGCACTTGCCAGTACACCTCGAGGTCTATTAGAAAAGGATCTAATTCCACTGTCTAATGACAACAAGAATGAACAGTTTTCACCAATTTACTATGAACACTTTTCAATATTTATACATTTAATTTTCCAGTACATGGTCTAACACCACTGTCTTTAGAGGGTATACGCTTTTAGCCGTATTTTTCATTGTCCATACTTAAGTTGTAAGGTGGAAAAGTATGGACAGATATAAAGTAAGCCCGAATTATAAAAAATAAGCGCTCCTTCTGATACGCAAAACAAATAGTCGTATATTATCATTTTTTCAATCGAATATACGGCTTATTTATTTTTTCTTGCATGCTAATTGGATCATTTTTGACCAGGGCATGTAATGATTTTAAATATTAGGGGTTTGATGGATGCCGATATTCGGTAGATTCGTCAAAAGTTTCTTTATGTATTCGTAGAAATCTACATCTTTACTTTTGCCGGTTTCCTCGATACCCAAACAAATGGCGTTTGCTTTCACACCAGCTTCGCTGACGGAAAAAATTCGATCTTTTCGAATACACCGCGAGGTGCACAGGCCAAGTGTCATTATTTATAGTGTAGTGGAAACAGCTAAGGAGAATGGATTAATTCCATTTATTTATTTAACTTATCTTTTTGAAATTTTACCAAATATCGATACTAAAGATATTAATGCACTGGATCAGCTACTTCCTTGGTCAGAAAGCTTACCAGAATCTTGTCGTTTAAATAAGAATTAACTAAAATAGTCCTCACCAAATAACTAGGTGGGGACTATTTTACGCTTACATTTATTTAATATGATGTGATTTCAAAAGCATCTAATGAAATAACAGTAGATGTAGCCGAAGGAGATTTTTTCCCTGTCCAAACCATTTTAATCGTATGTGAACCAGTAGAAAGACCATTCTTCTCATAAACTACTTCTTGATATTTTGTACTACTGCTGTATAAGTCAACTGATTTATCAAAGACACCATCAATATAAATATCAGCAATTCCGCGAGCTGCATTAGTCATAGCTAAGATTTTCACTTCATTACCAGTAAAAGTAAATTCAGTAAAAGCACCTGAAGAATTTGTATATTTCATAGAACTGCCACTATGAAGAGAACTAGAATGATTGGTCCAAGATCCATTAAATTTAACAGTTGAATCGTTTTCTTCAATTCTAGTAATAACAGGTTCGCTTGTTGCTTTTTTGTACGTATAGGCTCGATAAACATAATCAGAAATATTTCCTGATGTATCGACTGCGTAAGCTTCTATTGAAATAGGTCCTTCA
This sequence comes from Anaerobacillus sp., assembly GCA_036676095.1. GTDB lineage: Bacteria > Bacillota > Bacilli > Bacillales > Anaerobacillaceae > Anaerobacillus. The sequence goes on along the minus strand of JAKFDP010000113.1, from coordinate 9,865 downwards.
ACGGCTTCAACTGCTGCTAGATCTATGTCTGAATAGAAATCGTAGGTCACTGATTGTTTGTTAATTGAAGACTTTACTGGTAATTTAACAGTCTTTTTCACTTTATCTGATTTTCCATTAACTGTAGAAGTATAATAATAATAATTTATATTTACTGTCTCGACTTCTACGTTATCTGTTACAGTTCCATATAAGGTAAAGAAAGATTCAACTGTTGATCCATCCTCAGGGTATAGCGAAGTAATAACAGGAGGCTCAACATCTCCCCCATATTCAGTAATTTCAAAAGCATCTAAAGATATAACAGTGGATGTCGCTGATGAGGATTTATTCCCCGTCCAAACCATTTTAATCGTATGTGAGCCACTAGAAAGACCCTTCTTTTCATAAACGACTGATTGGTATTGTGTACTACTACTATATAGATCAATAGTTTTATCTAATACTCCATCAATGTAAATATTCGCCAACCCACGAGCGGCATTAGACATAGCTAGAATTTTTACTTCATTTCCAGTAAAAGCAAGTTCAGCAAATGCCCCTGAAGAATTCGTGTATTTCATAGTCCCGCCACTGTGAAGAGAACTTGAATGATTCGTCCAAGAACTATTATATTTAACTGCTAAATCATTTTCTTCAATTCTTGTAACTTTTGGTTCACTTGTAGGAATATCGACATAGACATAGTTAGCAAAACCAGATTCATTACCATTTTTATCTATAGCTGTAATACCATATCCATATGATTCACCTGGTATGACATTAGTATCCGTGTAGGTTGTAGTAGTAATCAAGTTTTCGTTTATTTTATACCAATCACTATCCCATTCCCAACGATAAACATTGTAACCAGCTAAATCAGATTCACTGTTAGCGTCCCAATTAAGGTTAACACCATCTGTAACTATATTTGTTATAAGACCAGAAGGTGCCGTAGGTGCCTCAGTATCTCCTACATACTCAGTAATTTCAAAAGCATCTAAAGAAATTACAGTAGATGTAGCCGAAGTCGATTTTTGTCCTTTCCAAACCATCTTAATTGTATGTGAGCCGGAAGAAAGATCTTTCTTTTCATATACTACTGCTTGGTATAGAGCACTACTACTATATAAATCAATAGTTTTGTCAAAAACTCCATCAATGTAAACGTCAGCTAAACCACGTGCAGCACTAGTCATAGCTAGAATCTTAACTTCATTACCAGTAAAAGTAAGTTCAGCAAAAGTCCCTGAAGCATTCGTGTATTTCATAGTCCCGCCACTGTGAAGAGAACTAGAATGATTTGTCCAAGAACCGTTATATTTAACTACTGAATTGTTTTCTTCAATTCTTGTCACCACTGGCTCACCACTACCAGATTGAACACTTACACTCAAATCATAAGGTCCACTACCTATATACTGATTTACATCAATATAGTAAGTGCCAGATTTTTCGGCAGTATAAACAATCTCTTCGGCGGAAGAGCCATCATTTTTTGAATAAGCAACTTCAGGCAGATAATTTTGGTTATTAATATCTACTGTAGTAGCGTCAGGTGAATATAGGTAAAGATCAAAATCATTTCCATTATTGGCAGCCGAACTTAAGTTAATGGTAATCGTATCACCCGTATTTAAGTTCATAGAGTAAACATCATCAAAATCGTAATAGTCTAGGTAATCACTTGCTTTGTTATTCTCTAAGTTAATTCCAGGAATATCGTTGTCAGATGTAGTAGTTTTTGAATCTACTAAGGAAATAGAATATTCACCAGAGCCATTATAACCATATGCAGCAAGATAGTAAGTGCCAGTATCCTTTACAGAATATGAAAAGTAAGAAGAACTTGAGTTGTCATAATATGTGTCTGTTACAGGATAGTCATAATATACATTACTTGTATCTTTATGGAATAATGCTAAGCTGAAATCTGTGTCAACAGGTTTTGTAAATTTAAAGGTGTATGTTTTGCCTGCTTCAAGTTGAACACCGTAAACATCAACCCAGTCATTAGTACCTAATGCTCCAGTTACCCCATTTATATCAAAAGGAATTCCAGGAACTTGATTATCGTGTGTATAAGTAACAGCTGTTGAAAGACTAGATTCGTTATTACTAAAATCGACTGCAGATACAGCATAATCGTAAGTTTTCCCTACTGATGCTGTAGCATCATAATAATAATTTACAGCAATTGGTTCCTCATTAAGCAATGTATATTCGGTTGTTCCTTTGTCCCGTCGATAAATCTTATATCCTGCTACATCACTATCTTCTGAAGGTGTCCACTCTACTGCAGGTGCATTCATGTAACCATCAAACCAAACCAATACATCTGTAGGTAACGAAGGAGCTACAGTATCTTCTTGGACGATAAAGGAATCAATGTTAATATATGTTCCACTCTTTCTGCCCAGTGGATCGCGAACTCCCGTCCATTGAATTTCAACGGTATGTTTCCCGTGTGGCAATGTATCGCTATAAATCACTTGTTGACTTTCTGAAGTTCCAGAATAGAGACTAGGTTTTGCAATCAATTCACCATCTACATAAAGATGGGCAATTCCTTGTTGCTTGTTCTTAAAGCCAATCCATTCAAAGGTACTTCCAACAAAAGTGAATTTAACCGAGCCTTTAGAATTTAGTTGTTTTGCTGTTTCGTTAGAATAAGATGTTCCTTCAACTTTTTCCCATGCGCCTGTGTAAACTAAGGCTGCATTGTTATCTTCGTAGGTCCCAGGACCATTACTTGCTTCAACAGTTAATGTATAGTTACCAGTACCTGTATAGGCGAAAACATCAAGATAATACGTTCCAGAGTGTGGGGCAACGTATTGAATGTCTTCACTAGATGTAGATACATTTTCAGATAAGGCAACGATACCTTTACTATTTTGTACAGTTAGAGATTCTGGAGAGAAAAGGTACAAATCAAAGTCTGTATTTGTATCTCCTGTTAAATTAGCTGTTAATGTTTCACCGGCTTCAAGTTCAATAGAAAATACATCATCAGTATCTGATAATTCATCAAGTGATCCTTCAGTACTTTCTTTTTCTAAAGGTACACCAGGGATGTCATTATCGTTCACTTCGCCATTTAAGGCGTTATTAGCACTTACAATTTTCCCACTAGCTACTATTCCTTGAAGTGATGGAAGCGGTTTTCCTGTTTGTTTTAATATTTTTATCGCTTCCTCGGCTGTTATATCTGGGTTTTGACTGTATAACAATGATGCTACACCTGTAACGTGTGGAGTTGCCATTGATGTACCACTATAATATTCATAGGCATTATCGTAAGTGTCTTCTCCTGGATAAATAAGATTGATCTTAGCAATCGCAGTATCGTTGCTGATAAATTGATCAGCAAAAGGATGGCCTACAGAAGCATAGGAAGCACCAGCGTAACTAGTTTCGGCTACTCCAACAACTTTGTTTCTGTCTCCTTCATTTTTGAAATCAACATGGAGCACATTTTGAACAAAGTCACTAAATTCATTATTAAATATGGCATCAGGACCTGTTAAAAGTAAATTTCCTCCGTTGTTAACAAACCCTGTGAGAGCTGTTTGGTCATTTGCTGTTAATGTCGTTGTATAATTCCCGCCATAAGCATCTCCAGTAAACCAAACAACGATATCATATTGATTAAGTATATCTAAACTTGGACCATCATTATTTGTTGCTACCGATACAGTATTGTATGAAGTGTATCCGGCATTTACTAGTAATGAAGAATAGTCTGAAAGATAAGAAGTATAATTATAGTCTGCTTGATCATCTTGAACTAATAGGATTTTACTAGTTGAAGTAGCTCCTAAGAAGCTCAGCGCACGATTAAAGGCATCTTGTCTTTCATCTAGATTTGAAAGGTTTTCAAACCCAAAACCATTGAAAATAGCTTTATACGTACCATTATTAACTTCTATACCTGCGCCTACTTCAATTTTTTTAGGGACAGTACTTAAGACATATTGTCCAGGTGCGGCTACGTCTACTGAATTTACCCCATAGTTAGAGAAATAAGATAGTTCTCCAGCATTATTGACTGATGCTACGGATAAAATATTAGAGCTATCGTAGCCAGCTGGATATGAAGGATTAACGTCGCTATTTGCTGAATCGTTTCCAGCAGCTGCTACAAATAACATCCCTGATGTTTCAATTGCATTTTTTAGGGCTTGATCGTAGCCACTACCACCCCAACTATTATTAGATATTTTGGCACCCATGGAAGATGCGTATTGAATGGCAAGAATGGCATCTGCTGTTGAACCACCATATGGTCCTAAGAATTTAAGTGGCATGATTTTTACATTTGGTGCAATTCCTACGATACCAAGACTATTATTGGCAGATCCGGCAATCGTACCAGAAACGTGCGTTCCGTGGTCATCGCCATCATATTGATCAAAAACAGAATTGTCGTTATTAAAGAAATCCCAACCATTAACATCATCGACATATCCATTTCCATCATCATCAATTCCATTACCTGGAGTTTCATTTGGATTAACCCAAATATTATTTTTTAAATCAGGATGTTTAATATCTACCCCTGTGTCGATGACAGCAATAAGAAGATCTTGGCTACCTTCAGTAATCGACCATGCCTCGGGTGCATCAACATCAGTATCAGCTAAACCGGGAACATCTAAGATACTTTGACCTGTATTGTGTAATCCCCATAATTGATTATAATTAGGATCATTTGGAGTACTCGAAGGATAGTATTTAAAATTAGGTTGAGCAAACTCAACGGCTGGGTCAGCTTTTAATGATTTTAAAAGACTTGTAACGTTTCCGTTCTTTGGTATTTTAACAAGTTCAGCGCCAATTAAAGGCAATTTTTTTACATGTTTTAAGGCATATTTGTTTCGAACTTTATCTACACTCTTAGATTGTTTGAATTTTACAATAATTTCATCTTCAATAAAGTTCACTTTTTGTTGTTCTTTTCTCGTATTAGGAAGATTTGAATTTTGTCTAGTCTCAGAAGTATTAGATTTATCATTTTGTGATTGGTTAGGTGCTTTCTGAGGCGTGTTATTCCATTCGCTTTTACGTGGGTTATCAGATTTTGCATCGTTTTTTGTGTCGGTATTTTTCTGGAATTTATTTTGTTTATCTAACAAAGTTAACCTGTTTTGATTAGAAAGTTCAGGTTTTTTTTCTGCTTTTAGAGCTTTTGCCCCTCGTGCATCAGTTTGCTTGTTACTAGAATTTGACATTGCACCTAAGGCTATACTAGGTGAAAACGATGAGACGGCTAATAAAAATATTAGCATCATTAAAGAAAATCGTTTCAATGGCTTTTTCATTTAATATTTCTCCTCTCAAAATAAAAAACTAGGTTGGAAGGACTACCTTCCTAGAATTAGATTCCTCCTTTCATTAATAACAATTCTAAAAAACAGAATTGCAACATAACATAATAAATTCTATCAACATTATTCCAATCCCTTCTAAGATATGAGGACTATGGGAAAAAAATATCATTTTTTTTCCTGATTTATATTTTTTTATTGGGACATGCCGAAAAATCCTGTTTTTTAGGACTTGGTACCTACCGCAACTCGATATTTTCATAGTAAACTTCGAAAATAGTACTTCATTCCTTTTCCATATTTAATTTAGCTTCTGATATAGTCCAATTCCATCCATATGACCATTAGGAATATTAATTGTTGTGCTATCTTGTTGCCATTTAATTTTATTGTTCTTTTTTTATTTTTATCACTTATCACCTCCAACTGATTTCAAAGTAAACCAATAAAAGCTAAAGCTTGGTTTTAAAAATAAATTATGGGAATCAGATATATATATATATTAATAATCTAATCTTACACTTTTCTTACACAAGATATGTTCAAAGGAAATTCCCGGAATTTGTCGAAGATCTTTATTTTTTTGTTTGTTTTCAAATTTAATAGTTTTGGGGTGGTTTTCGTGGTTGAAAGTGTTGATTCATCTAGGTTTTTCGTTGCTGAACGGTCTGTCAATTAATGGCTTGGCGTTCCTTAAAAATACCCGTGCCAGGTTTACCTGATAATGGAGTTGTCCTAAAAACAATCGTAACATCAGTGATAGGTAGAGCAATTGCCTCTTATTATGGCTTAGAAGGAAAAGAAGGTTCAGAAAAGATTGTAGCTATGATAAATGATTTCCGTGAAAAACCACCTATTGAGGTTATTGGTACAAAAGTGATAACGATTGAAGATTATCAAACAAGTGAACGTTTAAACTTAAATCAAGATAAACAGAGTCTTATCGACTTACCGGAGATATAATAAAATGAAGTGAATACTAAGAATGGAATGTGTTATTTTTGTCATTTCGTGTTGAATTTGACTATTGAAATGCTCAATCGTTTTTTCAAGATCATGAGTTATACAACCTTCAATATGAGATAGAGCAATTACATGAAACAATTTACGGGAAAACAGGATTGGGTAGTGAATATTTAGGATGGCTAGATTGGCCAGTTTCTTATGATAAAGAAGAACTAAGAACTAAAGCGAATTCTGAACGTATCAGAAAAAGATAAAGTCAAATTCTGATGCTCTCATTGTGATTGGCATTGGCGGTTCGTATTTAGGCGCTCGAGCGGCTATTGATATGTTAAACCATACATTTTATAATTCACTTCCAACAGAAAAAGGAAGACACCTCAAATCTATTTTGTAGGGAATAATGTGAGCGCAGAATATATATATGACTTACTAGATGTGTTAGAGGGCAAATATATAACTATTAATGTTATTTCAAAGTCTGGTACCAAGACAGAACCGTGGATTGCTTCCCGTGTTTTTCGAAAGTTATTAGAAGAGAAATATGGGGTTGAAGTGGCAAGAAAACGCATCTATGCAACAACAGATAAAGAAAAAGGGGCTTTAAAAACACTTGCAGATCAAGAAGGCTATGAAACATTTGTTATTCCGGATGATATAGGCGGACGTTATTCGGTTCTAACTGCTGTTGGGCTGCTACCAATTGCTGTAAGTGGTATTGATATTAAAGCAATGCTAAGTGGTGCAGCTAAAGCAATGGGAGATTTGAATTCATCTAATCTGTTAGAAAATCCAGCCTATCAATATGCAGCTGTTCGAAATATTTTATATCGAAAAGGGAAAGTAGTTGAAATCTTAGCAAACTATCGACCACAGATGGCAAACTTTGCAGAATGGTGGAAGCAATTATTTGGTGAAAGTGAAGGAAAGGGTGGCAAAGGAATTTTCCATGCCTCCGCAAATTTCACAACTGATATCCATTCCTTTGGACAGCTAATACAGGACGGGGAACGTAACTTGTTTGAAACAGTTCTTCACGTTATAAATGTTAAAAAAGATTTACTGATAGATGAAGATAAACAGAATTTAGACAACCTTAACTATCTAGCAGCAAATTCCATTGACTTTGTAAATAAACAAGCAGAAGACGGGTCCCGGATTGCTCATGTTGATGGAGGAGTTCCTAATTTAGTCATTCGCATGCCTGATATGTCCGCATATACATTTGGATATCTTGTTTATTTCTTTATGAAAGCATGTGCGATGAGTGGCTATTTACTAGGTGTTAATCCATTTGATCAACCAGGTGTAGAAGAGTACAAACGTAATATGTTTGCATTATTAGGAAAACCTGGATACGAGGATGCAAAAGAGGATTTAGAGCGAAAGAAGCTTTGGTGCCTGTCACCACCCGATATTTGAAGGATTTTGTCGATAGATTGATAGTTTTTGATTTATAGAGTGGTAGTATAGAGAACTAGCGTTTGTTATAATTAAGAGGCAACAACATAAAGCGGATGGGCGGTTGACCATCTCCCGTAAGAGGGGAGGTGGGAAAATGACGATATATGAGGCAATGGTCGTAGCACTTCAATCAAATTTAGTTTTGATAGGTGTAATTACATTAGTTTTGCTAATCGTCAAAGAAACAAAGAAAAAGTAACCGTCCCAACCTCGACCAAAGGATAAATGGGTAGTTACTTTTTCATAAACAACAAGCTTTTGGTCAGCTGCTCTTCATGCGGCATGTAGTTACATCCGACCGAGTGTTGACAGCATTCGTTCACTTTTTATTTTAAGTATATTCTCCTTTAAGTATACATAAATAAAACAAATTAGGCAATAGATAATAGCTTCGGTACTTGTCAGAGCGATCGAGCTTTTAGGTTGCCTATTTAGAAACATGGGGACGGTTTTTGTGTTTGCCTAATTTTTACCATCCGAAAAAATCACACTTCTTAAAGACTCGTGCTAGGCACTTAACTTTTTCAAAACTACAAAAATGAAAAACAAAAATGGATAATTGAAAGTGTTTTTAGAGGATAGTATGGTTGCTATCCTCTTCAAATTTACTGCTATTGCAGTTAATTTTGCTTGTGTAGCCATGCTTTTTAGACCGTACCCCCTAGCACGATCTCAAATCACTTTTATACTGGCCTTTATAAGCTTAAACGACTTGTATATATTTCCAATCTTTATTTACTAGTAATCTTTGAGTTGATCCGACAAAAACTCTACTAATTATGTTATTTTGTTTATTCTTAATAATTAAATGGGTACTATATTCATTCGCTTGGAAAATCTCAATTTCTTTAACACCATACATCAAAATATTATTCACATTAATAGAATCGTAATTTAAAGTTAATTTTTCATTGGATAAGTTTCTAAATGTAATTTCTTTCATAAGCTATGCCACCTTTAATAATACAATTAACGACTTTTTAATTAAAACATAAATTATTTATATTTAAAAGACATTAATGTACAAATATCTACAAAAATCTACATAAGGTACAAACTTCGGGTGCCTGTCACCACTTAAGGTGTGAAGTAAAGGGCTCAGGTGTCAGTCATTCTCCGAATATGGTAATAGGGTGTAAGATTATGCTAAAATAAAAGAGCAACTGAATATTGTGAGGGTGGTTGGTTGTCACGCTCTTTCTGTAAAGGAAAGGGGGTGATAATTATGGAAACATTTCTTGAATTTCTACAAGAAGTTTTGAAGGGAATATTGCGTGAAGTAAGCAGTTATTTCTTTCGAAAGAATATAATAGATAACAAGAAAACCACCTTACGCAGTCGAAAGCAAAAGGGTGGTTTTCAAAGAAATAAATAAAGATCGACAACTACCACCCTTACGGTAGAAGTTGCATTGAGAAGTGTTAGCAGCACTTCTCTTTTTTATTATATTTCCATTATACATAATTTTATTCTTAATTAAAAGGTGGATTTGGCAAAAGGGAAATCAGTCTCGTGCCAGGCACTGAAAGCATGCGATAAACATTAATAAGGGGATTTGCCATGAATACAATTAGATTGAAAAGAATCTATGAATTACCCTCGAAAATGGATGGGTACAGAATATTAGTAGATAGATTATGGCCTAGAGGAGTAAGTAAAGGAAAAGCAACTATTGATGAATGGGCAAAGGATATTACACCTAGTACAAAAATCAGGAAAGAGTTTCATCACGATCCACCACTATTAATGGATGATTTTACATATAAATACAACTTTGAGCTAGACAACAATGAACATGCGTTTGAATTTGTAAATAAAATAAGAAAAAAACTTGAAGAAGATAATGTAACCTTAGTGTATGCTGCAAAAGATGGGAAATATAATCACGTAGTTATCTTGAAGGAATGGCTTGAGAAGCAGCTAATAGTAGGTGAGCATGATAGCTAGATCAAAGCAGATTTGAAGAATCCTTTTGTTAACTGGGACAAGGTACCTGTCCCCTCGTCTCCCTATAAAGATTTTACATTATCCCTATTTAATAACATTTTTTTAATTTCTTTTACGAGATCCCTTGAAGTTAAATTGTTGTTACTATTTCCGAGTTTTTGAATTTCTTTAAGGATATAAAG
>JAKFDP010000112.1:0-4124 GCA_036676095.1 Anaerobacillus sp. | reverse complement strand
TTGGAGTTCATTATGACTATCAATGACCATCAAGACGAAAACCCAATCAAGCATGATTGGCGTACAGATTATTCAAACCGCCCATATTACGGCGATATCCAAAGAGAACTTCCTGATGTGGATTATGACCGTGATCTTCGTTCAGCCTATGAACTAGGTCAGCATGCCCGTAATGAGCGTGGTACTGATGCACGATTTGAAGATTCCGAAAGTGATTTGAAAGTAAAATGGGAAGAACTAAAGGCTGAATCACGCTTAAAGTGGGAACAAGCTAAACATGCGATTAAAGATGCATGGGACAAAATGTAAGCCAATATAATGATAATGAGCCTTTTAGGCTCATTATCAGCACATCTAAATAATAATTAAATAGGTGTAAAATGGACTTTATAAAAATACTATTAGCTGATACTACATTTACTTTTGCAGCAGAAATTGTACTTCGTAGTGTCTTGATGTACTTCCTGATTATCTTAGTTTTAAGATTTTCTGGTAAACGTGGTGTTAGGCAACTTTCCATCTTTGAAATCGCAATTATTCTTAGTTTAGGATCTGCTGCTGGCGATGCTATGTTCTATGAAGAAGTTCCTATCATTCATGCTGTCATCGTTTTTGCAGTAATTATGGCTTTATATCGCTTAACAACTTACTTAATGATGAAATCCGATGCTATTGAGACCGTATTGGAAGGTCGACCTATATACATCGTCAAAAATGGTTTACTGATTGTTGAGGATATTAAGCAAGAAAAGTATTCATACGATGAATTCTTTGCTGAAATGCGCCAAAAGAAAATAGAGCATCTCGGACAAGTTAAAATAGCACTGCTTGAGACTGATGGCTGCCTAAGCGTGATCCCATATTCTAAAGAAAATATAAAATGGGGCCTTCCTCTATTTCCCGATGAATACCAAATCGCAGATCATCACAATGTAGATCACTTTTATTCTTGTATGTTGTGTGGTCAAACCCAACGTTTAAATCATTTAAATAAAGAATGTCCACGCTGTCAAAATACCAAATGGGCTAAATCCTGTTTATATTGCGAGGAATATCAAAATTAATAAGCTTTTGTTTTGACTTAGATTAATTCAATATTATTTAAAATGAATAGTTTAAGAGAACAAAAAATACACATTTCTTTACCTTACTCAAAGCGTAAATACTTAAAGTTTATATGGGTATCTTTGATCCAAAAAAGAGTTTTCTTGCAAGTAACTCATATTCGATTGTAGATAACCTATTAAATTGTATAAGCACAAAATATCCGTCAACAAATAAGCCATTAACTTACGTGAAAATAAATACTTATTTTCATAAAACGTTATAAAGCAAATGTATAAGAGAATGTGATATGAAAGAATCAAATACACCAAAAATTGACCAACTTTCTGAGGAAGCATACGTGGATCCTATAGGTAAAACCCTTACCTCTTCTTTAGGTGTTCCCGTAGCTGATAATCAAAATAGTCTAAAAATTAATGAGAAAGGCCCTACTCTTCTCGAGGACTTTCTTCTAAGGGATAAACTTATTCATTTTGATCGTGAGCGTATTCCAGAACGTGTTGTACATGCTCGAGGGGTCGGTGCTCATGGTTACTTTCAAGCTTATACCGGTAATGAAAAATGGACTAAAGCTAAGTTCCTAACGGACACAAATAATCGGACTCCTATCTTTGTCCGTATTTCTACAGTTCAAGGTGGGCGAGGTTCGGCTGATGTCGTTCGAGATGTACGAGGTTTTTCTATAAAATTTTATACTGAAGAAGGAAATTATGATTTGGTGGGGAATAATATCCCTGTCTTCTTCATTCAGGATGCTATTAAATTTCCGGACTTTGTTCATGCAGTAAAACCAGAAGATGCCAATGAAGTTCCAACTGGTCAATCTGCCCATGATACTTTCTGGGATTTTATTTCTTTAAACACCGAAGCATCACATATGACTACTTGGATAATGTCTGATAGAGCAATTCCAAGAAATCTACGCTCTATACAAGGTTTTGGTGTTCATACATTTAGATTGATTAATAAGAATAATGAAGCATTCTTAGTGAAATTCCATTGGACTCCAAAGCAAGGGGTAGCTCAAGTCGTCTGGGATGAAGCCCTAAAAATTAATGGCAAAGATCCCGATTTTCACAGACGTGATCTGTGGGATGCTATTGAGCGTGGCAATTACCCGGAATGGGAATTAGGCGCACAAATTTTCTCTGAAGAAGATGCAAAACAATGGGACTTTGATGTCTTAGATGCTACAAAATTAATCCCAGAAGAACTTGTACCAGTCACTCCACTAGGTAAATTTGTTTTAAACAAAAATACAGATGATTTTTTCGCAGAAACAGAACAAGTTGCTTTTAGTCCTGCAAATATTGTCTCAGGTATAGATTTTAGTAACGATCCCCTTTTACAAGGACGGCTGTTTAGCTATACGGATACTCACTTACACAGACTAGGTACGGTAAATTTTAATCAAATTCCAATTAACAAACCCGTTTGTCCTTTTCATACGAATAGACGAGGTGGTTATGCTAATCACGAAGTTTATAAAGGAAAGGCAAATTATGAACCTAATTCTGTTGATGAAAATTGGCCAAGAGAATCACCTAATGACAGTGGTGCCTTCAAGACACATCCTGAAGAAGTACAAGGCAGCAAACTAAGAGTTCGACCAGAAAGTTTCGCTGATCATTTCTCGCAAGCCACAATGCACTACCATAGTTTGGAAAAACATGAACAACAGCATATTAAGGATGCATATTCTTTTGAATTATCTAAGGTTAAATCGGAAGATATCCGCAGACGTGTAGTTTACGCTGTCTTAGCTAATATTGACTTGGACTTAGCTGAATATGTTGCGAAAGAGTTAGGTATTAAAACTCCCCCTAAACAGCAAGATAGTCTGCACCAACCCGTAATTGCATCTTCGAAAAGATTAAGTACCTCATCTTTTCCTGCATCTGATATTAAACAGCGAAAAATTGCCTTGCTCGTTCATAACGGTGTAAATGCGTCATCAATAGATGATATTAAAATATGGGCTGAAGCAGAAAAAGCTATTGTGGAAACTTTAGCACCGAACGCAGCCCCTGTTAAATCTAGTGATGGCAATGAAATACCAGTAGATGGAAGACAAAATGGCGAGCCTTCAGTGACTTATGATGCCGTAATCGTGATTGATGGGAATAATTTAGAAGTATTTAAGGCTGATGGAGTTTCTAAACATTATGTATTAGAGACATATAAACATCTCAAGCCCATTGTTTTCCTGGGTGATAAATGCGCTTTAATAGATGAGTTTCAGCTCACTAAGGATGCAGCTCTATTCTCTACTCAAAATTTTAAAGAGATCCAAGATCAATTCAAACAAGCTATTCAAAATCACCGTTTGTGGGATAGAGAAAAAGTTGTCGCAGCTATTCCAGCATGAATTTATTTGAGATTAAAAGTAGTGTAAGCATTTGATTTCAAAAAGCCCTGGACGAGGGCTTTTTGATCTACTTTTGCTCTTTAAGTGGATTCTCAGGCTCTTCATTTGGTTTTTTCTGAGGATCTGGATTCTGATAGGTTTTCTGATCACCCTTGTCATCGTTTGATTCTTTTTGAGGTTTTGATTCTGGATTTTGCTTATTAAGCATGTCGGTTCCATCACGTGAAATACTATAATAATAGATATGACATCAGGCTCTATCTATCAATAATAGATATGTTACGCAATCCTACCTTTATAGTAATTAGCACTTTAAGTTTATTATGAATTAATTAAGCTGTTCTTCAGTGACCACATCAAATAGATACCTCTAAAAACTTCTTCATTTTCCTCTGTATTTTTCAATAAGAAAATAATTTTGAAACTTCCGCTACTATATTGTTTTAACGATTTTTTTTAAAAGTAATTTTTATTTCTATTTGGGCTATTATTTGATCGACGATCATAAAGAATAAACAGGGATAAGTCTATGTGCGCAAATTTCGAAGCGATCAGAAAGAATCGTGCATTTCTCCTAGATCTCCCTGAGCCTGATCAGTTGGAGTTCCCTGAAGACATTTTCCCGAACTATCCTTCACCTTTGATCTTTTCCAATGACGGCAAGATCGAATGGAGATCAGTTAATTTTGGA
>JAKFDP010000111.1:0-49220 GCA_036676095.1 Anaerobacillus sp. | reverse complement strand
TTCCTCCCATTCGAATAAGTTTGCTAGTCACTTACTTGATTCGACATTTGGGGAGGTACTCCTTTTTTCATGCTCGAAAACCCTTGAGCCACTTGGGCTTAGATTTATGAAATTCATTCATTTTAAAAAATTTTAAAAATTAAATGTATATATTTTTTAAAGCATGCTACATTCGAAATGTATCAAATAAAAATAGGATAAGAAAGGAAGAAAAATATTATGAAATTTAAAGTTGAAACATTTCCAAACTATCCTATTGCTTTTATGCGACGAGTTGGTCAATATGGCTCTGCCAACATTGAAGTAATGGAGAAGTTAAAAAAATGGGCTAAGGAGAAAAATCTTCTTGAAACTGCAATTCTATTTGCAATTCCACAAGATAATCCAGAAACAACACTTCCTGATAACTGTAGATTTGATGCTTGCATTGTAATTCCAAATGATTATCAAGTGGATGATTCAGTTCTTGAAGGGGGACTTTCTGGCGGAAAATACATTATATACGAAGTAAAACATACAGCAGATGATATTCAAAAAGCATATTCTGATATTTTTCAATCACTACAAAATAATCGATATAGAATGGATAACAAACCAATTATGGAAAAATACATTGGTGATATGGTTACAAACCCTTTTTGTCAAATTTGTGTACCTGTTAAATAGTAATAGTTTTTTATTGTGTGATACATTATATCAACAAAATTGCAAGAGAAGAACAAGTTGCTTTTATATACTGAAGGCATCTTGTTCTTCATTTATTATTCTACTCGTTACTTCAACAACAATAGAAACTACAATTTATCATTGTTATTTTCAGTTCCACTGCTTTGTTGACAACCAAATAAACTAATTGATAAAAACAGAAAAGACAATAAAATTAAGTTAATTTTTTTAATATTATCACTCCCTTATAGAGTTCAAACAAGCAATCACTTCTTTGGCCACCCGCTCCCCTGATTGCACCGCACCTTCCATAAACAAGCGCCATTTTGTTGCTGTTTCTGTTCCGGCCCAATGAAGAGAAGCAATTGGTTTTAATAACACTGAACCAAAGCTTGTCAACACGCCAGGTGCAAAATGAACGCCGTAACCCCCGCGAGTCCAAGGTTGATCGGACCAGTTTTCTTGAAAAACTTGTAGTGGTTTAGCAGCTTCTAAACCAAGAAATTGGACTAAAGCTGCGACAACTTTTTCTGTTGAGATATTAGGTTTTCTAGCAGATTCCCCTGTAACAAGAACTGTTAAGACCCCTCTCCTGCTATCCTCCGGTGAACTATCAATCGTTTCACTTATCAGACTACTTTCAGAATAAATTACTCCACTTAAGCCTTTTTCTCGCCAAAACGGCCTTTCATAAATAAGAATGATTTTTGTTACGGATGGTAAACCGACACGTTCAATTAGTTGGGCCCGTAATGCAGGTAAAGGAGGATCAAAAGCAATTCTTGACTGTAAGTTAGGCGGAATCGCTAAAATAACTCGTTTGCTCTTCCAACATTGATCTTCTGTTGTGTAAACTACCGCGCTATGATTGTTATATGTTATTGTATTCACTGGATTTTGATAGTAAATCTTCGGATTGATTTGTTCAGCCATTTTTTGTATTAATGTTCCTGCACCATCTTTTATCCAGGCTGATTCTGAATCACGTATCCTTTGAACAGACCCCGCGGTTCTAATACACCACAAAACATCTAATGCAGAAACTTCATGTGAGTGAGCGCAAAGCATTTTTGCTAGTAAAAATTTATAGTACTTTCGGCCAGATGTTGTAAACATATTTTCGTAAAGAAAACGTTCCATCGTATATTTATCAATATCTTTCGCAATTGGACTTTCCCAAGGTGTATACGGATTAATTTGTTGGCTTATATTATTTAATTTTTTCGTGAATTGTAAGAGGTCTACTATTCCACTAATCGAAAGTGGTGGTATATGACTAGCGGTAATTTTTCCTTTCCAATGATAAACAGTTTTTCCCTTACCATATGTTTTTACCGTTTTTAAGCCAAACTGTGAAAGGAGTTCCTTCATGTGATAATGATCTTTGCCGATCCATTGAGCTCCTAAATCGACGGTTACATCAGCATCTGCTTTATAACTGAGAATTCTGCCACCAAGACGTTGTCGTGCTTCTAATACGACGAAGGAAATATTCCGTTTTTTTAATTCTATGGCTGCCGATAAGCCAGACAGACCTGCTCCGATAATTACTACGTCAACTTCATCAACAATAGTCAACGGGTATTCCTACTTTCATTTAAAATATACTTACTTAAAAATTAACTAGTCCATTCATCATGAACGATACCAATTAAATACCAAACTCCAGCATCTTTTTCCAACACAAGTCTAAGGCTTCGCCAATCCATTCCTTCATACTGTGGATCAAAGCCAGAAAAATAATATTCTATGACCGTTGCATTTGGGTAAACTTCGCTAATGTTATCGAGCGAATTGCCATGACCTAATCTTTCATTTACTGACTTCTCCTCTGCATGAAGATACTCTTGATCATAAACAAACCGCTGAAAATATTCAGCAAAAGTCATCTCAATCGGATCACCCGTTCCATCAAAGGCCCCCCAATGATAGACGGTTTGGTCTTGTAATAACTTACCGATTTGATTTGCCTTAAATACTTGATCAACATCAATTTGTACATAGGCATATGGGGTAAAACGAACTCCTTTTGTTGGGTGAACGAAATGCGCAAATGTATCCATATTTTTATCGTGCAGCGCTTTAACTATTTCATCAGCAACTTCCTCTGGATTATGTGATATTTGGTTAGTTTCTGTTAAATTGGGTGAATTTTCTCCTTTCTTTACATCCACCTTTGTTTCGTTTGGTGCTTCTTGGATAGGATCATTCACATTTTCACGATTTTCAAAACAACCTGATAACATCACCAAAATAACCATACTAAATAATAATCGATAATAGTTCATTCAAAATGCCTCCCTCACAGTTTTTCCTAAGTATACGCCAAATATATAGATTAGTTTCCCTTATAATATTGGGATAATTCAATAATCATTGCACCCATTCGTTCTAATTGAGGTGCTAAGTAATTAGATAATTTTTCTTCTTGTAATGCTTCTGCGGTAACTTTTCCAACTGCCACAGGTAAAACATCTTCTTGAAACGCTGCAGTTATCTTCTCTAAATATCCATGTGTTCTTGCATAATTAAATAACGAACGAACTTGAATCGCTGTCGTAAAACAAACAGCATCGACTTCTTTATTGACTATTTCCTGACATAGAATTTCAACCGTTTCCGGATTAGGGGTAATATGCTGATATGGAAGAACTTGCAAAACGTTTGCCCCCTTTTCTTCAAGAAATGAAATAAAACGTGGTGCTGGGTCACCGTGAAGTTGGACTGCTACTTTTTTCCCACTAAAATGATAAACTTGTAATGCCGAAATTAAGCCATTAGTTGTCCCATCTTCATCAATGGCGATTGGTTCGATTCCAATTTTTTTTAATGCCGAAAATGTTTTGTATCCTCGTGAAGCAACATCTGCACTTTTAATGATCTCAATAAATTGTTCTTTCAGCCCAATTTTTTCGGCTATTTCAACTAAAGTTTCTAAACCAATCCCTGTTGTAAAAATAAAAACGTCTGTACCTTCATTCACGATTTTTTTCAATACTGGTTCCACTTCCTTTTCAGCTAGAAAAACGGTTCCTTGTAATGAACGTACTACTGGTATGCCTCCTTGTTTCTCGACTAAAAGGCTCATTTCCTCAAGCTTTCTTGACGCTGTCAGTACGACTTTTTTTCCGAATAAACTCATGCTTGTGACCACCTTTAACTATGAAATTACATTTATCTTCCACACGTATAAATTATCCCCATTATACACGTATTAAATATAGATTTAGAAAAAATTGGTACTTTACTAATAAGAAAAGCGCTCGGAGCTAGACAGTATTCAAAGTTCAAAACCTTTATACTTTCTTATCTTTGTACAAAAAATGGTTCCCGATTGGAAACCATTTCAAAGTTTTATTTTTTTCGATTAAATGCTGCCATTTTCATTTGTACGAATGTAAAAATTTCTTCTAAGTCCTTTTCAGAGAAAGAGTATTCATTCGGGACAATGATATTCTTCTCTTGTGTTTTGGCTGAAAAAATAGCTTTTATCCCAGCTATATTAATTTTTTGATCAATATAAATTTTTATTTCCAATAGACGTTCAATGTCGTTTAATGAAAAAATTCTTTGATTCCCTTTATTCCTTAATGGTTCGATTAAGCCCTGGTCTTCGTAATAGCGAATTTGGCGTGCTGTTAAATTAGTCATTTCCGCTACAATGCTAATAGGAAAGATTGCTAAATGTTGAGGGATTTGATTAATCAATCCAGCTCCACCCTTTCTTTCAATTCTCTTTATTTTTGTGAGGCGAGGTGAACGTAAACATCTTTTAAATGTTGAAAGCCTTTCTTTTGTACCGAACGAACACTATCAACCCATAACTTTGCTGTTGCAAGTGCATCTTCTAATGCATGATGTCTTTGCTCAATCATAATTCCAAAGTAATCGCACCACTCATCTAAAGTATATAAATTTAGATTTGGTTCGATTATTTTTGTTAAAAATGATGTATCAATCACTCGATGTTCAAAGCGTGTCTTCAGGACCGACCATGTTACATGCTGCATAAAGCTCCGTTCATGATTAGCATGATGTGCAACAAGTGGATCACTTTTCACAAATTGAAAAAAATCAGTTAATACTTTGTCAATCGGGGGGGCATCTAACAATTCATTTTGGGTAATACCAGTCAAAGCGGCAACTTCATCAGATAGGCCCTTTTCATTGTAGACAAGGGAATAAAATGTTTCATCTTCTAATACTTTTTCACCCTGAATTTTCACCGCACCAATTGATAAGATTTGATCTCCTTTATGCGGATAAAAACCAGTTGTTTCTAAATCGAAAACAACTAGCTTTAATTCCGAAAAAGGAGTTGCTAGAACATCTTCCTTTTTTGCTTCCCGTTGTAGTTGCCTAACAAAAGCAATATTGCTAGGATCAGTTTGATTTGCTACTGACGAATACGAATTTGAAATTAATCTCCCTGGAATTTGCCTAAGGAATTGCATCATTTGGTTCATATTCATGAAGAACACCTATTATCAATTATTTTTTTTGTTTCTTTAAAAAGTTTGTGTCCATTTTTGAGAATTTCTTTTAAATGATTTTTTTCCGTTGCTGATAATAACTTTACTTGTAACAAATGAACCTTTTTATAACTAACAGCATTTTTTTGGAAATGCGAACGATAGTTTAGTAACTTCAAAAAATCAGCTTGGTACTCTTTAATGGTTTCATACTCCTCAGGTAATAATTGAAAACGGTCAATCGTAGAAGGATAAGGAATTTTTTCAAGGAGAGCTAATAAACGCAATGAGTTTACATATGGAAAGAAAATCGTATTTTTTAAATTGATTGTCCCAGCTGCATGACCTTTTTCTTCTAGGAGTAATTGACCGAAAATACCAATTCCTTTTTTAACAAAGCCAACATTTTCATACAATCGTCTATAAAGATGTGGATTTTTATCTAACCTTGAAAAAGCTACATTTTTTAATTGATTTAGAAAAGCTTCATTCCCATATAATACCCGCGAATCAAAGAATGTAGAAAAATAGCGTAGTGATTCCCAAGACTCTTCTTCAAGCCAATGTAAAATTTGTTGTTCCCATTCTGTAATAGATTTACACCAACGGGGATTAGCAGCCATCACATTTCCATCACATTGTTCATAGCCGACAATTGACAATCCTTTTGTAATTTCCTTGCCAACTCTTAAAAAATAGTCTTGAAACTTATTCGATCCATCATAGACAATACCGTGGTCTTGATCACTCCAAACTGATTGTTCCATTCTAGCTGCGCTTCCCATAACAAAGAAAGCAAAGTGAGCAGGAGGTTTTCCCCACTCACTTTCGATTTTTGCCAGGGCGATTTGAATAATTCCTTGCATTAACTGATCATGAAATTCATTTAACTTCTGATGATCGTCAGTAACTGTCTTTATTGTTATTTCTCGCCAAGCTTTAAATTGTTCATAACTATTCAAGGAAATCAATCTCCCTATGGTAACTTTCGTTTAAGCACCTTTAGATTTTTCAGGCATGCTTTCTGGGTAACCATAACTTCCGTGTTCACTTAAGTCAAGACCAATAATCTCTTCTTCTTCAGTAACACGAATACCACCCATAACTTTATCCATAATCTTCAAAATGATAAATGAAACGACAAAGGCATAAAGTCCAGAAGCAGCAACACCCATAGCTTGAACTCCTAATTGCGTAAAACCTCCACCATAAAACAATCCTGGTAAACCAGTATTCATTGCTGCTAATTCTGGTGTAGCAAAAAGTCCCGTTGATAATGTACCCCAAACACCAGCAATACCATGGACAGTAAGGGCGAAAATCGGGTCATCAATTTTAGCTTTATCAAAGAATTTCATACTGAAGTAGACGATAAACCCGGCAACTAAACCGATGACAACTGCAGCCCATGGTGCAACGAATGCACAAGATGCTGTGATCGCAACGAGTCCTGCTAATGCCCCATTTAATGTAGTTGAAATGTCTGCTTTTCCAGTAATTACCCATACTGTAAACATTGCAGCTAAAGCTCCTGCTGCTCCTGCTAATTGAGTCGTAAGCGCAACATAGCCAAAAAATACATCTTCAACTCCAAACGTACTTCCTGCATTAAATCCAAACCAACCTACCCAAAGTACAAGTACTCCTAAAGATGTGTAAACTTGATTGTGACCTGCGATTTCATTAACTGAACCGTCTTTGTTATATTTACCAATTCGTGGTTTTAAGATAATTGTTGCGGCTAAGGCAGCCATTGCACCAGTTAAGTGAACAACTGTTGACCCAGCAAAATCTTGCTTACCATGAGCAGCTAACCAACCGCCGCCCCAAATCCAGTGAGCAACAACTGGATAAACAAGCGCTGAGAAAAGAAGAGCAAAAACTACGTAAGCTGACATTTTCGCACGTTCTGCAAAACCACCAAAAGCAATTGATAAAGAAATCGCTGCAAATGCAAGCTGGAACATAAAATCAATTGATCCTGCTAGACC
Organism: Anaerobacillus sp.; assembly: GCA_036676095.1. Lineage (GTDB taxonomy): Bacteria > Bacillota > Bacilli > Bacillales > Anaerobacillaceae > Anaerobacillus. Next base: position 42,091 of record JAKFDP010000111.1, on the reverse strand, counting down.
ATCGCCATGAGTTGTATAATCACCGTAAAAGAAATTTGTTAATCCAACAAATGCATTCCCTTCTCCATAAATTAAGCCATAACCAACTGCCCAGAAAACAAGCGATGCAATACCTACAGTAAAAATGGTTTTGCCGGAAATGTGACCTGCATTTTTCATTCTTGTTGATCCTGCTTCAAGTAAAATAAAGCCACCTTGCATTAATAAAACTAAGACAAAAGAAACCATAATCCACAAATTATTCATTAAATAGATAGGATCCATTCTCTAACACTCCTTTTGTTTTTTGTTTTGTTAACTTTTCGCTAACATTTGCTGTTAAGTATGATTATAGCGATCTAAATAACCACTACAACAAAGTTGATAACTTATCTGACATAGTACTTTATCAAAATAGTTTTGAAAGTGATTTATCAATGAATTTATCAAACTTTTAGGTTTTTCATCCTCACTTAAAGTTAAGGTTGGTAAAACTACCAACCTTTACCTAATGAATGTCTCCTATTAATCTGTTAGTCTAGTTATGTACGGAAAATCTAATAGAAATACGGAGGTATTTAATGCGTAAACTACTTTTAACTTTTGTCCTTTCGTTATCGTTATTTTTTGTTGGTAATCTAGGAGTAGAAGCAGCAACTATCCACTCAGTAAAAAGTGGAGACACATTATGGCTAATCGCTAATCATTATGGGGTTTCGGTTCAGACAATTAAATTAGCAAACTACAAAACGGGAAATACTATTTACGTCGGTGAACGTTTAACTATTCCTTCTACTGTTACGCCTTATGAAAAAAGATTATTAGCTCAATTAGTAACAGCAGAAGCAAAAGGTGAACCATATGCCGGACAAGTTGCAGTAGCAACTGTGATATTAAACCGAGTTGATAGCTCACTTTTCCCAAATTCAATCCATAATGTTATCTACCAACCAGGTCAATTTACACCTGTTAGTAACGGGACGATTAATCTGCCTGCAACTGCAATGGCAGTTCAAGCAGTTGAAGAAGCAATTGCTTTTAGAGGGCAAGGACGTGGATCATTATTTTTCTATAACCCCACAACTGCAACGAATAATTGGATTGCATCAAAAGAGCATACAATTACAATTGGAAATCACGTTTTTGCAAAATAATTAAGAAAAGCATAGAGCGCCCTGCATTAGACCCGCAAAACTTTCTTAATTAATAAAATAAGAAGAGAGTGTCCCAAAAATTGTTTTTGGGACACTCTCTTTTCTTATTAAATTATTCCAACCTGTCATTGAAAGAAATTCCTTAAAAATTGATAAAATAATTTTTCAGTTGGCAATAACTCACGTTCTTTCGGTATAATGACACCTACTGATCGAGTTACTTCGGGTTCTGTTACAGGAACTTTAACCGTTGCTCTCGGATGATTGTCGATTAAAGTGATTTCTGGAATTAAAGTCACCCCTAACCCGGCAGAGACTAAGCCTTTAATTGCATCAATATCCTGACCTTCAAATGAGACAACAGGCTGAAATCCATTTTGCTTACAAGCATTTACAACAATTTCTCTTAAAATAAAGCCGCTTGGAAATAAGACAAATTGATCTTCTTTTAGTTGATTAAGAGTAATTGACGAACAATTGGCAAGTGGATGATTAGAAGGTAATAAGGCAACGAGCCGTTCTTGAAATAAAACTTCACTTATTAATTTATTTTCACTTCTGGGAACTGGTCCAAGTACGGCGATATCAATTTGACCACTTACAACTGCCTCAATTAAATAATGATATGTACCTTGAATTAACTTGAATTTAACTAACGGAAACTGTTCACGGAAAGCTGAAATGACGGTTGGTAATGTATAATTAGCCAAGCTACTCGGAAAACCAATCCGGATCGTTCCGCGCAGTGGATCTAAGAATTCCTCGATTTCACGCCTTGCGTTTTCAATCACTTGCATAGCTTCTTTCATATGTTCTAAAAAAATCCTGCCAATTGGCGTTAGTTTTACATTTCGCCCTTCACGGATAAAAAGCTCAACCCCTAGCTCTTGTTCCAAGTTAAATATTTGCCGACTTACTGCAGATTGAGCAACATGCAGATTATTAGCAGCATCAGTAACGTGCTCTCTTTTTGCTACTTCTATGAAATACTGAATTTGCCTTAATTCCATTTTCAAACAACCTCTCTTCTCCCATTTAATCTAATATCGGCATTATTTATATCTAATTTACATATTGTTTTAAATTTTTTCAATAATAAAAAAGGATGACATTAAAATAGGTCATCCTTTTATTATTGAAATTCGAAAAGCGGAATGTATAACCTTTACAAATTAGCTAGATTTGATAAACATTTGTACCCATGCACCATGATAAAAACCAACACCTATGCAATCATATTGTCCATTTAAGATGTTTGCACGATGTCCTTGCGAATTCATCCAAGAGTTCATTACAGATTCAGGTGTGGTCTGTCCTTTAGCGATATTTTCTCCAGCTGCTTGATAGCTAATGCCAAATGTTTTTAACATTTGAAACGGTGAACCATAGTTTGGACTGTTATGCGAGAAGTAATTAGAGTTGATCATATCCTCAGCTTTTTTATGGGCAACATTTTTAATGTCTGCTCGATGTGTAAGTGGTCTCAAACCTTGCTTACTTCTTTCTTGATTTACTAATTTTACTACTTGATCTTCAAATGTACTCGAATGTTCTGCTGCTGCTTTTAACCGGATAACTTCTCCAACTTGCATATTCGTTGGAATAATATCAGGATTTAATCTCATCAACTCTTTGTAATCTAGTCCATAACGTTTGGCAATAAACCAGAATGAGTCACCTTTTGATACTTTGTAATGTTCAAATGGTGGTTCTTTAAAAAATTGAATATTTTGAGCATGAGTTACAAATGGCAGACTAAATGTAAATAGTAACATTGCCATTAAAATTCGTTTGATCATAAGAAGCCTCCATAACTTTTTATTGAAGAAATGATGTTTCTTCTAAGTATATTTTGCTTCTTTACTTTTCCTATATGTATTGAAATATTTGATAGTAAAGCCAAACTTTTTTAATGATTATAACTCACCATTATTATTTAAAAGTCGTTGAAAAAGTGTTTCTCTATCCGTATAAAATTTACGTTTAGTTAAATCAAAGAAAATTGGTTTTAGTAAATTTTTCAAGATTTTACGCCTTAATGTCGGATCAGCAATTTCACTTTGCACTTTTAGGCGACAATCAGCTAAAAAGTCAAGATAATTTTCATATGATTCGTCATAATGGCTTGCTAATTCTGAAACAATTTGTTTGGAAAAACCTGGACTTGCACCTGATGTTGAAACTGAAATGGTTAGTTTCCCTCTATTTAAGGTAGAAGGGACAATGAAGTTACTACGAATAGGATCATCAACAATTGTGATTAATTGTTGGTCATTACAGGCTTCAAAAACTTGGCGATTCACTGCTGTTGAATTTGTTGCAGCAACTATGAGAAAAGCTCCTAAAATATCTTCGTGTGAAAACAATTTCTTTTTCCATTCTATCTTATCTTCTTTAATCATTATTGTGATATTTTCCGTAATTTCGGGGCTTACAATTTTGATTTCTGCACCTGTATCAAGCAACTTTACAAGCTTCCGTTCGGCAATTACACCACCACCGATGACCACAATTTTCTTATTCTTTAAATGAAGATTGATTGGATAATACTTCAATGAAAACACCTTCTTTTATAGATACAAATTCATGTGCAAACTTAATTAATAATGCTAATAGTTTAATTCCAATAAATGAAATATTCAATTCTTTTAGTCAAGAAAATCACAGAGTGCCAAGAGGTAGTCATCTTACCTAGTAAGTAAATTTAGATTCTTAACGTAAAGAAAAACCCCAAATCTGGGGTTTCTTACTTTCTATACCTTTCTTTTGTTATGTTTTGATTATATTGAAGGGTCAAATCCATCCATCATATTCATGTTACTCTCAATCAATTCAATTATTGCGCCAGCTTCTTCCTTACTAAAAATAAAATTAGATTCATCTTCTATTGTTTCGTCCTCGGTAAAAATCCGGTTAACACGGTGAAGAATACCATCTCCTGTTTCTTTAATAACCCCAAACTTATATGTTACCTCTACCTCATCTAAATAAGAATAGGCTAAAACTTCCGGTGATGTCCATTCTACATCGACAACAACATCGTATTCACCGCCATCAGTTACAACATTTCCCTCATTTTCATCATCAAATTCAATTTCCTCATAATCTTCGTTTTCATCATATTCTTCTATTTCTGTCTCGATAAAGTCGTGAAAAATTTCATGGACAGTATCAATTATTTCGTCTATATCAGGAAGGATTTGATGATATGTTTCCTCTGTTGTTAAATCAAACTCTTTAATATAAAACGCTTCATTATGCGGATCAAAAAATAAAGTACAGAAAACTTCACGGTCGTCGTCTTCTAAATCGACATAAAATTCGATCTTTGGATGTTTAGCAGCCCTGTCAATTCGCATATGACTAATTTCATCATATTCTTCACAAATAGACTCTAAGTGATCTTGTAATTCACTACAAACTCGATCAAACCATTCTAATGACATATTCATATCCCACCCTTTCAATAGATTACATCCTTATTATGTCTAAACTAATCATTTAATGTTCGTGCTATTTTTATCCATTTTAGGAAGTATAAGTTTGTCGACTGATTGTTAGTATTAAATATTTAGTTGACAAACTTATGATGTTCAATTATGTTGAAGAGTAAAGAGGAGGTGATATAGATGGAACAAATATTAAAAGAAATTTTATCGGAAATGCGAACAGGCTTTACTCAAGTTAATAACCGTCTTGATAAGGTAGAAAATCGACTTGATAAAGTTGAAAATCAGCTTGACAATATGGAAAACCGGCTTGTTAAAGTTGAAAATCGGCTTGACAATATGGAAAGTCGACTTGATAAAGTTGAATCTCGACTTGATCACTTAGAAAAAGGACAAGCTACTTTAAAATTAGAAATGAATGAAAGGTTTGGCGTTGTCGATCAAAGATTTGATCAAATGGATCAAAAATTCGTTACTGTCGATCAAAGATTTGACCAAATGGATCAAAAATTCGCTAACATCGATCAACAGTTTGTTACTGTCGATCAAAGATTTGATCAAATGGATCTAAAATTTGCTAACATCGATCAACAGTTTGTTACTGTCGATCAAAGATTTGATCAAATGGATCTAAAATTCGCTAACATCGATCAACAGTTTGCTACTGTCGACCAAAGATTCGACCAAATGGATGACCAATTTGCTGATCTTAAGTCTATCATTAAGCATAACAGTACGTTATTAATTGAAAACATAACAACAATAAGAAAAGACTTCCGAAATACTCACGAAGAAGTAAAGACAGATGTAGACTTGCTATTTCTTGAAGTTGAAGATGTAAAAAGGCGAACGTTTAAGCTAGAGAAAAAACTACAAAATGTAGCACTATAATTTCCCCACTTCCTCATTTTCCTACCTAGAACGGAGATTTTCTAATATATAGTCTAGTAGCCCGTTCAAATTATTGGACGGGCTGTTTATTTTATGGAATTCGCTAAAGATACTGACACCAGCTTTGTGAGCTAGCTAAATTCAATCGATCGATAATCAAACGGATCAATTTTTTTTAAGATATCAAGTTCTTTCTCTGTAGGAAGAGCTGTATATTTTATTTCATCATAATGCAATTTAAATCCTGTGTTTTCTTTGACTTCTTCTAAAGATGATGATGGGTGAATACGGTCAAGATAAAGTTTTCCATTTTTATAGCCAAAGATACAGAGAGGTGTCACAATTTTCCAAAGGTTTCCGTGGGTCGTAATAAAATCAACCTTTTCGACAAACGTTCTTTTATCATGTTTCGTTCGCCAAATGATCGCTTTTTTGGCAGTTGGAATAAGTACCGCACTACCAGCTCCACCAGGGAGACGTACTTTTGGTTTATGATAACTGCCAACAACAGATGCATTAACATTCCCTTCAAGATCAAATTGAATCCCACTTAAGAAAGCTACGTCAAGCTTCCCGCGCATTGAGAGATCAAATACTTGCTCTAAAGGAAAATATGCCTCTGCACCGTTACATAAATCAGCTCCCGCAGAAGAATAAGCTGCTTTTGAAATGGAAGCAGGATTAACACCACCAGGAATATTCAAATGGACTAAACTAGGGGCATGAATTTTTTTGGCAAGCTGCATTGCCACCATTGGCAGATGAGATGAAACTCCATGAAAAACCGTTTCACCATCTTTTAACAAATTAGAAATGGCACAAGTCATAATATCACTAGTTCGGTATTGCTTTCCTACCATCGCATTTTTCCTCCAGAATGATCTTGTTTCACATATTCTTGTATGTATGTGACGATTTCTGCTTTGCTTGTACTAGATATAAATGACAATAAAGATTGATCATCAATATCATACTTATTGTAACAAGAAGTAGGACTAGCGCCACGTGGTGCATGAACAATAGCATTGACCATAAATCCGGGAATGTCAACACTTTCACTCTGTAATTTCATTTTACTTTCTGGAACAATTTGTTCTGTGGTAATAATGATTTTTTCGGCAGCTCTACTTAAAAGAACGTCTTCAAATTTCGGGCCAAAAATTTTGGCGTTTCCTTGTTTATCGCATTCATGCACATGGATGATTGCTACATCTGGGACGATGGCTTTCACTAATGTCACAGGCACACCGCTAAACGGATCTTCTACCACTACAAAATAATCGTTTTCTAACAGTAAATCACCTGCATTTAACCCTTGAACTGGCATAAAAGGAACGTTCATCGTTGCAGCTCGTAAGGCGCAAATGACAGTGTAACATGCATGTTCATTTGCTTTAACTATCCCTTGTTCGACTGCTTTTCGATAGTGAGTTGCTAAACCGTACTTTGATTCATAGCTAACAAAACCAGCGTCAACCGTTTGAATACATTCTAATGCACATAATAAATCTAGATCATGGGCAGCTGCTGTTTTCACAATTTTCAACCGTTTTTTCCCTTGTCTGGCAATTTCACGAATTGCCGACATTGGAGCTCGGTGGAGGACATTGCCTCCTAAAGCAACCGTATCACCATCATTCACTAGGTCAATAGCCTCTTTTAAAGAAATTACCTTATTCATAAAACACCATCCCACTACTTAACGGCATTACAAGCAATATGGACTGCATCCCAAACCCCGGCAAATGGTGGAGCGTAACACAAATCAGTCATACCTAGCTCATCTGCAGGCATCTGATTATGAATAGCTACCGCAAAGATATCAATTCGCAGTACGACCCCTTTTTTGCCAACGGCTTGCGCACCTAAAATTCGTTTTGTTCGTTTTTCACAAATGAGTTTTATCCAAATTGGCGTTTGATTTGGGTAATAGCCTGGATGGTCAGCGCTTTCGACAAAAACAGTTGAATAGTCAATCGCAAAATCTTTGACATCTGTTTCTGACATTCCTGTTCTACCAAGTTCTAACTCAAATACTTTGATTGCCGCACTCCCTAATGTCCCGATATATTTTTGCCGTTTGCCAGCGATGTTTGTTCCTGCAATTCTGCCACATTTATTAGCATTCGTACCTAGTGGAATAAAACGATTTTCTTCCATTACTTTATGATAAACTTCGGCACAATCACCGGCAGCATAAACATCTACGACGTTTGTCCGCATTTCGCGATCAATGATAACTGCTCCATTTTTAGAAAGTTGAATTCCGGAACCGTGAAGAAACTTTGTTGCTGGCTTAACGCCAATTGAAATAACAACAAGATCAGCCGAATAAGTTCCTTTGTCTGTTTTGACTTGTGAGACAATGCCAGATCCAGAAAAAACTTCGACTTTTTCTCCTAAGTTCAAAGTTACTCCGTGGTTTCGAAGTTCCTCTTCAGCTATATCCGTAATTTCTTGATCAAAATTTTGTAAAATTCGTTGATTTAATTCAATTACTCGAACTCGTTTTCCTAAACGGACAAATGCTTCGACAACTTCAATCCCAATATATCCTCCACCAACGACAACCACATCATTGATAGCGGAACTGTTTGCAACTTGCTTCAACAAAATTCCATCTTCCAACGTTTTCAGGACATGAATATTTTCTAACTCAACTCCGGGAAATGGAGGTACAATTGGAATTGTGCCAGTGGAAATCAACAACTTATCATATTCATCGATAAATAATTTTCCAGTTTCTACATTTCTGATCATTACTTGTTTTTTTTCGGGGACGACTTTGATCACTTCATGCTGGAGGAAAATTTCCATTCCTTGTTCTTCAAATTGCCGTTTCGTTCTAGCAATCATTTTCGTATAATCAGCATTTTCACCGGATACATAATACGGTAAGCCACATGCTCCATATGATAAAAAGTTACCTTTTTCATAGACAACAATTTTTGCAGCTTTATTTATTCGCTTTAATTTTGCAGCAGCAGACATTCCAGCTGCAACTCCACCTATAACTATAAGCTTCATACTCAATTGCTCCCAAGATTATTTGTAAATTTACTTATTGATCATTATCATTCCCTATATTTTGCTTAAATGGTAGGTTCGTGATCTAAAATTCCAACAATAATCGCATCAATTGGGGCATTTTTTAATAATGCATGTTGTACTGCTGCACCTGTAGAAACAAGTACATACTCGCCTTCACCTGCTCCAATGTTATCAGCAGCAACAAAATAATCATTCGAGCCAAAGCAAGGCTGGATGACAAGTAACTTAAATCCTTGTAGTTCCTCATACTTTCTTGTGGAAACTACTCTATTAATTACTTTGCCCACTATCATTTTATCGAACCTCCATCTATTCGGGGATTATTTGCAATTGTTCATTCCCCGTTAGTCCAAAAGCATTAGCATCATCCGTGTCAATATGCATATCAAGGGCATATCTTTCGTTTACACGAATCACGACTTGTCCGATAACCCCACCTTTTTCGCCTTTCACTAAAACAGAAACTTTTTGTTGGTTGACAACACCAAAATCGTTAGCATCTTTAGGTGACATATGAATATGGCGGTCAGCAATAATACAACCTTCTTTTAGATTAACGGTTCCTTTAGGACCAATCAAAGTAAGCGGCGCTGATCCCTCAATATTTCCTGAACTTCTGACTGGTGGGTTAATCCCAAGCTTTCTTGCATCACTTTTGGCCACTTCTACTTGTGAAAACTTACGAAGTGGTGCTAACACCCGTACATTTTCTATTTTTCCCTTTGGGCCGGCAATTGTAACCGTTTCGTTACATGCCCATTGGCCTGGTTGGGAAATGTCTTTAAATTTCGTTAACTGATACCCTTTCCCGAATAACTGCTCAAGATGGTCAGCTTGAAGATGTAGATGCCTAGCCGAAATACTTACTGGTACATTCCTTTTTCTGAGGTGATTAGCAATCACAACATCTTGATTTTTCAGCTCATTTACAACTAATCTAGTAATTTCTTCTAAAAGGGCTGAACGATTCATCATTTATAAAAACACCGCTTACAATAGCGAAGGTAATATTTTGGCTACATCAGTATGTGGTCTTGGAATAACATGAACTGCTACAAGCTCACCAACTCGTCCTGCTGCTTCTGCTCCTACTTCTGTTGCTGCTTTTACTGCACCGACTTCTCCTTGAACGATGACCGATACTAATCCTGAACCGATTTTTTCTGTACCAACGATTTCTACATTTGCTGCTTTCAACATTGCATCGGCTGCTTCAATCGCAGCCGTTAATCCTTTTGTTTCAATAATACCAATTGATTGACTCATGAATGTTTCCTCCTAATAGGTATAATTTATGCTCGTGTTGAACGAGTAAAAAAGTTAATTTCATCAAACTGGTGATCCTAGCGATCGATAACATTTATTTCAAGCCTGGTAATAATTTTGCTACATCACCATGTGGTCTTGGAATGACATGGACAGCAACCACATCGCCAACTCGTCCTGCTGCTTCTGCTCCTACTTCTGTTGCTGCTTTTACTGCTCCTACGTCGCCTTTAACAATCACCGATACTAATCCAGAGCCAATTTTTTCACTTCCGACAATTTCTACATTTGCTGCTTTTAACATTGCATCGGCTGCTTCGATTGCTGCTGTTAATCCTTTAGTTTCAATAATGCCGATTGATTCATTCATGGTTATTCCTCCTCATTTGCGTTTAAATTAGGTTTTAGTTTTCGATTTCTGACTATTTTTGCTGGTTTTTCCTGTTTATCTTCAATTTCTTGTTTAATTGGCAAAATAAATTTTAAAATTTCAGGGTGGGGATTAGAAATCACGATTGCCATTTTCAAAGGATTATTCGGTTTGTTTTGACAAACTTGCTTAGCAATCGAAATGGCTTCATGTACATCGGAAGTACTGCCACTAACGATAAGTGTGACTAGCATTCCACCTAAATAATTTTCACTCGTTAAAAATGTAACGTTCGATCCTTTACAAACCTGATCTAAAATTTCAATTGCTACAGTATAGTATTGGGTTTCAATTACTCCAATGGTTTCAATTTTCTCCAACTTTTATCACCTTTTCTTGTGGAGCAATTAATATATCTAAGCCTTCATAGGGTCTTGCAATCACGCGTAATCCAAGTAATTGACCATGATTATCTGCCTTTTCAGACCCACGTTCTAAAGCATACTGAACGTTTGCTAGGTCGCCTTGGATCATGATGACAATAATCCCTGAGCCAATTTGCTCGATACGCGTTATTTCCACAAAAGCTGCTTTTACCATCGTATCAATACAAGCAATTGCTGCTACCATCCCACTAACTTCAAGTAATCCTAATGAGCGATCCATCACATTCACTCCTAGCTTTTTTGCCGAACTTTGCTTAAGCAAATTAATTTTTCTAAATCGGTTGAAGCACTAGAGATGAAATGCGTAAATATATCATTTTCAGCAATAAAGCGGCTCGCTTCTTGCTTCGCTACTTCTAAGGCAACTTTGACATCAGATATGGATCCTGTAAATTTGACTTGGATAACAACAGGGATAGGTGCCGCATCACCTGTACTTGGATTATTACAATCAATTCCTTGAATGGTGATATTCGCCGCTTTACATGCCTTATCCATTGCTGCAAGAGCAACACTATAACCTTGTACCTCTAACATACCAATTGCTTGATTCATCTTTTCACCTATCCTTGTGATCCGAAGCTACCTTGAGCGAGAACAGAGCGTCTTTGCCTCGTAAATGTTTTCGCGGAAGTAATCCCTTCACCTGTTGGGCCAGCAATTGTCATTGTTGCGTGTCCTTCTCCGCCATAACCAACACCAGCTAAGGAAGAGGCATTTTTCACGAAAATAGTTGTGTCAATTACCCGTGCAAATTTCGTTAAACGATCCACATTCTTTGAATGCATGATTGCTGTATGACGGTGACCATGCTCAGCTTCAACCGCCAATTCAATTGCTTCATCTAAATCTTTTACTCTAACTATTGGTAACACTGGCATCATTTGTTCAATTTGAACAAATGGATGAGTAGCTTCAACATCACAAATTAGTAGTTTTACATTAGGTTTAAGCTCATGCCCTAACTTTTTCATAAATTCATTGGCGGATTTTCCAACCCAATCTTTGGCGACGTAATATTCTCGACTGCGATTTAAGCTACAACCTTTAGCCTCATGCTTTATATTTTTTTCTAGGGCAAAACTCATTACTTTTTCTACCTGATGGCGATCTAGCATATACGCACCATGATTTAACAAGTGGTAGATGAGATCATCAGCAATTTCGTCAATAACAAATACTTCTTTTTCGGCGATACAAAGCAGATTGTTATCAAATGAAGCGCCTAAAATAATTGATTTTGCAGCATTTTCTAAATCAGCCGTTTCATCCACGATCACTGGTGGATTTCCTCCTCCAGCTCCAATCACTTTTTTTCCTGACTTTAGTAACGTACTGACAAGCCCAGGTCCTCCTGTACCTACTAATAGCTTTACTTTTGGACTTGTCATCAGCTTGTCTAATGTTTCCATAGAAGGGGTCTTCACCATCGTAACTAAATTGCTTGGCCCGCCTGCTTCTTTAATAGTTTGATTAAGAAGAGTAACAACGTACGCACATGAATGTTTTGACGCCGGATGAACGTTAAAAACGACCGCATTTCCTCCGGCAATCATACTTATTGTGTTGTTAATAATCGTTTCAGTTGGATTAGTCACTGGCGTTACTGCGCCAATTAAGCCGAACGGTGCTTGTTCAACAATTGTTAAGCCATTGTCACCGGAAAATGCCGCTGTTGTTAAGTCTTCTATTCCAGGTGTCTTCACTGCTGCCAAATGATGTTTGGCAATTTTATCCTCATAATTTCCTATTTTTGTTTCCTCAAAGACCATTTTCGCTAAACTTTCTTTTTCAGAAATAACCGCATTACGAATTGCTGTAATGATCCGTTCACGATCTTGTAATTGAAATTGTTTTACATATTTTTGTTGTGCTAAATAACCAGCTGCAATCGCATCTTCCATCTGTTCAAACACACCATCAGTATCGTTTGTTGGTTTTTGTACCGCATAATGAGACGTAACTGATAACTTTTTTGGTGTAATTCCAGCATGTGTTGGTTTTGCTGCAATCGCCGAATCTGGAATTCGATTTTTTACGGCAAACTGTAAGGCTGCCTTTAAAGCCGGTGAATCATGTTTCACGTCTGCTTTAGAATTTGAATTTGGAATGGATGTTGCTTTTTTTACGGCAAATTGAGCAGCTGCTTTCATTACAGGCGTTTCTTCAATCGGCTTGGAATGCGGTTTTCCTAAGACAGCCTCGACATTCTGTAAGACAGATTGAATGATCTTTTGTATATCATTTTCGTTAAGATGAATACTCATTGATTGACCCTCCTTTCAGCGCAGTTTTTTTAAAACTTCAGCAGTGACTTTATTTACGACAGCTTCAATCAATTTTTCTTTTTCTGTTTCAACTTGTTGCGAATTAGTTGGATTTATTTCACACGGTGGTACACCACCACTGTTTATCCCCATTCTAGTGCGAATATTAATTAAATCGGTTACTTGTGAACAGTTGAGCTCGTTCGCTCTATTTATAATATTTGTTGAGTACATGAGCATTGACGCATAATGTTCTAATGATTCCATTCTGAAGTAGGCTTCAATAATGTCTCTTCCCCACGTTAATGCCCCGTGGTTTGCCAGTAAAACGGCATTGTGATCCTTACAATAAGGAGCGATTGAATCAGGTACTTCCTCTGTACCTGGCGTTGCATAATTAGCAACGGGAACTCGACCTAACAAGACAACCGCTTCTGGTAAGATTGGCTTGTCTAAACTAATTCCGGCAATGGCAAACGATGTAGCGATCGGTGGATGAGCATGAACAACAGCATTTACTTCAGAATTTTCTTGATAAACCCGTAAATGCATTTTTACCTCTGATGAAGGTTTCAGCTTTCCAGCAATAATTTTTCCTGATAGATCCATCTTCACCATCATATCGGGAGTCATAAAGCCTTTACTAACGCCAGTTGGTGTTGTCCAAATTGTATTTGGGCCCACTTTGACCGATATGTTGCCATCATTAGCTGCGACAAAGTTTTTATTATAGACACGCTTCCCAATTTCACAAATTAATTTCTTAGCTTCGAAATCAGAATAATATTTCTTATTATTCACCATCTAGTTATACAGCTCCTTACATCATACATCCACTTCAAAATAGTATTTATAGACAATTGCATGATTATTCAATAAAGCATTTTGCCTTGTAAAAGTTATTAAATATAGACGAATCAACATAAAATACTTATCATAATTTTCTTACTGCGTTGTAATTTTGTCAATCATTTATTTGGTATTTTCTTTGTTTTGTTGAAATTTTCTTTGATACCCAACATAAAACCACAAGATCTCATATAAAAGCAATAATTATTATTGAAATAAGTAAGAGAATTCCAAAAAATATGCTATAATTTTGAAAGAAAGCGTAGAGCGTTCGGAGCTAGACATCTTAGCTTCTTAACGTAAAAAAATCCAATTGGGAGAAATCTTAATGTTACCAATAGCTCGTAAAAATAAAATAAAAGAAATTGTTTTTGAAAAAAAGAGTGTAACTGTCGCGGAATTAACTAGTCTTTTTAAAGTGACTGAGGAAACGATTCGTCGTGATTTAAAACAACTAGAAGACGAAGGTGTTTTAAATCGAACATATGGAGGAGCTTACATCTCTGAGGGTGTCCAAAATGACGTTGACGTCAATATTCGGGAGTTTATCCATGTTGAAGGAAAAAAGAAAATTGCAGCGAAATGTCTAGCTTTTATTAACAATGGTGACTCTATTTTTTTAGATGCCTCTACTACCTCATTAATGATTGCAAGTATGCTTCGCGATAAAAAATTAACGGTTGTCACAAATTCAATTAAAGTGGTAAACGTTTTAATAGAGTGTCCAAATGTTAACGTTGTGATGATTGGCGGGACATTATCGAAAACAACCCTTTCAAATTTAGGACGAAATGCTGAAATAAATATGAAAAACTATTTTTTTGATACAGCATTTATCTCCTGTCGCTCCATTAGTATGCAGCATGGAATTACAGACTCAAACGAACAACAAGCTGGAATTCGAAAACTTGCGGTAGAACATGCGAATCGAGTTTTTTTAATTGCTGATTATACAAAATTTGATAAAACCTCGTTTGTAAAAATTTGTTGGTTTAATGAAATTAACCATATTGTGATCGATCAGAAACTTCCAAAAAATTGGCTCGATTTTTTTTCTGAACAAAATGTAGGTCTATATGAATGTGAGTAGTCGCGAACAGGGGGACAGGTACCTTGTCCCTTTCAGTAAATTCGTCCAATAACACTCTTTGAAATGCCAGTAACACGCGATAATTGCCTTATTGACACCCCATTCATCTTTTTAATCTTTCGTAATAGCTCATCTCGATCTTCCCTTTTCATTTTCTGCAATTGATTTATATTTATAATACCCTGTTTCAATAAATATTTTTTTATTTCTATGTCCTGCACTCTAATATTATCTATTTCTTCCATACAAACATCATCATTTGTCTTTTTATTGAATTCGATAAACAAACGTAGCGCTTCGTTTCGATTGTTTGAAAATAAATTAAAACCATAATCAGTATCTACGATTTTCGATTTGTTAATATATTCATTTATACTTGTCCATTTACAATCAAAAACATCTTCTGACAAACCTGCCTTTAATGGGTTTTGGTGAATATATCTGAGAACCGTTAAAAAATACCGATTATCTACTACAGTTTCACTTTTAAAACGTTCTTGAAATAAATGACCCTTCCGTTCATATTTAAAATTGTACCAATAAACATAACTTGAACTAATTCTTTTAATTACATTGGAAATTGTTTCTTCCAACTCCCGAATCAACAAATGGACGTGGTTATCCATCAAACAGTAACTATAAAGCTGATATTTACAAATGTCTTTATATTTTTTTAATGTCTCTAAAAACATTTGTTTGTCTTCATCTTCTTCAAAAATAATTTGTTTATTAATTCCTCTTATCATAACGTGGTAAATACCTGTTCTACTTTTTTTTCTTGCCTTTCTTGGCATTTATTATTTCACCTCCATAAGAGTATGGTTCTAAAGAATATTTTGAAGCCACTGAAAAAGTGCTTAAAAGAAAAAAGTGAACACAAGATAAAGCAGTTCATTGTATGTGATAACACTGCCCATTGTGGTTAGTTATCAATTTTTCGCTAATCATTCAACTTTTTCAGTAATCTCCATATTTTTAGGGAGCTTAATAGAAAAGATATAAAGTTTAATCGATTGAAAAATTGGATTGTTTGTAATTTAAGTGGTAATTGTTGTGTGGTGAAAATAGATTTATTGTTGGAATTTAAAGAAAAACGGAAGGAGAAATCCGTTTGAATATTAGAATAAAGCGATGAGAAAAGTGGTGTGTGTATTTAAGGTAATAATTAATTTGACAAAAGCGAACAAATCCCTGCTATATTTATTAATTTTTTTAGAAAGGAGGGACAAGGAACCTGTCCCCCCGTCCTTCCTACTTTAGCGAAAGCTTTGCAAGGCTTTCACTAAAAGGTGAATAAGCAATTCCATTTTCAGTAATTATGGCGGTAATTAATTCATGATCTGTAACATCAAATGCTGGATTATACGTCTTTACATCTTCTGGAGCCATTGATTCACTATACCATTTTGTTGTAATTTCCTCAGCTGCTCTTAATTCAATCTCAATATCTTTTCCTGTTTCACAGTCCAAATCAACGGTCGAAAGGGGTGCACAAACATAGAATGGAATATTGTAATGCTTCGCTAAAATTGCTACACCCGATGTCCCAATTTTATTAGCAGTATCACCGTTTGCCGCAACCCGGTCACAACCAACAAGAACGGCTTGAATTTTGCCTTCTTTCATGACGATGGATGCCATATTATCACAAATTAATGTTACATCAACACCAGCTTCATTTAATTCCCAAGCAGTTAGACGAGCTCCTTGCAATAATGGTCGTGTCTCATCCGCATAAACTTTAAAACGATAGCCTCTTTCTTGTCCTAAATAAATTGGCGCTAAAGCTGTGCCATATTTTGCCGTAGCAATTGTACCGGCATTACAATGAGTAAGAATCCCTATTTCAGGTTTTAAAAGCGAAAGTGCGTATTCGCCAATCGCTTCACAAACTTTCTCGTCTTCCTCGCGAATCAATTCAGCTTCTTCTTTTAATGCTTGCTTTACTTCAGTGACTGTTTTTCCTGCTTCATTTTGAAAGCGAGCTTCCATTCGATTTAACGCCCAAAATAAGTTAACGGCAGTTGGGCGTGAAGATGCTAAATACTCTTTCGCCTTTTTAAAATCTTCATAAAGCATATCATATGTTTCTACCTTTGATTGTTTTGTACCTAAATAAACACCAAATGCCGCGGCAATCCCAATCGCCGGTGCCCCTCGGACTTTTAATTCATAAATAGCATCCCAAATATCTTTCAACTCTTTAAGCTCTAAAAAATGCTTCTTATTAGGTAAAACTGTTTGGTCTAATAAAATAAGAGCATCATTTTCATCATCCAATTTGACTGATTGGATGACTTCTATTGGGTTGGACATACTCTTTCACCTCTTTAAAATTGTTTTTCAAATTCACGAATGATTTTGACGTAATCTTCTCCCGTTTTCATTGTTTCGCGCTTTAGAATAAACATTTTCCCTACGGATAAACAAAATTTTTCCGCCGTTACACGTTTTACTGGATCTTCAATCGAAGTAATATCTTTCACATGCGCAATTCCAATAACTCGACGACATAGCTCTAAGCCAGCAACAGCTGCTGTATCACGAAGAACTGTAGCTAAGTAGTAGTCTTTAAAACCAGGATATGTTGCAACTCGTTCTGTTGCATTTTCATCCCACGCCTTTACAAATTTCTTCGTAAATACATCAACAACGTCTCGGATCGTCGTATCAAGATAATTCATATAATCTACTCTTTTGGCTTCTTCTGCAATTATCGCTTTTGCATTTACAAATGCAAAAATAAGATTTGCAACGACGTTCCCAACGTCATAGCCAATCGGACCATAAAAAGCAAATTCAGGATCGATTACTTTCGTTGAATCTTCCTTAATAAAAATTGATCCGGTATGTAAATCACCATGGAGTAAACTTTGAGCATTTGTCATAAATTCAAATTTCAGTTTTGCCGTTTCTAAAGCTAATTGTGAATCGCTCCAGATAACTTCCTTTACAAATTCACGGGTGCCTTCGAAAACATCGTTCCTTGGATGATCGATAAATGGTTCCGTATAAACTAAATCCTCAGTAATCTCACAAAGCTCTGGATTAATAAATTGTTTAACATATTCCTTTTTTTGTTTGTGACACATGACCACATCAGAGGTTAGTAGTAATGTGTTTACCATAAAAGTCGTAATATGATCTACAAATAACGGAAATTGTTTATAATTTAATAATGCCGTTCTCATAATCTCATGATCTGATAAATCTTCCATTGCACAACAATTCATAATTGGATCATAATTGTATACTTTTGGGACAAACCCCGGTGCAAGTTCATTTTGAATGCATAAAATTTCACTCTCGATTCGATTTCTATCAGGAGACAATTTAAATTCATCTGAAATTCGGGCAACTGGGCCAGCCTGTTTAATAATTAACGATTGGTTGGTGTTCGTATCAACAATTTTAAAAACATAGTTTAAGTTACCATCGCCAATTTCTTTACACGTAAGCTCTGCATCATTTGCAAAGTAATCTAATCTTGTCTTCACATATTCAATAGCATCCGCTTCTGTCATTGTAAAATATGTAGTCGTAAAATCTTTCATTAAGAAAAACCTCCTAATTTTTCATTTAATCATTAGGTCATTACAAAGGACAACCTACATTATATGTGTAGATGTTTCTTTTGTATATGACTATTTTTACACTAATGGAAAGAAACAATTATTCTTTATTAGTTAGTTCAATTTTTTTGTATTGTATAAAAAATAAGTATGGCAAGGGATACTTTGTTTCCCTCACCATACTTAATCGTAATCATTAATGAACAATCTTATTTTTAGAAAACTTGGCACTTGAAATTTTTAACATCGCCGAATAAACATCCTTGCTAAAAGTTTATACTTTCCTAAAGTATAATAAATCTACTGCTTTTGTATTCCTAAAATTAATTCAACGTCTGCAAAGGAAATTTTAAAGTATGACAGTTCATTCTTGATTGGAAGGTGATCTACCAACGT
Source organism: Anaerobacillus sp. (assembly GCA_036676095.1). Classification (GTDB taxonomy): domain Bacteria; phylum Bacillota; class Bacilli; order Bacillales; family Anaerobacillaceae; genus Anaerobacillus. Next base: position 23,311 of record JAKFDP010000111.1, on the reverse strand, counting down.
TTGTACTTGTAAATCGATATCAAAACCTTTATCCACTTCATTTACAATAAAAATTCCATTTTGCAAATTCAAAAATTCTAAAACAGCCGAAATACACAACTCATCAATTTCAGTTAATACTTCCTCTGCAAAAGTTGAAGCTACTTTTATAAAATCTTGTTCGTTAAGCAATAAATACGTATCAAGATTATACTCACCAATAATCTTTTGATTCGCAATTAACGGAAAATTAGGAAGAGCGTTTAATTGTTCGACATACGGTTTTTCATGTAAATGTCGCTCAATGTTTTTCACTAACAACGTAATATATTCGTGAATCGTTGCATTTGGGGTATGTAAACTACTAGCAATGATTTTTTCAACGTTATCATTTGTTAACTCTTGTAGGTCTTCATTCGATAGTCCATTTTCATTTTTATAATTAAATAAATATTTACTAATTTGCTCCAACGTTAAAATATTTTTATCTAGTAGTATTTGACTTAATAAGAGGTAACTTGTTTTTTGCCCTGTTAACAATTCCTCAAGCTTATCAACCGTTAAAAAACCTTTTTCAATCGCAATTTCTCCAAAGCGTTTATCAGTTGCCATCTGTGCTTCATTTACTTCTTCAATTTGTTCAAGTGTCATAAAACCTTTATTTAAGGCTAATATTCCTAGCTTCACATGGCTATTTTTCTCTTCTTGAAATACTTCTTTTAACTGTTCACTAGTGATAATCCCTTTATTTAACAAAAAATTACCGAAATATTTGCTAAACATATGTAGTCTACTCCCCTTTCGCTCGTTGTAAAATAGCAGTTAATACATTAACGTCTACAGGTTTTTGCATAAAATCAAACACACCCAACTTTACTGCCTCTTTTACATGCTTTGAAGTACCTACAGATGTTACCATAACTACTTTTATTGGTTTCGTACGCTCATCATTTTTCAACTCTTCTAAAGCTTCAATCCCAGTTTTATTTGGCATTACAATATCTAAAAAAAGTACGTCTATATTGCTATTACTTTTTAATTTTTCAACTATTTCAAACCCGTCAGAGGCTTCAATTATTACTTTTACACCTATCTCTTCTAGGCTACTTTTTAATTTTTTTCTTACTAACATAGAATCATCACAAATTGCGACATTTAAACTTTTCATAATTCTCCCCCAAAAATTGTTATTAATTATGAAGCTGCATTACCATTAGGAATGTATAACTAGTACAAAATATACATCTATTTTACTATAAATTCGCTAAAAGTTGTTTATTTCCTTTATTAAATATTATTATTTTACAAAATATTTAACTTTTCCATGCTATATACTAAAAAAGTAATTAGTAAAGAAACTCGGGGGCCGGTTAAGCCTATACTTAGGACCTAAAATTTTTCGCTACGTCGAATAAACATCCTTGCTAAAAATTTATACTATCTTAACGTAAAAAAAAGAGCTACAAGGTAGCTCCCGATATTATCCATTTTTTCATTTTTCACTCATGTCGTAATAATGTTATCGGTTCCTGCTTTAGGACCCTTAAAGCAGGATATATAGAGACTACAAATGTAAGTGTCAATATAAAGCAAATTAACAGAAAACATTGGCTAATTGTTATATAAGCAAAAAATTTCAAGCCACTCATTAAACCCAGCCAAACATTTGCTGTAACGATTCCAAGAAATACCCCAAGTAAACTCCCGCAAAAAGAGAGAATTGTAATTTCAAAAAATAATAGCTTTATCAACATTTTTTTGGGTATTCCAACTGCTTGTAAGAGGGCAAATTCTTGTTTCCGTTCCTCTACTTCATTAATAAGCGTAATCAAAACAATAAGTGCCCCTAAGATTGTTGTTACAGTAATCACATACGGCGAAAGTTCGGCAATTTGTTCAATAGACTCGAACCGTTCTTCTTCTAAAGGACTACGTTGTTTTTTCCATTCCCAACCTTGAGGCGAAACTAAATTGTTATCAAAATCAAAAGAAACAACCATTTCGAGAAAATGAATCTCTGTTTCACTTATTAAATCAGCAGGGTAAAATAATAAACGATCATCGACATGACCTGTATAATGAAGCACTCCAACAACCTTAAATATTTTTTCATTCCCATCTATTTCTAAAGTTAGTATATCGCCTGCTCCTAACTGAAATTGGGTTCCGATATCATAGCCTATGATAAGCTCATTCGCTTGCGTTGGCCAACTTCCCCATATTCGCCACCATGGCTTCATTTTTCGCTCTTCAACCATATCAATTCCTACCGTGATAAATTCTTGTAACGTCTGTTTATTTTTAGCTCTTTTAACAATCCTTGGGCCAATTCCGACGACTGCAGCTTCGTTTTCTTGTTTCATCCTAGAATAATCGGAGTAAGATAAGCTTAAAGGCTTAGAGTCAGTCGTACTAGGTACAATCGGTATTCCTAGATAAGAAATAGGCTCTCTATTTTCTTTTGGTATAAGGCGATAACTAACTCCATATTTCATAGCGCCTTCTCTCACTGCTTCCATCATTCCTTGATATGCTGAAGTAAGAGCTGCCACAATTAATACAGCTAGTAAAATCGCCGTAAAAAGAATGAATGTTTTTTTCTTTCTTCTTAGTAAACTTTTTAACCCTAATTGGTACCAACTCATCACTTCACCTCGATTCTATAATTACTCCATCTCTCATCTCTAGCATTCTATTGCCATATTTAGCATGTTCCTTATGATGAGTAATAAATAAAATCGTTTGTCCAGCTTCATTTAATTCTTTAAATAAGTTCATAATAGCTTGACCAGTCTCGGAGTCTAAATTACCTGTTGGTTCATCAGCTAAAATCAATGGAGGTTTATTGACGATGGCTCTTGCTAATGCAACACGACCTTGCTCTCCTCCTGACAATTGATCTGGATAGCGATTTTCTTTGCCCGTTAAACCAACTTTTTGAAGTGCCGCGCGTGCTTTTTCGTTTTGTTGTTCTTTTAATTCTTTTAAAGGAACAAGTGGAAGTAGTACATTTTCCAGTGCAGTCAAATATGGAATTAAATGCATTTGTTGAAATACAAAGCCGATATGTTCCCTACGAAATGTTGCTAAATCTTCTTTAGAAAGACTAAAAAGATTCGTTTCAGAAAATGAAACATCACCTGAACTTGGTTCCTGTAAACCTCCAATAATTGTCAAAAGCGTGCTTTTTCCTGATCCTGAAGCTCCAACAATTGAAATAAAATCACCTTTATTAATAACAAGAGATATTCCTCGTAATACTTCTATTTGTGTGGGACCATCTTGAAATTGTTTTTTTATGTTCGTTACTTTGATCATGTTACCACCACCGCTAGCCGTCTATAATTTTTTTAATGCTAAAACCGGATCTAATGTTGATGCAAACCTAAGCGGGCCGATGACTGCAATCACCATCAAAAAGAGGGATACACCAAAAATGATTAAGAAATTTTGTACATCGAGAATTAATACTACACTTTCATGAAACCAAATTTGAATACTAAAATAAACGATGACCATCCCTAAGAAATACCCGAATAAGCCACCTACGATTCCAATTAACAGTGCTTCACCAATCAAAAATTTCTCAATGATCCGATTTTCAAATCCTATTGTCCTAAGTAAGCCAATTTCTTGCCTACGTTTACTTGTATAGGCGGACATAAAGTAAGTTAATAAATAAGATCCAGCAAATAATAAAATAATTGCAATCACATAAAAAAAGACCCGAAAGCGATCAAGCGTTTCTTCTCTAGCCAAAGCTACATCCATGAAAGGCTTTACTTCAGCATTAGTCATCTGCACCCGAAGTTGATTGGCAATATCGTATATTGGACAAAGGTGACAATAGGCGGCAACTTCAATTAAAGAAATTTCATTTTCTCTGTTTAACAATAATTGCGCTTTTGCTAAACCCATATAGATAAAATGATCGTGGTCATCGTTTTGCTTTTTTAAAATGCTTCGTACGCGAAAGCTTTCTCCTAATATCTTCAGTTCATCCCCGATATGAATACCGAGATCCGCCGCAGCAATTGCTCCAACCATAATTTCATTATCTTTTGTTGGATATTCTCCATTTAACTGTATCATCATTTTTACATTTTTTTCATTTTCAAAATTAATCCCCATAAGTCCAGCAAGTTTGCCGTTTATTTCAACTTGATCAATTAATTTCGGTGATACATAAACGATGTAATCACGATAATCAATTTGATCAATTTTTGCTAATTCACTTACTTTTAAAGAAACTCTTTCTCCCTTAACAGATAAGTGTGCATAAGTTAAGTCAAGCTCGTCTTGTTTAGGAATAATCAGCAGATTGGCTCCGATTTCATCAAATGTATTTCCCAGTGCTTTATTCATTCCTTCGATTAAATGATACAAAGTTGTGATTGTTGTAATGACGATTACTAAACAAAAAAATAGTCCTGCTACACGTTGTTTGTTTCGCCACATATGCTTCATAATAAGTGATCGGAGGTTCATCTAGCTCCCTCTTTCTCAATAATCTTTTGATAAAAGTTCAACTAATACAAATGTGTCAGTTCACCTCAATTTTTTCAATCTGAAATTTTTGTATTATTCCAGTGAAATTGTCCTTGAGATGACTGACACATTCCTTTAAGGTAAATATGGTTATTATCCGGTAATATCTATACCGTCTTTACGAATAGGTTTAAACTGATTTTGTTTTGCAACGCTAATTACTTTCCAAATATTTGTTGCAAATAGAATAAATGAGATAAATGTAACAAAGCCAAAGACTCCACGAGTTAGTAAATAAGGTTGAATTGCTTCTCTAATCGTATAAAAATCAGCTGTTCCCCTCATAGACCCTTCGATCAATCCGGCAATTGTCAGCGGAATAAACATCCCTAAGAAGCCTATAATTGCAATCCAAAAGTGCGAATTGCCAAAGTTGACACTGTAGCTGTTTTCACCATAGTATTGAGAAAGAAGCCAATACGTAAAACCGAAAGCACCGAAAGAAATAAAACCAAATAACGCTAAATGGGCGTGCCCAACTACCCACTGAGTACCATGGGTAAAATCATTAATAAAACGAATTGATTGCGAAGAACCTTGAACGCAGTTCATTAAATAGAAAATCATGGTTGCAACAACAAATTTCCCTGCAACACCCAGTTTCTTTTTACTGTTTTTAATGCTTATGGCAACAATATAGAACCAAACAAACGTCGGAATTAACATTCCAACACTCGTCCACTCACCTGCAATTTTCCAGAAAAGATTAACAGGTGCTTCGTTGTAAAGAAGATGATGCAAAACAGAAGGAGGAATAAATATACATACAGCAATGAAGTGAAGTTTACTTAAGAAGTGTGGATATGGCGCATCTTTTTCTTCTAAACCAGTCATTTTTGGAATGATATAATAAAAAATACCGACTAATGCAAACATAAACCAACCATTAACCGCGTTATGAGCAAATGTCCAAATCGCTAAATTGTCCCTTACACCAGACCAAAAGCCAAAGTTTGCCCATAAATAGTTAACCCCTAAATACAAGATAGAAAGAACCATAAAGTTTAATGCGGGAGAAAACTTTGGTACATTTCCTTTAATAATTGTCATCAAAATATTAACAAAAAAGATTAACCAAATAAGTACAACAGCTATATTAATAAAAAGCACGGGTTCAAGGTATTCACGACCAGTATTAAAACCCATGAGTAAAGTAACTACAACGATGACAATCCCTACGTGCATAAGGGCGTAATGTAAATTTCCTAATCCTTTTGAAAATAAGTCACGATTTACAATTCGCGGAATGATATGATACATCGCACCCATTAAAGCCATTGAAAGCCAACCAAAGATGATTGCTTGGATATGAATACCACGTATTGCAATAAAACTAATAAAATCTGGGAAAAAATCAGGCTTCACTAACAATACAGCCATTATAAGTCCCGTTAGCCCAACTGCGATTAAATAAAAGGCGCTTGTTAATAAAAATTTACTTGCAACATTATCTGAATTCGGAAAACTCACATTATTATTTTCCATAATTTCCCCTCCTAACGCTCTTCATATGGACTCTTAAAAGTGCTTAACCATTCAGAAATTAGTGTTATTTCTTCATCAGTTAATTTATCTTTGTAGGCAGGCATAATTCCACTGCCATTACGAATAAATGTTTCGATAACTTTCGGATTATTTAAGCGTAAACCAACAGCATCGAGTGACGGCCCCGTAACTTGCCCTAATTGCCCACGGTAACTATGGCAATGTAAGCATCCAGCAGATGTCACAATTTTTTGCCCTTCCGTTGCAAGTTTTGAGTCACCCCAATACGGTTCACCATAACCTTTTTCGAGTCCCCAATCAACAGTAATGAAAGATGCAACAAGTGTCAAAAGTAAGAAAACTACACCAAATCCTACGTACCCAATTAAGTTTTTCAAATCAATTTCCCCTTTCTGTTTAATCTAAAACTATGGTTGATAATAGAAAACACTTTTTAAGGACTTAACCACCTCCCCATCAGCATACATATCAATCCAGATAATATAACGACCAGGATGAACTCCGGTAGTATCAATAAAAATAACAATTTCATCTTTCCAAGAACTATTACCGTTGATTTCGATTTCACTTGGAGAGGAAGTGAAATTCAATTGATCTTGTTGGTCTCTTACTTTAAGGACAAGGTGCTTATTTTCGTGATGATGATTATCGATTTCAATTAAGTATTTTTGACCAAATCGTTGCTTCCCTTCGTCTGTACGTTCAGTTACAACATCACTGCTACTCATTCCGGTTATTTTATAGCTTAAGCCATTATCCAATATTATCGTTGTAATGATAACAGCCAGCATTATCGATGAAAGTGCTATCAATCCGATTGATATTTTATCAACCTTTTCTTTTTCTCGTACTTCATACGGTTTGAAAGTCATCGTTAAACAATTTTCTGTTCCAAATTGCCTATTCTTTTGCCGATACTTTTCAGCTCTTGTTCCACAAGCAACGATACATTCTTGACAACTAATACATGAATCTTTGCGAGTGACACCTCTTGGATATATATCCATTGGACAAGCCAAGTCACATAGATTACAATCCACACATTGTTCTGGACGAAATGTTACTTTTAACACTTTATTTTTCTGACTAAACTTTTGTAACAAGCCATATGGACAGATCGAATGACAAAAACTATGCCTTATAATGACTAAATCAATCAGCCCTATCACACTAAATTTTACTCCTAATAAGATAAACCATAATGGTAACCCTTCTTTAAACCATTGCAACATCTTTGCCGGAGAAATAAAATAACTAACAATGATACTATAAAACAACCAAATAAGAGGAATAGCAACCAATAAACGAATTACTATATGGACGAGTAATTTAGTCTTTCGTTGTGCTGCTAGTTTCATTTTGCGATATTTATTTATTCTCGTTACAATTGTCCCGCCAAACTCAGACCACAATGTTTGCGGACAAAGCCAGCCACAAAACAATCGTCCAAAAGTTCTGGCAAATAAAGCCAATACTAGTAACGAAAAAACGAATGCAGCTACTAATAAAAAGAGTTGATTAACAGCAAATTTTTGCCCAACAACTACGAAATATCCTTCTGCCAAATCCAATCTAAATCCATCAATCCACGGCAATACTGCAATCAAACAAACAAATACCACTTGAGAAACTTTTCGTAAATTGCGAATCGATATACTGGACAATTGAACCTTCTCCCTTAACAAATTTTGTTAGTCGATTTAATTGTATATAAACTATTCAAAGCAGGAAGTGACAAATGTCACTGTTCAAAACACAAAATCAAATAAAGACTTTCGTTAAATTTATCGACAATCCTGATTTTTTAGTGTAACAGAAACGTTTTATCTGCTATAATAAATATAATGATAATCATTTTCAATAATTGATAAACTTTGAGGTGATACACAGATGAAAAAAGTATATTTTTGTAAAGAAAATGATTTTAATACAAAAAAAGTATATAAAAAACTAAAATCACTTGATTTAGATATAAAAATTAAAAGAAAAGACTGTGTTGGTCAATGCAAGACTTGTAAGCATCATCCATTTTCAGTTATCAACGGCAAAGTAGTTACGTCTGAAACTTCAAAAGAGCTTTATAAAAAACTTTACAAAAAAGTCAGTCTCTATTGATGAAGAAAACAGAGACTGACTTTTTATTAATCATTCCTTTTTAGGAAAAACCTTTTTAATAAATTTTTTTACAACGAAGATCAACAAGATAAATCCAGCTACAATTAATACCACATTTTGTTCAAAATCGGCCATTAAAATCCCTAATGGAATAAATGATAAGAGAACAAAATAAACTAGATTCCCAATACTTGTTGCCAAAATAAAATCTTTCAATTTTATTGAACTAACCCCACTAACAACGTTCACTAAACTTGTCGGAACAAATGGAAAAATTCTAGCGATTAGTACATACTTAAATCCATTTTGTTCAGCTTTTTCTTTGACAGATGCACTAATTTTTTTTTCTAATACATCTTTTAGAAAATATCTGGTGGCAAAGAAAACGATAATTGCTGTGATAATGCTAATAACCCAACTCCAAATTAATCCGTATATATACCCAAAAAAAGTAATATGTACTGTCAGAATAAGAACAAGCGGAATAAATGTAACAATATTTTGGATCATTAGTAAGATAAATGAAATTCCCAGCATCGAGAAAAATTGATCGTTTCCCAAAGTTGAAATCTCTTCGACATCTCCCGTTAATAAAATCTGAATTAAGTCCGTTTGTGAAACAAAGACACTCATAATTATCAGTATGCTCATAAAGAGCAGTAATTTTAACCAAGTTTTGATCGAGCTCACCTTCTTTCAACTTAATAATGATATTATAACAAGTATTATAAACTTAATATCAACTAATATTAGAAAACTAGGGCTTTGTCAAGCCTTTTGGGACTCACTAAGTCTTTGTCGCACTTATACTTGGGACTTTAAATTTTTCACTACGTTGATTAAACATTATGCTAAAAACTTATTAACCATAAAAAATAAGGTTGACAAACCATCCTAAAATGTCAACCTTAACAATCAAATTACAATTTTGTCCACTTTATCGGTGCTTTCATCAGAAAATTTACCCAGTAAGTTAATGTCCTTTTTGCTTTTCTTGCTTCATTTGCTGCTGCAGATTGTCGATAACTTTGCACAAATTCTTGGAATAGTTCTTCCCTTTCTTCTACTTTTTTTTGTAAAAATAGTTTCTCCTCTTCTTCTTTTTCAAATTCATGGTGGAGCTTAGATATTTGATCATGAGTCGATTTACATGTATCAAGGACTTTATGGGAAAAAGTTTGGACAATTCCTTCCGTTATGGCATTTCCTTTGGAAATTTCTTTTTTCACTTCACTTGTTAATTCCTGTTTAACTTCTTTAATAAACTCACCTTTAAATTGATGCAAAGAGGATGAGATATTATGGACTGCTTGAACAGCTTCTGTTTGCAGTGCAACAATATCTGCATATTTCAAATCATATTCCGACAGGATCTCTTCTGGAATGTCAAGATTTTCGCCATTATTCGTTTCCAAAATAAACATAACCATCTCATCGCTTAATTTTTTATCTTTCATTAACTTTATTTTCTTTAAAACGATTAATTCCGTTTCACTATAAATTCGTGAACCTGATTTTGTTCTATGAACCTGAAGGTATTTCTCAAAAATTTTCTCCCAATTTTTTAAATTTCCGATTGATGTTTTAACTTGTTTCGCAGCATCTTTGATCGTATACATTTTCCCCACCTCTTTTGCTAGATTTATTTAGGTCATATTCTTTGTATTCTATTAAATATGAAGCTAGTAATTTTCCTTCTAGGCGACAAAACTTCTAAAAAGAAGTGATTGTTCGGCAAGAAATTTAATGTGTTTTATAAATTGATTTATTACTAGTTTTATAGTAAAATTCATAACTGTTATTTTGAAGTCTATCTTAGAAAAAATCATAAAAAAACACACTTAAGGAGAAACTAATGTCTTATAAATCAGCATTTATTGATGTAATAGCAACAAAAAATAATGGAGAATTAACAGAAGAAATTAAAGAGCTTGAATTTCAACTGTTTCGAATGCAGGATAATTTAAAAGAGATTGCTAGAAAATGGCAAATTCTTGGTATTGAACAAACGAAAGAAAATCGCTGGGTAATTATTTACACCTCATTCGAAAATGAATCATGTAAAATAATGCTCAACGATTGCCAAACAGCCTATCGCGGAAAATGGGACTTTACAATCCAAGCATCGTTTTCTAACGAAAACACGATCCATATCGGTGATATTAAAGGTCCTGAAAATAAAGGGTATGGCTCTATTTGTATGAATTATTTAAAAGAACTTGCCATTGATCAAAATATTCAATTTATTACTGGTGATATCGTTAAACGAGATTGGGATCATAAAAATCGTCTCATTCACTTTTACAAGAAACACCAGTTTGCTGTGAACATAGATAAAGAAACTAAATCCGGTGATATAAAGTGGAGTCTTGTTTAATTGAATAACTTGACATTTCAAAATAATTATATTCAATTGAAAGGATTATATTAGTTCGTCACGAATAATATAGTAATGCATAGATTTCTATTTCCTACGTGAGAGGGGGAATTAATTTGGCTAATCAATTATCATCAGTTAAAGCAAAAAAGTCATTAGAAAAAGTCGAACGAATAGCAGCAATCATTAAACCATTACTTGAAATTGGACATTCTATAGAAGAACAAAGAGAAAAACTTCGCGGCATTTTAGACAAAGAATTAGAAAAAGATGAGTATTTACTAATTGTTGATGAAACAGGTCAAAGTCTTATCCATACAAATCGCCTTCGAGAGGGTTATCCTTTCAAAGATGATGTAGGTATGAAAGCTGCTATTACGCGTCAACCATTGTTACAATTATATTCTAGAAATAGCGGTGAGTTATTAATAGACGCATCCTGTCCAATTGCTACACACAATGGGGTGCATTACGCTTTACGTTTAGGTACGATTATTCATAACAAATTATTAGGACCTATGATTAGTTTAGTTACCTTTTTACCAATTCTCACAATCGGAATTGCAGGTTATTTCACGAAAACACCTTTGCCTACATTATTAATACTACTTCTGCTTGGTTTTCTAGTTGCCAGTAGTTTAGGATTTTTCTTATATAAACATTTAATTAGCACAGTAAGAAATTGGTATTCTGTAACAAGATCAATTTCGGCCGGGGACTTAACAGTAGACGTGCAAAATCAATTAAGAAATGAATTTCACCAAATTGGTTTTGAAATTAATAAAATTATTCTTGGCATGCGTAATATTATCACTGAAATAAAAAAATCAGTACTTATAACAAAAAAAATAAGTGAAGAACAAGCGAATGAATCAACTTGTTTATCCGATACATTCGAAGAATTAGCTGCTACAATGGAAGAGTTTCAAGGCGGAAGCGAACAACAACTAGCTTCTTTGCAATCAGCTCATGCAATGGTTCAAAATATGATGGTTGGTGTTAGAGGTATACAAGAAGAGATAAAAAGGACACTGCAAAACTCTGAAGCTGCTAGTACCTTTGCCAAAGAAGGTCATGAAGCTGTGACAAAGTCAGAGCAACAAATGAATGCCATCCAACATTCAATCAAAGTAACCGTAGATAAACTAACAATTGTCTCAGAAGATGCTAATTCGGTCATTAATAAAGTTTCGGCAATTACAAAAATTGCTGACCAAACGAATTTATTGGCTTTAAATGCCTCGATCGAAGCTGCTAGAGCAGGCGAAGCAGGAAAAGGCTTTGCAATTGTAGCAAATGAAGTGCGTAAACTTGCTGAAGAAACGAACACATTTGCAGCGGATATATTAAATACTTTAAGTAGAACTGAAACCGAGCTCCATGAAGTTGTTACAAATGTAAATGAAAATGTAAAACTAATTAGTGATGGTGTTGATGTCGTTCGAATTGCTGGGGATTCGATTCGCAATATTAACATCGCTTCTGAACAAACAAGACAATCAGTGTCAAGTAATCATAAACATTCAGAAGCGTTAATAAATGATGGTGAACAGTTGGTACAAATTATTAGCCAAATTAATAAAATTGCTGAAGAATTTACGGAATCAGTCATTCAAACCGTTGCTAGTATGGACCAACAAGTAGATGGCATTCAAAATTTGGCCCAAGATGCAAAAGAATTGGCAAATCAAGCTCAGAACTTAGACAAAATTGTGACACGCTTTAAGCTTTAAAGTGAATAAAGAAAGCTGAGGCTTTTACTATATTCTAAGAGCGAAAGCCTCAGTGAGAAATTATGACAATATTTACATCTCCACCTGATACTTTAGCTACTTCTTTAATAATCATCATCCCTATTTGTAAATCTATCGAATCGTCTTCAAAGAGAAATGCATTGTTCGTTGCATACTGAACAGCTTCTACTTCACGAATTGTATTTTTATCAAAATAAGTAATGACATCTCCATATTCAAATTTGGTGGCATATGGTTTTAAGTAACCAAGTTGCTGAATGTACTCCACTGCTTTCAATCTTTTACAAGCATAGGGAAAGCGAAATTTTGCTAAAAAAAGTTTGTTTTCAGCCCCATCTTCGACTAATACATTCAGATCATGTTTGGGAACTAATGAAGTAGCTTTATAAGTCGCTTTATTACGATAATGATGAAATTCTTTAATACCGAGCATGTGAAGAATATTTAAAGTCTCGTTCATCTTACTACTTGTATTTAACCAAATTTCATTAAGTAAATCATCTCTAAGAATAAATGTATATCTAATTTTTTTTACTAGTTGACGATATGAATTTTTCATACTTACTTCGTATTCTTTTCGATTATAAAAAACTCTACGAAGAACATTAGAACTTTTTTCAATCACTTCGACATAAGGTGTTTGTTCTATATAATAAAGCTCAAACTCACGAATATCTGAAATAAACGGTAAAATAGATTTTACATATTCTTCTGACTGTTCAGGATCTTCACTATAATAGGCAAAACGGTTCACTGTATATCCCCCCATCTTCCTTTGCTCTAAATTATGCTGTAAAGGAAGGATAGAGAACAAATGAAATCGAATTGAAAATTACCTAGCTATAAATATAAAAAGAACGAGTAAGTGGTAATTCCACTACTCGTCTTTTCTTTAGCCCTTCAAGGCATTTACTGATAAAGATCTTCCACATGCTTCCATTAAATTATCAATAATCGTTTGTACTGGTAAAATCTCTTTTATTTCACTTACTCTCGCACCAGCAAAAACAATCCCGTTTTCAACATTGCCTTTTACAGCTTGAATTAATGAATCTAATGTACAAAACTGATAATTACAATGCTTTAAGCAAGAAATACATTTTTCAATGTTAATTTTCTCTAAATTATTTACTTTTTCAACAAAGCTATTTTTTATTGCTCTCCCATGAAGACCGACCGTTGTTTTTACTAATACCGTGTCGCCTTCCTGACAGTCAATGTATTTTTGTTTATACGAATCTGCAGCATCACACTCAACACTTGCGACAAACCTAGTTCCCATTTGTACACCCGCAGCTCCCATTTGTAACACTTTCGCAATGTCTTCTCCTGTCATAATACCACCTGCAGCGATAACAGGAATGTCTACTGCCTCGATTACTTCAGGTAAAATGTCAAGAAGGGGACGATCTGTACCTAAGTGACCACCTGCTTCAAATCCTTCCACAACTACAGCAGCTGCACCTAACTTTTGCGAAATCTTCGCTAATTTAGCTGAGGAAACGATAGAAATAACCGGAACTCCATATTCTCTACCCCACTGATACATATCACGAGAAATACCTGCCCCTGAAATGACAAAATCAACTTTTTCTTCCATAGCAGCTTTAATTGTATTAGCAAAATTATTCATCGCAAATAAAACATTAACTCCTATATAGCCAATACCATTTGTTAATTCCCTCGCTTTACGAATATGGGCTCTCATTTCTTCAATCGGAATTCCAGTTCCAGATATAATTCCAATTCCACCAGCGTTAGCAACGGCTGCCGCTAGACTGCTTAAAGAAACAGCAACCCCCATTCCTCCTTGCATAATTGGTACTTTTGGTGTCATATGAGCTATTTTTAATTGTGGTATATTCAACAGAGTATCCCCCTTACAAAACTGTAAATAAATTTCAAAACATAGGAAATTCTTCCTTTTCATTATTACCAAATAATAATATTCGTTTCCCTGTTATTAATAAAATCGTACCAATAGATGACTTTAATTGCAACATTTTTTTAATACCTAGTAATAAGAATTGGTAATAAAAATTTTCGAAATCCATTATAATTGTCACTTGACTTTTAAGGAATAGGTAATCGGGTAAAAAACTTGCTGGTTTGCAAGTTTTACAAGCACTTAAACGGATTTTTCCACTCCATTAAAACTCCATAATTATGGGATTCCTCGTCTTCTAAATTAGTTGTTTTAAACTCAGGGAAAAGGATGAAATCTGTATTAAATTCTGCTGCTGCCTTTACATAATGAGTGACTTGATCCTCAAATTCTTGAAAATTGTTGATTGTGTGTAAATGATATTGAATAGCTGAAACGCGTAACTTCATATCAAAACACCTTTTCTAATTAAATCTTCTAGAAATGATTTATCTTTTAGGAATCGTGAAAATTCTAACTGTTCAAAGATTGTCATTATTTTTGCTTCATCAAAATTACACTGACATTCATTTAAATCAATAGTAACGGGAACTTCACAATGAATTTCTGCCAATTTACGAGATAGCTGAAGCATTTCTAAATCAGCTTCTATTTTACTCTTAATGCCCTTTGTTAGATTTCCTAAATTGTCTAAAATGCCTTCGATTGAGTGGTACTCTTTTAACAGTTTACTAGCTGTTTTCTCCCCTATTCCTTTTACTCCTGGATAGTTGTCGCTCGTATCACCCATCAACCCTTTTAAATCTATGAATTGAGCAGGTGTCAGCTCCTTTTCTTCTAAAAGCTTTTCTAAAGTATAAACTTCGTAGTTGGACATTCCTTTTTTCATCAAAAGAACCTGAATGTTTTCATCAATTAGCTGTAAACTATCGTGATCACCAGTTAAAATTTGAATTTGTAACTGGTGACTATAATTCTTAGCAATTGTGCCAATACAATCGTCTGCTTCGAACCCTTCAATACCAATATTAGGAATATTAAAGCTTGCGACAACTTCTTTTACTAAATCAAATTGTGGAAGCAACTCTTCAGGTGGCTCACCTCGATTTGCTTTATAAGCCGGAAAAAGCTCATTGCGAAATGTCTTTGCTCCCATGTCCCAGCAGCATAATAAATGGCTTGGCTGAAACGTCCGAATCGCATCGTGCAAATATTTGACAAAACCGTATATTGCATTGGTTGGTACTCCTTTGCTCGTTTTCATAATATAACCACTATACGAAGTAGCATAATATCCACGAAAAAGAAGGGCCATCCCATCAATAATCATTAACGTATCCTTTTTAGACAAACTCGATCAGCTCCGTTTTTCTTTTCAAACGCGGCAAAGCGTTTAATTATTATTTCAAAAGGACTTTATTCCTTTTTGTGCAAGTTCTTCTCTTAACAAAAATGAAAGATATATCTTCGATGTTATCAAAAATTGTAGCTAGAGGATAGTTATTGACACTTCATTATTTTTTCTTACAAGTTTTATTCTTGAGCAGAGACAGTTAATTAAGCTTCTTTAGGATGAAGGATTTTCATTTGAGCTAAACCAGTCATAACGGAAGACCATAAAATATGTTAATAATATGCAAAAGGGTTGTCACATGGTCGTAACAACCTTCTTTTATTTTTTAATTCGTTTGCGTCGGGTTCTTGAAGAGTTTAAGAGGAAATCTTCATCCTGTTGCTAATTATAGGTATTTATACTCTTTTTTTATCGCCAAACAAAAGACACTGAGTAAAGAGTCTCTCATATCCTTCTGATGCTCCTAGTTCCATATAGTCCATTTGATTAGCTAGTTCTTCCATTTGTTTCTTTACATCAACTGACATAAGCGCCATATATGCACCAGTTTTAGAAGAATTGCCTACGTAAACTAGTTTGTCTTTAACTTCATCTGGCAATATGCCTACTCCTACTAAACTGTCAGCTGGTAAACGAGCACCAAATTGCCCTGCAATCATCACTTTATCAAGTTGATCCATGGCGATATTGGCCTGTTTTAATAGAGCATAAAACCCAGAAAGGATCGCACCTTTTGCTAATTGTACCTGGCGAATATCTCCTTGTGTAATGATTAGTTGCTCTTTACTATTATTTATAATAAATTCTCGTTTCTTTCCATTTAATTGAATCATATCATAGCGATAATCTGCTTCTGCTAGTTTTTCTTTTTTTATAAATGCTCCTGCATTATTAATTAGCCCATTATGTAGCAATTCTTTTACAGCTGCTAATATTCCACTTCCACATATTCCTATTGGTTCTTCATTACCGATGACTTTAAGTTCAATTCCATTTTCAGTGATTTTTACTGCTTCGATTGCACCTTCAGCAGCCCTCATACCAGAACTAATATTCATACCTTCTAAAGCTGGTCCAGCAGCACAAGAACAGGATAACATGTTTCCGTGATTCGATAATACAATTTCACCATTTGTTCCAATATCAATAAATAAAACGTTTCCATTATTTTTATGCAATTGACAGACATAAGCACCTGCTACTATGTCGGCACCAATGTAAGATGAAACCGATGGAAGACAATATAATCTTGCACCTAGTGCTGCTTTTATCCCAAGATCCTTGGCTAAGATACTTTTCGATTTCACAAATATTGGTGCATAAGGCGACTTCCCGATAGATGTTGCATCAATTCCTAAAAGAAAATGCATCATTGTACAATTAGCCGCAATCGTAATTTCATAAAGATTTTCTCTAGCTACGTTAGATTGACTACATAGTTCGCTAATCAAATCATTAATAGCATTGACAATCTCAGATTGCAATTCTTCTTTGCCATCCTTAGGATTCTCAACTTGATAAGTTATTCTAGTTAAAACATCCAGACCAAACTTCTTTTGAGGATTAATCATTGAAGCGGTAGCTAACTCATACCCTGTCTTCATATCGACTAACACAGCTACAACTGTTGTAGTACCAATATCAATAGCAATTCCAAAAAGAAGGTCAGTAGTATCATCTACCTCAATTCCAATTAGTTCATGACCATCAAAAACTCCCGTAACTTTACCGGATCTGATTTCAGGCTGCTGCAATAAGCTCCAATCAAATTTTTGTATACCCAGTCCATTACATACTGAATCCTCAAATGAAATTTGATTTTCTAAACTGGGTTTTTCCACTTCAAAAACCTCTTTACGAATAGCAGGATTAAAACTGAATTTAGGCATATATCCCTTTGTAAGAATTTCATGCTTTCTTTCTTTTTGTAATACTTCAATTGTCATGTCTTCCTGCGGTGCTACCAGACAAGACAATCTTATCCCTGAACTGATTTCGTCTTTTTTTAAGAGCTTCTCTTCTGTTTCCGAAATTGCTGGAAGATTTCCTTCGAGAAGTCTAATCTTACATTTTCCACAAGACCCTTTTCCATTACAGGGATTATCAACGAAAATTTCGTTTTCTAATAAAAGTTGCAATAGATCCTTATCTTCTGAAATATTTTCAATAATTTTATTCTTGTTTCTAATAAATATTTTAGTCATCGATGACTCTATCTCCTTTTGGTAAGGATGCTAACATTGATTTTATATTTTTAAGCGGCGATTTCATTCCAAGTCCACAGGCTGGTGCTATTATATTTGCGCCAGAATTTACACATTGTTGAGTTAGCTTAGCAACCTTTTCTGGTTCTCCAAATTCAATTGTGTAAGTACTGACATTTCCCATTAACAATCTATCTTTTAAATTCTCTCTTGCATCTTTCATACTCACGATAGAATCAAAACTTAGCACATCACTGTTTATTTTGTTTACCTCTGGATATACATTTGTCATACGACCACATATGTGGACAATTGTTCCTATGTTTTCTTTTTGGATACTAGCAATAAGTTTGTTGATATATTTTACAACAAATTCTTCAAATAGCTTTGGTCCTAAAATTTCACCGGTACCACTTGGATCAGAAATTGCAATGATATCTACTCCTACTTCGATTTGCTGTTTCGCAAATCCAATTAACTGATCTGTAATAAACTCTAAGAACTCATGTGCTTCTTTATTTCTTTTTCTTAGTTCTTTATAAAATAATACAGGCTCCATTACAGAGCTTGCCGTGCTAATAGGACCAGTTAAATTACCGATAATAGGAACATCACTACCTTTTGATTTCAACAATTTAATAGCATCAAGCACTACCTTTGCTCTTCCTTGTTCGTAATTAATTTCAGGGATTTTTCTCCACTCTTTTACAGAATTAATTGTATATTCAACAACGTGAGGCTCATAAATATTTGTGCCCATATCTACTTTTGCACCAAATTCTTCTGCCTCAATCGTCATACAAAAAGGAACACCATAGTTTTCAAAGCAACCCTTGTCGTATACTGCCGTTGCTAAATTCGCCATCATTTCTGCGTTCATATGGGCTTCCGGAAATTTTATGCCAATCTCTTCTAATAGCTCTTTTGTGACCATATTCATCATCCCACCAGGACAAATACATGGTGGTCGATCAACTACTTCTTTGTTGAAGGCCTTATTTAATCGCTCTATCGGTGATAACATGGGTTCCATCTCTTTCTACGCTATATTAAGCAGATTTTTTACTAATTTCACTGCTTCAACTGCATTAGCTGAATAACCATCTGCACCGATGGTTTCAGCATATTTCTTTGAAATAGGTCCTCCACCGATAACAACTTTAACTTGTTCTCTTATCCCAGCTGCTTTTAATAACTCTACAACGGTATTCATTCCACCCATAGTTGTTGTCATCAATGTTGACATGCAAACAAATGAAGCGTTAACTTCCTTAGCTTTATCGACAAAATTCTGTAATGGGACATCTCTACCCAAATCTATCATCTCGAATCCAGCCGTCTCTAACATAATTTTCACTAGATTTTTTCCAATATCATGGGTATCTCCTTCCACAACTCCAATTATGCCTTTTGGTTTTACTTTTTCTTCTTCACTTGAAGGAAGGTGGGGGCTTAAAACCGATAATCCTTGATACATAGCATCTGAACATAATAGTATATCTGTAACAAAATACTCTTCATCCTCAAATAATTGACTTGCACGATTCATCCCATCTATAAGACCTTCCATGATACCATCAAACACCGGATACCCTAATTGCAGATATTCATTACATGCCTCAATTACATCCTCTTCTTCCATCTCTACTACACTATCTGATAATCTTTTTAATAATTCTTCCTTTGACACCGTCATCATTCTTCCCCCATTCTTTACTTCACATAGTAGATTTATTATAAGAAATTTTTTGGATCTAACGGCCACTTTCCATATTTTCTAGCTGAATCCATAAACTGATCAATATTTTCTAACGGAATATTCCCATTAAGATCACAACCTGAAGCCAAAATATATCCACTCGGACTGTCATAAGCATTTTGAATACAATTTTTTACAGCTAAATCTACATCATCTGTATTTCCTAAAAACATTATTTCTACTGGATCGACGTTACCAAGGATAGGAATTTTATTTCCTGCTTCTTTTTTTGCATGTACCAAATCTACACGGTTATCGATACTAAGCATGTCACAACCTGATGTTGCCATATCCCCTACAATTGCCGTTGTATCTCCACAAATATGATAACAAACCATTCCTTTTGCAGCATGAATATCCTTCATCAAATCAATTGTGTACGGTAAAACAAATTCTAAGTACTGTTTTCTGTGAAGAATTGTTCCTGATGCAATTGGATCACATAATAAGATAACTGCACCTGCTTTAATAAACTCTCGATAGATCATTTTCAAGCCTTCATTACAGAATTTAATTAATTGGTGTAATTTTTCAGGATTTTTTCTAGTTGCTCTTAATAAATTTTCAGTTTTATAGATACTAGCAGCTGCGGTAAAAGGTCCAGATATTAAAACCCCAGTGGGCACTTCTTTTCCGACTTTATCAATTAAAATTTTAGTTGCTTCTACATGTAATTGAAACTTTTTATCGTTTTTTAATTCTAACTTTGACATATCAAGTTGATCGACGTCATTTAAATCATTTAAAGCATATTCCATAATAGCTGGTACTGCATCGTTTGGATCGCTCATTTTACTCCCTAGGGCTGCACCAACTCCATGCAATCCGTATTCAGTAATCGTTAAGTCATTACCAAATCTTTCATAGCATGCAACTTGTGCTCTCGCTTCATTTAAAGCAGTGCTTCTTTTTTCCTTATGAGTGATTCCTAATGCCTTTCCAGACATCGAACAAACAACGGGCATTGCTAATAGCCGATCCATAGGTTTCCCTGTCATGAATGCCATCAAGCGTTCATTTGGTGTCATTTGATCATCTTTGTGCATTTAATGTACTCCCTTTATTAGTTTGTTTAATTACTAGCTTATTTAAGATTAAAAATTAAAGTAAGCTAACTGTTTTGATTTTTCCATTTTTCAATTCAAAATGATTATTTTTAAAACACATTTGTCCAACAAATTTTGCTTGACCTATCACTTTCACACAAGCCTCGGAATATTTTGTAGGCGCACCTAGATCAATATCTTTCCATATAGCTTTATTTGTTCCTAATAACGCAAATGCCGTTTTGGGGCAAAGTAATACAATGGCTTCGTGACTGAGGATAGCTTCAATCTGTTTAAATAAAGGATAAGTAAACATTTCTACTACTTGTTCTGAAAGTTTCGGACCCAAAATATTTAAACTACCTGTAGAATCACCATAACTAATCAGATTGACTCCTACTTTTTGGGCTTCCTGAACAAAACGTACGATTTCATTTTGAAGTTTAGTGAAGATTTCTTTCATCACTTCTGGCCTCTTTCTAAAAATCTTAAAAAGATGACGTGGATCAATTAATATATCCAAAATTGTGAAAGGTCCTGAAATATATAAGACTACATTTTCTCCTTGTTCTCTTAGATATTTACAGGCTTTTAAAACTTCTGCTATCCGACCAGTTTCATAATCAATCTCAGGTAAGCTTAAGATTTCTTCTGCAGTTGTACAAAGATAATCTTTTGCTCTTGGTCCTATGTTCTCATCTCCATAATTAATAATTCCACCTAACGCTTCCCCTTCAAGCGTGTGGCAAAATGGTATCTCACAATATGTTGCATTATTATGTTTTTTCAACGCTATCGCAAGCTGAGCCATACTACCCCAATTTTTATAAGCTTCGGGAAATTTCAAGTTGCTATTTTGGGTAATTACTTTATTCATCCCGATCAAATTGTCATAGGTGCACTTGAAATCAATAATTTTATTCATATAACCCCTCCAAATTACTGTTGAAACAATTTTGATATATTTTCATTATTTAAATTGCTTCCAATAACAACTACTTTCGTTTCCTTAGGTCTTTTGAGATATTCCCAGTCGTAATGGTGAGGAGTAAAATTGAAGTTAATAAATTGTTGAGTTTCAAGCTCCAAAATTCCTTTAGCTCGCAAAATAAAACCGTATTCCTTATCCTTTAAAGAAGCTATCATTTTATCTATTTCTTCCGCTGAAATGATTCTTGCGGCTTCTAAAGAGACGGAACAAAACATTCTATTAGCAGGCATAACTTGAGTTTTATCTTTAATATCAATTTCACAATTTTGAATTGTATTTAACATGTCAATTATTTTGTAACCCTCATAGGTATACCACTCTTCTTCTAAAATAAATGCTGTCTGATTATGTAATCTAATTTTAGAAATCACTTTTTTGACTTCTTCATGATTGATTTTTTCAAAGTGGCTTAGAAATATGATATGTGCATTTTTAATTTGATCTAAATAAAATCCACCAAAGTTTTCTGAATAATCACTAAATGAACTTACATCGACAATTGTTATTAAGTGATTTATCCTTATATCAAATGGTGAACCTTCAGAAATTTTTTTGCAAACCTTAATAATGTCAGATAGACTTCCAACGCCAGATGGTTCTATTAATATATGATCAGGTCTATATTCTAAAGTTAATTCTTCGATGGCTTTTTTAAAGTCTAGTACGACACTGCAGCAAATACATCCTGCATAGATCTCTTTAATCGGAAGCTGATTATCCATCAAGTCCCCATCAATTCCAACATTACCAAATTCATTTTCGATTAAAACAATTTTGCCTTTCATTTCAGGAATAATTTTTTTTAAAAACGTGGTCTTTCCAGCTCCCAAAAATCCAGAAATGATATTAATATTCGTCCTCAACACAAACCTCCTCGTAATCTTCAATTTCATTTGCAAAGATTGACAAAAACGCAACATGCGCTGCATTTTCGTTTAACAATTGTTCACGCTCTGTCTCTAATTTCCAAACACGTTTCTTTTCTGTTTCGAGTTATTGTTATCACTACTAGTATATATAGTTATAGTAGTTATAACAATAAGTTTTAAGGTCATTATTTGAGTTATGATGAAAGCGAAAAATGTACTTTGTTGCATTATCGGGGTTGAATACAGACAAACTCCAGTGCCTATCACTTCCCTATAATTTTTTCTGTTCAAGTTGTATTCTTGGGTAGAGACAGAAAATTGCTCCGATTGAATCAGACAGAGGTTCCGCTATTTTCTTAAACAACCACCTGCTAAAGCAGGTGGATTTAGACATAAGATGTCTACGACTAAAGTCGTTTCTTAAGACTGAAGGCATCTTAAAGTCCAAATGCTTAAGCAAACTAAATGTTGACTAAACTCATTCTTCAATCCTGAATATGTCGCTCTTTTCTTCATTAAACTGGTTTGCGATATAATTTCTAATTGTCTCTTCATCCACAAAAGTAACCCCTCTCCCAGAAGTGTTGACCCAATATTTCTTTTTCAGATCAGGAAATTGATCCTGGAGTAGCCTTGATGATCTTCCTTTTAGGTATTGCATAATTTTACTTGGGGCAAGACTTGGTGGACATGATAATAATAAGTGGATGTGGTCTTTTCCAACACTTCCTTGCAAGATTGTAATTCCTCTTGCTTCGCATCCTTGCCTAATTAATTCTCGTGCTCTTATCGCAATAGGATCTTGCAATACCTTATATCTATATTTTGTTACCCAAATTACATGAAACTTGATATCAAAAACTGCATGACTATTCTTTTTATATCTATCCATACTTTTCACCTCATAACTTAAAGTATGGACAT
>JAKFDP010000110.1:0-4402 GCA_036676095.1 Anaerobacillus sp. | reverse complement strand
CAAGCGATGTTTTTAAGTTTATTGCTGCTGTTCCTGATCAGCAAAAACAAAAAGATGCATTGGCACTTGTTGAGTTGATGAAGAAGCAATCGGGTTTTGAGCCCAAAATGTGGGGACCATCCATAATCGGTTTTGGCAGCTATCATTATGTGTATGAAAGCGGACATGAAGGAGATGCGCCTTTGGTTGGTTTCTCACCACGCAAGGCTGAGTTTTCACTCTACCTTTCCTCTGCCTTTGATCAACGGGAAGAATTGTTGCAACAATTCGGAAAACATAAAGTAGCAAAGGCCTGTATCTATTTTAAACGACTTGAAGATGTTGATACAAGCATTTTAAAAAAGATGATCAAAAACTCTCTAAAGTATATGAAAGAAAAGTATCCCTGATCGTTCATGTGCAGTAAGTTCTTTCTGCGCATTTTTCCTACCTTCCTGTAAACTTGCCGGCATGAACAAGGTTCTTATGTTCCTTCTCAGCATTCTTTTCTATAGCTGTGCTGAACAACCAACGCAATCAGCAATAAACACCAACAGTTGGGCCTTGCTCAACTTTGTAAAAGTTGACAGCCTCAATCCTATTCTGCAACCAGATTCAACACAGCAATTCAATTGCCCCGTGAGCAAACAAACAGTAAACTGGGAAGAACGGAATGTACTCAATCCATCTGCCGTTGTAAAAGATGGGAAAGTGTATCTGCTCTATCGTGCACAGGACAGGCATATGACTTCACGGCTTGGTCTTGCTGTGAGTGATGATGGGTTGCATTTTACCAAACTGCCGCAACCGGTTTTCTTTCCGGATAACGACAGTATGAAAATCTATGAATGGAAAGGCGGTGTGGAAGATCCACGTGTGGTAGAAAGTGAAGACGGCACTTATATTCTTACATATACTTCTTACGATGGAAAAACAGCCAGGCTTTGTTTAGCTACTTCAAAAGATCTGCGAAGCTGGACCAAACATGGTTTGGTGTTGAACGATGACAAGTATAAAGATGTATGGTCGAAATCAGGAGCTATTGTTGCCAAACAAAACGGCGAGAAGATCGTTGCCACAAAGATCAATGGAAAGTACTGGATGTATTTCGGTGATACAGATCTGTTCATGGCATCGTCGGATGATCTCATTCATTGGACCGTTGCAGAAAATGAAGAAAGCAAAAAGATGATCACGGTGTTGCATCCACGTATGGGTTATTTCGACAGCAGGTTGGTAGAACCCGGTCCGTATGCATTGCTGCAAAACGATGGTATTCTTTTAATTTACAACGGCAGCAATGCGGCCAACTTCAGCGACAGCAGTATGCCGAAGTTTACTTATGCAGCGGGACAAGCATTGTTTGATAAAGAGGAACCCTGGAAACTCATCAGCAGAACTGATTCCAATTTTATTCGCCCTGATAAAGACTATGAACGTGTGGGCGAAGTAAATGAAGTGTGTTTTGTAGAAGGCCTGGTTTATTTTAAGAACAAATGGTTTTTGTATTACGGAACGGCAGATTCAAAGATTGCGGTGGCGGTGAGAGAATGATTAATGTATATTGAGGTTGACATCAGCATAGATAATTGTTCGAATATTCGAAAATGAGAAAATATTTATTCTTAATTATTTTATTGGTATTAATCGGGATTATAGGCATTTTTATTTATCTGGTAAATGAAATGCGAAAGGCACAATCCGACTTCACAATAATAAACAATGAATATTTATACGATTCTCTAGATAGTGAGTACTCCGATATTTTTGATAGTTCTATTATCAGTAAGTCTGGGAGGTTTAGAACTCATGGCAGTAAACACACAAATCCTATTTCAACCCTCACATATGACAATAAATTTGACATACTGATCTATAAGTTAAATATTACCACCACAAACCCCGCCTTTTTGCGAAATATCAGAGAAGAAAAAGCGCCAATCGGCCCATCAAATGGGGTATGGTATCGTACATCTGGTTTATCATATTTAGAAGTTCAGTACAGGGAGATTTTTTCAAAGAACGCACAAGAGATTATTGTGTCTTTTGAAAAAGATACGGAGGTAAAATATTTAAAAAAAACAGATACACTTGTTTACTATCAAATTCCAGACGGTAAATTTTCGCTCCGATTTGGTCGGGACAGTACTGTAAACCTATTGGCCAAATTTGACAAAACACCGCTTTTTACAACTATGGCCCCAATACATTTACTTCTCTTTAAGAAAAATGAATGCCATTACCTTTTACTTGCGTCTGGTAAAGAAGAATCAGATTTGCCGAAAGATTTTTTGGTAGAAAGTATAATCAAATAGATGCCCTCAATAGTGAGACGTTTGTGCTATTTTGGGATTTATTTGCATTTTCTATCTTTAAATTGAGTAACAGCAAAGGCTAATATGACAAGACCTACACGCTTTTTTATCTACACTTTAATTTTCTGCATTATATCATGCATACCAAGAAGCAGTAGCAACTATTTCGAAACTTTCATTGGTTTCGCCCCAACTGAAGATGTTAAAAATCTGAAAAGCTATGCTGACAATTTTGGGGTAGATGCCTCTTATTGGATTGCATTTAATTGTGAGGATTCAACAGTCCAAAAAATTGTATCAAAATTTCAACTAATAAAAAGCCAAACAAAAAGTGATGGCCTTGGTGGAGGTGCACTAAACGTCGAGCCTACATCGTGGTGGGACACGTCATTTACTTTCAATTCTAAACCATACACCAACGTTTCAGAAGAAACCCGGCTATTTTATTTCTTATGGCACGACAGTATTCAAAAGAAAGCCTATTTTTTGACTGGTGATTTTTAAAGTAGTGTAGCTATCTAAAAACTAATAACAACTGAAAATGTCCATTTGGCAAAACTTCAAAGAGACCGATCATACTTTTGAAAAGAAATTTTTCAAAGCAATCATTTTCTTTGCCGTTGCCCTTATTGTTTTTATCATACTCGGCAAATTATTGGATAGAAACCCGGAGGTTAAAACCTTTTTTGTTCAGAACAGTCCACTGCTAAAGGTGTTCTTCTTTACGGGTCTTGGACTATCTGTCTTTTCATTCACTGCTTATATCGGATCGCTAAATTCCTGGGAGGAAGAGACAGAATACAGTTTATCGGCTTCCTTACTATCTTCCCTTTTCTGGGCAATTTTCTGGATATGTTGGGGAATATGTTGTGCATGGCTGACAATCAATTTTGATCCACTTACAATTGCAGTTAAACTAACTATAGGAGGCTTGGTTATTATCCCAAGTATTACTGCCTATTTTATTTCCTACTCTCTCCGAAAAGAAATGCTACAAGAGGAACAGGAAGAAAAATCAAGTTTGAATCAACCTAAAAACACAGAGCTTACTATAATTGCTACAAGCAGGAAATATTTTAGTGGCTATTTTGGATTGCTTTGTTTGCCTGTGTATCTAATATCACTTGCAATTTTTCAGTTTATATAAAAAGGGCTGCGTCATCCTGATTGAAGATTGCAGACTGACTCATCATTTACTCTCATCCAATTCAAAGAAGTATTTACTTCTATCAAATCGATCTACATACAATTTAATTTTCCCATTTATAACATAAAACTGGAGCGCTGTTTTATCAAATGGGAAGGAATGGCTCGCATATTTTTTTATTGAACTTCCAGTTTTTTGATGATATAACAAACCAGACCTAATAAATTGCTCCACTTTTGTTATCTCGTGTTTAAACATAACATTTCCTGCCATCCATGAATATTCTTTATCTTCTACCTCTTGCGAATACGTTCCATTTTTGAATTCACAGGCATCAAAATCAGGTACTATTATTTCAGCCTTAGCTTTAAATTTTTTAAGCTCTTCGGAATAGTCATCTATAATTTCTTTCGTTTCCTTTCTGGCACCAAATTGTAACGCCAAAATAGCCAACACTGAAATTGCGATAGAAACGATCTGCCAGATGACAGGAGATTGAATACTCTCTCCTTTGTAACGGCCAAAAAATATTCCTCCAAGAAAACCTGCAATAATCAGCGAAAACAGTATGACTACAAGAATTGTTTTCATAGTTTAATGTACAATAAAAATGAACCTCTATTTCATCTCCCCTGCAAACTTCCAACCCGTTACATGATTTTCTTTTAATGGTTGATTGATCAACACTGCACGCACCATTTCTATCGGCATGCTGTTCTCCTGTAAAATGCGGTCGTGAAAAACTTTGTTCGTCATTTTACCACTGCCCACCAGTTCTTTGTGCAATGCTTTAAACTGCAGTCCGCCCAGCATATAACTTACCTGGTACAGCGGTCCGTAAGTGCTTGCAAAGGAACGACGCACTTCTGCTTCTGCATTGGCCGGTTCGTGCCCAACACGATCCACTAAAAAATCAATGCACTGTTTCGGCGTCCATTTATTTGTGTGATAGTTGATGGAA
>JAKFDP010000109.1:0-9110 GCA_036676095.1 Anaerobacillus sp. | reverse complement strand
AAAACTTGCCTCGTCGCCAAGTCTTTAATGGGGAAAGCCTTTGTTTTTAAAGTTGATATATCCAAAACTCTTCTTTCATTAGCCATTTATTAAAATTTGGATCTTGATCAATATTATCTTTGAGCATTGCCTCGGTTTGAGAGCGATGTGCTTTGATAGCCGCTGCTTTTAAATCACTAGTTTCCGAAATATCTTGGACGATATTTGGCTTACCTAAAACTTTTTCGCGCCCATTAGATAGTGCGATACAATATATTTGTGGTTGTTCTGTTTCTGGTAACTGTCTTACGGCTTTAATGGTTACATAACCAGTCGCATCATGGTCAGGGTGAACGCTCTGCCCTGGATAGTGAGTAATAATCAAGGATGGTTTAATTTCTACGATGATTTCTTTGATTTCTTTGATTAACTTTGCTTCATCTTCAAATTCAATTGTTTTATCACGATAACCTAACATTCGTACATCTTTTATCCCTAATATTTTACAAGCTTGAAGCAGCTCTTGTTTACGAAGCTGTGGCAAGGATTCGCGAGTAGCAAATGGTGGCTTCCCCATATTTCTACCCATCTCACCTAACGTTAAACAAACATAGGTAACTGGAATACCTAGTTTTGTGTAATGGGCAATTGTTCCACCAGAACCAAAAGATTCATCATCTGGATGCGGGAAAACGACTAACACGTGTTTCTCATTCAATTTAATCTTCCTTTCCGCTAGAAATTAATTATAAGAATTGTTTTTCACTTAAATGTAAGGCAATCGCAAGTTTCCCATCACAATCATGACCTGCTAAAAGTAACTGTCCCTCAGTGGTAAACTCCCAGTCTGTTAATCCTTGGGCATAAACCCAACCGTCTTCTAATTTTAAGCCAACGCGATATGGATCATTTCCAGTAATTTTCCCTTGTGAAAATTGGATTTTTCCATTCCTAATAAAGGCACTAACTGTCATTTGTTCTTTATTGCGATGGGCAGCATATGCACCATTTGTTGTTTCTAAATGAAGATAAATTGGTTTGTCTTTAAAGCTGTTTAGTATAACTTCTACCTGTTGAACATCAATTCGGTTCATTATAAATTTGTCCTGGTTACTAAAATCTAATAAAATCTATTAATTAACCGAAATAAGTAATTAATAGTCGCCTCCGAACCAAGAAAAGGAGACATACCGTGGCGATTCTCACGCCATTCCATCAGGAGAAGGTTTTAACTTCTGTCATGTACTTACTGTACAAAACTACCTGTGGTACCCTGTTAGGGTCGGCATTGCAAATAACCATTCCTTCTAGGTCAGCTATCTGCAAGATTTTAGTACCAAGATTACACCTCCTTAAGTTGTAATTCTTGGTTCTTTATTATTAATGTTTTGTGAACGACATTCCTATCTTCCATGAATGATGTTCTTTGAATGTATTAATGTTTTTTAATAACATTCCAATAAACTGACGTTTCTTTTTGCCACTTTTAGAAGCCTTCTCGGATTCTTCCTTTGACCCCAGAACAGCTATTAAATGTGGTTTCACAAGGGAACGAAATTTATCGAGTATATCCTTTGGAATTTTTTCCTCAAAATCTAAACCTCTACGTCCAATAACAAAGGAAGCAGCTTCATGTACAGATAAGCCATACATTTTGCTGTACTTAAACCTTCCAATGACGGACGTATATGCAGGATTTACTTTTTTGATCCCGAAGCCGAACTTTACTCCTCTTAAAATAAGAGCATTTTGCAGTTTATTCTTCGCAAAAGAGTGGGTGAAACGATTAAATTTTTTATCAGTATCGTGATCTTGTTTAAGAGTAATGTCCTCTAAAACAATCGCTCCAACATTCCAAGAAAGCAGATAATCAATAATTTCTTTTGCCAATTCACCTGAAATGTTACTTCTGCGATTACTTTTTACATACTCCATTTCATGACAATAGAAGGTTTTGCTTTCAAGTAAGTTACCTTGCTTAGTTATGATGCTTACTGAAGCTTTATCAATGTTCACATCAATACCAGCAACAACATCAGAAGTGATTTTTTCACTCCATTTTAGTTCTCTACCATGAGTTTCAACATCATATGTGATGTGAACATAATATTTCTTTTCTTTGCGCTTTATTTCAATGGAATAGACTTTATATTCTTCAATAGGTTTCCCTTTTGAAGTAACACCAGTAGTGGTCGGAACGACCACATCTACCATCTCTTTAAAATATTTTTCAGGTAATTTCAATTTAAATGTTAAACGAGGACTATTTTTCTTACCTTCGGCAAGAAGAGGATTAGCTACCTCTAAATAAATTTGATTTTCTTGTTCATTGTAAGTAATACGAGTATTTAGATTCCCTTTTTTTGATTTATCTCCGCGTGAGTAAAGTGTATTGGTGCGAAGCTCCTTCCAGTCTTCTTTCGTTATTTTGTTTTCCATGCGAAGATAGAAGTTCTTTTTACCACCAAAAATAACTTTCGGTATCATTCCTTCTTCTTGGCATTTTAATAGATGTTTTAATTTATTTTGAAGTTTTTCTAATCTTGATTGAAGGCCAACTAAACAAGTTTCTAGCAGAACTTTTTTGGGCGTTTTCTTTCCTGTTAAATAATCTTCTATTTTTTGTTCTGTTTTTTGAATTTTGGTTTCTATATCTTCGATACGGGAAGGTAGCAGTTCTTTTTGACTTTTAATGATGCTCTGTGCCTGTAAGACAGCATCTTCGGCATAACGCTTATTAATATTGAATTTTTCATTCACTTTTTTGATTAATTCTCCTGATTTTTCACCTTCAAGAAGACGTTTGAAGGAAAACCGTTCAGCTGAACAAAAAACATTCATGAGTTGATCTAGGTGTTTGAGATCTTCATTATTCAATTCATCAATAATTGCGACCCTTGTGATCTTCATCTCTTTCACCCTTTTTGATGATATCAATTATATTTTCGCTGATTTTTTTCATCTCTTTTTCCGTAAATCCTAGCAATCAAGTTTACCTTCACGAACCCAAGCTCGAATCGTTTGTTTAAACATCCACCCCAAATAAATCTGCCGATTTACCTATTTAAAGTAATTTATCCATAATTCATCTCTTTATAAATAAATCTTATAAAGCTAAGAGATGGTTTTCAATATATTTTATTAGTTTTTGTTAGAAAAATTTTAACTGTTTCTAACCTCCTCCATACTCCTTTCTTGCATTTTATCATAAGTTCATAGGTACTAAAATCTAGATAGAATTATATTACTGGAATTGCTTAATAAAATGTATTAAAGGAGCTCCTCAATTGAGGTCGCTCCTTTTCATTTTTTATCAAACTATTCGATTCGACTTTTTTGGATAATCACTGATTTTAAAATTTGCAATTGTTCTTTCTGTTCGCGTTTTGTTTCTTTCAACACCATCCGAATTGTTTTTCTGATCCGCTTCCTTTTTACCATGAATAACAACACTCCATTTTCTTTAGATTTGTTCTCATAGTTGATTAAATTTTGGAATTGTTAAGTTATATTCATTTTGTTGTATAGTAAAAATCATATGTGCTTAAAAACGCTATTATGACAGATTACAAATTAGAAAAGTGCAGAGCGCTCGGATCAAGATATCATACAAAGTTCAAAATTTCCCAAAAGACACCTTGTGTTCTTTCATAACGGGTTTACTTTAGAGGTGACTAAAGCCACAAGAATGTACCATCTCTGCCATGTTTTATACCAGCAGATGCCACGAAATTTACCACTTGCTGTCAACGTGTTTACCAATATACAAACGTCAAGGATTTTGAAGTGAAAAAAAACCAATCCTCCCTATATTTTACCAAGGAATTAGGCTTATGGTCTTCTGCAATCACACCCGATTGTGGAAGATCATTTGCTATTGAATAGTATCATTGTACTGTTCAGTAAATGACTTTGTTATGTTTTGCTAGTTGTGCTTCTTAAACATAAGCCTCCTGTTGAATAATATTTTCAACAAAAAATTTTTTAATCTTTTTCGATTAACATTACCCTTAAGCTCTTACTTAAAGAATCGCTGAATCGCTACTAAATTGTTAATCTAATGTTTTATGTTTTTTTAATGTAGAAATAACTGGGGTTTGCGATTGAACTATTAACTAAATGCTATTACTCTATTTCTACATATTTTTGCTTTGCTGAAGAAGTTTGGATTCTCCTGATCGTTCCCATTCCTCGACTGTTTCATATGCTTTTTCAGGAGAATAACCTTTACCTACAAGGACTCCCATTAAAATAAATTCTTGAAGTATGTGCATAGAATTTATCCCCCTTTTAACATCCTCCAATCCTTTATTTACCAAAAATTCCGTGTACTGTATCCATTCATCTGGTGTCTTACCTGAAATAACTGGTTTTCGATTGCCATGACTATTGCCCTTTTCCGATGATATAGCATCTGCTTTGGTAACATGAACTGTTCCAAATGGATGATTAGGCGGAGCATATATCGAGTAAAGTTTTAACGGGGTATTTCCTGTATTTGTTACATTATGCCATGTTCCTGCTGGAATAAATATGGCATAATCGTCGTACACGTTTCTTTCAAAATTTAAATTATTTTTACTCTTTCCCATTTGGACAATCCCTTGTCCTTGTTCAATACGTAAAAATTGATCCACCTCAGGATGTATTTCCAAACCAATATCATCGCCAACATCGATACTCATTAATGTAGTTTGTAAATGGGTTCCTGTCCATATAGCAGTGCGATACGTATTATTTTGCTTTGTTGCTTCATTAATATTGATGACAAATGGTTTTGTTCCATAATCTTTTAACATAATACTTCTATCACCGTTGAAAGAGTGAAAAAAATAAAAGCTGCTTTCATTAGGAAAAGTCCAGTATCCAGGTTGTATTCTATAGTTATACCTTGGTGCATTTACATAATAAGGATATTGATATGGATACATATAAGGATTATTGTACATTTTTATCTCAATCCCTTCACCGTTTATAAAATTAATTATCCCACGCACTTGTTAAGAAAGTGTACTTTGAGATAAGCATACTTATTTAAAGAGTTAAAGTCTCTCCTCCGATGTAGCTGCAACAAAAACAAAATAATAAGAAATGAACTTGCACAGTTACCGAGACATAATACATAAGATAAATGGATGGTTAAACAAAAAGAGGACAAACATGTATTCAAATTATTATGATTATCGTATGCAAAATGAAATTCAACTTGTAAATGATATTCAGAAAACCATTAATACAGAGTTTAGTGCTGTTGCTTGTTATAAGAAGTTAGCCAATTTGGCACCTACAAAGGATGAAAGGAACAAATTACTGCTTTCTGCTTATCTGTATGATTGTTATTGGAAAAATTAGCTTAACCTTCCTCCGATTGCATTAAATTGATGAAATGTATTATGCAAATCAAAAATTTTTATTCAGTTATATAAAACAATACAAATTTCAAATGGGGTATTTATTTGTTCCAATATGCTTTTGCTTCCTGCTCAAGAACTTTTAATCTTTTATAATAATCAGGAAACTCGTTAAGGTGAGCCAAGGCAATTTTCCCCGTAATTAGTGGGTCATCCCCAGTAACATTAGTTTGACTGGATTGTTTCCCGTGTTCAAGTTCAGTATTTACTCCCCTCCAAAACTCATCTAAGTCAAACTTACTTTTTGTAAAGTCAATACCTAAAAGTAAAGCTATTGCTGCTGCTTCCTCTTTTGAAAAACTAGTTTTCTCCCAATTTAAACTTTTCAATCCAATATTATTAGTTGTAAACCTAGTTGGATAATTGTTAAATAGATTTCTATTTGATAAATGAGTAAAATTGGTACAATAGTTAGAATAATTAGGGTACTGATTCATATACGGAAATTTATTAAAATAATACATATCATTCACTCCTAAAAATTAAATAAGCAATAAATTCACCAAAAATACACTTTGCTTATTAATCTAAACTGGTTGGCCCTTAAATTCTACCAACGTACTTTGGATCCCTAATAATTCCAGATTGACCTGGTACCCAATTAGCAGGGACTCCTTCCCCAGTCCTTCTACTATATTGTATCCCTTGAATTATCCTTAAAATCTCGTAAACATTTCGACCAACTTCCAGTGGATTTACGAATTTAGTAACAATCATTCCTTCTGGATCTATTATGATGGTTGCCCTGAATGTAGATCCAGTTTTTTCATTTAACACTCTGTAAGCTTTACTTATTTTATGTGTTCGGTCACTTAATAGTGGAAACGTTACCTGAGAAGCAGAAGGAGACACCTCAGTAAAAACTTTATGAGAATACACACTGTCTGTACTTATGGCCAGTACATCTGTATTTAAAAACCTCAGTTGATTATAAATAGCAGCGACCGCTGCCAATTCTGTCGGTCAAACAAAAGTAAAATCACTTGCATAAAAAAATAATATTACCCATTTTCCACGATAACTTTCTAGGTGAATTTCTTTAATTTTCTTTTCAACATTGTCGTAAGCTTCTGCCACAAACAGTGGTGCTATATCAGTTGTTTGTGCACAAAATAGTTGTACACAGTCTTCATCCATATGACTATACCCTCCTTATCAAATAGTTCAACCTCATTTATCCATATGTTTCAGACAAATTGTTGGTGTATCTAAATTTCTGGAAACTATCTCTAAAATTTTTTTAGATTGTAAATACCCTATTAAACTTCCTGCTGAGCTAACCTGTCCTTTCGTATTAGTACATTATTTCACAAATTCACCTAAAAATGAAAATAATTGTTGCACAG
Source organism: Anaerobacillus sp. (assembly GCA_036676095.1). Classification (GTDB taxonomy): domain Bacteria; phylum Bacillota; class Bacilli; order Bacillales; family Anaerobacillaceae; genus Anaerobacillus. Next base: position 2,374 of record JAKFDP010000109.1, on the reverse strand, counting down.
TAAGAGTCTACTACGTAATACAAGAGTTAATCTGGCCCGTTTGCAGAAGTGTGACTGATCTTATTGAAAATCAATCTTTTTCCTAACCTTCTATCTAGCATTGAAAATGCCCTAATAATTATATTTTCTGAGTTCAATGCTTCCTCAATAGATAAAGAACTATATTCCATAAAAGGTGCATAAAGATGATAACTTTCAAAAATGTTTTAATTTATCATTATTTCTTCTGCATTATCTGATGCCTTTATTAACTCCTGCCGCTCCTTTGAGTTAAACATTACATCCCAATCTGAGTTATAAAGAATTCCTTTTAAATTACCTTTCTTAATCATCTGTTGATATAGTCTCTCATGCTCTACTCTATATGTAATATCAGAAGCACTTAATATTTCTTTTTTATCAAATGTAATCCATACTCTGCTTGGACCATCATGTAATTCGCGATATACCGTTGCATATATCTTGATACGTCCTTTTAACTTATCACATAAAAAACTTTCAAGTATTGATTTCGTCTTACTCCATTGCAATACAATCACCATCTCTGTTCAGGTAGTTTTTGTTTTATTATCTATTCGTATTTAACAACCCTACTTCGTTAACGCAATAAGTGAATGCCTTTTCTTCAGTAATGCATCCGTTCGTTGAACAAGCACCTTTCTTTTATTATATATTATCTACGAACTTATAAATTAAAATCATAAGATTACGATACCTTCTCCGATTACAAATATTGTATACTTTAAAGTAAGGAGTGATAAAAATTGCTTGTAAAGATGAGTAAGCAAGATTTTGATTTATTAACACTTACTAATTTAAGTCAAGGGTGTTTTGAACCGCTTATTAAGATTTATAAAAACAGAGTAGCTGAACAAACTTCATTTAATGTTTCTCAAATTAAAGAGCAATTTTATGAGCAATTAACTGAAGGGCAACGGGCGTTATTTATGTTTTATGCGTATTATAACCACGTAAGTAAGTCACTTATCGAATTCTATTGGTGGAGTGCATATTTTATGGCTCAACCTCAAAGTTGGTCAGCAATTAAAACAGGTATAAAGTATTTCGATGATAAATCTATGCTTTCGCTCCTCGAAAGGATTGAAATAGAACTAAAACGGCATAATCATCCGGATACTTTAGAGAACTTTACGGTTAAACGTGAAGACCTTGAACGGAATAAAGAACTCCAAGCATCTTTCAAATTACTTTATGAAATACTTGATAAAACTTCCTCACTAACTATTAAGAAAATAAATAAGTTCATTGAACAAAACCATCAAGAATTTTTGGAGATAGAAGATTAGTTTTAAAACTAACAGACAGCACCTTTTAAACGGGTGCTGTCTTTGAAAAATAATTAATAAGTAATATAGTTTAAATAATAAATTCAAGAGAGAGGAATTCCCATCTCTTTCTTCAACTATTCTGACCCTTTAGAATAAGAAAAGTGAATTGTTGCAGCAATCTTCCTTGTTCAACATAAGCACCCATTATTTAAAGAGTATTATTTATTGGTGAGTATTTTATATCCTCCAAATACGAATAAAGCTAATCCTAAAACTATTAAAAATCCAACAAAGAAATTATCAAAAATACTAGGCATGATTAAAGGACTAATGGAACCAGTTCCATTCAAATTGACTGCATGATTTTCACTAGCATATATAAAAACAGCATAAAATCTTTCAAAAGTAAATAAAATGCCACTCAATGCTATCAATCCAATTCCCGTAAAAAAGCTTATTTTCGCCACTCTTCTATCCCACCCTTTTTATCACTCTAAGTTTTGTTTATTGTACCATAACCTTATTCAACTCTACCGACAGTTACTTGAATAAGTAAATTTTAACATTATCTACTAAATACAAAAAGATAACTATTACTTTAGTACATGCCTTCACAAATTCTTTTGGTTGAATCAGATATAAGTAATGTCACTTGTATAACTCTTTTTTTCTTAGAATAGAGGACCTGTTTTTTTATTTCGTGATTCAGGAATTTGTATATAATAATTTCCCTTCAGTTCCTGAATAGTTTTTATATCCATAACATGGTCTATTATCATAATTTTTTCACGATTATAAATTCTAAATGGGATTTGATGATTTTGAACCTCACCGTACTTTCCTTTTTGAATTCTTTTAATGTAGTCAAATATATATTCCCAATGTTTTTCGTTATTTACATTAATGTCAAATTGACTAAATCCTTTGATTTCGTCATGATAAACTTTTATATTTATATAATGGAACCAATTTCATAATTCATTTTTTAAAAAAAGCTGACACTTCCAGAATAAAAGTAACATCGTTTTAAAAAAAATTAAGCTGCTAATGAATTGGTTGTAGATTGTTTACATGCTAATCTTAAG
>JAKFDP010000108.1:0-75535 GCA_036676095.1 Anaerobacillus sp. | reverse complement strand
TCCCTATAAAGATTTTACATTATCCCTATTTAATAACATTTTTTTAATTTCTTTTACGAGATCCCTTGAAGTTAAATTGTTGTTACTATTTCCGAGTTTTTGAATTTCTTTAAGGATATAAAGCAATTTCTCCTGATTAAGTTGCTTGTACATGTCGGTTCTCCTAATAACAAAATTTTATGAAAATTCTAATATCTATTATATTACATAATGTGTAACTATTCTACTAAATATCGCCAAAATAGGGAAAAAGTAATGGGAAAATGTAAAAAATAGTTTTAATTATTTTCAAAAATAAGTCATAAAAAAGGATAATATTTGAACTGTTAATAAGGTATAATTTAGATATAAAAATCAAATTACATTATTACGTATGATAGGGCAACCTCACCGAAAGATGATGGGCGCAAAACTAAAGGGGCTAAGTCATTAAGATACGCCAGCCAGTTGCCAAATACTTAACACCTTCGACGTTTAAATGTAAAATTAGGAGGAGTGTGTAATGTTGAATTTTTTTGTTCAAACTTGGCACAAATGTTTGATGAATTATAATTATTTACTGTACAAAGATTGTCTCGATCCACAAATGAAGGAAATGTTTTATCAAAAGGCTTTTTTTCATTCAAGTAAGATCGTTAGGTAAAGCTTAAAAGTTTTGAAAATGTGTACATCGGATTTTTGTTTGAAATGTTGTCATGTGTAAACACAAGAATGTTTCATCGAGTTGAGAATAGGAAAGGGTAGCAATTGTGCTAAACGATTGCTGCTCTTTTTTTTATTTCAGTTTATCACTTGGTTGTCATTCATGATATAAGGGCACTTCGAAGACTGTCATGCTTTAAGCCAAGCGATTGGCTCCATTCGAGAAGCGATAAATCGCCGCTTTTCAACGGTTAACATTCCAACTACAGTTCCGTAATAGTAGGAGATGAAACATTTTTTGATTTTTTTTCGCTTCCAGTGGTAGACGGTTTCTTTAAATGCCTGGATGATGATTGGTAAGAAATGCTCAATAGGTTCGTCGAATTTGACGAAACGATAGGCGATTAGTGCTCGGTCCCAAAATTGGCATATTTCGATCGCTCGATCAAAAAATGGTTTCACCGTTTTTGTAAATTGGCTTGGAACGTAGCTAGGGACATATGTATAGTCTAAGGAATCTAGTGTTGGAGGACGTAGATCTTTTTCTTTTTTATTAGTATTATCTAGTGGATTTACTAGAATTTCCACGGCATACATGTCGAAAAAAGTGAAGTTTATAAAAAAAGTTTTGCTGTACAGGAAGTTACCATCTCCACTAAAAATCTTATTTTTCTGTTCACCCCCCTAAAAATTTCACTCCCAATCGTATAGATACATAGAAACGTTAAATAGAAACACAAAATCGTTAAAGGCAAAATCACTGAAAGGTGGTGACGCAAAGCTAAAGGGACTAAAGATCAAAAAATCAAGTCAGCCAGCTACCAAAAAGAGAGGTGAATATTGATGTTCAAAAAAGCAGTACATATTTTTATTATTCTTTCATTCATTGCTTTAATTGGATGTAGTAGTGACGATGTTACTGAAGCGAAAAAAGACAACGGCACATCTTCAACTAGTGTACTTTATGAAAATCCTGATCAAGGCGTTCGTGTCTATAAAACTGATGGCTGGGTGATAGAAAAAGAGACTGCAACTAGTGTGAAATTTAAAAATGAAAAAATGGTTGCGATTATATCTGTTGTTCCAAAGCAAGAAACGATCGCAGAAATGAAGCAAGAACTTTTAGCTGCAGCAGGGAAAGTGACTGTTACTGATGAAGGTCCAAACTATATTTCTTGGAAGTCAGATCGAAAAGAAAGTATTCACACCAATGTTTTTCTTGAGGAAACTAAAGATCGTCATGTTATTACTACAATTTTGATGCCTCATAATGTTTACGAAAGTAACAGAGAAAAAATGGAAGCGTTTCGGTGGAATATAGAACTTTACTAATATAATAAGGAGAGATTAATTTGATTAAAAAACTAACATCAACAATTATTTTAGCAGGGGTTTTAACAGTTGGAACTGGAGTTTTTGCTGAAGAACAGCTAGAAAGTCCAGTAATGGAAGAAGTTGTAGATCAAGAAACTGTACAAGAGGAAGTAGTCGTTACAGGTCAAGAAGAGGAGAATACAGAAGTTATTAGTTCAGAAGTAGAGAACAACGAAGTGATAACCCAAGACGAAAATCAACCAGAAACTTCTGATGAAATCTTTATTGACGAAGAAAAAGCAACTACTGATGTTGATGCTTCGGCAGAAACAGTTGTTACACCAGAATCTAATTTATACGAAGCAATCCGTCTGATTGAAGAAGCAATCTATGATTTAACAGAAGACACAACTGAAAAAGCACTTCTTCAAGATGAATATGCGGATAATAGATTAGAAGAGGCCGAAGAAATGATTGAAACTGGCAACGAAGAAGCTGCTGAAGAGTTAATTAATGACTTTGAAACTAATGTAATTGAAGTTGAAACAGTTTTAGGAGAAACAGAAACAGCAGGTGAAGATCTTTCTGAAGTGAATGAAGTAAATGAAGTGATCATTGAAAATGGAGCAAAGCGTTCGCAAAATTTATTGGCCCTTTTAGAACGTGAAGATCTTCCAGAACAAGCGAAGGCTGGTATTAGAAAAGCGCTAGCAAACCAAGAACGCGCAATGCAACGGGCAGCAAAAGCAATTGAGAAAGCAGAGGAAGAAGCTGTAAATGCAATTGAAAAAGCGGAAGTTGAAGCTGTAAATGCAATTGAGAAAGCAGAAGTTGAAGCTGTAAATGAGATTGAAAAAGCAGAAGAAAAAGAAGTTGAAAAAGAAAGTAAGAAAGTAAAAGAGAATGCTGAGAAAGCAAAAGAAAAAGCCGAAGAGAAAGCAGAAAAAGCAAGAGAAAAAGCAGAAAAAGCAAGAGAGAAAGCTGAAGAAAAGGCTAAAAAGGCAAATGAAAAAGCCGAAGAAAAAGCTGAAAAAGCAAGAGGAAAAGCAGAAGAAAAGGCTGGAAATGCAAGTGAGCATGCTGAAAAGGCAAGAGGAAAAGTAGAGTAAGAAACTAAAAATCTAGTTAGATGTAGAAGTAAGGAAGACAAAGACAAGCAAAAAATAGTTGTTATTGTATCAAACTTCAAACTGCTTCCATATAAAAGTGGAAGCAGTTTTTATATAAAAAAGATAAGTTTTTTCGAATGATAGTATAAGAGAAACTAAGGCTTAGCCGGCGCCCGAGGGCTTGGCTTTGCCAATTTTTCTTTATGAAATATTATTGAAATATCTACCAGTTACAATTGCCTACTATCGTTCGCTATAATAGAAACAGAAAATTTTATAATTACGGTAAAGGAGGCATAAGGTGATAGAAATGAGTAACACTGAAAAAGCGATCTTAGATGCACAACTTGGGAATGAGCTTGTTCGCGAACAATTACTACGTCATTATAAACCTTATGTCATCAACACTGTTGGTCATATTTGTAAAAGATATGTAAGTTGGAGTGAAGAAGAAACAAGCATTGGTTTAATAGCCCTTAATAAGGCAATTGATACGTTTCAACCTGAAAAAGGTCGGACGTTTTTAAATTATGTATATCTTTTAATAAAAAGGGATCTTATTGATTTTTTTCGCAAAGAACAACAGCTTCAGTTTGTCTCATTAAATGATGAGAATGAAGGAGCTAGTAAAAATAATTATGAAATCGCCCAGTCAATCGATCAGTTTCAAAAAGCAAAGCAAACGAATGATTTAGTAGAAGAAATACTAGAATTAAGCGAGGCTTTAAGCCACTATAAAATATCATTTGAAGAGCTAGAGAAATTTTCACCGAAGCATAAAGATACGAGGTTTTCATTGATCGAAATAGCAGATGCATTTTGTAACGATGAAGAGTGTGTAACTTATTTTTTAAAGAAAAGACAGCTGGCAACAACCTTATTTTCAAAAAAAACAGGTTATCGTGTGAAAACAATTGAGCGCCATCGAAAATACATTGTTACGTTAATATTAATAAATCTTCATCCACAGTGGACACAGTTGCGTCAATTTATTCAAAAAGGAGGGGAATCATGATGGGAAAGAAGGTAGTGGAAGGCATCGTTGTCAAAGTTACAGAAGACGTAGTTGTTTTACTTTGTCCAGATGGCACATTTAAAAATGTCGCTAGACCAACTCATGAGGCACCACAATTAGGAGAACGCTATACTTATATCGAAAAGAAGACATCTTGGGCAAAATATACGACAGCAGCAGCTATTTTTTTATTAGTATTCATTTCATACCTATTTCTTCCTTTTAGCCAAAATGCTTCCGCTTATGTAGTTGCGATAGATATCAATCCAAGCATTGAATTAATGGTAAATGACGCAATGAAGGTAATTGATGCAAGTGCTAATAACGTTGATGGGGAAAAATTGCTTGCAACAGTAGGTACGAAAGGACAGTCGTTATCAGTTGCGATTAAAAAAATAATTACCTACTCCGAAGAAGCTGGATTTTTTCTAGAAGAGCAGGTTGTGACTACATCTGTTATTCCTATTAAGGAAAAAGAAAATCATGTAATTGAAGAAATGGAACAAACGATAAAGAATTCGGTTGATAATAAGAAAATAGATGTTGTCGTACTGCAGAATAGCAAAGTAACTTATGAGGAAGCAAAAAAGAATCATTTATCTGTTAATCATTATCGCTTTTTTAAAGAACTTGAACATGAGGGTGTCGTGAAAACGATTGAAGAAGTAAAGGGGAAATCAATCGCTGAGTTACGAAAAATGAAAACGGGCGAAAAGGCTATTGATAATGCAGAAACTAAAAATATAGAACCTAAACAAAACAAGTCAAGCCGATCTGATGACGTAAATTCAAAACAAAATAAGTCCGATAAACTTGACGATGAAGATCTTAAACAAAACAAGTCAAGTAAACCTGATGATGTAAGGCACAAACAAAATAAGTCCGACAAACATGACGGTGTAGAATCAAAACAGAACAAGCCAAGCAGACTTGATGGTGTAAGTCCAAGACAAAATAAGTCTGATAAACCTGACAGTTCCGGTTCATCTAATCAAGAAAGAGAAAAAGAAAAAGAAAAAGGAACCACACTTTCCCAAAATAAGCAAGGTGAAACTCAGAACAACAATCAAGGTATGCGTAATAAACAAAATCAAGATAAAGAAAGAAGTTATAGGAACCCCGCTAAGCAAAAAAATTAAAAGCGTCTAATTAGGTGTCGTCACCTAATTAGACGCTTTTTTAAAAGAGATATAGACTAAAGTTGTGTAAACATCTCAAAGCTTCCACAGCATTTTTTACCTTCAGTGGAAAAGAACACAAATTGGCAAATATAGGTATTTAGCCCTTTTTTTAAAAAAACTTTATAATATTAACTTGTCGAAAATTTGTTATTACAGGAAAAAAGTACCGGTTATATTTTCACAAAAAATTCATAATTTTCTGTCGACATACTATAAAATATTAAAATTCAACAAAAAAAGACAGCAAAATACGTTGTTGTATTTATTTTCTTGTCGATTACATAAGTAAATTTAACCATTTACATTATATGGATAACTATTAAAATAAAACTGTTACTAATACTTTTGGATTAACTAGGAAGATAATTTGCACTGGTTGATAATGTGATTACTACTAAACCAGTAGAAAATTTTTTTCTTTATAATTATCAGAAAATAAAAAATTTTCGGATGATAGTAAATGGAAAAAGTAAGTAGGATGTTATTAACTTGAACCAAAATATAAGAGAATATTAGCAAGTCCGATTCTTTTGCTAATATTCTCTTTAGCTACAAGCTAAGTTTATCCAAAAGAATAATGATTAAGGAGATAGGAAGAAAGTATATGTGCGGGATTGTAGGCTATATTGGAAAAAAATCAACTAAGGAAATATTAATGGATGGACTAAAGAAGCTAGAGTATCGGGGGTATGATTCGGCGGGAATTGCGGTGTATACGAATAAAGGGTTAAAAATTGTAAAATCACAAGGCAAAATTTCAAACTTCAAATGATAGATTATGCAAGAGAAATAGTCGATCAAGAACATTTATTTTTTATAGGCCGTAGTATTGATTATCCAGTTTCTTTAGAAGGATATTAAAGCTAACGGTTGAGTAGAGAGTGCAATGAAAGGAAAGATAGAGATAAATGATAGGTAAAAAACGGAGAAATATTCTATTTTTTTCTCTTGTTAGTATTTTATTATTAATGTTCATTTTTAGTTATTATAAAAATACTAAAACAGATTACGTCAATCTGAAATTGGTTGAAAACAACGTCAACATCAAATTTAGAACAAAAGGAAACTTTTTTGAAATTTATAACGGGAAAGAATGGAAAAAGATGTTTGTTCGCGGAGTAAATCTTGGAGCAACAGTACCAGGACATTTTCCGGGAGAGCTCCCGATACAAAAAGAAGATTACTTGCGCTGGTTTAAACAAATTCAAGAAATGGGTGCTAATACAATCCGCGTCTATACTTTACATCAACCAGTTTTTTATGATAGTTTAGTTGAATTTAATAGAGCACATAAGGACAATCCACTTTATTTAATGCAAGGTATTTGGAGTCCTGAAGATGAACTTATTGAATTTCAAAATGCTTACATACCTAAGATTAGAGAAAAATTTAGGGATGAGATTGAAATAGTTGTCCGGGGAGTATATGGAGATTTAACGTTACCTCATCAATATGGTGCAGCGAGTGGAAAATATACTAGTAATGTTGGACCATATCTAATTGGCTGGCATCTTGGTACAGAATGGGATCCTGAAATGGTAGTAGAAACAAATGAACTAAATAAACATATTGCATCTTATGAAGGGGAGTTTTTTTCTTCCACTTCTGAGGCTTCTCCTTTCGAAATTTGGCTAGCAGAGATGATAGATCATGCTGCTCAAATTGAAAATGAATATGGTTGGCATCATCCGATGGCTTTTACGAATTGGGTGACAACAGATGTTTTATCACATCCAGGTGAGCCATTAGTTCAAGAAGATATGGTTAGTGTCTATGCATTACATATTGCACCTAACGAACGTTGGCAAGCTGGGTATTTTGCAGCCTTTCACGTCTATCCTTTTTATCCAGACTTTTTTCTATATGATAAAACATTTCGAACGGTAAAAAATAAAGATGGTGAAATTGATTCTTATCTAGCTTATTTGCAACGTTTAAAAGAAAAACACCCAAATATTCCATTAATGGTAACAGAATACGGAGTACCTTCATCACTTGGGGTTTCACATCGTGGCTTATTAGGGAGGAACCAAGGTGGTCACGATGAGCATGCACAAGGAAAAATTAATGCAGACTTAACAAAGTTGATTTATGAAGAAGATTACGCAGGCGCAATAGTATTTATGTGGCAGGATGAATGGTTTAAAAGAACTTGGAACACTATGAGTATTGAAATACCAGAGTTTAATCCGCTATGGTTTAACGTTTTAACTAATGAACAGCATTTTGGTATATTAGGAATGTTTTCAAGTAAGAATGAGACATTATTAATTGATGGATATAACTCTGACTGGGAAACGCTACCTGATGATCAAAAGATGAAGCTATCGTTAAATGAGCCAGGTTTTGAACGTATCTTACTCTCACATGATGAAGCATATGTATATGTTGCAATTGACCTAGAAGAAGAATTTCAACCACAGAAACATATGGTGATGTTAGGAGTAGATACATTAACTGGTGGTAATCAGCATTCTGAATGGTTACCAGAAAGAAGATTAGATGAAGGATTGGAAGAATTAATCAAAATTGGATTAGATGAAGAAACAGAGATGTTAATCGCTTCCAACTATGACTTACATAATCGCCTCTATGGTAAGAGCAAAAAAATGATCAATGTAAATAAAAATGAGTGGAATAATGATTCAGGAATTTTCAATCCTTGGAAGCTGGCATTAAGTTTAAAACTGGAGCCACCTGATACAAAATTTGAATCACCTTTCATGGATGTTATCGCTGGTCAATTAATAAGAGGGAGTACGGACAGAGAGGACGAGGATTATAATTCACTTGCTACTTGGCAATATAATGATAACTTTATTGAACTTAGAATTCCATGGTTACTTTTAGGGGTAACTGATCCGAGTAAATCCCAAGTAATAAGTTATGATGATTTTGATAGAGTGTTTAAAACTGTTGAAATTGAAGGGATACACTTCGTTCCGTGGATTTATGATAAACAGCAAAGAAAAGTGATTGGTTTAGAGACTGTCACTGATGAGTATCCAGTATCTCAAATTGAAAAATATTCGTGGGAAAATTGGGAGAAAGTAAATTATATCGAAAGGTTAAAGGAAAGTTACTACTATTTACAGGAAGTGTTTTTACAAATTAAAGAAAATGAATAGGGAGGAGTAGTGAAATGAATGTATCCTACATTAACAATTGCAATTATTATGATTTATATTTGCATAGCGATAATTTTAGTAGGATTAGTTGTTTTATTTTCAATAAAAATTTATTCGATGCGTAAAGAGAAACTTGAAAAATATTATTTGAATAAAAATAAAGAATATTTTAAATACATTTTAATTAATATTGATAGTCAAATCGGCTTAATGGCTCCACCAGTATTTATTAACAACTTTGAAATGAAAGTCATTCAACGCAAATTAGTCGAATGGATTGAAGATTTCAAAGGGAAATCTAGGGAAAATTTAATTGGATTATGCGAGGAACTAGGTCTAATTACAAAGGAATTAGAGCGGTTAAAATATCCAATTACTTCAATTAAAGTAGATGCTGCCTATTACCTTGGGGGTATGCGCTCAGAAAAAGCAGTTCCAATTATGATAGAATTTCTAAAATCTGTTAAATATAGTTCAGTAACCTTTATTATTGCTAGAGCAGTGGCGAAGTGTGTCAAAAATCCCGAAGATCTCAAAGAGCTAACCAAAATAATGGTCAGTTTTCGTAAAGGATTTCACGATCTTATTGCAGATATTATTATGGAATCTGAAGTTGATTATGTGCCAATTTTTAATGACTTTCTTGAAGATTCTGATCCAGATTTGATTAAAGTTGCATTAATTGTGTTATCACATCATACAAAACCTAAAGTAAATCAAACAATAGTAAAGTTAGTCGATTCTGAAGAGAAAGAACTTCGAATAAAAGCGGTAAAAGTATTGACACGTAGTAATAAATTTTTGGAAGTCCATCATTTAACTAAATGGCTTCATAATGAAGATTGGGAAATTCGATCTGTTATTGTGAAATCTTTGGGGAATATGGGTGATAAGCGAGCAATTCCTTATTTGAAAATGTCTTTAGCAGATTCAAGTTGGTGGGTTCGTTACAATAGTGCGAAGAGCTTACTTTTGCTTGGAGAAGGAGGATTTACAGCTCTTTGTGAAGCAGCCATTGAGAATGATGATCCTTTTAAATCAGATATGGCCCAAGATGTATTACATGAAGAAATAACCAAAGGTATTGTTAATGAAAAAGATATTCAAGAAATCATTAAATATAACAATCGACGAAAAATATACGAAAGTTATTTTAAGACTATAGCAATGTGATTGGAAGGAAGAAAAATGAGAGAGATACTTTTAGGGTATGGAATTTTTGCGATGTTTTACGTCATGTTAGTTACAATAGTCTATTTTGTAATTTTGTTTTTTTCATATCGAAATATCTACAACATTCAAAGAGGAGCTACTTACAATCGATTGCAAACATTGTCTGGTTCGGAATATGTTCCTCCTGTTTCCTTATTGGTACCTGCTTTTAATGAAGAATTAACGATTAAAGAAAATGTCAGAAATTTATTAACACTGAATTATCCTGTCTATGAAGTAATTGTGATTAATGATGGCTCGCAAGATCAAACATTACAAGTGTTAATTGATGAATTTAAATTAAAATATTCAAACAATCAAGCAATTCGTTATTCTGTTAATGCATCGAAAGTTAAAGGAGTTTATTACAATCCAAATTATCCAAATCTATATGTAATAGATAGTGATAATGGCGGAAAAGCAGGTGCTTTGAATGTAGGCATTAATTTTTCACACTATCCACTAATTTCTTCGATTGATGCAGATTCGTTATTGGAAAAGGATGCGCTACTTAGAATTGCAAGGGTTTATATGGAAAACCCTGAGGAAATTGTGGCTATTGGTGGAAATGTAAGAATAGCTAATGGATGTAAAATTGAAAATGGAAGTATTAAAGAAGTTAAATTGCCTAAAAAAATTTGGCCTTTGCTACAAACAATTGAATATATGAAGGCCTTTATTGGCGGGCGAATTGGTTGGAGCTCGATCAATGGTTTAATTATTGTTTCAGGAGCTTTTGGGGTGTTTCAAAAGAACTATGTGATAAAAGTTGGAGGGTATCGTGGCGGATATCCTGGTGAAGATATGAATATTATTATTAAGCTGCATCGATATATGTTAGAAAATAATATCCCCTATAAAGTAGCTTATTGTCCGGATGCAGTTTGTTGGACACAAGCTCCAGATACGTATCGAATTTTGAGTAGTCAAAGAAAACGGTGGGGACGAGGAAACTTGAAAAATATGATTGAAAATAAAGATATGATTTTACGTACAAGGTATAAACAATTTGGTTTTTTCACAATGCCATATAATGTCTTTTTTGAAACGTTTAATCCATATGTAAAAATCACGGGTTTTTTAGCATTGGTTGGTTATGCGCTCATAGATATGACTGCAATAAATATTGTATTAGTTTTTACGTTGATTAACTTTTTAAGTGGGTATTTACTTACTGTTGGATCGCTTATTTTAGAGGAAATTGCTTTTCAACGTTATCCTAAAATTAAAGATAATATAAAAATGATTTTGTTTAGTGCAGTTTTGTTTTTGGGGTACTATCAATTAGGTGTACTTTGGAGATTACAAGGGCATATTGAATTTCTTCAAAACAATAATACTTGGGGAGTAATGACAAGGCAAAGTTGGAATGAAGAATCAGAGTAATCAAAATAACTTCTAAGATTCTAAGATAGAGGAGAGAACGGTATGCTTCAATTGAAAGAAAATACGGAAGCTCAAGAGATATATGAAGTTATAAAAGTTGCAGAATCAAATCTCTGCGGGCTTATTTTTGTAAAATGTAAAGATGATTTTGATAAGAACGTTCAACAAATTTCCAATTCACTTAGTATTTCGTGTAGTGGAAACGTCCATTATCGTGTCATTGACCATTCTGGAATTTTATCGGTAATTTTGTATGGGAAAACATTGAGTGAAACACATTACTATGGGTTAATTATTAAACAAAGTTTACTAGATAAAGGATATTATGAACATCAAATGATAGTAGCACCAGTTACTGTTGAAAATAAAATTAGCATAGAAATGATTGAACAAATGTTTTATCAATTAGATAATGCTTCATTTGATGAAATTGTCATTTTTCATGAACATTTTAAATCTAACAAAGTTAGAACGATTTTAGTGGTAGATGGCGATAATACAATTAGACAATTTTTGGTTCAGCGTTACGATTTGCAAGGATATAACACCTTAGAGGCTAAAGACGGCTACCAAGGAATTCAATTGTATAAGCAGTATAAACCTGATCTAATTATTACTGACATTAATTTATCTGGAATTGACGGTTACCAATTTTTAACACAAATTAATAAGAATAATGTAGGGAATCAATCAAAAGTGATTGTTCTGACTAGTCGAAAAGCTGAAAATACTATCAGTGCGTGCTTTAATCTAGGGGTGTCAGATTATATAACTAAGCCTTTTTCAACTATAGAACTAGATGCCCGAATTAAACGATTATTATAGATCTTACAAAAAATTGAAAACGAACCATTTATGTAAAAGTATATAATATGTGATGACGGAGGGAAATAATGAGTACAAATTTTAGCAATCTAAAGCATTTAATAAACGGTAATAAAGCAAAGGTAGGCGTAATTGGGTTGGGATATGTAGGACTTCCATTGGCTGTTGAAATGGTAAAGCAAGGATTTACGGTTTATGGAATAGATAATGATTCTAGTAAAGTAAAACTATTATTAGAAGGAATATCGTACATTCAGGATATTAGTAAAGAAACGTTACAAATGGTGATTCAGAGTACTAGATTTCTACCAACAACAGATTATCGTGTCTTATCGCAATTAGATGCAATTAGTATTTGCGTTCCTACACCGTTAAGTGCAAATCAAGATCCGGACACTTCATATATCTATGATGTTGTCGAGCAGATTAAATTATATATGAAAAAAGGTCTATTAATTATATTAGAAAGTACTACTTATCCAGGCACAACTGAAGAATTAATTGAAAAGCAGTTAGAATCTCAAGGTTGGCAAGTTGGCAAAGATTATTTTCTTTGTTTTTCTCCTGAGCGTGTTGATCCTTCAAATGAAAAATATAATACTTACAATACGCCAAAGGTTATTGGTGGAACAACATCAGAATGTTTAGAGCTTGGTACTACGTTATATCAAAATGTAGTGGAGAAAGTTGTACCAGTATCTTGTCCTAAAGTAGCAGAAATGTCTAAGCTATTAGAAAATACGTTTCGTAGTGTTAATATAGCTTTTATTAATGAGATGGCTATGATGTGCGATCGTATGGGAGTGAACGTTTGGGAAGTTATTAAAGCAGCAAGTACAAAACCGTTTGGATTTATGGCTTTTTATCCAGGACCAGGTATTGGTGGACATTGTATCCCACTAGATCCAATGTACTTGTCATGGAAAGCAAAGGGATATCGATTTTATAGCAAATTTATAGAGCTTGCTCAATCAGTGAATGCTAATATGCCTTATTATGTTATGAACAAAACTTCTAGAATTTTAAATAACTATGAGAAATCATTACGAAATTCAAAAGTACTATTATTAGGAATGGCATATAAAGCTAATATAGATGATTTGCGAGAATCTCCGGGATTAGCTGTTTATGAACTCTTTAAAGATAGCGGTGTTAAAATAGATTATTATGATCCGCATGTAACAGTATTTAAAGATAAGAGCGAAAAAGAAGTTTACTCAATTACTTACAGTAAGGAACTGATCAAAAAGTATGATTGTATAGTTTTGATCACAAATCATTTAGATCTCCCATATCAGGAAATTGCAGAGCTTGGAGTTCCTATTTTAGATACGAGAAACGCTTTTGAAAAATATAACTTCCCTTATATTTTTAGAGTAGGTGCAAATTCTGAAACGGTTGACCAATTAGAAACGGTTGTTGTGTAAATGATTAAAAACTAGGAGAGTTATTTAATGAAAGAACGAGTTAATCAATTAATCCTTTATAATGGGATAGTACTATTGTTTCTCACAGGTTGTCTATTTTTAACAGGCTCTGTTTCATTATTATTAAATACGCCTTTATCTAGTGTGCATCTATATGTAGCTCTTGCAATAACTATATTATTCATTTGCTTTTGTGCAAACCAAATAAAAATAGATAAAATGCAAAAATTAGTTTTTCTTTTTAGTGTAAATACTTTATTTGTAGTAATTATTGTGTGCTTATCTGCTTGGGTGAGTACACAATTTATTGATTTGAGTGAGAAAGGTCAAAAGCATCATCAAGAGGTTATTTATTATTTATCTGAAGGATGGAATCCTATATATGATGATAAAAAGGATTCAGAATGGGCAAATATCTATCCTAAAGCAAGCGAGATTATTGCTACAATGACTTATTTAGCAACGGGGAACTGGGAACAAGGGAAGTCTTATTATTATGTATTATTAATGGCTTCGTTTTGTCTCTCACTATCAGCATTATTACATATAACACGAAATCGGTGGGCTGCATCTTTTGTGTTAGCAATGCTATTAACACTTAATCCGCTTGCTGTAAGTGGATGGGCTTCGTTTCAAGTAAGCGGAATTGCTGCAATTTTATTGCTTTGTCTGCTATCTTTTTGTGTTCTTATTTATTATGATCAACATAACATTATCTTATATGTAAGTTATGCTTTGTTACTTATTTTGATGACAAATATAAGTTACTCATCTTTACTGTTTGCTATTATTTGTACATTGTTTTTTTTCACAGTTTTATATTCAACCGAAAAAATGGAGGCTTTAAAATTTACAGCTATTACATCATTATGTGCGATCATTGTTTCTTTCGTATTTTTTGGATACCATCCATTTATGACAAATCTTTGGGAACAAGGTGACATGTTCTTACCAACAGTTGAATTAGTTACAGGAGAGAATGCAATTAATGAAAATGTTATACATCCATTTCAAAGGTTGAGTGAAATTAACTGGTTGAATCAATTTGGTCGAGTATTTGTATTCGTTTTAGTTCTGGCTACAGTTGTAATAATAATATCAGGACGTAATCATGTTTGGCCAACACTTGGTGCTTTAGCAGTGATTAGTGCTATTCTTTTATCTGTGAAAATAAGTAATATAATCATCCCAGAAGTAATAGCTCCTCAGGTTTGGTTTATACCAGTTATAGTAATAATCTTAGGACTATTATTACAAAAGAAACATTTGAAAGTTTTTAGTTGGATGTTGATTTTTGGAATGGTTATAAATGTTGTAACGGAGTGTATGTCATATATAGATGATCAACAAAAAGAACAATCGTTATATTTAGCTGATATTGATTATTTAAATGAGAGGGAAAAAGTTGAAGTTATTTTAGTAAGCGGTCAGAGTGATCTCAAAAAATTAGAAACAGTAGATGTTTCTTATGAGGTCATTCGTAGAATGAATTGCAGAAATCCAAAGCTAATTCATAATACAGGAATTATGTTTTGTCCTGAAGAACGCAAATAGATAGAGAGCACGTATTTATATGGTCTGACCTCCTGTGTGTGAAATATAGTGGAGGTCAGACCATGTTTTTTAAGACATCAAGCGTTTTTCGCCAGTAATGGCTTGAATTGGCTGAATATTTTGCGTGAATTCTAGTGTTCCTTTGTACGTACCATCTTTATCTCTTACAGCGAAATATCGAATTAAGACATATTTGCCAGCGAAATTGATCCAAAAATCTTCAACATCTTTTTTCCCAGATTTAAAGTCATCTAAGAGTGCCTCGACAATATGTGCACTTTGTGGTGGATGGCAGTTTTGGACCGTTCGGCCAATAATGGCTTTTGTTCGATGGAAAATGCGTTCCTTACCGTGTGAAAAATAGCGGACAACATCGTTTTCATCGATAAAGGTAATATCAACGGGAAGATGATTCATCATCAATTCCAATTGATTTAAGGATAAAATGCCTGTTTCTAACTGGATAAAGCCTTCATTCATAATTTCGTCATCATCAACTAAATTTGCTCGTTCAGGTTGCCATTGCTTTGGTGGTTCAATAAACGTATAGCCAATGACATTGCCTTCTCGTTCAATCTTTAGCCATTCATCTTCTGTCAGCTTCTCTATTGACATAGGTAAAAGAATGTTTTCTTCTTTAAAAATCATCTCAGTTACTTCTGAGATAATAAAGTCTAGCTTTAAAATCATATTGTCTAACTTCCAAGTGCCTTCAGAAAGCGCTGTACGTGCTTCTTTAATCGCAGCACGAATTCGATCATCTACACCCCACATTACTTTTGTCGGTCCGAAAATCCCTACTTTTTCTAAATAAGGAAAGAGTAAATTTTCTTTACGGCTGTAATGTTTATCGATCTCTAAGAGCTTTGTTAAGTCATTGATTAACTTTTCTATATGCTCTTCGCTTTGCTCACGTTGAAACTGATCTTTATGAAGGCTAAGCGAAAAATTCACGAACTTATCGATCTCTACGTTTTCTTTAAAAAATGTGTATACCGGATGCCCAGGTGGAGTGTTCAATGCTTGTTGATCTCCGTGGATATCCTCAATTGACCCTTTAAAAACTTCAGCATGAACGGAACATAATCTTTGGACTTCTTCTACAGGAATCCCTTCCTCAACCATTAACGATTGCTCCATTTGGGAAATTTCACTGACGCTTACTTTGTCAATCGCTTGATTAAATTTTGCTTTTACTTCTTCAACGTTTTTTCCAGCATGTAATTCTTTAATAATCTCTTTTAAAAGCTGTTTTCGCTCTGAATTTTCTAATCCTTGTACTTCACGATTATTAATTATTTCACTCATTTATGTTTCCTCCTTAATTAATCGATTATTTGAAAACCGTGTTTAGTTAAATGCTCGCGAACTTGTTCTAACGGAATTTTCATCGTCCGGCACCCTTTAGGGATTGTCATGATTTTTCCCATCGTTTGTAACATTCCCGGTTTTGTTATATTTACAAATCCTATTTCTTTCATTAAATTAATAAACTCAGGATGTGCTTTACATAAATCATAAATCGATGTATTTAATGATATTTGTTTCAAATTTCATCACCTCTTTAGATGATCAATAATTGATTTTTATTATCAATAAAATCTTAACATGAGGTGAAATGGGACGCGGTGACATTCATCACTTGTCAAAATATTGTTCAATATTTAGACAATTAATGTTCAGATGAATTTTTTTACGAATGATTGATGTTCCAAAAGAATAATCATTAATTATCTATACCGGAATACTAAATTTTGAAAAAAGGAGGTTTTGGTGTATGAGTAATCTACAATTAAAAGCAGAATTATCAGCGAAACAACTAGCAATGCTTGAAAGTGAATTTAATGGAAAGAAAAAATCAAAAGGAGTCGCTTATTTATTATGGTTTTTTCTAGGTTCTTTAGGTGGTCATCGTTTTTATACAGGAGATATAGGTTATGCGATTGGCATGATAGTTGTTTGGCTTATCTCTTGGTTCTTATTATTCATCCCAATTGCTATTTGGGCGCTTATAGATGCATTTCTGCTTTCAAAACGAATTGATATTTTAAATGAACAAATTGAACTTGAAATTATTCAGCGTGTTCAAACATTTTCACCAACACTTTAATATCTCTATGAAATAAATACCCACCTTATTTTTTACAAAAGTAAGGTGGGTTATTTATTTCACGTTAGGATCGTATAAATTTTGTTCATCGACGTAATGAAAAATGTAAATTCTAATGGGTAAATGAATGTTTAGCAAGAAGTATTTGCATAATGGAGTAGTTTGGAAAGTAACTGCTTGTTATAATGAATAAAGAGCTATTACAAGAAAAAGAACATAGATAAGAATAGGAGCAGAACGAAAGATGTTAAATAAAATTAATGTTATAGAGATAGTAAAAATTGCGCTTAAAGCTGGTGAAGCCATTGAAGAAGTTTACGCAACAGATTTTCAAGTTGAAACGAAAGCAGACGAATCTCCTTTAACCATTGCTGATCAGCGTTCTCACGAAGCGATTGTCAAAGGGTTAACACATTATTGGCCGAGTATTCCCATTTTAAGTGAGGAAGGAAAGCATGAAGCATTTTCGGAAAGACAAGCCTGGACGTATGCTTGGGTGGTCGATCCGCTCGATGGGACAAAGGAGTTTGTGAAGCGTAATGGTGAATTTACAGTGAATATTGCCCTCATTCATGATGGAAAGCCAGTGCTTGGTGTCATTTTTGCACCGATTTTAAAGAAAGTGTATGTGGCAAAAGTAGGATTAGGCTCTTTTATGCTAGAAACAAATCAAGTTGAACAGTTAAATTCGGAAAATGATTTACAAACAATGACAACCAAGCTACCGATTCAAGCAAAGAGGGATTATATCTCAGTTGTGGCAAGTCGCTCTCACTTATCAAAAGAAACAGAGGAATATATTAATGGGTTGGAAAAACGTAGTGAAGTAAAAATAACTTCAGCTGGCAGCTCGTTAAAGCTTTGTTTAGTCGCAGAAGGAAAAGCGGATGTGTATCCAAGATTTGCTCCAACAATGGAATGGGATACAGCAGCAGGGCAAGCAATTGTTGAAATGGCTGGCGGAATCATTGTTGAAGCAAAATCGAAAGAGCCGTTAACGTATAATAAAGAAAATCTGTTAAATCCGTGGTTTATCGTTGCTCAGAAAGAGTTTCTGATTTAGTTTTATTTCTTTGGCAAGTGGAGTGAACAAGCAGCGTTAGAGTCTGAATTTATTCATTACTTAAATTAAGTATGTTGTTGCAAGAGGACAGTTCCATTTGATTAGAGCCTGAATTTATTCATTACTTAAATTAAATAACTCTAATAGCTCGCTTGTTTTTATGTTTGTCCGTATTTTTTCTAAGGCTCGTTTTCGCCATGTTTTGACTGTCTCGATTGAAACGTTATATTGGCTGGCAATCGCTTTCGGTCCTTTTCCATGTTGATAAAATTCATGAAACCAAATTTGTTCAGTTTTTGATAACAATTCGACAATTCGGGCAGCTGGAAAGCAAACTTGTTTACGGTAAACGTTTGCTGGAAAATTGTTAATTAGTTCAGATTCTTTACACATCTGGTTACGTTCATAAAATTTCCGTTCGGCATTAAGATAATTTAATAGTTTGCCCCTTACATATTTTTTTGCATAGCTTGGAAAATGGCCTTTTGAATGATCAAACTGTGTTTTTGCTTCCCATAAGGCAATTAGTCCTATTTGGTACAATTCATCGTACAGTTTTGCTTGTTGCAATCGTTTAATTTGGTTCTTGATTAATGGCTCGTATTTTATTACAAGCTCCTTAAACGGCAGGCTTTTTTCCTTAACCATCAGCACAACTCCAAGTGAAAGCGCGCTTTCCAATATTCCGCGGTTGAGCTTATTATCTTAATTAGTAGAGTCATTGTCATTTTGTGAAAATTAGCGTTTTGAAGCGCAGAGCTTGTCTAAATTTGAAGTTTCCCTAAGGAAAATGTAAAGTTTCGAGTGTATTTGTGTGGTGAAATTTGAAGATTGGGTATTTTTTATATGTTTAACGAACATTTGTGATAAAGATTTGCTAAGATATTTAGAATTTATTACCAAATAATAGGTTGTGTGGTAAGATATTCAGAGTAGAAAATGATTTTTTTGACAAACTTTCTAGCTTTTTAATTTTTAGAATATTATAAAAAATATGGAAGCTAAATGTTACAACAATTGAGGGGATCGACATGAATAAAGTAAAAGCATTAGTGGGGTTACAAGTCAAAAGTTTAATAAGGCAACCTATTGTATTAGTTGTTTTTCTTTTGTTGCCTGTTTGTTTTAGCTTACTTTTTAAGTATGCCCTCGAGCCGTTATTTGAATTTGAGCCGCATGTGGAGCCATTTGAGGTTGCAGTTGTTGATCTTGACCAATCGTTTGAAACGAAAGCGATGATCAATCAACTATCGTCGTCCTCTGAATTTCGCCAATTAGTGACATTTATTTACGTCGACGAAGAAGCGGCTTTAACACTAGTAAAAGAAGATCAAGTTGCTTCAATGGTTATCATCCCTCCAAATTTTAGTGCCGATTTACGAATTGGGCAAAACACACCAATTGAGGTGATAGGAAATCCGCAACGCCCTTTACAAGCACAACTTTTTTTAGCAGTGATGGAAAGTGCAGCTAATCTTATTACAGCGGCACAAAGTGCAGTTAATACAGTTTATGTATTTTTGAAACCAGAAGTTCATCCTGTGATTCTTAACAGGGAAGTTCAACAGGCGATTATTGATTTTTCATTGCAATCTTTAGCTCGGAAGCAAATTTTTGCAACTACTTTACTGAGTGGAACAGGGACATTTTTACTTGAAGAATACTATTTTGCCGCAAGTATCGTTCTTTTGACGTTTATTAGCGGTTTATTTATAGTAACAATTGTCCGTAACGATTTTTCTGAACCAATGTTAAAGCGGTTAAAAATCTACGGTTTCTCAAAGTCGGTCAAAGTAGCAGCAAATTTTTTCACGTTGCTTATAATCATAACAATACAAATTAGCCTATTTTTTGCGATGGCAGGCAGTGATGTGACTGGGAAATGGCTCGTTCTCCTTGGAACGTTATTGGTTGTTGCTTGTGCAACAAGCGCTTTTTACACATTTATTGCCTCATTTTCGTTACGCCCATTCGCGGAACTAGTGCTTGTTGGAACGATCATTTTCATTTTTGCGGTTATTGGTGGTTGTGTTTTGCCAATATCTTTTTACCCGGATTGGGTAGGGAATCTTGGACAATATTCCCCTTTCTACGCAATCAGGGAAGCGATTTTATATTCGGGATTTATTTATGAATCGAGGAAACTTGTTACTAGTTTACTAGTCATTTGCGTTTACATTTTCATGTTCCTCCGCGGTGCAGTAGCTAACGAAGCAAGGAAGCTGAGGTGAAGCTGATGAAGCAATTTGTCCATATTTTTCTATTACGACTAAAGCTGTTATTTGCTGATCGTAAGCAGCTTATTTCGTTTTTTGTTGTCCCTTTCCTCGCTTTTGTTGCTCTTTATTTTTTTTATGAAGAGACAGTTGAAGAAGGAAAAATTCCTATCGGACTTTTGGATTTAAATCAAACTGACTATTCTGCTCGGATTGTTGAAAGATTATTGACTCATGATAGTATTCGCGTTGTCTTACTAGAGGAAAGCGCTTTGAAGCAAAAGGTGGTAACCAATCAAGTCGATACAGCGGTGGTGATCACTTCTGATTTTAAAGCTAAGCTTGAAAACGATGAAACGAAGCAATTGATCGAAGTGTTTCATTCTAATACCTCACTAGCAACGCCAATTGTTAAAGAAGTATTAGCTGCTGAGGTCATGCGCCTTCTGAGTAACAAGGCAGCTGCTGATCGGGTAATTGATCGTATTGAGAAATATGGACTGACGGCCAACCCTGCTGTGGAAGAGCAGAATAAAAGCAGCAATCGCGGCAATGGACACTCTAGTTTAGAAGAGATGTGGCTTGCTGCTTGGGAATACACCGATGCTCAATGGGAACCGATTCCTCTCATGACCATAAAGGTAACTGAATTAGATTTTTATAAATCAGAGGTTGAAATACCGGTTAACAAATCTTTAGAACCGTTGTTATTGATCATTTCAACACTTATGATGTATTTTGCATTTTCGCTCTCACATTGGGTGTTTGAAGATCAGCTAGTCAGAAAACGATTTATGTTCTCTGTGCTTCGAGCTTCTCACTACTTTTTAGGGAATTTCTTTGCCACTTACTTGGTTGCTTTTGTTCAGTTGGTCATTTTTGTCAGTTTGTTTGTGGTCATAGTCCCAAATGTAAGCTTCGTAATCCTTGGTAGTTTATTAGTGATGTATATTGCGTGCTGTCTGTTAATTGGGATAATGCTTGCTTGTTTTTGTCGTTCAGTTAAGCAAGCATTAGTCATAAATTTAGTGGTTGTTGCTGCGACTTCAATGCTCGTAGGTCCACAACAATTTGTAGTAGAGGGAGTCATCGCTAATATGTATGGCAAAGATTTTTTTCAGCCTTTTCTCTTATTGAGTATGCTAACATTATTATTTTTCGTAACTAGTTATGTGATTGTGAGGTGGAACAATGCTCGTTGTCAATAAAGTATCAAAATTTTATCGAAAAAAGTCGGTAGTGAAAGCAATTAGTTTTTCGATGAACCAAGGCGATCGGATTGCCGTGCTTGGACCAAATGGTGCAGGGAAAACGACCCTGCTTGAAATGCTAGCAACGGTGTTAAAGCCAGACGGAGGCGTTATTCAGTATAACAATCTTACAAATGAACAAGAAATCCGGAAAAAAGTTGGCTATGTTCCTCAAGATCTCGCCTTATTTACTAACATCACTGTACGAGAACAATTGAAATTTTGGGCACAAATGTCCCCAAAAGCTGTCTCACAAGCAAAAATTACAGAGCTCGTGATGCTAGTTGGTTTAACTGAGAAACTTAACGAAAAAACTGAGCATTTATCTGGTGGGATGAAACGGAAACTAAATATTATTTTATCGTTGTTACACGACCCGGACCTGATTATTTTAGACGAGCCAACTGTCGGAATTGATATTCAATCGAAACTTGAAATTATTGAGTTTATGAAAAAAATATGTGACAGTGGCAAACTCTTGTTTTTTTCAAGTCATGATTTGCAAGAGATTGAACAGTTATGTAATAAGATCGTTTATTTGGAGGAAGGCCGCATAGTGTTTTCTGGAACGCTGACTGAAGCCCGTGCAGCTGCTAAGCAAATTGGTAGCACAAGCTTTGCTACCATGATGAAGTATTTGCTTGAATGATGCCCGAAAGGGCGGGAAAAGTGCGATGCAGGTAATCAAACGGGCAGAATGATGCCCGAAAAGAGAGAAAAAGTGCGATGGAGGTAATCAAAAGGGCAGAATGGTGCCCGAAAAGGTGGAAAAAGAGTAATGCGGGTAATCAAAAGGGCAGAATGGTGCCCGAAAGGGTGGAAAAAGAGTAATGCGGGTAATCAAAAGGACAGAATGATGCCCGAAAAGGCGGGAAAAGTGCGATGAAGGTAATCAAAAGTACTGAATAGTGCCCGAAAAGGCGGGAAAAGTGGAATGCAGGTAACCAAAAGGGCAGAATGATGCCCGAAAAGGCGGGAAAATTGCGCTGGAGGTAATCAAAAGTACTGAATAGTGCCCGAAAAGGCGGGAAAAGTGGAATGCAGGTAACCAAAAGGGCAGAATGATGCCCGAAAAGGCGCAAAAATCCCGATGAAGGTAATCAAAATCTCCACTTGATTACAGAAAACGTAAAACAAGTTCGATACCGGCAACTAAATTATTGAATATTTAGGGTTCACCCACGATAAATAGATTGCTAACCATAAAAAAATAAACCCTCGTCAAAAGGGTTTTTAAGAAATATTTAACTAGAAAGCTCCTTCCTCTTGGGAGGTTCATGCTAAGCATTTAGTTTTTGTTGTTTTTTTGTCTCTTCAGTAAAGGGAGTTCCTTTTAAAAAAACTGTTAATTCGATCATGGAATTGTTGAGGAGATCAAGCTTTTTTTCAATCCGATGCAGTAAATATAAGGTGATCACAATTGGAAAACCGTATTCACTTATTAACGGGATCCAGATTTCCATCTAGCGTTCAGCTCCTTTCTGAAAATATAATTGTCTTTTTGCTAATAATGATCTTTCTAGAAGATGAGCCTTTTTAGTGGCATCTATTAAACTATTAACAAAGGGAGAAACCAAATGCTTCTCCCTTAAGGTCAGTGGCCATTATCCTTCCATTTCAATGTCAGCAACATTACGTTCAACAATTCTCGCAGCATATTTGCTAACAAGTGAACCACCAGGTGAAACGAATGCATTTTCAGCAATTACTTGATCCATTACTTGATTTACTTGTGCTGGATCAACAGGTTCAATTGGATTGTCTAATGACAATGTGACGTTCTTACCTAACTCATTTTTGAAGATTAACTCGATTTTTTTTGTCATTCTTTCCTCACCTCCTTCGTCTTTTTTTGAATTTGATTAAACAAAAAACTAGTTGAAGATATCGTATTGGTTGGTTCTTGTGACTGCATTTAAGGTGAATTGTTGCAGTGATGCAAGCGCTTGAGCAGAGTTCTTAAGCTGTTCATTCGTAGCTGTATTGGCAATGTTAGAGAAATTCTTTGTTGTATAAATTTCATTACCATCCTCATCGTTTCCGCAAAAAAACTGTAATGTTAACGTCGTTTGTAAAATGTTTTCATCCATCGTATCACCTCCTTCACCTTATAATTACAAGCTTGAGTGAAAAGAGGGGACAAGTTTTGAATTGATTCATTTGCAAGATAAGAACGTATGTGAAAAATTAATCTACATACAATCTCCAATTTTTCCGATATAAATAAAAAGTTATCTCAAAAGTAATAAAGTGATAGTTGAAAACGTAATATTGTTCAGTAACTATAAAATTAGGAGGCGTTGTTTTTGAAGAGAAGCAAAACAATTTTATTTTTATTTTCTTTCTTACTAACAGTAAGTATTGTTGGATTTCAATCGCCAGCTGTAGCTGCGAATGAGATTCAAGTATTTGTAGACGGTCAAAAGGTTAATTTTCTCGATAAGAATCCAGTAATTGAGGATGGAAGAGTATTAGTTCCATTACGAGCAATACAAGAAAGTTTTGGCTCCACCATTGATTGGGATCAACAAACAAAAAAAATTACTAGTGTAAAAGAAAAAGGACAACAACAAACAAATTTAACGTTTTATCTTGATTTTCCCTATGTCATTCAACAATATCAAAATGGAAATGACAGTCTTTTACAAATGATTGAAAAAATTGATGTCCCACCAAAGTTGATTCAAAATCGAACGATGGTTCCACTTCGGTCGGCGACGGAGTCAATGGGATTTTCAGTAAAATGGTCACAGAAAAATCAAACAGTGACTATTACAGCGAATGCTTCCATCAAGCCCGTTGCCAACGCCTTACAATACGAGATTTCCGGAAGTGGAAACCTATCAGAAGTTGAATTTGAGATTTTTTTCTTAACGAATGAAGAACGGATAAAACATGGAGTTCAACCATTAATTTTAGACTTGGATATTAACAAAGTAGCCAGGCTTAAATCTCAAGATATGCATGATAAACAATACTTTGATCATCTATCACCTACATATGGATCACCATTTGATATGTTAACTGATTTTGGAATTACGTATCGAGGGGCTGGTGAAAATATTGCCGCTGGTTATCAAAATGCCAAAGATGTTGTTACAGGGTGGATGAATAGTGAAGGTCACCGCAAAAACATTTTACAAACAAGCTATGAGCGAATTGGCATAGGGTATTATTACGGTTCAGACGGCTATCAAAAATACTATACGCAGATGTTTATCACAAAGTAACTACAAATTTTAGAGCGTGGTTTGGCTGCCTGAAATAGTAGTCAAAATATGTTTAAAAATATTAATAGTTTCATAACAAAAAGGTGCTTAGTTACAGTAATGACATAAGCATCTTTTTTTGTTTAGGAGCTCCACTCGAAGACGTAGAAGTTCCACGAGAAAACCAAGGGCGCTCCGCTTTTTCTGTGAAAGTTAAATTGAATATGCTACTTTCATTCAGGGGAGTGAGTGTTAAATCATGTGAGTTCTTAAGTCTGATCATACAAAATAAGCCCAGTTCATATTCAGTTCATAATGAGCTAGTATTATTAAGTTGTAAGGAAGAAACATAGGTGGGATTAAATGTCAATTAATTAGAAATAAAATATGTAAACAAATCATATAAACTGGCTGATAAAGAACAAATAAGCATTCTCCACAATATTAATGTCAGTTTGATGAGCCCAGGTACACTTGATCAAGAAATAAGTGGTCAAACACCGGCTATCAATTGTTTAAATTCTCTTAATTTAGCATTTTTCGCCAAGAATTCAGCTTTTATTGTAGAAAATTTCCCGGAAAATGTTGAAGACTAGCTTCAACAAAATCGGTAAAAATTCGCTAAATCCTCCTATATCAGATCTGATTTTTAGCAAAATTCATCAATTTGTCCATCAATTTAACTGAACACTCAACCATTCTAAGCCTTAAGTCTTAGTTAGTTTAAATCTAAAGGCCATTATGATTTAGACCAATAAATAATAAATTTAGATAAGAATTGGTATCTATTTAAAAAAATGTCACTTAGTCGATAAGTATTTAATATTAAACAAATTGGAAAATAAATCATTGACAGTAATAATATTTCATTATATAAATAGTTAAGTAACTTAACTATTTATGAAGTTAAGTATTAAGTAAATAAAAAGACGGAGGGTTTATGAATAAAGAAAAAACAAGCAACGAACAAAACGACGAAAATGCTTTAAAAGAACAAATGCTACAAGAAATCGAAAAATTAGGCACTTCATTACATACGATTTTAACGAAAGAAACAAGAATGAGCACTTGGGAAAATAAACTTTCAACGAATCAGCAACTATTATTGTATTTAATTTGGAAACGAGAGATTAAGACGGTTAAAGAATTAGCAACTGAATTAGGAGTCAGTCCTAGTGCAGTGAGTCAAATGGTAGCGAAGCTTGAAAAGATGAAGCTCGTAAAACGAAGCATCGATCTGCAAGACCGTCGTAATATCTGCGTTGAACTGGAATTAGAAGGACAGAAAGTATTAGAGGAAGCAGATCAAGTTCGGGCGCTATTACTAGCAAAAATAGAGCTGCAAGATTTAATTGAACTTAAAAAGGGATTTGAGAAATTTTACCATATATTAGTCGAAAATTATTCTAAAACGGAGGAAAAGTATAATGAAAAAGACAGTTCCAATCATTTGTAGTCTGGCTTTAGTATTGGGAACGGTTGCCCCAACCACGACATTGGCAAAGCAACAACTAGCCGTTCAATCGTCAAGCCAACAGCAAGTCCTCGAACTAACTTTAGACAAAGTATTAGCTGAGGCGTTAGGGAGTGACAAAAATTTAATTTATTTAATCTATCAAGCTGATATTCTTAAATTACAAAAAAAATTGACAGAAGAAAATATAGATGATCTTAATTCTAAAACCAAAATGCCTAATTTAGATTGGAAAGATTATTATGAATCAACTTTGGCGCAGTTGATTGCAGAGAACAATAACAAAGGAGATGACGAAAAACTAGATCAAGAAAAACTAGAAGAACAAGCTGAAACTATTGCGAGGGTATTAGTAGAAACCAACAAAATGAACTACATCCTTCTCCAGAAATCAAATGATCAACAAGTTGAACAACAACGTCTACAGCTTGAAGAAGCACTTAAACAGCTTTCTACCGAAATCGAAAAAAGTGGACTTCAACGCCAAGAAGCAAAAGAATCAGTTCGGCTAATGATGGTTGGACGTTATGACGAGATCATTTCATTAGAAAAATCGCTACAACTAAAAACAACTGCGATAACGCTAGCAAAAAGTGATTATCACCGGTTAAAAACACGTCATAAGCTTGGATTAAGTTCAAAGCAAGAGCTTACAGCAAAAGAACGTGAAATTGAAAAAAAAGAACTTGAATTAGAACTAGGCAAGCAACAATATGACCTTGGTGTGAAAAAGCTGTTATTAGATTTAAATCTTGATTTAGCGCGTGATGTAAGCTTTGCATCGCTTCCAACTGATGACCTTCCTTATATTTCAGAAAGAAAACCTGTTTCTACATTAATTCAAAATTCCTATCAAATAAAAAACTTAGAAGAAGATTATAGATTGAAAAGAGGCACAGATTTGAGTGACAAATCGACAACAGAAGTTGATATACATGATTTGGAGCTATCCTTGCTCCTAAAGAAAATTCGTGAAACAGAAAAAGAAGTAGAAGCGAAAATCATGAATTTGTATTTTGAGCTTGAAAAGGCATATGAAACGATGAAGGATAAAGAAAAAACGTTGGAGTTTGAAACGGAAAATTTCCAAAACTTAACAAAACGTCAAAAAGTAGGACTCGTTTCCAAATTTGATGTAGAGCAAGCAAACATGGTTGTTAAACAAGCAGAATTTGACTTAATGACGGCGGAAAACGCTTATTATATGATGATAAAACAACATGAAGCACTTGAAAAAGGCTTTATTCAGTAATAAATGGTTAGAGTATCCAACCTGGTAATGATTGTTTCGAAGGGAGAACCATGAATGATGGAGAAGAAGAGGAAGAAGTTTAGATTAGGATTATTATTAGGGCTTGCAATCCTTGCATTAACTGCATGCAATAGTAGTGAAGCAAAGAATCAAGAGAAAGAAGTGTATGAAACATCAGTAGCTGTTTCCAATGTGTTTACGGGTTCCTTAAGTGGTGACAATCAGATGACTGGAGTTGCTGAAGCAGCAGTAGATATTCAAGTGTTGCCGAAAGCAGTTGGTCAATTAGTCGAAGTTTATGTAGAGAATGGCGATGTGGTTAAGGAAAATCAAGTGTTAGCACAAATTGATGATCGTGATCAGCAGCTAGCTTTAAAGGGAGATAAAATTAAGTTAACCCAAGCTGAGAATGGTTTGAAACGTGCTCAAAATGGGTTAAACCAAGCCCAAAATAATTACCATCAAGCCAAAGTTGCCTTAAAGCAAGCTCAATCCAATCAAGCTGAAGCAAAACAAGGCAGAGACTATAAGATTGCCAATTTAAAGATTGATATCGCTAATCTGGAAAAACAATGGCATGATGCAAAGATTAATTTAGTGCGGATGAAAGAATTATTGGCTGAAGGGCTAATTTCTGAACAACAATTTGAAGAAGCCCAAGCAGCAGAAAGCCGACTGCAAAATAGTTATGAGCAAGCAAAGTTATCTTTACAG
The DNA here is from genome assembly GCA_036676095.1 of Anaerobacillus sp. Lineage (GTDB taxonomy): Bacteria > Bacillota > Bacilli > Bacillales > Anaerobacillaceae > Anaerobacillus. The sequence goes on along the minus strand of JAKFDP010000108.1, from coordinate 47,454 downwards.
CAAGCAAAAAGTGAGTTAAGCCTGACAGCGGTAGCAACGACGGTTGAGCAAGCGAATATCAATCTCCAAGTTGCAGAGGCGAGTATTCGCGATGCCGAAATTGGTGTTAAGGATGCACAAGCTTCTTTAGAGCAAGTGAAAATTGCTGTTGAATTAAGTGAAAAACGACTGGAAGAAACCAAAATTAAAGCGCCAACGGCCGGTGAGATTACTGATCTTTCCGGAAAAAAAGGTGAATTTGTTTCAAATCAAGCTCCTTTTGCCCGAATACTAGCAGCAAAAATGATTGATATTGAAGTTTCTATTTCAGCCGAGCAATTGCTTCTTTTTAAAGAAGGGCAGCAAGTAAAAGTTAATTTTGCTAGTTTGCAGAAAACAAAAACAGGAAAAGTGACGTATATTTCATCAACCGCGGATCAATCAGGTTTGTTTAATGTGGAAATTCAAGTTGAAAATACGCCAACTCAAATTCGTCCTGGAATGATCGCTACCGTTCTGGTTGAAGAAATGTTAGTAAATGATAGTTTAATCGTGCCAACGGCAGCAGTCGTTGAGCGACAAGGTGAATCATTTGTTTTTGTAGTGGACGGAAAAAAGGCTGTTCAAAAAGAAGTGAAAGTGCTTCGCTATGATACAGATCATACGGCAATTACAGGCGATGTTCCAAGCGATGCCAAAGTAGTAGTTAAAGGGCAAAACCTCCTAAATAATGGTGATACCGTCAAAATTGTAAAGGAGGAAAACTAACGTGAAACTAGTTGATGTATCGGTCAAACGGCCTGTTGGTGTGATGATGTTTGTCATTGCGGCCATCGTCTTAGGCGTAATTTCATTAAAAAACCTAGCTGTTGACCTTCTTCCGGAAATGGATATTCCCGTTGCCGTAATCGTCACAAGTTATGATGGGGCATCCCCTCAAGAAGTAGAGCAACTTATTTCAAGACCGATTGAATCAGCAGTTGGCGGAATTGAAGGTATTAAGACGGTTGATTCAACCTCATCTCCAGGATCTTCTCTAGTGATTTTACAATTTGATTGGGGAAGAAATATTGATGAATCAATGAATGCAATTCGTGAACGCATCGATCAAGTAGGAAGTATTCTCCCTGATGATGCAAGTAAACCTTCAATTTTACGAATTGATCCTCAACAAACACCGGTGATGTGGCTGTCATTATCTGGAGCTCCTTTAGATCAGTTGCAGGATATTACGGAAGAAGTTGTCCAACCAGGGTTTGAACGGGTTGATGGTGTTGCCTCTGTGACAATTCAAGGAGGCCAAACAAGGGAAATTCAAGTATTGCTAGATAAAGGGAAATTAGCTACTTATGGAATTACTGGTGCTCAAGTTGTGCAAGCGTTAGGAGCAGAAAATCGAGCTGCATCTGCGGGTAATTTAACGAAAGGTAATCAAGATTTACAGCTAAGAATTGATGGACAATTTTCTTCAATTAAGGAAATTGAGGAAACTTTAATTACCCTTCATGATGGTAAAACAATTCGAGTAAGTGATGTTGCGACTGTTGTCGATTCCTTTAAAAATATGGCAGTGAAAGCCAAAGTTAATAATGTCGATTCATTAATTCTTTCAATTATGAAGCAATCAGATGGGAATACAGTACAAGTTGCCAATAGTATGAATCAGGCCATTAAAGAAATGCAATCAAAGTTAGATGACAATATTAAACTAGAAGTTGTTTTTGATACTTCAAAATTTATCAAAGATTCGATCAATAGTGTCGTTAGCAATATGTTGGTAGGTGGATTATTAGCGATTTTCGTTTTATTGTTATTTTTACGAAGCTTCCGAACAACACTTGTGATTGCGATTTCGATGCCGATTTCGATTATTTCTACATTTACGTTAATGTATTTTACAGGTGAGACGCTAAACATCCTTTCAATGGGTGGTTTAGCCCTTGGCTTAGGAATGATGGTCGATAGTTCGATTGTTATCTTAGAAAATATCTTTATTAAACGACAGGAAGGATTATCAATCATCGAAGCGGCGCGGATCGGAGCTGCTGAAATAGGTCCAGCCGTTGTTTCATCAGCAATAACAACAGTTGTTGTTTTCTTTCCAATCGTCTTTGTTGATGGAATTGCTTCCATGATTTTTCGTCCGCTTGCCTATACAGTTGCCTTCTCTAATCTTGCGGCCCTAGTCGTTTCATTAACGTTGGTTCCAATGCTGTCTTCTAAAATGTTAAATAAGGTAAATGTTGATTTCAATGGTGAAAATCAGCGTGGCTTTGAACATTACTATCATAAGTTAAAAAATATTTATGGGATTGTTTTAAATAAAGCGTTAAAGTTTCGTAAAACGACAGTTATAGTTACTTTTGTTGCCATCGTCGGTAGTTGCGCATTAATTCCGTTTATTGGCTTTGAATTTATTCCTGACGCTGACCAAGGTCAAATTAATATAAGTGCAACAACTCAACAAGGATCAAAGCTCGCAGAAACTGAGGAGCTTGTTCAAGAAATTAACAAATTATTAGAACCATATAGTGATATTATTGAAACAAATTTTGTAACAATTGGTTCAGGATCACAGTTTGGTGATACTAAATCAAATAAAGCAGATTTTCTCATTCAACTAGTAAGTTCATCTGCTCGTGAGATAACGACGTCTGAGTTTATTCGTGAATTAGAAGCAAAAACGAAAAATATTCCAGGAGCTGAATTTAAGATTTCTACAGGGGATATAGGCATCGGCGGTGGTGCACCTATTTCTGTTAACATTAGTGGACCCGATTTGGATGTATTAGGAGATTTAGCACAACAAATTGTGTGGTTGTTAGAGGAAATTGAAGGGACTTCTTTAGTAGAAAGCTCAGTTGCAGAAGGAAGGCCAGAGTTAAGTGTAATTGTAAACCGTCAATTAGCTAGTGAATACGGTCTTTCTTATCAGCAAATTATGAATGAGCTTACCCTTGGCTTTTCTGGGCAAGTGGCGACGCGTTACAAGGAATCAGGAAATGAATTCGATGTCCGGATTCTCTTGCCAGAAGAAAGTAGGCAAACCATCCGTGATTTAGAAACGATGGTGATTCGTTCAAGTCGTGGCGTGGATGTCCCAATTACGGCTGTAGCTGAATTAAGACAAATACAAGGACCAGCCCAAATTGATCGAAGTAATCAACAACGTAAAGTTAGCGTTACAAGTGAAGTGGTTGATCGTGATTTAGGAACCGTTATGCAGGAGGTTGAGCAAAGATTAGCAAAAGTTCATCCTCCAGAAGGATACCAAATTACCATCGGTGGTCAAGCGGAAGAAATGACGGATTCCTTTACGAAATTAACACTTGCCTTACTACTTTCCATCTTTCTTGTTTATATGGTAATGGCGGTTCAATTCGAATCGTTTATCCATCCATTTATCATTATGTTTTCGCTGCCAACGACTGTTATTGGAATCATTGTCGGCTTATTCATTACTGGCAATTCTTTAAGTGTAACGGCCTTTATTGGCATTATTATGTTAGCCGGAATCGTTGTAAATAACGCAATCGTCCTCATTAGTTATATTAATATTTTACGAGACGAAGGCGTCGATCGTCACGAAGCAATTATTGAATCTGGCTTAAGTCGCTTACGACCAATTTTAATGACAACTTTAACAACTGTCCTAGGAATGATCCCATTGGCTTTAGGAATTGGAGAAGGTGCAGAAATGCAAGCACCATTGGCTGTCGTGACTATTTTTGGTCTTTCATTCTCGACCGTTTTCACATTGGTTTTCGTACCAGTAATGTATGTCCTCTTAGATGATATCAACAATAAGACAAAGCATTTCTTCAAGAAAGGGTTCTTTAAAAGAAAAAATAATTTGGGTGTCTGACACCCAAAATGAACAATAAAAGCCAAAAGTCCACATGAGGTGGACTTTTGGCTTTTATTAATCGTGGAAAATTTTTGTCTAATAAGAAGGTTTTACAAAAAATGATGTAGAATAACTATATTCTTGAAGTTTATTCCAAAAAATCTAATAAACTTAAGAAATAATAATATTGAGGTGGTAATTTAATTGATTTATAGGGATGAATATAAAAAGGGAGGAAATGTTTTTATATGATAAAAAAACTAGTCTTTACGTTATTGTTAATTGTTTCAATCGTTTTACTTCAATTTTCTAATCACTCATTTGCAAACCCAAACAATATCAAAATTTTTGTCGATGGTTTCGAAATTAGTACAGATCAAGCTCCTCTAGTGAAAAGTGGAAGAACTTTAGTACCGTTAAGGGCTATTTTTGAAGCATTAAACGCCAAAATAGAATTTCAGAACGCTACGAAAAAAATTACAGCAACAAGAGATAATACAACGATTGTTCTTTATCTAGGCTCTAACCAAGCAATGATTAATGATCAAATCGTTTCATTAGATGTGCCAGCTCAAGTTGTAAATAGGAGAACGGTAGTCCCAGTTAGGTTTGTAAGTGAAGCATTAGGAGATAAAATTACTTACAATTCAAAAACAAAAGAGGTTTCAGTTCAGAAAAAGAAGCACATTATTTCAGATTTGCAAGCAAAGGATGTTAACAATTTTGGTGATGGTCGTGACGTAGAAGTAACCTTTAATAAGGTGGAGGATGAATCCAAGATTAGTCATTACCGAGTTATGGTTGTAAAAACGTCGAAGGCTGATAAATTCGATGTGAATATTGCCAATAAAGTTGCCACTAAAAATTACACACTCGTTCAAAAAGAAGGCAAAAATATTCGAAAAATGCTAACTTCAACAACACGTGATACAGATGGAGCATTACTTGAAAATGATATTTCTTATACTGTTTTTGTATTAGCAGTAAGTAGTGTAAATTATTCAGAAAATATTCTAGCAAAAACTTCAGCAATGACGTTAGCCAATATAAAAAGTGTTCCGGCCGTGACTAATTTAACAGCAAAGGATGTAAGTGAATATGGCGATGGTCGTGATATTGAAATAAGTTTCTCGAAAGTTGCTGATGAAAGTAATTTGTTACATTACCGAGCAATTGTTGTCCGTGCTGATGAGTCAACTCAATTTAATCTATCAGCAGCAAAAGAACTATCAAGTACAAACTATACAACAATTACAAAAAATGGAGCAAATATTAAACAAGTACTCTCAAGTCAAACAGTAGATCATAAAGGTCGAAAAATTCAAATGGGGATTGCTTACCAGGTTTTTGTCTTATCAGTTGGTAACAACACAAAAGGCTACGGAAGTTCGTTGTCGCAAGCTTCCGCGCAGATTACGCTTTCAAATAATCCAGTCGATATTCGCGTAACGAACGTGAATGTTAAAGATGTTGCTGATTATAGTGATGGTCGTGACCTTGAAATAAGCTTTAAAATTCCGAGTCAGGAAACTCGTGTTTCTGAGTATAGAATTATGGTTGTTCCTTCAGGAGAAGCGAATAACTTTACCTTATCTAAAGCTAACAATGTATCTTCAGCAAATTATACAGTTGACTCAAAAACGGGTGCAGATCGTAGTTTGAACCTATCTTCAAGTGCAAAAGATGTAAATGGAAATTGGATTCGGGCAAATACAAGTTATCAAGTTTTTGTCTTATCTATGGGGGGGGCTGCAAATAATAATAACAATGCTCTTTCAACTGCTTCATCGAAAATTACATTAACTCAGAATATTAAAACTGTAGCAGTGACAAACTTAGTTGTTAGTGACATTAGTGATTATGGTGATGGTAGAGATATTCAAGTAACTTTTCGTCGAGTATCTGATGAAACGAAAATTTCTGGATATCGAATTTTAGTTGTAAAAGCTGCACAAGCGAGTGGATTTAATCTAGCTGCTGCAAATAAAGTTTCGTCCTCAAACTATACATCCGTTTCGAAAACAGGGTCTAACTTAACAAAAACATTATCATCAAAAGCGAAAGACGTTTACGGGGAGCTTATTCGTGAAGGGGTTAATTATCGTATTTTTATTCTTTCAGTTTCTAATGGAGGGAATAGTGAAAATAATGCCATTTCAACTGCATCATCAGTGATTAGCTTAGCAACTAATGCAGGTACTCAGGCAGCAACAAACGTTACTGCATATGATGTTGGAAATGCTGGTAATGGTAGTGATTTAGAAGTGAGATTTACGAAAGTTGCTAATGAAACAAGTATTTCAGAATATCGAATTATGGTAGTAAAAGCTGGACAGGCAAATTCATTTGATTTAACAGCAGCAATTGCTGTTTCTTCAAAGAATTACACGAGAGTTTCGAAAACGGGTTCGAATATTATTCACCGTCTAAGTACGACTACTAGAGATGTTCATGGAGAACTAATTAAACCAGATCAACCATATAAAGTATTTGTTTTGAGTATTTCAAGTGTAGGAAGTGCAAATATGCTCTCACTTCCATCAACAGAAATAAATCTTTCGAACCCAGCAGTAGGTAGTGTGTCAAACGTAACAGTATTTGACATAGGAAATAACGGCAATGGTCAAGATATGCAAGTAAGCTTTAATCGAGCAACAAACGAAGCAAATGTTGCTTACTATTTAGTAATGCTTGTTCGATCAGTCGATGCAAGTAGCTTTAATTTAGCTTCTGCTAATCTTGTTCCTGCAGTAAACTATACAAAAGTAAATAAAACAGGAAATAACATTACTGTTACATTAAACTCCTCTACACTTGATGTGAAAGGGAATAGCCTTTCTAATAACATTGACTACCAGGTGTTTGTTTTATCAGTAGCTGATGGAACTAACTCATCAATTAATGCTTTATCAAACCCTTCAGGTGCTATAATGTTAACAAATAAAACCGTAAGCTGGAGTGGAAGTTTTAATGAAGAGTCTTCGACTAATGATGGAACCATTTTAACTAAAGTGACAGCTACTTTAACTGGAGATACTTTTGTAAATCCATTAACTTTAGGAACTCACTATACAGTTAGTAACCTTCCGGCAGGGTTAACGATTAATGCTGTAAGATTAAATTCAGATCAAGTAGAATTTTCCCTAACGGGTAAAGCTGAAACACACAATGTAGCTACTTCAATTACAAATTTAACGATTACATTTAACCCTTCAGCGTTTGCAAGCCAATCTGTAACTGGAATCACAAACGCTTCTGTAAATAATATTGCCGTAAGTTTTATAGATTAGTTGGGTGTCTGACACCCGAAATGAACAGAAAAAGCCAAAAGTCCACTTCAGGTGGACTTTTGGCTTTTTAACCTGCTCTAAAATACCGTCCCGCTTTTCCAAATTTAATCTATTTAAATAGGAAAAAGGACTACCAATTTTCGAGCAAATTCGGTTATAATTGACAATAACATACGATTTAGGCAAAACCATTGAAAAGTGGTGACGCAAAGCTATAGGGACTTCATTGGTATTACACCAATAAGTCAGCCAGTTGCCAAATTTATGGCCTCCCGTGTGGAAAATGATGATATGGAGGGAATTTATTTGTATTTAACTTACGAAGAAATTTATAAGAAGAAAAAACGTCGTGAGCTATTGGTAAAAGCAGTATTAGTTATAACTGCTATCGCCGTTCCTGTTGGAATATCTTTACTTGCAGGTATGCTCTAAGAGAAATGAAGGGCAATTACTCCATCATTTGGAAAATTGCCTTATTCTCAAGAATAAAGACCTGGCTCAATTATGGAGTCAGGTCTTTAGAAAAATTCTTAAAAATACTCTTGGACTTTATTAAACAAAGCTGTTTCTCGCGCTTTTTTTGCTTTTTCGTAGGTTGTAACTAGATGTGCCGCTGCTTCCGGGTCGTGACCATGCTTTACTAAATCTTGTTGCAATGCTTCGTAAATAACGTAAAAGGAACGATCAGCTAGACTTTCTAACTCCTCCCCTGCTGTTTTATATTTCACATAAAAATACGGATAGGAAATGCTTTCCTTATTTGCTTTTTTATCTTTGTATTCATTATGCGCACGTTTTATAAGGTGATTTAATCTCTCGTTCGCTTGAGCCTCTAAACTTTCAAATGTACCCAGATAACTTTTCACGATTTTTTCCTCAGTTAGTACTTCCTTTCTGCTTTCTTTACTAGTTGTTTCAGCACGATCACTAGTTTTAGAGCCGCTATTACTATTTTTACTAGCGTTGTCCTTTGGATTATTAGTTTCTTTTTCAGTAGTTAAGTTTTCAGTTGAATTTTTAGCTAATTCTTCGTCTATTTCGGCATCCGCTACTTCACTTGCATCCTCGGAGTTCACATCTGGTAACTCAATCGAAAATCCGGTTGTTGTGATTTCAGTTACTTCATCATCAGCAATATCGTATTCCTTCAATTCTAGTAAATAATACAAATATCCACCAACACTAATGACAAATACTAGCAAACTAATTAGAAAATAATATCTTTTTTTCATAGGACTGTCACCTTCTACATAAAATAAGTATGTATTTTAGATATATAATAACATATATAGTTATATTTCTAATATTGATTTCTTGAATAATTTCCTACAATTAAAAGATTTGAAAAATTTTGTGACAAGGAACACTAAAAAACGATTTATAGTTTTCAATAAGTAAAATTTATTCAAATAACAAAACTAGAGAGGCCTATTATGGGAAAAAAAATATTAATCATTTCTCAAAATTTTTATCCGGAGATAGGTAGTGCTGGTAATCGTATTAAGAATATTTACTTGTTATTAAAAGCAAACTGTCAAAGCGTCAAAGTTTTAACAACAGAACCGACGTATCCAAACCGAAAGATTTATGAAGATCAACAGTTTTGGGATGACGAAAGAATCAATCAAGACAACGAGCATGTCACCCGCATCAAGGTAACGAATCGAAAGTATTCAACGAATATTTTTAACCGCTTGTTATATTACTTAGAAGTAGCATTAAAGATGCTCCTCTTTATTTTGAAAGATAAAAATCACTATGATGTGATCTTTGTTACCTCGCCGCCAATTTTTATTGGGATTGTTGGACTAGTTGCGAAGTACCGCTTTAAAGCAAAACTGATTTTGGACGTCAGAGACTTGTGGCCAGAATCATTAAATGGTGTTGGTGTACTAAATCATCGCCTAATTCTTGTTGTTTTTCGGTTCATTGAAAAAGTAATGTATCAAAAAGCAGATAAAATAATCGTTAATAGTAAAGGGTTTATTAACAGTATTGTTATGAGTGGAAAAGTTTCTAGAACGAAGATAACATTTTTACCAAATGGGGCCAAGGAGGCAGAACTTAAGTTTTCAAGACAACCTAGAGCATCATTTAATGTGATTTATGCCGGAAACATTGGTCTCGCCCAAGACCATCAATTGTTAATTGAGCTTGCCAAAAAGCTCGAATCTTATCCGATTTCTTTCATAGTGATTGGCTATGGCATTCATAAAGTTATATTTGAAAAAAAAATCAAAGCACACAAGTTAAAAAATGTTTCTTTTATGAAACCACAAACAAGAAAGCAATGTTTAAAGCTAATTGCTGAGCATGATATCGGCTTAGTAACCTTAACGAATAAAGATGTCTTTGATACAGTTCTTCCGGGGAAATTGATTGATTATATGACTTGTGGGGTACCGATTGTTGCGGCAGTTTCCGGGAATGCAAAGCAAGTAATTGAACAAGCGAAAGTCGGTTTTGCTTCGGAAAAACGCGATGTAGATGAAATGGTTCAATCTATTTTACATTTATATAACACTCCACATAAACGAGAGCAGCTTTCATTGAATGGAAAAAAGTATGTAAAGCAACACTTTTTATGGGAAAACAATCTAGGAACCCTTTTAAGTTTACTAGATAAAGAGAAGGTTGAAGCCGAATATCGGAAAAAGGTGGAGGTGTTATGAGGAAAAAAGTATGCATGTTTGTTTGGAACCACTTTACAAATGATGCTCGGGTCTTAAGAGAATGTTCGGCTTTGTCCGAAACTGATTATGATGTTGATTTGATTTGTATTCATGATCCAAAGGAAATTAACTTAGCAACATATGAAGAACGAAATCGTTACTTTCGAGTATATCGAGTAAGAAGATACCCACTTTTTTTACAACTTTTACAGCGACTATATCAAATATGTCGTAGGCGTAAAATGTTTGCTGTCATCCTAGCTGTCATTCTTACGGGTAGTATCTATATGGTTCCTTTGCTAACAACAGTTATGACTCTAATTACACTAATTTTCTGGAAAACAAAAGCAAGAGTAGTCTGGATTAGAGGAAGTATCATATTACGAATGATTGGCAGAGGCTTATCCAAAAACTACGATATTTATCATGCAAATGATCTCAATACCCTTCCTCAAGGCTACGTTTGTGCGAAGCTTGGGCTAAGGAAAAAGAAACTAATCTATGATTCTCATGAAGTACAAACTAGTCGAACTGGTTATGAAAGTGCAATTTATGGGAAACTTGAAGCGTTTTTGCTAAAAAAAGTTGACGCAATGATTGTTGAAAATCATACGCGCGCGAAATATAACGAATCTTTATATCGATTTTATCCACATGTTGTTCACAACTATCCAATGAAACAAGATGATAAACTAATTAAAAAGGCTCCTCTGCATGAGATGTTAGGGCTACCAAAGGCTGAAAAGATCCTCCTCTATCAAGGTGGAATTCAAACTGGTCGAGGGTTAGACAAACTTATTAAAGCAGCTCCACTGTTTAAAGAAGGGACGTTAGTTTTCATTGGCGATGGGCGAATCAAGCCTGACCTCGTTAAAATGGTACAAGAGATGAACCTTCAAGAAAAAGTAAAATTTCTACACAAGGTTCCCCTCGAAGACCTCCCTTCCTATACGAGAAATGCCTACCTCGGCTTCCAAGTGTTAAATAATGTTTGCTTCAACCACTATTCAGCGTCATCTAATAAACTATTTGAATATATCATGAGCAGCATCCCGGTTGTGGCTTGTAGTTTTCCGGAAATAAAACGAGTGGTAGAAGGCGAGCAGGTAGGAATTTGTGTTGATTCTCATGATCATGAAGAGATTGCAACAGCAGTAAACCGATTGTTAGAGGGTACTCACTTACGTAATGAGATGAGTGAGAATTGTCGAAGAGCAAGTCAAAAATATAATTGGGAGTTTGAAAAGTTCAATTTTTTAGAAGTTTATATAAAACAACACTCGTGATAGGAAGGTGTTTAACATGAGGACGGAAATAAAAGAAATCATCGCAGAAAATACGATCCTAAAAAATGAACTGTTAACAATTTTAAAAGAGAAAGAAAAGCTTGTAAACCTCTGTGAAGAATTATTAATAGAAAAAGAAACTATTGAGAAAAAATATCAAAATTTAAAAAATTCAAAGCTTGGCCGGATTACGATTTGGTATTGGGAAAGGAGAAGAAGTTTTAATTATGGAAAACGAAAAGCTTAAAAACTATCTTAAAACAACTTTGGAAACAATAAGTAATAAACGTAAGTACATTGAAACTCTTAATAACCTTCCCAAAATCAATATCAAAGGTTTTTCGAAAGATTTTTTTATCGATAAACCTATTAATATATTATTTCAATATAATCACCAACTAATTAATATGGAAAACGAAAAAGTGTATTTATCTTTGTTTGAAAAAACAACAAACTTTAATAAGCAGCCAGTTGATACAAATACGAACCTAATTGGCAATTTGCTTGTACTTAATGCAGATTTTACAATTATAAATTCACTTTCTTGTCTTGTTTTTGTTATTTTTTATGATCATAATCAGTCGATGAAAACGTATACATTCCAACATAAAGGCAATTTATTAACCACAACTATAAGTTGTCCGGAAAATGCTGTTTCTTTTAGAATAGCCATTAAGTTAGAAGGCACTGGTCAATTTCAGAATAACCATCTCCAAATTGAACAAAAATTTGAATTAGTAAATAAAAATAGAAACGAACTAGCCCCCGTTTTAAAAAATAGCTTAATTTCTATACAAGATAGAGTGAATCAATTTAAGAAAGCGCTGAAAAACTATAAATATTATCGGAAAACCACAACAAATGATTTGAAGATTGCTGCAATCCTAGATGAATTTAGCTTTGATTGTTTCAAATTTGATTGTGATTTATTTGCTCTATCGAAGGATCATTGGAAAGAAGAAATAGATGATTTTAAACCTGACTTTTTATTAGTTGAATCAAGCTGGCAAGGAAATAAAGGCGAATGGCAATATGAAGTTGCAAAATTACATGTGAATAAACATCGGCAGCAAATACGAAATTTAACATCTTATTGTAAAGAAAATCAAATTAAGACCGTCTTTTGGGATAAAGAAGGTCTTGAAAATTTTGAATTCTTTAAAGAAACAGCGTCTTATTTTGATTATATTTTTACTGCAGACGAAAATAACATCGATAATTTTAAGAGCTATACAAATAATGACAAAGTATTTGTTTTGCCATTTGCAGCTCAACCGCAAATTCATAATCCGATTAATAAAAACAGAAATTATTTAGGAGAATTGGCATTTGCAGGCTCTTATTATAACAATAAACATTCTTTAAGAAAAACAGATATTGAGAATCTTGTTTACCCTTCATTAAAATATGGCATTCAAATTTTTGATAGATACTTTGGCAAAGATCTAAAGAAATTTCCAAATAACCAATGGCCCGATGAATATAAAGCTAATATTGTTGGACAATTAAATTATTCAGAAATGGTCGAGGCCTATAAAAATTTCGATATGTTTATAAACGTGAATTCTGTTCAAAATAGTAAATTTATGTTTGCCAGAAGAGTGTATGAATTAATAGCATCAAGAACTTTAGTTATTTCGGGTCCTTCTCTAGGAGTTCAAGAAATGTTTAATCAGTATATTCCAATCTCTAAAAGTAAAGCAGAAACGGAAGATTTACTAAAAATGTATTTAAAAAATCCTCATTTAAGACAAAAGCTTGAAAAGCAAGGGGCGAGATTTGTATATCTTAATCACACATATAAACATAGATTACAGACAATCTGTAATACGATACAACTTAAAAAAAATTTAGTGACAGAACCTAAAGTTACTATTATTTCCTCAACAAATCGAGATGAGTTTATGATCAATTTATATGAAAATATTAAGCATCAAACATATGAGAATATTGAAGCAGTGATTATTTTAAATAAAAATAGTATGGATGTATCTAAATGGAGTAAACAATTTGCAACGCTTGATAAAGTCATAAAAATGATCCAAGTTGATGAAAATCAGTCACTAGGACATTGTTTGAATGAAGCGGTGAGTCATTCAACTGGAAAAATAATTGCTAAATTTGATGATGACGATTATTACGCCCCGAATTACCTTACAGATATGGTACTTTCAATGGAATATTCAAATTCAGATATTGTCGGTAAGAGTTCACATTTTTTATTCTTTGAAGAAACTAATTTGTTAGGGATAAAAACAATTGGTTCTGGAGTAGAAACATATACGGATTTTGTCGCAGGCGCAACGCTTGTCTTTACACGTGACTTATTTGCTAAACTGAATGGCTTTGCAGATAAAAGCCGAGGTGAAGATTCTGATTTTCTTCTAAAAGCGAAAGAGCAGGGAAGTATTATTTATTCCAATGATGAATTTAATTACTGCTGTATAAGAAGAGCAAATAAATCCGAGCATACTTGGAAAATTGCTGATGAAGAACTGTTGAAAAATTGTAAATCTTATATGTTTACAACGGATTATAAAACGCCAGTAACACTATAGTTTTAAGTGGGGGATTGAAATTCGTGGAAATTTTATACATTTATGAGCCGATAATAGCTAACGATACTGTTCATTTTAGATGGAATTTTAGTAGAGATCCGTATATTTTTAAAAAACATGAATTTTATATTAAATATGATTGCATTTCGATTGCCGATATAGATGACACTGTTTTTTACGAAATAATTTTAGGACTGATGATTCCGATTTTAAACTCATTGAAGGAAGAAATCCTCATTATTTTGCCAAAAGAGATTTCCGAAAAAACAGTTAACTTTTGGTTAAGCTACAATGAAACAACAAATGTAAAAGTTTTTCCTACTGTTCGGGAGCACAGAATTATTAGTGCTGAAAAAATAGCCAATAAAAAAATGGGAATCTTATTTGGGGGTGGGAAAGATTCGTTATATTCCTACAAATTAAATCAAGAAATATTCCAAAAAGAAAATTTATTGTTAGTCTCATTTGTTTTTCCAGTCAATTATGCCACAAAAAACGATTTAGATCTTCGTCGAGATACTTTTGCTTTAAACCAAATGATTGAAGATGGAGTAGCAGTCCAAAAAATCTACACTGATTTCAGGAGTATATTTGATAAATATTCTTTTTTCAATACGATACACACCCAATTATATTTTCTAATGAGCCTTCCTTTATTTTTGAAATATAATTTAGCTTATTTAACCTATAGCTATGAATTTACCCATTATTGGAATATGAATAACGAAAATGAACCATTTTTTCATTTTAAAAAATCAAGACCAGAATTTGATCAGTTTTTATCAGAATATTTTCAAGATCGTTTTGAGAAAAAGATAAAAATTTATAACAGTAATTATTATCTTTCGGAAACACTTGCTTTCCAGCTTTTAAATGATCGATATAAAGCATTAAATGAATTAATGATGTGTGAGGCTGAAATTAATACTGATAAAAAATGGTGTGAAAAGTGCTATAAGTGTGGAGAATATGTGCTATATTGCCTCAGTAATAAATTTGAAGATCAACAATTAGATTTCAATCAATTTTTGCAGGAAAGTGATTTCATTAAGAAAACAATTCGTAGTGTAACGAAAAATAATGTAAATAAACGAAATGAAGATGGAAATATAGCTTGGTTTAATGGGTTAGTTTCCCCAATTCACTATATGTCTTTTTGCCACGTTATTTATTCGATTGATCTTGATTTTTGGTCAAAAAGATTAACGAACGAAGCATTAAGTAATATTAAAAAATTAAAAGATTGGTTTGGTGCAAAAAGCTATCGTATTCTTGACATGTATTCATTAACAGCTCTAAAAGCAATTAATTTACCATTTGAAGAGAGTATTATAAACATTCTTGATCAGCATACCGTAAAAGATGATTCAGAAACGATTGAAATTCTTTATGGAAATCAAAAAGTAAAAATTGATTATCGATTAAGCTATCCGCTTCATTTAGTAAAGCAGAGTCCCTTGAAATCTGAAACGGTGTGTAAAGAGATCATCAATTTAACTGAACCGCAGTTTAATAGATATTTTAAAAATGAAATTTTTGCAGTAAATAAAATGACAAATGAAAGTATTCCATTTGAAGCAAAAAATGACTATAGAGGATTTACTTTCTTTATTAAAAAGTCAGCTCCGGCAAAAGGAGATACGGTTAAAGTGGTATACACGTTTGAAAATTTAGTGAAAGATCGTTCGTACCATATTCGATTATCAATATTATCTCCGTATTTGGCACCGATTTATAAAAACAGATTAAAATATTCGCTAGAATTTGGTTTAAGTAATGTATTAGAGGAGGATATTTCATTTTGGGATAAAGATAATCGGATCGATTTTTTCTTTAATCCAAATTCTGATACTTATTGTTTAAAAATAAAAGTTGAGTCTTTAGTTGATTGTGAGCCTTGGAATTGGGGGAAAGCTGCCCAGATCATCATAAAAACGCTAGAAATAAAACCAATTTCGAAAATAGAGACAAGTCATCTTTCATGGAGTAGCCCATTTACAAAACAAATACAGAGTGGGGGTTAGTGATAAAATGAAACTTTGTACAATCGGATTAGGTTATATAGGTTTACCAACAGCTATTATGTTTGCGAAACACGGTGTTCAGGTAGTAGGTGTTGATATAAACATAGAAGTAATCGACTCCCTTAATCAAGGGAAAATTCACCTTGAGGAGCCTGGATTACAAGAAGCTTTAGAAGAAGTCATTGAGCGAGGGACATTTCGAGCCTCGATAGCGATAGAAGCTGCCGACGTCTTTATTATTGCTGTACCGACTCCAAATAACGATGATTTGTATAAATCTTGTGATCTATCATTCGTCTTAAGTGCAGTTAAAGTAGTTTTACCACACCTTAAAAAAGGCAATATACTCATTGTTGAGTCAACGATTGCCCCGCGAAGTATGGATGACTTTGTCAAACCATTAGTTGAAAAGGCTGGTTTTCTAGTTGGGCAAGATATTTATTTAGTGCATTGTCCTGAACGAGTGTTACCTGGTGAAATTCTCCACGAGTTAGTGAGTAATAACAGGATCGTTGGTGGAATCACACCATCCTGTTCGGAAGCTGGTGCGATGGTTTATCGTACTTTTGTCAAAGGAGAAATTATTAAGACAAATGCCAAAACTGCCGAAATGTCAAAGCTAATGGAAAATACGTTTCGCGATGTAAATATTGCCTTAGCTAATGAAATGACCAAAATATGTCATCGATTAAACATAGATGCCCTTGAAGTTATTCAATTAGCCAACAAACACCCTAGAGTAAACATTCATCATCCTGGTCCGGGTGTTGGTGGGCATTGTTTGGCCGTTGATCCCTATTTTATTGTTGCCAAAGCTCCAGAAACAGCCGAACTTATTAATCTTGCAAGACAAATCAACTCAACTATGCCACATTATGTTGTTGAAAAGGTTAACTTTTTAATGCAACGTGTGAAAGGGAAAGTAGTCACAATTTTTGGGCTAACATATAAAGGCAATGTAGATGATATTCGTGAGAGTCCGGCACTTGAAATTTTTGAATTATTGAAAAGTGAAGGACGTTTTGAAGTCCGTGCTTATGACCCGTATGTCGAAAATGAAATAGTTTTCAAAGAGATGGAAAAGGCCGTAAACGGATCTGATTTAATCCTTATTTTAACAGATCATCGTGAATTTAAATTACTAGATTTTGATTGCTTACGTAACATGTCGACGAAAATGGTGTTTGACACAAGAAATGTTGTCAAAAACATTTCTGAGAGCTTTACCTATATAAATTACGGAAATATATCCCAATTTACTCAACAGAAAGAAGTTACATTCATATGAGATATACCGTACAAATTCTTAAAGAACAAACAACAAATTTCCACTTAATCCATCGACTTGCATTATTTAATCTCAAAAGCACATATCAAATGCATTACTTAGGTATGCTTTGGCAATTTCTAAATCCAACGATTCAAGTACTAGTTTTTTGGTTTGTATTTGGTATTGGGATTAGGGGGGGGAACCCTGTTGGGAAAACCCCGTTTTTTGTTTGGTTAGTAGTTGGTTTTGTGCCATGGTTTTTTGCTAGTGCTGCAATTATTAATGGTTCGAATAGTGTTTATGCTAACGTAGGATTAGTTTCTAAATTAAAATTTCCAATAAGTTTAATGCCTTCAATAATCATTTATCAGCATGCCATCAATTTTTTTGTGATGTCAGGGTTTGTAGGCTTAATTTTATTGTTATATAAGATTAATCCTGGTCTTTATTTACTTCAGCTGCCTTATTTTCTACTTTCATTATTCATTTTTTTATATGCTGTTACGTTATTTTGTTCGACAATTACGACGATTGTTCGAGACTTTCAATTGGCATTGCAGGCGACAGTAAGAATAATATTTTTTATCACTCCGATTATGTGGGATGCAAGTAATTTATCTAATTTATCACAAACGATTTTAAAGCTAAATCCGCTGATGTATTTAATTGAAGGATTTAGAAATACATTGTTAGGGACTAAATGGTTTTTTGTTGATATCACTTACACGCTTTACTTTTGGTCAGTTACACTATTCATTTTATTTATTGGTTCGTTTTTCCACATGAAATTTCGAAATAAATTTGTTGACTATCTGTAAAGATGGGGGAATATCAGATATGGAACCAAAAGTTAAATTGGAAAAAATCTCGAAAAAGTATCAATTATATCAAAAACAATCAGACAAGCTCCTTGATTTATTTTTTGCAAAAGAGAAACGAAATCGCTGTTTTTATGCTCTTAAAAATATCTCCTTTGAAGTTCAGAGCGGTGAAAGTATTGGGATCATTGGGATCAATGGTTCAGGGAAATCGACATTATCGAATTTGCTTGCCAATATTATGCCTCCAACTTCTGGAACATTAAAGATGAATGGTGAAGTTTCGTTGATTGCAATTGCTGCAGGATTAAATAATCATTTATCGGGGTTAGAAAATATTGAATTAAAATGTATGATGCATGGGCTAAGAAAAGCTGAAATTAAAAAAATTACACCTAAAATTATTGAATTTGCCGATCTTGATTATTTTATTGAACAACCTGTAAAAAATTTCTCGAGTGGGATGAAAGCTCGTTTAGGTTTTGCAATTTCCATTTTTATAGAACCAGATATTTTGATTATTGATGAGGCACTTTCTGTTGGCGATCAAACTTTTTATGAAAAATGCTTAGCTAAAATAAATGAATTTAAAGCTGCTGGAAAAACGATTTTCTTTATAAGTCACTCTTTAGCACAAATTCGCTCATTTTCAGACCGAGTAATTTGGCTTCATTATGGTGAGGTAAAAGAGATGGGTGAAACAAATGATGTTCTTCAGAAATACGAGCAGTTTATTAATTGGTTTAATAAATTAAGTAATTCTGAAAAAAATGCTCATAAAAATCAAATGATGAAAGAACAGTTGAATTGTCAGCTAGAGGATAGGAAATCGTTAACTAAAGTGAAGAAAAACCATTTAAGTTTTATTTCTATCTTCGTTTTGTTTATTACTTCGCTACTTACTGCATTCTTAATGTTTATCGATAAATAACAAAATAAACAATTTTAAAAGGTCCAAAATTTAATCTATAGTAAAAGGTACATGAACACAGGTCTATTATCCTATTATTTTTAAGTTTTAAAAAAACCTACTAATACAATAGATTATATTAAATGATCGAAAGTCAAAACACCACTATTTACCTACAACTAATTAATGATATTTTCACTAATAGAACGGTAGAAAATGTTCCATTCACATTCTTTTCAAACTTTCACACAATAATACACATTTCACAGATTGTTCACCATAAAATCTCACATTCCTAGAGTATTATTAGTATAAGTAAGTAACTACTAACATACATTACATTACCTTACATAACACTCTCAAAAAATGAGGTTAATAAATCATTTATGAGGTTTTGAAGAGAGGTGATAACTCATGAAAGATAATCTAACAGAAGGGAATCAACAAGAACTTGAAGTGGAAAGCAAAAGAAAATACCGAAAAATACTAAAAAGAGTGAAATTAGCGACATTTTCAGTTATTGGGATCTTTTTATTAGCACTTTCTTTAAATTTCGGTGTTCACGCCACTTCAACTTCCAGCTTTTGTTCTAGTTGTCATATGATGACCCCTGAAGCCTATACCTGGGAAGTTTCTTCACATAGCTCAGTAGAGTGTAAGAGTTGTCATATTGCTCCTGGATTTGAAAATTTAGTAGAGGCAAAGATTGGTGGCTTAAGGCAACTTTACCACACAGTCACGGACAGTTATGTCGCCCCAATTCGGATGCCAAGCCTCATTCCAAATGAAGCTTGCTTAACTTGCCATAACATGAGTAATCGAAATGTCTCGGCTTCCGGTGATATCATTATTGACCATAACATCCACGAAGAAAAAGAGATTAATTGTGTCACTTGTCATGATGGTGTTGCCCACGGTAAAATCTCAGAACTTAGAGTAACTTATAAAAGTGACTATCGGCGTTGGAATACGAAAGTTGCAGAACGGTTTATGGAAAATATGAAATACCAACGTCCAAATATGGAGAAATGTATGGATTGTCATAAACTGCAAAATGCTCCATTAACGTGTGAAACGTGTCACTCAACCGAAATGCTGCCGGCTGACCACAAAGAAGACAGTTTTGTCAAAGGGGAGCATGGCGTGAAGGCAGCAGAAGATTTGCTCTATTGTGAAAGCTGTCACTCTTATATGTCAAAGAAAGTCATTAAGGAGTTTCAAGAAAAAACACAATTTGAAAAATATTTTACGGCAAATGAAGTTGAGAAAAAATTCACCGTACAACAGTATGCGAAAACGAATACATTTTGTATTGATTGCCATAGTGAACGTCCAAATAGTCATCAAAATGCATCCTTCTTTTTAAGTCATGGCAAAAATGTTTCGAACGAAAAAAAGAATTGTTTAACTTGTCATGAAAATAGTAGATTTGCTGAATCGCCGGTAACGAAAGTTACGTGCGCTTCATGTCATCCGAGTAATCATCAAGGAGAGTGGAAACAAAGACATCCGATTGCTATCTCAAATACACAAAAGTTTAATAAATTATGTTTAAGTTGTCATGTTGAAACTAAGTGTAGCAAATGCCACACCTACGGGAATAGAAATGAGGGAGAAAATTAAGGGAGGGGTTTTACGTGGAGGAAAATGAAAACAAAAACAAAGAAAATGAAAGTAAATTAGGCAAACAATTAGAATTAGAACTTGATCAAGAATATCGAAAGGAAAAGCAACGTTACAAGGCTGGAAAACAAGAGGGAGAAGGGCCAATTTTAAACGTAAAAAAGAAGTTTACCAAGCTCCAAAGTATAGCTCTTCTTTCACTTACATTGTTTTTTAGTACGGGTGGAGGATATGCATTAGGACATTTCTATTTTTGGGATAGTATTGAAATGAAGCGAATAAATGACCAGCTTGAATACTATCAAGAAAGGGTTAGAATAAATCCTAGTAGTCTGGAAGATCGGATTGTTTTAGGTTATACCCATTTTCTAAAAGGAAACAATAATCAGGCGGTTAACGAGTTTCAATATGTTCTAGAACAAGATGATCAATATTATGATGCTTATTATAACCTAGGCTTAGTCTATTTAAAGGAAGAAAAATACTATGATGCTTTATCAATGTTTAACAAAACAGTAGAAATAGCACCAAGAGATTATAAGGGATATGCTCAAATGGGAATAACGTATCGTAATCTTAAAATGTATGATGATGCAATTAATGCATTGTCTGAAGCTAATAAATTAAATCCTTCAAGTGCAAATATCATTTATCAGCTCGGTCTAGTTATTGAGGCCAAGGGAGATTATGAAGGTGCTGCCGAAGTTTATAAAGATGCGTTATCCTTTGATCCATTATTTGATGATGCAATTAAAGCGCTGGAAAATTTAGAACAAAATAAATTAAAAAATGGGGGTGAAAAAAATGAATAGACTATATGTTTATATAGGAATGGCCACCATTTTCTTAATTAATGTGGCAGTTTTCGGCTTTCTCTTTGCAAATCAATCACAATCAATTCCAAGTGGTTTACAAAGCTTTAATAATGAGAGTGTAGTACCGAATTTCACCAATCAAATATATGCAGATTTTTCCTTAACAATGGAAAAACCGATGGACGTTACCAAAACGAACGAATTCATTTATGTTTCAGATACAAATAACCAACGAGTTCAAGTGTTTGATTTAACTGGTACTCCGTTATTTGTTTTTGGGGAAAAAGGGAATGGACCTGGACAGTTTAATTTCCCGTATGGAATTGCCGGAGACAATAAAGGTCAAGTATATGTCGCTGATATGTATAACGGTGTTATTTCAATTCATGATGCTAAAGGAAAGTTTATTAAGTATTTTGCCCAACAAATGAGTAAGGATAAAAAGATGAAATCACCGGCTGGACTAAGAATTATTCAAGATCTTGTTTATGTTACAGACATTCAAGCGAATAAAGTATTTGTATTTGATTTATCAGGAAAGTTAATGCTAGAGATTGGTAAGAATGGGGATGGACCTGGACAATTCATCGCACCAAATGCTGTTACAGCAGATGCTGAAGGTAATATTTACGTTGTTGATACCGGAAATCAGCGAGTTCAAAAGTTTAATTCTAAAGGTAAATTCTTAAAGATGTTTAATGGTTCCCCAAGTGGAGATGGTGAGTCTGTTTTTGTAAATCCACGTGGAATTGGGATTTCATCTCGTGGCACGATCTATGTAGTTAGTAATTTAACTCATCTCATCCATGGCTTTGATCAGGAAGGTCAACAAGTCAATCAATTTGGCGGAATCGGTCAAGAAGCAGGACAGTTATATTTACCTAATGGTTTATTCATAGATGATAAAGATAACATCTATGTAACTGATACATTAAATCAACGAGTATCAGTATTTAAATAAAACAAATAACGTTAAGGAGGTGGTGTAAACTTATACTAGAAATTGGAAAATATTTTTTAAAAAGAAAAAAATGGGGAGGGGAATCTTTTGAAAAAGGTCAGTCTTAGCTTTTTATTTACTTTTTTATTGCTAGGAATTTTGGCAACGTCTACATTTGCAGCACCAACCGTTGTTGATCCAGATCCACCTGGGGAAGAACATAACCCAGAAATTTTACCGGCAGACGGTGTTGGAAATTTAAATCCAAATGCAAATGGTATTTCTGCTGACGCAATAAATCAAGATGAAAATTTTGATAATGTAATTAAATCAGTTGGGATGTATGGTGGAGATCAAAAAACACATGGTCAATACAAAAACAATACCAACTCTTGTGCAAGTTGTCACCAAACCCATACGTCAAAAGCAGACAGTTTATTGTTCGCAGATAGTACTTTCCAGACTTGTTCTGCGTGTCATGATGGTACATTAGGATTTTATAATGTATTTGAAACTGGTGCTGCTTATCTTAATGGTCCTAGTACAGCTGGTACATTCGGTGGTTCACATGCCAATAACATGAGTGTTCATGCTGTTGATGGTAGTGTTGCAGTTAAAGCTGCCCCAGGTGGTAATAAAAATGGTACTGGAACTTGGGCTGCTGAATTTAACTGCGCAAGTTGCCATGCTCCGCACGGATCATATAGTGACCGTTTATTACACTACAATCCTAACGGCATGGGCCAAAAAACACCAGCAGAAGGTGGTTTAAAAGCTGATGACGTTCCAGTAGTAGATTTTGCTAATAAAGGTGGAGCTGGTAGTGGTCTTCAAGGTGTAAGAGGAACGAAAGCAGAACATGGTTTAACAGATGCTGCATATGATTCTATTCCGGCGGATGCAGTTGTGATTATGATTTATGAAAATGGAAAGAAAACAACAAATCCGTGGTTGTATGGATATCCAGTACGGGGATCAAGTGGTAATAACCACTATTATGATTCAAGGTTATTTACTGCAGATCCGGCAACAATTTTGAATGCAAATGGAACATACCCTTCCAGTAAAGCAGATCAAGTAATTGACCATTACGATTATGAAAATGGCAAAGGAATCATTTCACTTAAGTATGATAAAGGTTTAGTTTATGGAAAAACTGATGAAGCAAAAGCTTTATTAAATGCAGCTACATTTGCTGAAATTAGCCGCGCCTACTCAGTTAAGTTAGATCTTAAAGCTGTAGCTGGTGCACCGAGTGTTGTCACTGAGCATAATGTATCCGCATTATGGGGTTCAGGTGGAGCAGGAGTTCAAATGTCTCAATTTTGTTCAAGTTGCCACACTGATTACATGAAGGCTGGAAGTAACGGTGGTGTTACAAGTTCTCATGGAAATTACAATGGTGAGAATTATTATGGACATACAACAACAAGTTCTTCTTACACTTGCTTACGTTGTCACTATGCACATGGTACTGATGCTGAAATTATGGTTGACGCCCAAAGTAGAACAGTGTTTGATCTTCAAGAGGAAGGTATGTCAGCAGCAGATGCGCTTGCATACATGAAAGATCCAAATCCATCTTCTGCCTTGAAGAAATTCACAGGGATGTCAGGATGTTGGGCTTGTCATAACAGCTCAAAAGCAACTACTCTGAAAAACACAAATCGTGATGCTGATCATCCAGACGGAATGATTGATGATCCATCAACTAAGACAGTAACACAACCAGTAAAGGGAACTATTACTTTTTCTCCACAAGTAAATTTCCGTTCCGCACCTAATATGAGTGCATCTGTTATCACAACAATTCCAGTAAACACTGTTGTTGATATTTATGATGAAAGTGACGCTAATTTTTACTACATTAAGTACAATAATGATTTTGGTTATGTAGCAAAACATGCCATTACGAAAAATTAATTTTACTAAACTATCAATTAGCAGCAACTAATTAGATAGTTTAGTAAGCAGACTGCTAGACTAAAGGATGAACTCCTTAGTCCCATCCTTTAGTCTCTTCTATATTAAAATATAAATTATCCTACATATATTCGCAGTGAGTTTAATCACAACTAACCAAATGTTAATCTTATTTGTTACAAATTTTAGTATTTAGTAGATTCATTACATTAAAGGGTGATTAAGAAATGGTTAAAATCAGGGACATTCGTAAAGGTTTTATTCTATTATTTTGCTTAATGCTACTATGGCCAACTAATGTAGGTTTATATACTCCCGTAGTATTAGGCGAAGAAATTCAACAACCGGAAGACAATCAACTAGAAAGTCAAGCAAATTCACAAGAAAATAATGATATATTGATTACTATTCTTGAACCTTTTAATCGATCATCCTTTAATGTTAATGAAATTCTTTTAGGAATTAAAACTGAAAACACTGGTATTGAACAAACATCAATTATAATTTCACAAGGTGAAGAGATAATCGAAACGATTATTGCTGAAGACGGTAGTCAACAAGTTCCTATTCAAATTAGTAATTATAATGAAGGTATCTATCAAGTGCAGGCATTGCTTATCAAAGATGGAAGTGAGTACTCTTCAAATACTATCCAATTTGAAATTGATGGTACACCTCCAGATGTTGAAGTGACTTCACCAACGAAACATTTTATTAATGATGCAATGATTGTCGGTCAGACAGAAAGTGGAATACGAGTATTTTTAACAATCGAAGAAGAAGTTTTAGAAACAGTGTCAGACCAATCAGGACAATTTTCATTTGATTTAAACGAGTATGTCGTAGATGGAAACGAATATAAGATTGTAGTAAACGCAGAAGATCAAGCTAGTAATATTGGACAGACGGAAGTTACATTTAATTTAGACTTAAGTAGACCTTATATTTCACCAGAATTACAACCAAGCGCCCAAATGTCTCAAGCTCCAGTCGATACAATCATTAGAGCTAAAATAGTCGATGACAATCCAATTATTGAAGAACTTATTCCAAGCAATGCTATTGAAGTATTTGAAACGGGTTCGGAAACACCAATTTTAGGCACGATTTCTTTTGATGAAGAAACTAGTTTCATTACTTTTACACCATCTTCAAACTTGGAACCAAGTAAAAAATATTATATTTTGATTAATCATATGATCACGGATCAAGCCGGAAATTTAGTTCATGCCAGGAATTGGTCTTTTACAACAAAATCAAATGTAGATTCTAAGAACCCTCATGGTAATTACGAACAGAATACAAACACTTGTAAAAGTTGTCATAATACGCACGTAGCGTCAAAAAATAAACTAATAGAACCTGAAGAAGAAATTGCGGAGAAGCTAGAACAACTTGAGGAGCCAGTAACTAGTTATTGTATGGCCTGTCACGATGGTACAGTTGCTAGTAAGATGCCGGAAGTTAATGGTCATTCGAACCATAACAATAAGGAATTAATCTTAACTGACGGCTCAGTTCAAACTCAATCATGTGGAAGTTGCCATGATGTCCACTTAGGTTGGCACGAAACCAATCCTAATCTAATTAAAGACCACTTTATTTTTGATCACAATGGTGTCGAAGGTGGTGAAGAGATTGGTGTGATTGATAGTAGCATTCAATTGTGCGAATCCTGTCATGAAAAAGACTCATTAAGTAAAAAAGTTGATGAAAGAGTAACCTATAGTGAATATAGTTATAGTAATTGGAATAATAATCAAACGGATTTACGTGAAAATGAAGCGTATTTTGGTAAAGAAGAAGATTATACATTATGCTTAAGATGCCACAATAGTGAAGTGAAGGAAAATAATGCTAAGGTAAAAGATATTCAAACGTTTTATTCCAATAGTAATCAACTTTCTGGACATTTTATCACAAATGACCGTGTGAAAGATGGCAGTTTCCTAGATGGGCATTTGCCTTGTGCAGAATGCCATGATACGCATGGTTCTAGAAATATAAGCTTGCTTAAAGGTAATATCGGTCATAATAAGGCAACGGAATTTGAAAAATTAGAAGATAGTTGGACTACAAGGGATGTGCGAAAATTTTGCCAATCGTGTCATAATAATAATACCGAAGTATATGGAATTACTGTGAAATTTAATAATGATACTGAAGAATCTCCATGGCATGCAGCTGAAAATATTTCTTGTGCGATTTGCCATGGCGGCACGTCAAGATCGTTTATCCAAGCAGTCCATTCGCCTTATAAGTAAGAAACTTATAAAATGCTGTTAGACCGATGAAACGACAAATAGAGCCAACTTTCGTAATCCATGGAAGTTGGCTCATTGTTATAATTAAGATAAAAGATCTATTTTGAATGGATACATCTTGATAAATATTCACTGCCCCAAACTCCTTTAATGAGATTTTTACAGCAGATGTTTGTGAAAGGGACAACCATTTTTCCTCGTCGATACGATGTAAATAGCGGAAATACCGAAGAAGTTTTTCGTTACAGTCTATTACAATATAACTAGTTATTTGGTGGGTTATATGCTATTGAAAGATCGGAAAAGGAACAAATTGAAAGTGAGCAATATCAGATTGATGGCCAACCTAACAATTTTATTAAAGGGAGCGACTAACTAAGACTACCGTTATTTGCTATTCTCAATTCACCGTAGCTTCACTGATTTAGGTAAAAAATTATGGTATGATAGTAAACAAAGCTGTTAATAATGAAAGTTACATATTATCAAATAATAGCTTGGACGAGTATACTTTGATGAGATGACAAAATAGCTTCTCTTCTACTTTTAATATTTGATTACTAAAATACTAAGATAGTTGGTGAGTGAAACGTGAGTTGGAATATGAAAATCATAGTGGTGTTAATCAGCGCCCTATTCATAGTAGTAGTAGGACAGTTTCACTGGCAGCAACAAATCAAGGAAGTGACGGTAGCTGCAGCACAGCAAAATACACCTGCCGAGCAAATAGTTACTAAGCATCATACACCTGAAGAAACACAGTTACCACAGCTCGTCCTAGATTACGAAGTGCAATTTGCTGACATTATTATTGATTATCAAGAAAGTGTAAATCAATTATTAAAAGAAGCAAAAGCTGATTATTATCAACAACCGATGACGGAGCCTCAACAATTTCGCGATTTTATCGCTACTCAAGTGAATGAAATTGACAAGATTTACGAAGCATCTGAAACAGAATATCAAACTGTTCACAACGATTTTTCTAACTCACTTGTCAAACATGGCTATCACAAAGATGATGCTTTACTCTATTACCTGTTATTTGAAGACATGGCCGCCCAAACACAAATGTCATTTGTATCACAATTAATTTCTCTTCAGAAATAAATACAAAAACCGAAGCGATTCCTATATATTGGTAATCACTTCGGTTTTTTACGTATTAGTTCAGTGGTAGCATTGGTTCTATGTCTGTGTAGTAAATCAACCACTCACCATGTACTTTTCGCATGTAATAGAGTCCTTCAACAGGTTGGGTATCAGTTAAGGTGCTTGAACCTATTTTCACTGAAAATTGAACTTCACCTGATGTCATTTTTACGACAGCAAAGCGGTCTGTTTTCGAGACAACTTCTGCGGCAAGTGGTTGAGTTAATTCAAGTGTTAATTTAACATCTTCAATGCTTAATAACAAATCGACTGAATCATTCGCATAAGCACGTTGGAAGCCAGTATAGTATGTTTTGTTATGAATGAATAGTGCTTCGAAATCCCCAGCATTTAAAAGATCGTAAGCAGCCGTTTCACCATTTATTAATTGATCAATTAGTTCTTGATCAGTGGCAAGGTCGCCAATTTCTAATTGGAGCGCACGTCCTAACATTACAACAGTTTCCGCTCTAGTTGCATTTTTGCTAGGAGAATATGTTTTTCCAGCGTAACCTTGGACGATCCCGACTTTACTAGCCTTGTTCACGTATTCAGTTGCCCAATAATCAGAACGTACATCACTGAAAAGAATTTCATCTCCTTGATTGAAATTAACCGTTGCCGCAAAGGCCCGAACAATCATCGCCGCAAGTTCATCACGTTTAATTGGCTTATTTGGCAGTGCTTTGCCTCCACTTCCTTTAATAATTCCATGGGCACTAGCGATTTTTAAGTAGTTTTCTGCCCAATTACCTTGTGGGACGTCCGGGAAGGTAGTACCGGTACCGTCATCTTCTAATTCTAATGACCGAACGAGTAGGGCAGCTACTTCTGCACGAGTAATGTTTTTATTAGGATGAAGATAAACATCGCTATCAACAACAGTTCCCTTTAATATTCCCGCATCAACAAAGTCAACAAGTGCATCTATGCCCCAATGGTCGTCGATATCGATTGGTAAAAAACTATCGACAGTCCGTTCATCGTCTTGTGCAAACACAATGTTTGTTGGTACTAAGAAACTTAAAACTAATAAAAAGGATAGTAATTTTTTCAAGCAATTTCACCTCATTTTATCAAATTAGTATATTAATACATTTTTAGTCTATTAATTTCAGAAAAAATCGTCTATACTAATTACTATCCAACAAAGGAAAAAATTACTTATGGGATATTTAGGAGAAAATTGTGAAATAGATTGATATCTATAACTATATCTATTAAGATAATAGTATTAGAAAATTGTTCCCAATCTATATACTATTTTTTACAATTATTTTTCTAGCTAACCAACAAACCAACTAATCAACCATGTCCAACTCTGATTTACATAGTAGATTATGTAGTTTCATTTAAAAAATTTTTTAAGAGGTGAAGAACAGAAATGAAAAAGTTTCCATTTAGTAAGAAAGCAATGAATTTGATGTTAGCAACTGCGTTATTAGTAACACCATTAGCTTCAGTTGTTCCTGTTGGGGGGACTGCTGTGGTTGAAGCAGCAACAAAAGAAGTAAAATTAGTAGATCACTTAAATGCTAAAATAAAAGATAAAGATACAACTATCCAAAAAATGACTTATGATATCGTAGACATTTTATTAACGACGAATGCTAATGAAGCTGAGTTAAAAACAGCTGTAAATGAGTTTAGAACAAAATATAGCGATGCTTTCCATGATATTTTTAAAGATGAACTAAAGGTTGATGACTTCTTTGTAGTTCTTAATGAATTTCATTGCTATGTTATTGACAAGTATAGTGGTAAAAATGCAATAGAGTTATTTGAAATAGTTAATAATGCTGGCGGATATAAAAATTTCTTAATTGATAATGTAAATGCATTAGCTGAAGAGAACGATGATGTAGCTAATTTTCAAAAAACGCTAGAGAAACATACAGGATTAACTCTTGAAAGATTAATTGAAATTAAGCAAGATATAGACAAGGAGATCGGACTTACTACTGCCGAACAACTTCAATTATTATATTTCATGTTAGATGATGATCTAAAAGCGATTATTCGTGATGCAGATAATAGTGAAGTGAGTGATGTTGACGAACTTATTTCAAGAATAGTTGAAATTTACAATAGTATAGATGACAAATATAAAGAGCCATTTCGTGAGGCGAGACAAGAATTAAATATAATTGTCGAAGATGCTGGTAGTATTGAAGAGGCATTTGAATGGGATGAAATCTTTGATTACGTTACAATTGAAGTGAATACAGGTGGCTCAGGTGGTGGCGGTGGAACAACTCCTCCTCCTACAGGAACAGGTACAAGTATTGACAATACTACGTCAAAAGAAAATGGTGTGACTACAGTTGATACAGCTAAGTTACAACAATTATTAAACGGCCTAGACAAAGTTGACAAGGTATCGCTGACAATTGAAGCAGCTGCTGGACAAGTGGCGCAAGCAAAAATTCCTGTGGCAGCATTTGATGCAATTGCTGCGAAAAACCCGAACGCCGTAGTCGAGATCACTTCATCGCAAGGAACATTACGTTTACCAGTTGCTGAAATTAATAAAGATAAAATTGCTCAAAAGCTTGGGGTGCCTGCAGGAACTGAGATTACAATTACTGTGTCTGTAAACAAGGTTGAAGATACAAATAATGTTGTCAGCAAGAATAAATTAAACAAAGTTGCAAATGTTATAGAATTTGAGATTATTGCCACTGCTGGCGATAAAAAAATTGAACTTAACGGTTTCAGCCAGTATCTTGAAAGAGAAATTAATGGAAGTGCAAACTTTAATGCTGCTAAATCATCTGTTATTCGCTTAAATCCTGATGGAACGTTTACGGCTGTCCCTTCTGCATTTAATGGCGATAAGGCGACATTCAGAAGCTTTACTAACAGTAAATATACTGTAGTTGAAAATGAAGCGACATTCTCAGACGTGAAAGCTGGTTACTGGGCGAAAGCAACGATTGATAAGTTAGCTTCAAAGTACATTGTTAAAGGAAATCATAAAGGTGATTTCGCGCCAACAAAAACAACAACTCGTGCTGAATTTGCCACACTTTTAACACGAAGTTTAGGACTATCTACAGCTGTAACATATAAAGGGCAGTTCAAAGATGTAAAAGGATCAGAATGGTTTGTTAAAGATTTAGTTGCTGCTGTTGAAGCAGGGGTTATTAAAGGTCATGCGAATGGTAAATTCGGTTATAACGATCCTGTTACACGCGAAGAAGCAGCTGTTATGATTGCTCGTGCACTTACGCTTGCAAAATTTGATACGAGTAAACTAAATACTTCTGTCGATGCATCTAAGTTCCCTGATGCGAATAAAGTTTCTTCATGGGCTAAAGATTCAGTAGATACTTTAGTACAATTAGAAATTACAGAAGGACGTCCAAGTGGTTTTGCTCCTAAATCAGGTACGCAACGTGCTGAAATGGCTACATTGCTTGAGCGTTTCTTAGTAAAAGTTAACTTCATGAACTAATAGAGTAAGATAAAAGCAGGTGCTTGTCCACTTCCAGTGGATTAGCACCTGCTTTTTAATGTATCATTTTTTCTTTGTGCTTGAGCTACCACTTTCTTTTTATTTAAAAATTTATTATTTTTCCTTTCTTTATTTTGTGGCTTCAGCTTGTTTCCTCTGCAGAAACTCAATTGTTTCAACAATTACTTCGGTAACGTATATTTTTATGTTATCTTTATTTTCGTACATTCTTGTTTGTAAACGTCCTGATAACGCCACTAGTGCTCCTTTTTCGCAGTAACTAGCAATGTTTTCTGCAGTTTTCCGAAATGAGACACAAGGGATAAAATCTGCTTCGTAAGTCCCTTCTGCATTTTTGTAGGCACGCTTAACAGCCAATGGAAATGAAGTAATCCCAATTCCGTCTTTTGAATAGTGTAGTTCAGGTTCTTTTGCCAATCTTCCTGTTAAAATAATATGATTCACAAGTAACCTCCTTTTAGGATAAATTCCTTTTATTACTTCAACTTCTTTCCTTCGACACTAAAGAATGTCAATCTTTAAAACTATGCGTAATGAAGTGTAGGGATTAGTAAATGTTTAAGGTGAATTGGCGTAAAATAAATGAAATAAAAAGGGGAAGTTAATAACGAAATAAGAATTCAAACAACTAAGATACAACTACTTTTTTTACACGTTAGGAAAGTATAAATTTTTAGCAAGGATGTTTATTCGACGATGTTAAAAATTTCAATTACGAAGTTTTTCTAATGGTCAAGATTTTGCCATGTTTTTAGATGTCGAGAGTTTAGTGGATTTAGGAGAAGAAGATCGAAGTTACTATAATTTTAAAAGATAATCGGGCCCAATTCAACCATGTTTTTCTAACAAAAAGAGAAGCGGCCAATCGTTCTATTAAAACGGAACACTTCAAACTTAAAGTTGTCTGGAAATGGGGAAGTAGTTTGCTATGCTTCGGAAAATATTTTTCGACATTCTGACAGGGAAGGAAATAAAATAGAAAGGTTGTTACTGGATAATAATAGACTATTTGAGCAATTTATCAAAAACTGGTATTATAAATTTACTTCAATTTTCCGATTAATTCCACTAGTTTATACAAGAAATTGTCGAATTTGAACAGATGAAATAGTTTGACTAGCTTTTGGCTGATTGATATAGTTTAGATATGGAATATATTCCATATGATTTTTAACACGAAGGGAATGTGTAAGTATGTTAGGAAAAGTAAAATGGTTTAACGCAGAAAAAGGTTTTGGATTTATTGAGCGCGAAGACGGAGACGATGTGTTTGTACACTTCTCTGCAATTAATTCAGATGGCTTCAAAACATTAGAAGAAGGACAACAAGTTGAATTTGAAATTGTTGAAGGAGCTCGTGGACCTCAAGCTGCGAACGTAACAAAGCTCTAGAACACATTCCCGTAGAAGTGAGTTATTTTAAAAAAAGTTATTTTTTTATATAGCTTTTGTTAGGGATATGAATATGAGCAACCAACCCTACCTTATGAAAGGTAGGGTTTTCCAATGCTTTGTAAACGCTTTCCTTTATTAAACATAGCCTACACCGATTAAACTAACGAGTGTTTACAATGAAATCTATTAAGTAATTATTTTTGAACGAATAGTGACATTGTAAAAAAAATTAAGATTTATGAAGGAATATGTTGAGTGGATGTAGAATAATAGATTCATACAAGGAAAGGAGGAGTTTATATGAACTTTAACATTCGTGGTGAAAACATTGAAGTAACTCCAGCAATTAGGAATTACGTAGAAAAAAAGGTGGGTAAGTTAGAACGATATTTCGATGAAGCTCCAACCTCACCAGTTCATGTAAACCTGCAAGTAATCAATAACAAACAAATTATTGAAGTTACAATTCCAATGCCACAGCTTTTACTTAGAGCTGAAGAAACAAATAGTGATATGTATGCAGCTATTGACCTTGTTGTTGAAAAGCTTGAAAGTCAAATTCGTAAACATAAAACGAAGGTAAATCGAAAGTTTCGTCAAGAAGGTAATTTGAAATATATGTTCCGTAACGAAGTTGATAACGGACTTTCATTTGAAGATGAAGATGATTTAGAAATCGTACGTACAAAACGTTTTTCATTAAAGCCAATGGATCCTGAAGAAGCGATTTTACAAATGGATATGTTAGGGCATTCATTTTTCGTATTCGCTAACTCAGTGAGCGGTGATACAAGTGTCGTATACCGTAGAAAAGACGGCCGTTACGGCTTAATCGAACCTCAATAATATCAGCAATTAAGAGTTCAGCTAAAGCTGGGCTCTTTTTCACACGTTAGGAAACAAGCCGTACCAATCCTTGTATCATACCGTTTAAACTGTTAAAATGAAACATAAGTCTTATAATGAAGGAAATTATTTATACGTTAAGAAAGTATAAATTTTTAGCAAAGATGTTTATTCGACGTAGTGAAAAATTTTAAGTTTTAAGTATAAGTGCAACTAAGGCTCAGCCGGCGCAAAAGGCTTGGCAAAGCCCGAGTTTTCTTTATACGTTAAGAAAGAAATAAAAATATCTATTATTTATCGGGAATTGTTCCCGACAAAGGAGAGCAGTATAGATGATAGGTTTTTTGAAAAAAGTGATTGGGGATCCGAGCCAACGTCAATTGAAAAAAATGCAAAAGACAGTTGATCAAATCGAGGCTCTCGAAAGTGAAGTAAGTAAGCTATCTGATGATGATCTTCGTCAAAAAACAGCACAATTTAAACAGCAAATTCAAGCCGGTGAATCGTTGGATTCAATTTTACCAGAAGCATTTGCCGTGGTTCGAGAAGGCGCAAAACGTGTCTTGAAAATGCGTCATTATCCAGTTCAGCTTCTTGGTGGAATTGTCCTCCATGAAGGAAATATTTCTGAAATGAAAACAGGGGAAGGAAAAACATTAGTTGCAACTCTTCCTGTTTATTTAAATGCCCTTACTGATAAAGGGGTCCATGTAGTTACTGTTAATGAGTATTTAGCTCGACGTGATGCTGAAATGATGGGACAACTGTATAATTTTTTAGGACTGACAGTTGGTTTAAATATTAGTGGACTTTCAAAAGAAGAGAAGCGTGAGGCTTATCTTTGTGATATTACGTACGGTACAAACAACGAATTTGGGTTTGATTATCTTCGTGATAACATGGTGATTTATAAAGAGCAAATGGTCCAACGTCCCCTTCATTATGCCCTAGTCGACGAGGTTGATTCGATTTTAATTGATGAGGCTAGGACGCCATTAATTATCTCAGGCTCTGCCGAAAAGTCGACAAAGCTATACCAGCTCGCAAATTCCTTTGTGCGAACTCTTCGCAAAGAAGTTGATTTTACATATGATGAAAAAACAAAGAATGTTCAATTAACTGATGAAGGTGTTGAAAAAGCAGAAAAAGCGTTCAATATTGAAAATTTATTTGATTCTTCCCATGTTTCATTAAATCATCATCTTAACCAAGCGTTAAAAGCGCATGTTGTTATGCACCGTGACACTGATTACGTCGTTGAAGATGGCGAAGTGATCATCGTTGACCAATTTACTGGTCGCCTAATGAAAGGACGCCGTTACTCTGATGGACTTCATCAAGCGATTGAAGCGAAAGAAGGCTTAATGGTCCAACGAGAAAGTATGACTTTAGCGACGATTACCTTTCAAAACTACTTCCGCATGTATCAAAAGCTTGCCGGGATGACGGGTACAGCAAAAACAGAAGAGGAAGAATTTCGAAATATTTATGGAATGGATGTAATGGTTGTTCCGACCAATTTACCAATAGTTCGTGAAGATCGCTCAGACTTAATTTTTAAAACGATGGAAGCAAAGTTCAAAGCGGTTATTAATGAAATTGCCGGACTTTATAAAAAGGGTCAACCAGTTCTAGTTGGTACAGTTAGCATTGAAACGTCGGAGTTACTTTCTGCGTTATTAAAAAAGAAAGGTGTCCCTCACCACGTTTTAAATGCGAAAAATCATGCCCAAGAGGCTGATATTATTGAAAATGCTGGTCAAAAAGGTGCAGTAACGATTGCTACAAACATGGCTGGTCGTGGTACAGACATTAAGCTTGGCGAAGGTGTTGTTGAATTAGGTGGGCTTCACGTTTTAGGAACGGAACGCCATGAGTCGCGGCGAATTGATAACCAGCTTCGAGGTCGTTCTGGACGTCAAGGGGATCCGGGGTCATCGCAATTTTATTTATCGATGGAAGACGAGCTTATGCGCCGCTTTGGTTCAGATAATATGAAAGCAATGATGGATAAGCTAGGGATGGATGATGATCCTATTGAGAGTAAGCTTGTTAGCCGCGCCGTAGAATCAGCACAAAAACGGGTGGAAGGCAACAACTTTGATGCTCGAAAACAAATTTTACAATACGACGATGTAATGCGCGAACAGCGGGAAATTATCTATAAACAACGGTTAGAAGTGCTGGAATCAGCCAACGTCCGTGACATTGTCGAAAATATGATCAAAGCGGCAGTCGAGCGAAACGTGCTTGCCCATACTCCAGAAGAGCAAGTACAAGAAGATTGGGACATTAAAGCAATTGTTGATTATCTGAAAGGAACTGTTCTAAACGAAGGTGTAATTACTGAGAAAGATTTAAAAGGGAAAGACCCTGAAGAAATGATTGAATTGATTATGGTGAAAGTTACGGCAGCCTATAATCAAAAAGAAGTCGACTTCCAACCAGAAAGAATGCGGGAGTTTGAGAAAGTGATTTTACTTCGTTCGGTTGATTCAAAGTGGATGAATCATATTGATCAAATGGATCAACTTCGTCAAGGAATTCATTTGCGTGCATATGGTCAAAATGATCCATTACGTGAATATCGCTTTGAGGGCTTTGCGATGTTTGAAGAAATGATTGCCTCAATTGAAGAAGAAGTTTCTACTTATATTATGAAAGCCCAAATAGAGCAAAATCTTGAGCGTAAGCAAGTAGCTGAAGGAAAAGCAGTTCACGCAAGCTCAGGAAAAGAACCAGAGAAGCGCAAACCAGTTCGCAAAGGTCAAACGCTCGGCCGTAATGAACAGTGCATCTGTGGAAGTGGGAAAAAATATAAACAATGTTGTGGAAATAAATAATTTGCACGATATGCTTAAGGGCTTAGCTGTAATAGCTAGGCCTACTACTAATTCAAAATTTTTTGATGAAAAAGGTGGATATTCATGGAACTTGTAGAAATCAAACAAGAGCTTTCGATAATGGCTAAGCGATTAGCGGATTTTAGGGGGTCTCTTTGACCTTGAAGTAAAGCAAGAAAGAATTGCCGAGCTTGATGAAAAAATGACTGATCCTAATTTTTGGGACAATCAACAAAAAGCCCAAGAAGTAATCAATGAATCTAATGGTTTAAAGGAGCAAGTTGAGAGTTTCTTAAATCTTCAAGAACGCTACGAAGATTTAGATGTGTCTTATCAGCTTGTCAAAGAAGAACCTGATGCTGATTTACAAACAGAATTAGAGGTAGGAGTTCGCACACTATCCCACGATTTAAATGAATTTGAGTTAACTTTGCTGTTAAGTGAACCTTATGATAAAAATAACGCGATTTTAGAGCTTCATCCTGGCGCAGGTGGAACGGAATCACAAGATTGGGCATCGATGCTCCTGAGAATGTATATCCGTTGGGCAGAACGTAAAGGCTTTAAAGTCGAAACACTCGCCTATCTCCCTGGTGAGGAAGCTGGCGTAAAAAGTGTAACGCTTTTGATCAAAGGGCATAATGCTTATGGCTATTTAAAGGCGGAAAAAGGAGTTCATCGTCTTGTCCGAATTTCACCATTTGATGCTTCAGGCCGCCGCCATACGTCATTTGTCTCATGTGAAGTCATGCCTGAGCTTGCTGATGATTTAGAAATTGCGATTTCTCCTGACGAGTTGAAAATCGATACGTACCGGGCTAGTGGCGCAGGTGGACAACATATTAATACAACAGATTCAGCAGTCCGGATTACACATTTACCGACAAATACGGTTGTTACATGTCAAACAGAACGTTCGCAAATTAAAAACCGTGAGCGAGCAATGAAAATGCTACAAGCAAAGCTGTTTCAATTGAAATTAGATGAACAAAAAGCTGAGCTTGATGAAATTCGTGGTGAACAAAAAGAAATCGGTTGGGGGAGTCAAATCCGTTCTTACGTCTTCCATCCTTATAGTCTTGTAAAGGATCATCGTACAAACTACGAAGTTGGAAACACCACAGCTGTGATGGATGGCGATCTCGATCCTTTTATTGATGCATACTTACGTTTCCAAATAAGAAGCTAAGAGCAATGGCAATGATTTTGTCATTGCTTTTCGATATTTTGGGGAAATGATCGGGAAAACAGGAAGGGTTTAAAAAGTGAAAAAAATGTGAAGGAAATACTTGCTAATTTACAAAAAATTTTATACTATAAATACTAGAAATAGAAATAAAAGGACATACTAAATAAGTCCTTGCAAAAAAAAGTATATAAATCTAGGAGGGTCTTAAAATGAAAAAATTACTTACCGCATTATTTGGTGCAGCATTAGTACTTAGTGCTTGTGGAGGGACTGATGATACTCCTGAAGATAACGCACCTACAGAACAAGCTCCTACAGAACAAGCACCAACAGAAGGGGAAGCACCAGTAGAAGGTGAAACTCCGGCAGGCGATGATACAGCTAATGCTACATTTGATGAAGCAAAAGCACAAGCTTCATTCCAAACCTGTGCTGGCTGTCACGGTGCTGATTTAAAAGGTCAAGGAGATTTCCCACCGCTTGTAGGAACTGGTTTAACAAAAGAAGAAATTTTAACAGTTATAGCTGAAGGTAAAGGTGACAAAATGCCAGCTGGCTTAATTCAGGATGCTGCAGAAGCAGAAAACTTAGCTGGTTGGATTGCAGCTCAAAAATAGAAAACTTTAGAATAAATCCCCGTCATGTTGATATGGGGATTTTTTTTTGCGCTAAGAAAATATAAATTTTTTCTTATGTAAAATATTAGTCTTACCCAAAGACTTGATCAGCCTTAATATTCATAATTCTGTATTTCAAAAAATCTTCACCTGATTTTTAGTAATTTGCTAGAAAACTTGCTATAGTTAATTTAATAGAACATGTAAAATGCGAAAAATTAGTTTGGAGGTTAAATGTCAAAAATGAAAAAAATGATAATGGCAATCACAACTACTGTACTACTATTAGGAGCTTGTGCAGGAAATGATGGGACACAACAAACAGAAAAATTACAAGTAACTGACATTCAATTACCTGATACATCTGATGAGTCATTAGCTCAATCATCCTACAAAAGTTCTTGTGCTGGCTGTCATGGACCGGATTTACAAGGAGGACCAGCTCATCCACTACCGATCACTGGTTTATCTAAAGAAGAAGTTTATATTACGATTATTGAAGGTGTTGGGAAAATGCCTGGGAGTATGGTCACTGGTGAAAATGCTGAGAATTTAGCTGTTTGGATTGCAGCACAATAATCTGGGAAATCTCTTGTCGATTCGATAAGAGATTTTTTCTTGAAATAAAAATGTAATATTTTTCAGGCCATTTTGTTGAATAATGATGGTATAATTGGATTTGGGACGTTTACTGTACAATCTTGTATATAACTGTAAAAAATACAATCAAATAGTAGAAATATAGAATGTATAATGTATAATGGAGAAGGGTTGAACTAGAAATTAATTGAAGGGGAGATCATCGTTAATTCTAGATATTCATTCTTCATTTCACACAAAATAAGGAAGTGAATGTCATGATTCAAATGAAAGATGTTTGGAAGACATATCCTAATGGAGTCATGGCCATTAATGGAATTGATGTGTCGATAGCCAAAGGTGAATTTGTTTATGTTGTTGGTCCTAGTGGAGCAGGTAAATCTACTTTCATAAAAATGATGTATCGTGAAGAGAAGCCCACTAGAGGAGATGTAGTTGTTAATGGCTTTAATTTAGGGCAAATAAAAGAAAAAAATATTCCATTATTACGGCGCAGCCTTGGGGTTGTCTTTCAAGATTTCAAATTATTGCCAACTTTAACGGTGTTTGAAAACGTTTCTTTTGCATTAGAAGTAATAGAGGAAGCACCAGCAACCATCAAAAGAAATGTCATGAAAGTACTTGATATTGTTCGATTAAAAAATAAAGCACGGTTCTTACCGCATGAATTGTCAGGGGGCGAGCAACAAAGGGTGGCAATTGCTAGAGCGATAGTTAATACGCCTAGTGTCTTGATTGCCGATGAGCCAACAGGAAATCTAGATCCTGATACGTCTTGGGGGATTATGCAAATCTTAGAGGAAATTAATAACAGAGGCACAACAGTTGTCATGGCAACACACAACAAAGAAATTGTTAACAAGATTCGTAAACGTGTCATTGCCATTGAAGGTGGACGAATTGTACGTGATGATATAAGAGGGGGTTACGGTTATGAAAGGTAGAACTCTCTTACGCCATGGAAAAGAAGGGGTCAAAAATTTGGCTCGCAACAGTTGGATGACGTTTGCCTCAATTAGTGCTGTAGCCGTCATGCTACTGATTGTCGGTGTGTTTCTTTTATTAATTTTAAACTTAAACCACTTTGCTACTTCTGTTGAGGAAGATGTTGAAGTAAGGGTTTTTATTGAATTAACAGCAACAAAAGAGGAGCGAGAAGAGCTTCAAAGCAGGATAAAGTTAATTCCGAATATAGAATCGATCACATTCCTGCCAAAAGAAGAAGGACTTGAGCAGTTTATTGATAGTCTTGGTGATCAAGGTGAAATTTTTGAAACATTACGTTCTGAAAATCCCCTTTATGACGTATTTGTAGTTCGTGCACGTACACCTCAACTTACCGAGCAAATTGCAATGAAAATTGAGCCGCTACCATATGTCGAAGAAGTAGGCTATGGCAAAGATGTTGTTGATCAATTATTTAAGTTCACAAGTTTTGCAAGACAAGTAGGGTTATTCTTAATTATTGGCTTAATGTTTACAACCATGTTTTTAATCGCTAATACGATTAAGTTAACCATTCTCGCTAGAAAACGAGAAATAAAGATTATGAAACTTGTTGGAGCAACGAACAGCTTTATTCGCTGGCCATTTTTTATTGAAGGTTTACTTCTCGGAACTATTGGCTCGTTAATTCCGATCATTATTCTCACATATGGGTATCACAAGCTTTACATTAGCTTTAGTCAACAGCTTGAATTTATGGTTGTTGATTTGCTCCCGGCAAATCCGCTTTTGTATCAAGTTAGTAGTATTTTAATTGCGATTGGGGCCTTTATTGGCATTTGGGGAAGTATGACGTCTATCAGAAGATTTCTTAAAGTGTAATTTCATTTACTATTAGAAAGTATAAATTTTTAAAATGATAGAATAAGAAAAACTAGGGCAATCACTTAAGTAGACAACAATCCCAGTTTTTCTTATACGTTAAGAAAGTATAAATTTTTAGCGAGGATGTTTATTCGACGTTGTGAAAAATTTTAAGTTTTAAGTATAAGTGCAACTAAGGCTCAGCCGGCACCAAAAGGCTTGGCCTTGCCAAGTTTTCTATATTGAATTGGGAGGGAGTTGGAGAAGATGAAGCGTAAAATTATTTTTATTTTTTCAGTTTTAGCAATTTCTTTTGCTAGTTTGTTAACAACGTTCGGAACCGAGAAGGTTGAAGCTAATGCAACTCTACAAAACAAAATTAGGTCGATTCAAGGTGAACGAGCTGATAATAAAGTAGAGGTGCAACAAAAAGAAAAAAACTTAAAAACGCTAGAAAAAAAGATGAAGAAGGTTGAAGATGAAATCGGTGTGATCGACCATCAAACTGCGGCAACAAACCAACAAATCCGGGAAAAAGACAAAGATATTAAAGCAACAAAGGCAAATATCGAACAATTAGCAGCAGAAATTAAGGTACTAGAAGAAAGAATTGCCGAGCGAGATGAATTGTTAAAAGATCGTGTCCGCTCAATGTATATAAATGGTGGTTCTGTAAATTATATGGAGGTAATTCTAGGTGCCAATAGTTTCGGTGACCTTGTCAATCGTATTTCAGCGTTAAGTACCATTGCCGAGCAAGATCGTAGTATTTTAGAAGCTCATCATCAAGACAAAATGGCGGTTGAGTCTGCCAAAGCCTTGAGAGAAGATGCCTTAATGAAATTAGAAAATCAGATGGCAGAGCTTGAAGGATTAAAAGGAAAATTAGAAGAACAAAGAAAAGAGAAAGATCGACTTATGGGTAAGTTAGAGCACCGAGAAGGAGAACTTCATGCTGAATTAGGCGAGCTTGAGGAATCTGCGGAAATTCTTGCCTCCCAAGAAAAAGCGATGCAACAAGAATTAAAAGCATGGCAAGAACGGCAAAAACGTTTAGAAGAAGAACGTAAACGCCAACGTCAACAGCCACTCTCATCGCGAGGTAGTGTTACACATGCAGCACCAACTGTGACTGCAGGAGGACAATTTATGCGCCCAACGACTGGTAGTATTACGTCACTTTACGGTGCCCGTTGGGGGAGAACACACCATGGAATTGACTTCGGTAAAAATGGTCGATCAGGAGATGTGCCGGTTGTTGCAGCACAATCTGGAACAGTTATTAGTTCTTATTATTCTAGCAGTTACGGAAATACAGTGATGATTTCTCATAACGTCAATGGGCAAGTGATTACAACTTTATACGCGCATTTAGAAAACCGTTTTGTTTCTGATGGACAACGCGTTGAAAAAGGTCAATTGTTAGGTTACATGGGAAATACAGGTCGTTCTTTTGGGGCCCATTTACACTTTGAAGTACATGAAGGACCTTGGAATGGCAGCAAGTCAAACTCTGTTGATCCACTGCGTTACATACAGTGATAATTTATGGATAGGTTTACTACACCAAATTTAATTTTATATTCTACATTTCAATAGCTTGTCATATACTATTGGTGATAACGAGGCATTACGTCATGATATGATGT
Organism: Anaerobacillus sp.; assembly: GCA_036676095.1. Taxonomy (GTDB): domain Bacteria; phylum Bacillota; class Bacilli; order Bacillales; family Anaerobacillaceae; genus Anaerobacillus. Next base: position 5,657 of record JAKFDP010000108.1, on the reverse strand, counting down.
AATGCCTTTTTCGCACTATCAGAAAGTATAAAATTTTTCGGATGATAGTATAAGAAAAACTAAGGCTTTCCTATAGAACATGGCGACAAGCCAAGTTTTTCTAACAAAAAATGAGGTGAAATGAAAACATGCAAATTAACCGTAATGTTGCAGTATTTTTTATTTTAATTGCTTTCTTAACAGGTGCAGGAGGAACGTTTGCAGCGATGACAGTGTTCGATTTCGATCCACTGCAACAAGTCAAAAAAGTAGAAAATAATCAGCCTAGTACAGCTACAACAAAGGAAGCTAGTAAGGAGCTCTCATTAGATGCTGCGGTAACAAAGTTTAGTAAAGCATATCAATTGATTAATGAGAGCTACGTAGAGGAAGTTGAAGGAAGGAAGCTGTTAGAAGGAGCGATTCAAGGAATGCTTGAATCTTTGAATGACCCATATTCAGTGTATATGGATCCCCATACTGCACAACAATTTATGGAAACATTAGATTCGCATTTTCAAGGGATTGGCGCCGAAGTTAGTATGACAAACGGCAAAGTAACGATTGTTGCTCCTTTCCGTGGTTCTCCGGCTGAAAAAGCAGGTCTTCGTCCAAATGATCAAATTCTTAAAATTGATGGCAAAACAATCGAAGGATTGTCATTGTATGAAGCTGTTTTGAAAATTCGGGGCAAAAAAGGGACGATCGTTAATTTAACGGTTGAACGATTAGGAGTAACTGACCCAATTGAATACGCCATTACCCGCGATGAAATTCCAATTGAAACGATTCGGACAGACCTGATTGAAAAGAACGATAAAAAAATTGCCTTAATAGAGATTACTTCTTTTTCTGAAAGCACAGCAATCGATTTTGAAAAGGCTTTAAAAGACTTTGAAAAAGCTGGAATTGACGGTTTAATTATCGATGTTCGCGGCAATCCAGGTGGTTATTTAAATAAAGTTGAAGAAATTGGCCATTTATTAATTCCAGGTGGAAAGCCGATTGTCCAAATTCAAAATCGCAATGGTCAGCGTGAACGTCATTTATCGACGTTAGAACAAGAAAAGCCTTACCCAATTATTACGTTAATTAATAAAGGCAGTGCCTCTGCCTCAGAAATTTTAGCGGCAGCTTTAAAAGAAGCTGGTGGTTATGATGTAGTAGGAGAAACGACGTTTGGCAAAGGGACTGTTCAACAAACGATCGATTTAGGTGATGGTAGTGAAATTAAGTTAACGCTTTATAAATGGTTAACTTCTGATGGCAATTCAATAAATGAAGTCGGTGTCGATCCAACTGTTCCCGTAAAACAACCAGACTTTTTCTATGTTTCACCAATAACAGTTGAAAAACCATTAAAATTCGATATGATGAATGAACATATTAAAAATGCTCAAATCATGTTAAAAGGTTTGGGGTTGGAGCCAGGACGAGTGGATGGTTATTATAATGAACAAACACAAAAAGCAGTTACGGCATTCCAACGGACCAACGCTCTGAACGTCACAGGTGAAATTGATGAAAAAACAGCCCAAGCGCTGCAAAGCAAGATTATAGAATTAGTACGAAAGAAAGAAAATGATCGTCAATTAAATACAGCAATTGAATTAATATTACGGAAATAATCTTACAGCAGAGATCAAAGAAATACCACTTTGATCTCTGTTTTTTGATACGTTAAGAAAGTATAAATTTTTAGCATAGATGTTAATTCGACGTAGCGAAAAATTTTAGGTCCTAAGTATAAGTGCAACTAAGGCTCAGCCGGGCCCGAGGGCTTGGCTGAGCCAAGTTTTCTTTATGTGAGAGATTTTAATTTTGTACTTTGTATGTCCTAGCTCCGAGTGCTGAGGGCTAGTAGCTCAAGGTCAAATTAAAAAAATAAATGTAATTTTCAGCCAAACTCGGTATAATAGAACTAAGTATGGTTTGTAAAGGAAAGGATGCTGAAAATGGACATTTTTGCAATAGGCATGGAACTTTTAACAGGAATAGGTTTATTTTTTTTACATCCCCTCTTTTACATTTTTCTCTTTTTTAGCGTTTTTTTAGGTTATAAGCGGGTACAAAGGGAACGTAGGGATTTTCATATTCGTGTTTATGATGTTGTTGATGATGTACTTCGGCCATTATTTCCAAGTTTGCTAGGTAGTCTTATTATATCTAGTTTATTAATTGCGACTGGAATTGTTTTACCAAGTGGAGTAATTGTTTTATTTGCGCTTGTCCAATCATTATTTTTAATAACAGGACAAGCTAGGTTGCTTTCATTTGCTTATACAGGTGGGGTAACATTGTTTATCGCACTTGCAATACCGGAATTTACGACGGGCACGGTGATCATTGATCGCTGGCTTTCGGAAATTCATTCTGTTTCTTTAAGTAGTTTGGCATTATTAATAAGCTTTTTTCTACTTGCTGAAGGTGTGTTAATTATCAAAAATGGTGCTCAACAAACATCTCCGAAGCTATTGAAAAGCAAACGGGGAAAAATGATCGGTGCTCATGAAGTCCAACGTGTTTGGATTATACCAACGTTGCTTTTACTGCCAAATGGAGTGATCACCGCAACTAATTATTGGCCGGTCGTTCCCACAGATCTTTCGCAGTTCGGGCTAATTGTTATTCCGTTTGCGATTGGCTTTGGACAGTTGATTCGCAGCAGGCTTCCCAAAGAGGCGATTATCGTTCTTGGGAAACGAGTTTTGCTATTAGGATTTATCGTTTTAAGTTTAAGTGTAGTTAGCGTATTTGTAAGTTATGTTCTTCCACTTGCTGTACTTACGGCATTTTTAGGCAGAATTACGATTGATCTCTTGTTAAAACAACGAGAAGACAAACAAGTCAATTTTTATACAGAACGGGAACATGGACTTGTCGTACTTGGTGTCATTCCACAATCGCCTGGAGCGAAATTAGCGATTAAAATAGGAGAAATTGTTATTAAAGTTAATGGAATTCCGGTGTCAACAACTCAAGAATTCTATGAAGCATTACGGCTGAATTCAGCTTTTTGTAAGCTGGAAATTATCGATGAAAATGGCGAAATCCGTATTGTTCAAACCGCTTTATATGATGGTGAGCACCACCAAATTGGTTTACTGTTTGTTGAACAACAGAGGAGTTTTGTAGATCAAGTGATGTAACTAGTGTGATTTTTCATAATCAAGCGGAATAATTCAGTCTGTATTTTTATTGACTGAATTATTTTTAATATTTCAAATAAAAGGAGAAAAAATGACTACTTTAAAAAGGTTGTTGATAGCGTTGGGCATAGTGAAAATTTTAAGTTATAAAGGATAAGTGCAAAAAAGGCTCAGCCAGTGCCTAAAGGCTTGGCAAAGCCCGAGTTTTATTTATAAATTTATCAAGATAGTTGTAACTTAGTTTGTTTTTTTAATACATCTAGAGTAGCTTCTGTGAACTTTCCTAGATCGTCTGGCGTTCTACTTGTTACAAGTAAGTTATTCCATACTACTACGGGTTCATCAAAAACAATAGCACCAGCATTACGTAAATCTACTTGTATAGATTTATATCCTGTAATGTTTTTACCTTGTAAAATTTCCGCATTAATCAAAAGTTGCGGTCCGTGGCAAATAGCGAATATAGGTTTGTTTGAAAAAGAGATGTTTTTTACGAATGATACAAACCTATTATCAGCTCTTAAGATATCAGGTGAAAAACCCCCAGGAATAAAAAGAGCATCAAAATCTTCAGGATTCGCCTCGTCGATTCCTAGGTCAGTTTTAATAGTCCCCCCATAAACACCATTTAAAGTAATATTCGCTTCCTTACCTATTAGGGAAACTTTGTATCCAGTTTCTAGCATAGCTGTTGAAGGAATTTGCAACTCTTCTTGATGATACATATCTCCAACTAATACGGCTATTTTTTTCATAATATTTCACTCTCCTTTTATTAATTCTAATTACAAGTGAATTTTTTGAAAAATCATTTTCATAAGGATAATCATATTTTTTCTGTGAAAGTAAAACTGTATATGCTACTTTCATGCAGGGGTGTGAGTATTAAATCATGTGAGTTTCTATTTGAACATACACTACTTTGTTTAGAATTATTTGAGAATACTATATTAGAAGTTTTCTAATACAACTTTCCCGATCATTTTTCCGGTTTCTACCATTTGGTGCGCTTTACGCAAGTTATCAGCATTTATAGGAGTGATGCTTTCTTTTAATGTTGTACGAACTTTCCCTTTATCAATGAGCTGACTAAGTTTGGTTAAAAGTTCATGCTGCTTACTCATGTCTGAAGTTTGGTACATAGAACGAGTAAACATGAACTCCCATACAAATGTAGCACTTTTACTTTTTAATACATTAAGATCAAGAGGCTTAGTATTTTCTACAATAGAGCAAATTTTCCCTTGCGGAACAATGACTTCTCCCATACTCTCCCAATGTTGATCTGTGTTATTTAAACAGAAAATGTAGTCTACTTTATCCAAACCAACTTCTTGTATTTGTGCAGAAAATGGTTGATGGTGATTTATAATATAATCTGCTCCAAGCTCTTTTACCCATTTTCTACTTTCATCTCTTGAAGCTGTAGCAATAACTGTTAGACCTGCTAATTTTGCTAATTGAATAGCCACTGATCCAACCCCTCCAGCTCCACCAATTATAAGAATTGTTTTCTTTTCATTATTTTTGTGCAATTCAATTCCTAATCGATCAAATAAACCTTCCCATGCAGTAATTGAAGTTAGTGGTAGGGCAGCTGCCTCTGCAAAAGTTAATGACTGTGGTTTCATTCCTACGATTCTTTCATCGACTAAATGGTACTCACTATATGTACCAGGTCTTGTAATACTTCCTGAGTAATAAATTTCATCTCCTGGTTTAAATAAAGTGCAATCAGACCCTACAGTTTCCACTACACCACAAGCATCCCATCCAAGAATTTTTGGTGTTTCTTCCTGCTTATCTTTTGGTGCACGAACTTTCACATCTACAGGATTAATTGAAATTGCCTTAATTTTGACCAGTAGATCTTTTCCACTAGGTATTGGTTTATCAAGATTTATCTCGACAAGACTTTCTTCATGATTAATTGGTAAATATCTGTATAATCCAATAGCTTTCATTTAATTTTCCTCCTAAAAATTTGATTACAGTATTTATTATAGTCAGTTATCACCTAATTGGTAAGTAGGCACATACTTGTAATATAGTACCATCTGTGTTATCTATATTAAATAAGACAATAAATAACCAGTGAGGTGTTGTGAACAATGAGAAATAGAAAAAGTGGATATGGTTGCCCTGAAGGGTGCCCGGTAGAAGGGACTCTTGATGTCATAGGTGGAAAATGGAAGGGTGTTATTTTATTTCACCTTATAGATGGAAAAAAAAGATTTAGCCAGCTTAAAAAATTAATGCCAGGGGTGACCCAAAGAATGTTGACACTTCAATTAAGGGAATTAGAAGAAGACGGTGTTATTCACCGGGAAGTGTATCCCCAAATCCCACCAAAAGTTGAGTATTCACTAACTGAATTTGGCAAAACGTTGAAACCTATTATTTTATTAATGAAAGATTGGGGAGAAAATTATAAAACATTCATGCAAGAACAGAAAACTAATTAAAGCACAAGGAGTTTACATACTAAACTACTATTCAATAATTTTAGATTTGGAATTGATTTATCCT
>JAKFDP010000107.1:0-1521 GCA_036676095.1 Anaerobacillus sp. | reverse complement strand
AAACATATCAAGTTATACAGAATTATGAAGCAAATGGAAAACTCCTAGTAAATAAACTAGGAGATTTTTTTTGCATCTTTTTCATTTTGCTCCATAGCCTTTTTGATTTTTTTAATCAGTTCCGCGACATCGACTGCTTTTTTCATAAAAAAGACCCCTTTTTTCGAACAAATGTTCTTGTTTTTATATTATAATACAATTCACAGCAGAACGAAAGTAATTAATTTTTACGAATCAATTAACAAATATAGTATAATGTTTCCATTGGAGGTGAAACTTGGTTGTTTAAGGTCGGCAAGTGCTTACTTGGTGACCGATTAAAACAAGTGGATTTAACACAGAGTCAATTAGCAGAACTAACAAATATTCCGAAATCCCAAATTTCAGAGTATGTAAACAACAAACACGTTATGTCTCTGGAGTCAGCAAGGATTATCGCTTTTGTGTTAAATTGCCACATCGAAGAACTATATCAATGGAAATCGGTCACAGGCGAATCAGCTGCTAAATAGCAGTCTCGTCTAGTGGGTAGTTCGCACTAATCGAACCATAAAACAAAAAAATGAAGATAAAGTTTCTGTTTTGCATCTCCATTTTGGCAACCTTTGATAAAAAAATAAACTATTCATCTGAATATAATTCAATCCCTGCATCATTCAAATTCAATAAAAACAATTCTATCCCTCGTTCATGGTTATACCCAGCATGATATTTTACCTTCCATTCCCAAGGATCTTTTACGGCAAAGGTTTTTTCTTCTTGATTCCAATCCAAAACATTCAATTCAACTAATTGATCTATTTCATTTCGGATTTTGTCCTTTCCAACACCAGCAATTTCAAAATCACGCATTTTTGGAATAATGGCTTTTTCTTTTCCTAAGTACAAAGAAAAAGAAAAAATGAAGGATATAATATTCATTTGCCTTTTGGTAAAGTTACGACGCAGCACCTCGCCCCTAATCAGCAGTTCCCTCTTAGTCCTTTTGGGGTTATTGATTTTTTTTGCCCCTATTTTTCTTAGTACATCCATATAAAAATCAAGTTCATCATTAGTTTTTTTTGCCCATGGCATTTATTTCACCTCTCCGCCTATTTTACTGGGTGTTTTTCATTTTCTAATTGCATACTATCATGATTGGTAGCTCTTAAGGAATATGGTAGTAGATGTAATATGCAAGATTGCGACACCCTTCGACATAATACGATTAAAAATTCACATTCCGTTCATAATGTTTCCGTTTTTATCTAAATATATTGACTTGCACATTCTTTTCTTTTTTCCTTGGAAGCAGCCGTAAAATTTGTACACTTCCCCCATTTGCTCAATCTGGAAAATATGAAGAAAAGTGGCACTTGTTCTTATTTTTTTAAAATGGTACGTTGCAATTTTGATTAATTGTTCTTTTTCCATATACCAATTATAATAATTGGAAAAAGAAGAAGTCTTGAGGTAAATATTAGTAAAAATATATGCACTACCCTATAGTAATTAATAATGAAATTTCAATTACAATAGGGG
>JAKFDP010000106.1:0-2426 GCA_036676095.1 Anaerobacillus sp. | reverse complement strand
TGTAAATGTGTTTTATTAATTGTCCTGCCTCTTTATCGGTCAGCGATTCAAATGAATCAATTTGATCGGCATAGAGAATGAAGGATTTTTTATTTTCGGCCATTGATAGTAGTATTTAGTTTTAAAAGGATATTAGATAACTCTGTTTTCAAAATCTTCCCATCGGAAATGTCCAATCTGCACCTCCTGCTGCCTCTCTTTCTTTTCCTCCTTTTCTTTTTTTAGTTCCCATTTCATTTTGTACTCCAGCTTGTACTTTGTGCAGAACCGCCACACAACGTCATAAGAACCGCATTTAACAAGCCTGCACAGGTCTAGTATTGTTCTTTCTTTAGATGCGAATTTTGTTAACAGAATCTTCTGCTTTTCCGTTAATCGGTTAATCTGTTTTTGGGGTAAACAAACTTTACCCTCTGATTTTTTGTTATAGTTTTTTTTGATCTGAATATTAAACTTAGCAACGCATCTGTAAACTGATTGATAGCTCACATTTGCTGCTTCTGCTATTTCGTAACAGGTTAATTCAGGACTTGCAGCTTTTAGGATAATTTTTTCTACAACGGTTAAATGTTTGGGTTGAGTGGTCATGTGGTAGTAGTTATTTGAGGGGTTAAACAGTTTGAAGTTCTTCACGCTCCTTCGCTAGTTCGGTTTCGTCGATGTTGGAAAGTCTGACAAATTGTATAGAATTGTATTTTGGTTCGTAATTAAGGAGGGAGTAAAATATTGTGCCTAATAATGGTGTAGACTGAATCACTTCGCATATTTCACCAAATACAGGGTCTTTTGTTTCTGATGGTGAATTGTCAAGATCTAACCAAGTATCTTTTTTAATACACATTACTTTCATTTGCTTTTATTTTTAGTTTAAAACAATACCTGTTGATGGTTTACTTCTTTCACTCTCCAAAAAGAAACGGTTCGTTTGCTTTCGGGGTCGGTGTCTTTCTTTGCGAGGGTTATCAGTCCGTTGGTTACTAATTCTCCCCTGCGAGGTGTGCAGCGATTTATCGGCCATTTAAGAAAATCCGCTATCTGCTTATCAGTACACGGTTGCAGCTTTCTGATAGCTGTAAACACCTGCGACCTGCAAAAGTCTTTGCCTTGTTTGTTTTCGTGGAAGGCGGGGAGGCTCGAAACGTAGTCGTATGGCATGGTTAATATTTATGTTAGAATAAAATCGGTGCAATTTTAGCCGCCTTTGTTTTTGCAAAACCAAACTCTTTAATCTCTTTTTTCATTAGCTTTTCTTCTGCTAACCATTTATTAGCTGCTTCGTAAAAATTCTTTTTGATTTCAAACCCGTAACCCTTTCGCCCTAATCTTTCAGCAGCAATTAAAGTTGAACCACTTCCCGCAACAGGGTCAATCACCACATCTCCTTCGTCTGTAAAAATTTCGATCAGGTTTTTAAGAAGTTCAACTGGCTTTTGTGTAGGGTGTATTTTTTCGCTGTCATTATCTCTCGGCCAATCAATACAGTTAAAAATCATTTTTCCCTTGTTCCTGAATTTTGGCAGGCGGTCACGGTAAAGAATTAAACCATATTCGCAATTACCCACAACCTTCATATTTGCTTTTAAAACCTGTGCAGAAAAGTTCTTGCGGAATACAAGGTTTATGTAATTATTCAGGCCGTATCGCTTCGCTAGTTCGATTAAATACATTTGCTGATCGAAGGCGCAAAAGATAATCATGCAGGGGGCTTCGCTTTTTTGTCTTGCTTCGCCTTCAACTTTTTGTTTCTTTGGTTCAGATCTCAACATTGTAGAACAGAAGTGCATAAATTCAGCAGGGCGAAAATCTTCATCTGTATCGAAAAAACTTTTACCCGCCAAATCGCTTTCTCCGTTTTTGTTATCCCCATCCTGATACCATGCAGGATTTGAGGCGTAAGCATTGTTCCCTAAGTTGTACGGTATATCTGCAATGATTAATTGCGCTTTTGGTATTGCGTAACTTTTATAATTTTGGAAGTGATCTCTGTAAATCATTTTTACTTTGTATGTTTAGATAATTTCAATCCTTTCTCTCTTGCCTGCTTGTCATTCGATTCGACAGCACCGTTACAGAACATGCACGAAGCCATCCAATACTTTTCATTCATCAATAATTCGCCTATCCTTCCTTTTGTGTGGTGTATCACTTCTGCCTTTTGTGTGCAACCGTTCATTTTTAACTCACACGCTTCATGTGTTGCAAGAAATGCCTTGTACTTTTTCTTTAGTTCAGGAATTATCTTTTTCATCTTGTAGCTGCGTTTAGGTATCGGCTTTGCCTTTTCTTTCTGTGGAGGTTCCTTTATCCCCAACATGATAGCCCGTCTGTTTTGGAGGTATTGGCTTTCCATTAATCAATTGATTTAAAAGATTTCCGTTTTACTATACAAGAAATCGTTGTTTGTACAACTCCATATTTAAGCCCCA
>JAKFDP010000105.1:0-11428 GCA_036676095.1 Anaerobacillus sp. | reverse complement strand
CATGCCGAACACGATCGTTAAGCTCTTCTGCGCCGATGGTAGTTGGGGGTTTCCCCCTGTGAGAGTAGGACGTTGCTAGGCTAAATTAAAGAACACATTCCAATGGGATGTGTTCTTTAATTTTATTTTTATTGTTTATTATTTATTATTTCGTACTATTTTTTCTCGCATAAGAGATCTTCAAGAAATTAATTACAAATTCTCATTATTTTGCTTAATTTCTTTTTCACTAAACATTTCATTTATCTCTTCTAATTGCTTGTGTTGATCAACTGAATCACCAGCATAAATTGGTGTAGAATGAAAAATATTTTTAGGATTAATGTCGCTTCTAATTGTAATTTCTTCATTTTCCAAATAACTGGCCTTCTTTTTTTTCACCATGCTTAGAACCTCCTATTAAGTATTTTATAATAGTTATTCCCAATACTTTTGTAAATACTAATACAGTAGAAAAACTTAATGTTATTTGAGTTATTGATGTTTAGAGGCATTTTATATAGAATCTAAATTCGGTAAAAAAATGATAATTTCTAAATGGGTTTCACCGTTTTTTTTGATTCTATGTATAATGTAACAGAAATAGAAAAAGCTATAAAAGGAAGTACGAAGCTTTATAGTTCTACAAAATATATTTGTGTTATAATGATGTTAAATGTTACAGTTAGGGTACTTGTAGGTAGCTAATCGCTAAATACTAAAGGTAAAATAACAAATTTTAGAATGTAATTTTAGGCCTTTTGAAGATAGTTTGCTTGTAATGGTTTAAAGACTTTAGTAAGCAGTAAGAATGGAGCGTAAAGTAAATAATAATTAACGGATTTTTAAGGTATAATTCCATAATAAAAAGGTATACTATCCATAGAAAGTAAAAAGTATTGATAAGTATTAGAACTATTGAAAAATTATGGTTATAAATTTGCTATTTGTAAACTAATGTGTTATTATATAAATATAAGATAAATAATTTATTATTATCGCGGGGTGGAGCAGTCTGGTAGCTCGTCGGGCTCATAACCCGAAGGTCGTAGGTTCAAATCCTGCCCCCGCAACCAATATTTTTAAGTGAGTAATTATGCTGACTCAGAATATTTTTTCTTAATGCTAAGGAGTAACTAGTTCCATGAATATACTCATAGCAATTAGTGTAATTGAAAAGTAAACGAAATGACACAAGACTAGGTCCTTGTGTTTTTTATTTTTTTTAAAAAAATTATAATGTTCAATTTGTATATACCAAAAAATGCAGTAAACAAGTAAAAAATCCTATTTATTCATAATTATGAAATAATTTTACAAAAAACGATTTTATTATAAAATATCCATCGTGTATTTTTGCGCAAGTAAAAGAGCAAAATCCGCATGTAAACTGGCGAAATGCGCAAGTAAAGAAGCAAAACCCACAAGTAAACTGCTGAATTGCGCAAGTAAACTGAAAAAAATAGTCAATTATAGAGTTTAGGTCAAACGATACGGCTCTATTAGGATTAAAAATGGACTGAGTGTGGTATTTTTCCACACTCAGTTTGACTTTGTACGTTAGGAAAGCATAAATTTTTAGCATAGATGTTAATTCCGACAACGTAGTGAAGAAAAATAAACCCCAAGTTCTCTTATTTACTTTACAACCTTCAAAATTCACCAACCACTATGTTTTTTCTGAAAAATAAGATAAACTACTAATGACTGCCTTAGGAAAATTATTAATTAATCCTAAGGCTTTTTTACACGTTAGGAAAGCATAAATTTTTAGCAAGGCTGTTTATTCGACGTGGTGAAAAATTTTAAGTACCAAGTATAAGAAAAACATAGCGTGACCTAGGAGGATAATGACTAAGGCACGACTTGTGTTCTGTGAGTACTAAAGCCTTTTGCCATTAAAGGCTTGCACTAAAGCATAAGAGCTTCTAAGCAAGCCCAATTCGCTTGCTAAGAATTTCTTTGGCGACAAGTCAAGTATTTTTAAAAATTTTGATTGTTAGGTGTGCGGCGTTCATGATACGTGATGAGTTTGACTTTATTAATAAAATTACCCCTAAAGAAACATACCAAGCTTCGTTGGTTAAGGGGATTGGTGACGATGCTGCGGTTTTTAAAAGCAGTGAGATGTTTGATGAGCTTATTTGTATGGATACAATGGTAGAAGGGGTCCATTTTACCAAACAAACGATGACGCCATTTATGATTGGCTATAAAGCACTTGCTGTTAATCTAAGTGATATTGCTGCGATGGGGGGAATACCTACGTATTACCTTGTTTCTATTGCGGTTTCCCAAGATTGGAGTGAAGCGGACCTCCGTAAGATTTACGCTGGAATGTCTCAGTTAGCTCACAATTTTTCGATTGATTTAATTGGCGGAGATACGGTTTCATCAAAGCAAGGATTAATTATTACGGTTACTGTTTGTGGTAAAATTGAAAAAGGGAGTAGTCTTTATCGTCATTATGCAAAGCCAGGAGACGTTGTGTTTGTCGTTGGCCAATTAGGTGCTTCGGCTGCTGGCTTAGAACTACTATTAAAAAATGGTCTTGATCATGATTATACGAAACAAGAACAAATGCTGCTTAAAGCACATCAACTACCAGAACCACAAATTGCAGCAGGACGTATTTTAGCGGCGAGCGGTGAAAAAATTGCGCTTAACGATATTAGTGACGGATTGGCAAGTGAAGCGAATGAAATGGCTAAAGCTAGCAATGTAACGCTTCATCTTGAATATGATAAAATTCCCAAAAGTACTTATATAAACGAATACTCCCGAGAACAACAAAGAAAATGGTGTCTTTTTGGTGGTGAAGATTATTTTCTAATTGGAACAATGCCAAAACAAGCCTCTAAAAAAATTAATCAAATGTTTGATCAAAAAGGAATAGACTTAACAATTATAGGTGAAGTATGCTTTGGAGCAGGGGAAGTTTATTTAACTGAGCAAAACAAAACAGCAATATTGCCGAATAAGGGCTTTAATCATTTTAATAAAGGTGAAGAAAATGGAAACATATAACGTACATACATCATCTCCTGAAGAAACAATGAAACTAGGATATCAATTAGGTGAGCTTATCAATCCCGGGACAGTCATTACATTAGAAGGTGACTTAGGAGCTGGTAAGACCCATTTTACAAAAGGGTTGGCAAAAGGATTAGAAGTAAAACGAACGGTGAATAGTCCAACATTTACGATTATTAAAGAATATAAGGGGAGACTTCCGCTTTATCATATTGATGCATACAGAGTTGGTGAAGCAGACGAGGATTTAGGCTTTGATGAATATTTTTATGGGGATGGCGTAACTGTTGTTGAGTGGGGAAGTATCATCGCAGAGCAAATACCAGCTGAGTATCTTGGGATTGAAATTTATCATGCTGGCAATGATGAGCGAGAAATTATCTTGAATCCACAAGGAGAAAAGTACAGATCATTATGTAAGGAGTTATTTAACAAATGAAAGCATTAGCAATTGATACGTCTACGTATGTGATGGGTGTCGCCTTAGTAGATGATGATATCGTTTTAGGTGAAGTCATTACAAATTTGAAAAAAAATCATTCACTGCGCTTAATGCCAGCTATTGAGCAATTAATGAAAGAGGCAGGAGTCCATCCGAAAGAATTACAAAGTATTGTTGTTGCCCATGGTCCTGGTTCCTATACGGGAGTAAGAATTGGTGTTACGACTGCCAAAACATTAGCTTGGACGTTAGGAGTTCCGCTTGTTGGAGTTTCAACATTAGAAGTTTTAGCACAAAATGGGCGCTACTTTCAAGGTGTAGTATCGCCAATATTTGACGCTCGAAGAGGACAAGTTTATACCGGTTTATACGGACAGCAAAACAACGAGTTCATTAATTTTCGAGCAGATCAAATTTGCTTATTAGCTGATTGGGCGGATGAATTAAATCGTCAATCTGAAAACGTTCTATTTTTAGGAAATGATCTTTCCATACATAAAGATGTCATCAAAGCTAAGCTTGGGGAAAAAGTACAGTTTGGCGAGTTTTGTGATCATAATCCAAGGCCGAGTGAATTAGCAAGACTCGGTTTAAAAACTGAACCAGTCGCTAATATTCATACGTTTACGCCAAATTACATTCGCTTGGCAGAAGCAGAAGCTATTTGGATAGCTAATCAAAAAAATAAAGCTTAGATAAGGTTGCTGTTTTTTATGGGAGATAAATATTTCAAAATTCGGTATATGGTCAAAGAAGATATTGACGATGTTTTAAAAGTTGAACAGAGTTCTTTTGCAGTCCCGTGGACTAGGACAGCCTTTGTTAACGAGTTAACGACCAATAAGTTTGCTCACTATCTTGTGATCGAAACTGCTGAAGAAATTATTGGTTATTGTGGGCTATGGGTGGTCGTAGATGAAGCGCAAATTACTAATATTGCGATCTATCCAGCTTACAGAGGCTTAAAGTTAGGCGAACAATTATTACTCCATGTGCTCGAGTTAGCACGAACATTACAAGCTACAAAAATGACCCTTGAAGTTCGTGTCTCCAATCATATTGCACAAAGTTTATATACGAAACTAGGCTTCCAACCAGGAGGAATTAGGAAAAATTATTATACTGATAATCAAGAGGATGCTCTTGTTATGTGGGTGGAATTATAATGGAAAATGATAAATATATTTTAGCAATTGAAACAAGCTGTGATGAAACGGCAGCAGCTGTTATAAAAAATGGAAATGAGATTGTTACAAATGTCGTAGCCTCACAAATTGAGAGTCATACACGTTTCGGTGGTGTTGTTCCTGAAATTGCTTCTCGTCATCATGTTGAGCAAGTCACGCTCGTAATTGAGGAAGCAATGAATGAGGCGCAACTTACCTTTGCTGATTTGTCAGCAATAGCTGTAACCGCAGGTCCAGGTCTTGTTGGTGCTTTATTAATTGGGGTTAATGCTGCAAAAGCCCTAGCTTTTGCTCATGATTTACCGTTAATTGGTGTCCATCATATTGCCGGACATATTTATGCCAATCAGTTAATAACCGAACTAAAGTTTCCGCTTATCACTTTAGTAGTGTCAGGAGGTCATACCGAACTAGTCTATATGAAAGACCACGGTAGCTTTGAAGTCATTGGCGAAACAAGAGATGATGCCGTTGGTGAAGCTTATGATAAAGTTGCGCGAACATTAAAATTACCATATCCAGGTGGACCTCAAATTGATCGTTTAGCTACGGTTGGCGCGCCGACAATTGAACTTCCGCGAGCATGGTTAGAACAAGATTCGTATGACTTTTCCTTCAGTGGATTAAAGTCTGCCGTTATTAATACGTTGCATAATGCCAGTCAAAAAGGAATGGAACTGTCTAACGAAGACTTAGCGGCTAGTTTTCAAGCAAGCGTGATTGATGTTCTTGTGGAAAAATCGAAGCGAGCGGCTTTAGAATACGATGTTAAGCAATTTCTTTTAGCGGGTGGTGTTGCGGCTAATAAAGGTTTAAGAAATAAACTAACTGAACAGTTTGAACTACTCGAAATTGAACTAGTGATCCCGCCGATTAACTTATGTACAGATAACGCGGCGATGATTGGTGCAGCTGCATTTGTTAAATTAGAGAAAGAACAATTTACTGACTATAAATTAAATGGGAACCCCGGACTAGAATTAGAAGATGAATAAACGTATGTAAACAGAATAAGAGAGAGACTACGCTTAACGCATGGATTTTCCAAACCGGAAATCACATGCGTTTATTTTTTTGTACGTTAGGAAAGTATAAATTTTTAGGAAAGATGTTTATTCGACGTGGTGAAAAATTTTAGGAACCTAGTATAAGAAAAGAAAGCATAACGTTTTAAACTTTGAATGCTGTCTAGCTCCGGGCGCTCTACGCTTTTCTAACAGTCAATAGAGAACGTAGGTACTTATTAACAACTCAATTGTGGATAATGTGGATAAGTCATTAAATAAGTAGGTAAATCGGGAAATGATCTGTGAATAAGATTTTTGAGGATAAAGATGGGTGTATTGTGAATAACTTTGAAAAAAACAATAAAATTAATGTTTATTCTGTGGGTAAAATTGTGGATAATGTGGATATGTCATTTATTGAGAGGGAAATTAATGAAAGCTATAAAACATATCATAATAATATATTCAATATTTTTAGTAATGATTTCTGGAAAAGTAGTATTTGCTGCTGAAACGGAAAAGAATGTAACGATCATTTTAGTACCTGACTTTTCTTTTCAAGAGGTAAAGTGGCTCAAAGAAAATGGGCGTACGAAAGAATTGTGGACAACTGGTGGAATGGCTGCTATGAATATTCGCCCTGACGGTCCGTATTCCTATCTAAATAATACGGTGAGTTTAGCAACTGGTGCACGTGGTGTAGGAATACTAGATTGGAATGCTTTTTGGAAAGGGGAAAAGTTAGATAATGTATTGGTTGAAGAACTTTATCAACAATGGACAGGGAAAATGGTGCAAAAAGGAGTGATTTTTCATCCGCAATTGCATAAACTTGTGGATAAAAATAGTGAAACTACTTATCGAGCACAAGTTGGAATTCTTGGACAAACATTAAAGGAACATGGCGTACGGAGATATGTTATTGGGAATAGTGACGCTGGCAATGAAAAAATACGATATGCTCCTCTCTTTGTAATGGACAAAGAAGGGTTGGCGGAAGGTTTCCTTGTTGAAGCAACAAAAAAGAATGTAGGATCACCTTGGGGATTAATTATGGATAATGAGACGATTATAAAGACATTATCCACAATTCACAATTCAAAAGAACGGACTTTCACAGTTATTGAGTGGGGAGATTTACACCGTTTATATAAGCAAAAAGCGGCAATGACACAAGACTATTTATTAAAACAATATGAAGCGAGCTTATTAAACTTAGAGCTGTTCATCAATAAATTAACAACAAAAGGTTATCCACAAGATATTATGTTGTTATCGCCAATGGTTCATCAAGATGCTTATCAAAATAAAGAGCTACTAGCACCGTTATTGTATTGGCAGACAACGGCATTAGATCAGAGCTTTTATTTACAATCAAATACAACGAGGCAGCAATTTGTTGTTAGTAATTTGGACATTGTACCAACAATATTAGATTTTTATAATATTAAAACTCCAGGTAATTTGTATGGGCATCCCTTGCAAAAAAACACAACCGATTATTCATCTTTAGATGAAGGCTTAAAAAAAATTGACATAATGTTTCTGATTTTTAAAACTAGAAACTTCATTTTATCTAGTTATATAACATTGTTAGTCATTTTATTAATCACCACAAGTATAATTATTATGATCAAAGACCAAAAGGAAGCTTGGCAAACAATTGCTAAGATTCTGCTTATCAGTGGAATTAGTTCACCATTCTGGCTCTTATTAACGCCATATAGCTTAATTTATATTCAGCCGTATATTTATTTGTTGTTACTAATTATTTGTAGTTTTTTAACTGGGTTTTTAGTTGTGAAATTTACCTCTAATCCAATCGCTTTTATTACGGTGTTTCTATTTGGAGCAATTACGCTTGATTTATTTTTCGGCAACTTTTTTATGCAAAGATCTTACTTAGGTTATGATCCTGTCATTGGTGCAAGATATTATGGGATTGGAAATGAGTATGCTGGGGTGTATTTAATTTTTGGACTCCTTCTGCTTGAAAGATATCGAAGCCGGTTTCTGTTATTAGTCCTTAGTATCGGTCACCTTTTCGTCTTAAGTTCGACAAAGTTGGGAGCAAATGCGGGGGCAACTTTATCAGCCGGAATTATGTTCGGCTATTTTGCTTACCGAACTTATTTTCCAAAGGTAGATTGGCGAAAGCTGATTATTGTATTTTGCTTAATATTATTTGGTACTCTCGCATTGTTATTTTTGACGCAACAAGGCAAAGTGTCACATATTGGCTATGCTTTTGGACAATTATTTGAAGGTAATTCTCAATTTATTATGGATACAATCAAAAGAAAATTAGTGATGAATTGGAAGATTTTTCGTTTTAGTAATTGGACACAGTTATTTGTAACAACGTATCTTTTGATAGCCTTGTATTTGTGGCGGAAAAACGGAATCGTTCGCTGTGAAGTTCGGCGGCTTTTAATACAAACTGGAGTGGTTGCCTCGGTGGCGTTACTGTTATTAAATGATTCTGGAGTTGTCGCTGCAGCTACTTCGATGTTTATTATTGTCTGCACATGCTATTATTGGGTACTTGAGGATAAAAAAGTTGGTTAGTTGGACAGTGGGAAAGGAAAAGCTTAAAGTCAAAATCAAAACCTAACACCAAACTTAATGCTAGGCCAAATCAACAGTTCTTAAATCCTTTGAACTATCATTCGATCATTCAGCTTTCCAACTTTCCAACTGCTCTTAAAAGCCATTGACTTTTCTAACTAACCAACTAAGTTTCAAGTTCGCTCCATTCTTCCATTAAAGCTTCAACTTCTTGTTTTTGTTGTTCAATTTCGCTATTTAATTGATTGACACGGGTATGGTCTTGATAGACATCAGGGTCACAAAGAGCTGCTTCTTTTTCAGAAATCGCAAGTTCTAATATTTCAATCGCTTGTTCAATTTCTTCAAGGCGACGCTTTCGTTGTCGCTCTTTCCGTTTTGTCTCTTTATCTTGGATAAATGCTTGTTTGTTTAGTTGATCACCTTGATGTTGTTGGACATTTTCAACTTGTGTTTCAGTTAGTTGCATCCGTTCGATATTTTCTTGTTTTTTGGTAAGGTAGTAGTCATAATCTCCAATATAATCTACTAATCCTTCAGGTATCATTTCGACAACACGGGTTGCCATCCGGTTAACAAAATAACGGTCATGAGAAACAAATAACAGCGTCCCTGGGTAATCTAATAATGCACTTTCAAGAATTTCTTTGCTTTCGAGATCAAGATGGTTGGTTGGCTCATCTAAAATCAGAAAATTAGCTTTTTGCATCATTAGTTTTGCTAAAGCTAAGCGGGCTTTTTCGCCGCCGCTTAAATCAGAAACGTATTTTAAGACATCATCGCCACTAAAGAGAAAATTTCCTAAAACTGTACGAATCTCTTTTTCAGGTGTTAACGGATACTCATCCCAAAGTTCGTACAAAACTTGTTTATTTGAATGTAAGTTTGCTTGTTCTTGGTCATAGTAACCTATCATAACATTACTACCGTATTTAATCTTTCCGGCTAATGGATTTAGTTGTTTGGTGATAACTTTCAACAATGTTGATTTCCCGATACCGTTAGGACCGAGAAGAGCAACGCTTTCAGACCGGTTTAGCATAAAATCAATATTTGCAAATAATGGTTTTGAATCAGAATAGCCACCGGCGAGATTTTCAATTCTTAACACATCATTTCCTGTTTGTTTTTGAATATCAAAAGAAAAGCGAGCGGATTTCTCATCACCTTGCGGACGATCAAGAAGTTCTATGCGCTCTAACTGTTTACGACGACTTTGAGCGCGTTTGGTTGTCGATGCGCGCGCAATATTTCTTTGCACGAATGCTTGCAGTTTTTCAATTTCATTTTGCTGCTTTTCATATTGTTTTAATTCAATTTCATAACGTTTTGCTTTTTCATCTAAATAGTTGCTATAGTTACCAACATATTTTGTCGCTTTTGTTCGGGAAATTTCATAAACAATATTTACAACTTTATCAAGAAAGTAGCGGTCATGAGAAACAATTAAGATTGCTCCATCGTAATGGAGTAAATATTGTTCAAGCCATGCTAACGTTTCAATGTCTAAATGATTTGTCGGTTCATCTAAAATTAATAAGTTAGGACGAAGTAATAATAGTTTTGCTAAGGCAAGTCTTGTTTTTTGTCCACCACTTAACGTCGAAATTTTTGTCGTGTAATCTTTATCAGAGAAATGTAAGCCGGACAAAATTCCTCGGATATCAGCTTCGTATTTATAACCACCCTGTTCCTTAAAGTTTTCTGAAAGAAGATCATAATCTTTTAATAGTTTTTCATATGTTTTTTCATTCGTTATACATTCCTGTTCTGACATTTTTGTTTCTAAGTTACGTAATTCTTTTTCCATTTTCATCAGTGGTTCAAAAACCGTTAGCATTTCATCCCAAATTGATCGTGTCGATTCTAAACCAGTATTTTGAGCTAAATAACCGATAGTTACATCTTTGGGAATAATAACATCGCCAGAGTCATAGGAAAGTTTTCCGGCAATAATTTTTAAGAGTGTCGATTTTCCTGTACCATTTCGTCCGACAATCGCCACTCGGTCCTTTGCTTGGACTTCTATTTTTAAATTCGATAAGATAGGTTCAGCACCATATGATTTCGTTAATTGAACGCATTGTAATAATATCATCTTTCATCACCCTAACATTAAGTGGAAAACTAATGTAAAATCGATTATAATCATACCGTTAGTGTACCGTAAGTAATTGTAGACAGGCAAATAATACTTTTAGGATTTAGGACAATCGTAAACGAAGTTAGCAAGAGTTTTATAAAATGCCATAAATTTCTTCATGTTACGGAATTTGAAACGATTACAAATTTGGCAAAATAGTGTACAATATATAATGTGATGATTTGAAAGGGGACTTTGATCATGTCAGGGTTTACTCATTTTAACGAACAAGGTCGCGCAAAAATGGTTGATATTTCTGAAAAGCAAGAGACTGTTCGTACAGCTCTAGCGAAATCAAGTGTTGAAGTCAGTAGAGAAATTTATGAAAAAATGCAAGAAGGTTCGATGAGAAAAGGGGATGTTCTTGGTGTAGCACAAGTTGCGGGAGTAATGGCTGCAAAAAGAACAGCTGATTGGATCCCAATGTGCCATCCACTTGCCTTAACTGGAGTCGATATAACGTTTGAATGGCAGGAAAAAGAGGAAAATTATAAGCTTATTATTTTTGTTAAGGTAAAAACAAAGGGAAGTACAGGAGTAGAAATGGAAGCTTTAACAGCGGCTTCGGCAGTAGCGCTCACTGTATACGATATGTGTAAAGCCGTAGATAAAAGTATGGTTATTGGACCTACCTTTTTAGTTGAAAAAACAGGTGGGAAAAGTGGAGATTTTAAACGAGAACGAGAAGTTGATTAAATAAAAAACATTGTACCGAATAAAGGGAAAATATCTTTGCTTGTTGGTTATATTTGTGAATTACTAAACAATTAAAACAATTTAGTAGATAGGGTGGGGAGAGAAGCTTTGCAGTAGCATTAGACGAAAGATCAACAGTCTTCATGCAACGAAAAACCATGATGCACACACCTTCCACTTTTCTAATATATTAGGAAAGATAAATCTTTAGCAAAGTTTTCTTAAAAGATAAGAAAGTATAAAGTTTTTGAACTTTGAATACTGTCTAGCTCCGAGCGCCAGCGGCTCGAGGTCAAATAACCTGTCAGATAAAAAGTGAAAAAGCGCACTTTTTACTGCCAGAACATTTGCTTGTCGCCGCTAGGCGGGCGCT
>JAKFDP010000104.1:0-9563 GCA_036676095.1 Anaerobacillus sp. | reverse complement strand
TGCTTCAAATTTAAATTCTTTATCAAATGATTTTCTCATCTTGGCCACTCCCAGTAAATTGTTAGTTATAATTATACTTGATTTTCCCCCAATTTACCGTGTCCACTTTTTAGTCTAGCATCATTGTCTATACTAAATGTACTACTAATTAATCCAAGTAGGATACTAGGATTGAAATTTATTAAACCCAAAAATCAAAATGTTGAAAAAATAACAAACAAAACGCTTGGAGTTTTTCCAAGCGTTTTGTACTTTTGTTTAGTATTTCTTCTTGAACTAACATCTCCGTTTACTTAAGTTCACCCTTTCACAAAAATAGAGGTGGATAACCTACTTTTGAGTTTTGCCACAATATACATTCAAAGTTATTGTATTTAATATGATGGTAACGACGAGAAGAACTACTGAAACAAAAGCCACAGCATACATTGTGTCCATAAGAGCACCCCAATCCTCAACCGTTACCTTATGGTAGGTATAAATAATCTGGAAACATAGCGAAATAGCACAAGCACTGATACTTATAATAGACAAAATAACCCAATTTTGATTTACCTGTTTTTTATCTCTTGTTAGATTAATAACAGGAATTATCCAAGCAATTAATCCAAGCACGAGGCTACCCACATTAAGCCAACTAGCATCAATCATACCCAATCCTCCTATGCTTTTGATTCTACTTTTTTAATCAACTATTCTGACCGTTACTTTAAGTACATCTTTTCACAAAGTTAATATAGCTTACACTAATACATTAACATAAATATCCAGTGAACCTGTAACATTTTCAGAAAAATTAAAGAAAAGCAGAGGAAGTACCAACTCCCCTGCTAATTTCAATGTTATTTTGCTGTCAATATACTTGTTATTTTGCATACTAATTTGACTGTGAAATAAGGTTTTGTACCTCAAAACCGAACCCGTTAGCCTTTATCTGCTATATTATTATTGATACCACATGATACTAAAACTTGTAACAATACAAAAGTGGTAATAACAAAAATAATTTTTTTCCCCATAAAAAATCTCCTTACATCTCAAGTTTTAACCAAGTTAAAATGATTACTTAAAGTAAAAAAAGAAATTTAGATTCAATATTATCTTCCTAATCTATAGTCATTATAATATTTTACCATTATTTTAGTGTTCTGGAAACTTTTGCGAGTAGTTTAATTAAAAAAGGCTGTAAAAAATTGATATACCAATTAGCCTTCTAAACCACCAAAAAACCAAGGAATACCGTTCTCCTTGGTTCACAATTTTGGACATACAATATGTTTATAATCTTATTATATCGGACCAACTAAAGTTGGCCTCGTTTTGACTCATATCGCTTACTTCCCTAATGCTTTCTCAATTGCTGCAATTTCATCTGCAGTAAATCTGGAATAGGCAATTTTAATTGCTTTAGACTTTTGTTCTGGAGTCAGTCCTTTTGCTGCTGCTTGATTAAAAATTGCTATTTCTTCTTTTGTGAATCTGCTCATACCAAATTGAATTGCTTCTTCTTTTGAAGAAAAAGATAACCCGGATTTCTGATATTTACTCTCTTGTTGATTGTTTTTTTGTACAGGTTGTACCTCTTGCTTTTGTCCTTGCTGCTCTGTAACTTGGCTTATTGCAATCTTACCATCTGTTTCTGCCATATTTTCTGTTTTTAACTCTTTATTTTCAATATCTTTTGTTATATCTTTCTCTTCTCTGCTTTTATTTTCACTTTCATTTAAATTAACATTTTCTTCATGACTTAATACCTTATTACTTTTTTCCTCATATGTAATGTCTTTTCTATCACTTTTGTAATTTGCAACAATAACCCCAAAAAGTATTAAAATACTTAATGTGATTAATAATGAACTTTTTTTTAACAATTTAAATCCCCCTTTTGACATCCAGTGCCTATCCTTTCCTGAGTGTACAGCAGGCACCATTCTCATCGATTCTCTTGCTACGTTGAAAAAACTTTTGGTTTATCCCCTTCCATAAAAAAACCTTCTAAACTTCATTTTATATATTATATTATCATATAACCACACCAAATTGTTCCATATTTTTTACAGATTGACCTAAATTATTTAAAGATTATGTTCAAAAAATACCTTAGTTTAACAAAATGTAGCATATAAAAAAGATAGATCATTTAAAAAAAGTTTGATTAAAATAACCTCTTTTTATTATGGTTTTTAGCTTTAGTAAAAGGAAAATGAATTGAAACGAAATATATCAATGGAAATTTAGTATTGACAACTCAAATTTCCCGATATATTATTACATATAATTAAATAACAACAAGCAAAGATTGGAAATAGTAGAAGGTTAAAAGCTTTTCAGAGAGCCGATGGTTGGTGAGAATCGGTAGTTATACCCTTTGAACTCATCCAAGAGCTACTCTCTGAACATAAAAGTAGGGGATGTCGGTTTTCTTCCGTTATGAAAGATAGGTGGTGATTGCCACCGAAAATGAGTGGGTTAATCGTATTATTATTAATCAATTAGAGTGGTACCGCGAGCAATGCCTCGTCTCTATATTTATATAGAGACGAGGCTTTTTTTATACATTAATATGACAAAGGAGTGTTTCTGAAATGGCGAGAAAAATTTGGGTGTTTGATACGACTTTAAGAGATGGAGAGCAAGCTCCGGGGGCTAAGTTAAATCTTTATGAAAAACTAGAAATAGCCCAGCAACTTAAAAAACTACAAGTTGATATTATCGAAGCTGGTTTTCCATCGTCTTCAATCGGCGATTTTAATGCTGTGAAAGAAATTGCTACGAAAGTAGGAAATACAGACAACATTATCATCACAGCATTAGCAAGGGCAGTAAAATCCGATATTGATGCGGTTTATAATAGTGTGAAGTATGCAAAAAAACCATTGATTCATATAGTTTTAGGTACTTCAGATATTCACGTGGAAAAGAAATTTGGAAAATCGAAAAATCAAATTTTAGACATCGGTGTTGATGCCGTAAAATTTGCAAAAACACTCTTACCAGATGTGCAGTATTCAACTGAAGATGCATCACGTTCCGATTTTGAATATTTATGGAAAACCATTGAAGCTGTTGTAAATGCTGGGGCTACCATTATTAATGTGCCTGATACAGTTGGATATGCCGAGCCTGAAGAGTTTGGTGAATTAATTTTTAAATTAAATGATCGTTTAAAAAATTTAAATGATAAAGTTCTTTTAAGTGTCCATTGTCATAATGATTTAGGTATGGCAACTGCCAATACTTTAGCTGCAATCAAAAATGGTGCGGATAAAGTGGAATGTACGATAAATGGAATTGGTGAACGTGCGGGGAATGCTGCATTAGAAGAAGTTGTGATGGCAATAAATACACGACCATCTGTCTATAAAGCATACACCAATATTAATACAAAGGAAATTATGAATACGTCTAGGTTGGTAAGTAGTTTCATGGGACTTGATGTTCAAGTAAATAAAGCTATTACGGGGGAAAATGCCTTTGCTCATTCTTCAGGTATACACCAAGACGGATTATTAAAATCAAGGGATGCTTATGAAATCATTAGTCCGGTTGAAGTCGGTTTAGATGATATGGAACTTGTTTTAACAGCGCGTTCTGGCCGTCATGCAGTGAAAAACGCATTTGAGAATTTAGGTTTTAATCATTTAACTGAAGCCCAATTTGAAGGGATTTTTGAAGCGTTTCTTGAATTAGCGGATGCAAAAAAAGAAGTATATAATCATGATTTATATATCATTGCTGAGAACTATTTCGCGAAGCATAATATTCAAAATCAAGAGATAGCGCTTTTTAGTAATAATTTTTTTGAACTTAAGGACTTGCAAGTAATAAGTAATACAAGTTTTCCGTCAGCTAGTGTGAAAATTAAAAAGGCTGATCAAATATTGGAAGGCAGTGCAGTCGGTTCTGGTCCAATAGATGCTCTATACTCTGCTATTACAGAATTAAGTAATTTTGATATTAAATTGAATGAATATAATATTAGCAGTGTTTCTAGAGGTAAAGAGGCTTTAGGGAAAGTAAAGATTCAAGTGGAATATAAAGGTAAGAAATATACTGCTAAAGCAACAGATACCGATATTATGAAAGCAAGTGCATTAGCGTATATCAATGCAATAAATGGTATTGTAGTTGATCAAAAAGACGTGATTTCAGGACACGTAAAGTGGTAGGGAAGCAGTTCTAACTGTGTATCCATGAAAATGCACCTCACAAATTGGTATTTTTGGTTGATTAGTCACTTCCATTTTACCACTTTTCGCTAAGGTGCATTTTTATTTTTTTTATCAGTTTTTAGTGCTTTTTGAACACGTTCTTAAAGTATATAGCCTATAATTTTTCATAAGGGTAACAAATTGTGTGATACAATATTAAGAAACTAATGGGAGAGGATAAGATGAAAATCGCACTCCTTATTTATACATGGATGGTTAATTTATTTTCACTCCTAATTCAATTTTCTTACGAGTTCACACTATGGTTTAATCCAAATCTAGTGTCATATGATGATGAGAAATATTTTTATACTTTGTTTCCAACATTAGTAAATATTCTTATCCTCTTTATTATATTTAAATGGGAAATGAAAAAAGATTTACCAAACAAAAAAATGATTCTAATATCTATCATTTTTAATGCTTTTCTATTTAGTAGCTTTATAATCTTCCAACTTTACAAAAGTATCCATCAATTTGATGTTATTTCTAATTTATTAATCAATAAACATCCCTTTTCGTAAAAACAATGAAAGCTGTGAAAAATCCAGCAATTCCCCAAACCAATAAAACGCAGAAAGAAAATAATAATGTCATTCCTTCAATTGGTGGAGCAGCACCTTTTAAATAGCTTAATAAATTTAAATTAACCATAAATAAATATTTAGCCGATTCCCACGTTGAAACCATATTGTTTAGAATGGTTCCTGCAATTAAGCTCGCTAACATTATCCCCATCCCTGCTGCCGTACTTTTTACTAATACCGAAAGCATAAAAGATAAGGTACCAACTACTAAACAAACAAACCAAGCTAATCCAGAGGCTTGTAAAATATATTGCCACTGTGGCACAAGGTAAACTCCTGCCGTATTTAATTCCGTACCATTCGTAGTAAAGCCCATGATGACCGGAGCCTTCCAGCCACTATAGCCAAACAAAGCACCACTGATGAGGTAGGTTAGTCCACTATAAATAAAGACAATTAGCGAAATCGACAATATGAGAGCAAGATATTTACTGAGTAGAATTTTCCACCGTTTCACTGGTCTAGTTAATAGTAGTTTTACCGTCCCTAAGCTGTGCTCAGATGAAACTAAATCTGCTGCTATTACCATGACAAATAAGGGTAGCAAAAGACTTACTGAATTTTCTAGAAAAGTTCGAACAAAAGTTGGAGCCCCTGGGGTAGAGGGATTAATGTCATGATCTAAATAATATTGCTGTTGTTGAATCCGGATTTGCAATTGTTGTCGCCATTCATCAGAGATGTTCCTACCACCGTTACTTAATCTATTTTCGGTATCAATAATTTGCTGTTGTAACGTTGTTCGCCAATCGACAGAACCATACTTCTCGAGTGTTCGTTCTACTTCCTTAAATTGTGCGTAAGTAAATAATGAAATTAATACTGCCATGATTAAGGTGATTATCCATATTTTACGTTTACGAATAATTTTAAGCATTTCATTTTGCACTAGGTTAATCAATCGATTCCCCTCCTGTCAGCTCAAGAAAAATATCTTCTAATGTCGGGATCTTTCTGTTCATTTCTTTAACATTCACCCCAGCTTCTACTAGTTTCCGATTCCACTTCCCTACATCTTCTTCATGGAAAGGTGTCACAAGCCATTCGTCAATTTCTTCAATTATTTGCGTTTCAGTACTTAGAACATGTTTTCCTTCTGCTAGTGGGGAAAGTCTCCAGTATAATAGTTCCTGTTGCGCTAGGAATGTCTCAACAGTTTCCACACGTAACACCTGCCCCTTGGAAATAATCGCCACCCTGTCACACATTAGTTGAATTTCACTTAATAAATGACTCGATACAAACACGCTTAATCCTTCTTTTTCTGCTAAAAATCTTATAAACTCTCTCATTTCCCGAATACCCGATGGATCAAGCCCATTTGTAGGCTCGTCTAAAATTAACACTTTTGGTCTTCCTAAGAGAGCTTGAGCAATTCCTAATCGTTGCCTCATTCCAAGTGAATACGTCTTGACTCGATCGTGGATTCTAGCTGACAAACCGACTAATTCAACCACTTCTATTATTCTTTCATCCTTCACACCATCGAGCATCGAAGCAAATAACTTTAAATTTTCCCAGCCACTAAGGTAAGGATATAATTCTGGATTTTCAACGATACAACCTAATTGAGCCATTGCTTTTGTGAATGCTTTATTGACATCATGGCCACATATTTCAATCATTCCGGACGTCGGTCGAATAAGACCGACGATCATTCGAATTGTTGTCGTTTTCCCTGAGCCATTCGGTCCTAAAAAGCCAAAGACTTCTCCTTTTTTTAATTCAAAATCAATTCCTTTAATAATCTCTTTCTTTCCAATAACCTTCCGTAATCCCTTTACTTTTAATGTGATTTCACTCATCATTTTCACCTACCAAAGAAAAATGCCCTACCATTCTTTCAGCAATTCTCTCATATCCTAAACGATTGGGATGAAATTGATCAGAGGATAGCAGTTTTTTAACATGGTGTTGAAATAAATCAAAAGTTGGTACAAATAAAGTGTTCTCAAATGACATTAGCTCACTTTGCGTTTGATGATTCCATTTTAAGACCACCTTCGACGTTGTTTGTGCCTCTGCTAGATCAATAAAGGGGTTATATAAGCCAGCCATTATTATTGGAGCCTCTGAATTTAATTCGCGAATCGAAGATAAAATAGTTTGAAGATTTTTAAGGTATTCATCTTCTAAATTTTGTATTCTAGTTTCGTCTAGAGCGGAGAGCGTTTGTCCACCTTGAAATAAATCGTTCCCGCCGATTGTTAAAAAAATAGTCGTTGCCATTTTAATTTGCCTCTGTACCTCATTTTGCTTCATTAACTCTACGAGCTGCTCTGACCTGTATCCATTTACGGCTAGATTTTGCAATTGTACCTCGTGTGTCGAGTTTGCTTGAAGGTAATCTACGACGTAGCCAATATACCCTTTTCCATTAGCATCACCTGTTCCTCTAGTTAAAGAGTCTCCTAAAGCAACTATGTAATGACTTTCAGGATCTATTCCCGTAATTTGTTCTATTATGTTTTTATCATCGTTAGGTTGACTGATCGAAGTTTCTCTTAATAACAAATCATAAAGTGTTATTCCTAATCCAATAAGCCATAAAAAGCAGATAAACGAAGAGAATATACTAACCATTAGTATCGTTCGCTGTTTTTGCACTGCTTGCCCTCCTCTTTATAATGTGGATAAACACCCTGTCAGGTCACATACTTTTTAAAATGTACACGTTAAATCTCTATAAAGGAATGGAAACTGTAAAACATGTTCCTTTCCCTTCCTTACTATCTACAGTGATTTTGTAACCATGTAGTTCAATGATTTTTTTCACAATTGACAGTCCGAGTCCGTTTCCTCCACCTGAACGGCTTCGTGCTTTATCAACCATATAAAATCTATCAAATACATACGGAAGATCTTCTTTTGGAATTCCTCTGCCTGTATCTATCACATGAACATTAAGGACCTGATCAGTGGTCACCATTTTCACTTCGATTCGATTTTTTTCATCGGAGTATTTAATGGCGTTTGTGAATAAATTTTGCCAAACCTGTTCAAGTAAATCACGGTCCGCTTTAATACTACATGACTCTAGATCCAGTATCACTTCGAGTTTTTTCGCCGTCCATAATGGTTCAAACACTATTATGGCTCTGCGTAGCTGTTCATCTAAACTAAATGTCACAGGGTGAAAAGGATGATGTTCTGAATCTAGCGAAGCAAGACGAAGTAGATTTTCACTTAACCGTGAAAGACGGATGGTCTCCTCATAAATAATATCAAGATGCTCCTTCTGCTGCTCCACAGGGATGATTCCATCTTTAATGGCTCGTGTAAATCCACGTATCGAAGTTATGGGACTTTGAATTTCATGGGATACATTTATGACAAAGTCTTCCCGTATTTTATCAATATTCTGAAGTTCACTTGCCATATTATTAAAGCTGTCCATTAATGCTCCGAACTCATCTTTCCTTCTATGTTTAAGACGAAAGGACAAGTTTCCCTTTGCCATCTCTTTCGCTGCACTTGTCAGTTTTTTTACCGGTTCTACAATTAAATGTGATGCCAGCAAAATTAGCAAACTCCCAACAATCAACACGCTAAAAAGAACAATAAGTGAAACTTTCTGCATGACTTTCAAAAATCCGGTAAAATCGACCATAAGGATTAGTGAGTGTCCTGCATCATCAATATTTGGCACCCCAATGAAACGTACTGGACCTTTCTCAGTATTTAAAAATAAAGGCTCTGATAATCTAGATTCAAAAAGCGGAGAAATCTCCTTTTCGGTTAATGAAAAGGGTAGATTGCTTCCTTCCTCTATAACTTCAGCATGTACATTGTAATTTGATAAAATATCCATTAGCTGATTACGATGATCTGGCTCTGTTATCGTCAGAAGAGTTGCAACATCACCTGCAATCTTCAAAAACGGCTGTTCAATCGTTACTTCTCTCTCTGAAATCAAACGGCTAATTCCAAATGATAAAAAGAGGCTTATGAACACGATGATGATAAAAATAGTTACAATTTGAACCCGCAAGCTTTTTCTAAACACGTGATGAGTCCTCCAATCGGTATCCAAGCCCTCTAACAGTTGTGATTGTCAACGAAGAGAAAGACTCTATTCGCTGACGAATACGTTTAATATGCACATCAACTGTTCGCTCATCCCCTTCATAATCCACCCCCCACACATTTTCAATCAATTGTGTCCGGGTAAATATCCGACCAGGTGAGCTTGCTAGCATAAATAACAGCTCACATTCTTTCTTTTTTAGCTGTACGATTTCATCATCCGAAGAAACAGTTAATGCTTCCAGGTCAACTTTTATTTCTCCTATTTGAATGACCTTCCTTGCAGTAATGTTGTATCTTTTTAAAAGGGATTTTACGCGTAAGACAAGCTCAACAGGATCAAATGGCTTTACCAAATAATCATCTGTCCCCGCATTAAACCCTTTTACTTTATCAATTGATTCTCCCTTAGCTGTCACCATTAATATCGGAATATCTAAGTACCTGCGAATATCTTCTGTTAATTCAATCCCGTCTATCCGAGGCATCATCACGTCTACGATCATTAAATCGACTTTTGTATGTTCAACATAATCTAACGCTTCTTGGCCATCCTCTGCCTCAACTACACTGAATGCATTATTTTCTAGATATAGTTTGATTAATTTACGAATATATGGGTCATCATCAACGACTAAAATCTTATTCATTTTACACCTCCGAACACTAATACATTTCCATTATTATTATAACGTGATTAAAGGCTTGTATTGATTTCTTTTTATTCAATTATTGAATC
>JAKFDP010000103.1:0-27193 GCA_036676095.1 Anaerobacillus sp. | reverse complement strand
CCTCACGCAACTTTATTGCTATTGATTTATTGCACGGTATCGACCATGTTTATTTCTAAAGATTTAATGTTAGGCGTTGACAAGTTATTCATGTTGTTTATGTAACTAATTATAACCAGAACCTGTGAGTTATGGCAATAAATTTGCCTTAGCGAAAAATGTTTCGCTTTTCGCAAGTTTAATAAATTTCACAGAAAATTTTGACCGAATGTCGTGTATAGTTAGAATAGAAGGAGGAGAGTGATTAACGATGAAAAATTATTCAATAAAACTAAGTTATTTGCTAGGTTTATCATTGGTTTTATCAGGAATTATTTATTTTTTCGCCTCAAATTGGCCGCAGTTGGATCGTTTTACAAAAATAACGGTTAGTATTCTTTTAATGTTATTATTTTACGGTGTTTCCTACGTGGTTCAAAGATTAACACCAAACCATCCTTTTTTAAGTCGTTGGTTGTTAGTTTCTGGAAGTGTCACCTTTGGGATTTCAATCGCCTTGCTTGGTCAAATTTATAATTCGCATGCGGATAGTTATACGCTATTTGTTATATGGTTAATTCCGGTGCTATTGTTTAGTTTTCTTACTAAATATCAGCCGTTTTATGTGTTTTCGTACATTTTATTTCATCTTGCTTATTGGTTTTTTCTAAACCCTAGTTCTATTCATATCGAAAGAACAGCATCCGATCAAATGTCTTTGTATTTATTAATTGCGATGATTAATTTGTTTATTTTTATTTTTACGTATAGTAAGCTTTTAAAATCTTCTGTCCTTACGTTTTTATCTATGATTGCTTTTCATCTTATATTGACCTTTATTTCGATGTTTGGTGAAAACACATTATTTATTTTTCAATATGATGCGTTCTATCTTATTAATTTTCTGTATATTTCTCTATTAATTGCTAGCATTTATTATTTTAGTAAAGTAAAGTTTCGAAAAATTATTCTAATTGCTAGTATTCTATTTGCAAGTGCTTTATTTTTAGAGAAATTTTTTTCGTTTCTTGGAAATTTCGGTGAATACGGCTATGTATTGATTAGTTTTTTTGCAACCGCAGGATTAATCATTAGCAGTATCTACTTCCTGAGATGGTTAACGAAAAAATTAAAAACAATTGATATTCAAAATAAGCAGTACAAAAGAATTCTGTTTTTGAAAAAAGCAGCGATTACCTTTGTGACAATCGTTGCTTCGATTATGGGGATCGGTGCGATTATTAGCTTGGCAGGGATTATTTTCGGATCACCTAATGAACCTTTCTTTTATACATTAGGCATCATGTTTATCTCATCTTTTTTCTTCATTAAAAAAGATGTTCCAACGATTAAATACACTTTTTTAACGATGGGTGTAATTATGGCAACTTACGCTTCTTTTTCTATAAATGAATTGTTTTTTGTTCTTCTCTTGATTGCGTATGGATATTTATTAAAAATTGCTCCAAATCATCTACTCAAAGTGGGCTTTTATTCGCTGATCAATTTGATGGTAACTATCAAAGCAAGTGACGTACTGAACTATGACATCGAATATTATTTAATTTTCTTTTCTGTTATTAATCTGTTAATTTATTATTTACCTGTTATCAATCATATCATTCGTAAAAATGGATTGTTATTATCTTTGCTTTCATTGTTTGCGTTAACCTTTTTTAATGACCATTTTGAATTACACTTGATATATAACATTGGCTTTTTAGGATTTACAACGTTCTTTTTGTATTCTACTCACAAGCAAGAGCAATTATTTGAACGTAACTTAACGCTAATTATGTGGTTTTTGTTTATTGGCATAAAATATTATGATTTGGCATGGGACTTACTCCATAAATCAGTACTGATGGTTTTATTAGGGGTTATTTTCCTGTTAATTGCTCATTTTTTAGACAAAAAAGTTGACCACAATGAGCAAATTTTCTCTGCGAAGTTCCATTGGAAACCTATTTTATTAATTATCATTCTGCAATTTTCTATTTTAAGCATTCAAGTGATCAAGAGCGAAACCATTTTACGGCAAGGAGAAACGGTGAAACTAGAACTTCAACCTCTAGATCCTCGTTCTTTGATGCAAGGCGATTATGTCATTTTGGCTTATCAAATTGCAAATTTTAAAATTGAAGAAGCCAAAAGTGGAGAACGCGTTCAATTAGTTCTGCAGAAAAATGAAAACGACGTACACACATACACCGGTTATTATTACTATCACAACAAATGGAACAAAGATTATCAATATAAACAAGGTGACGTGATCATCACCGGAAATTATAATGGCTATGACCGTATCCATTTTGGAATCGAAAGTTATTTTGTCCCCGAAGGCACTGGCCTTGAAGTTCAACAAAATGCTAAGTTTGCCATGGTCAAAGTCGGCAAAAACGGAAACGCTATTTTAACTGGATTAGCTGAAAAATAAAAACCCACCGAAAAGCAAAAAGTCCACATGAGGTGGACTTTTTGCTTTTTTTGTTCATTTTGGGTGTCAGACACCAATATTACAGTGTCATATCATGCCCATGCCTAGCTAGATACTCTTGCTTTTTTTTATAATCCGGGACAATACTTCCAACAAGCCTCCAAAAAGATCTATCATGGTTCATATGAATAAGATGACATAGTTCATGGATTATTACATAATCTATAACTTCAATTGGAGCCATTGCTAGCTGATAATTAAAGGTTAATTTTTTATCCGAACTACAACTCCCCCACTTGATTTTAGACTCTACTATTTCAATGATTTTAGGTTTCACTCCTAGTTGTTGTTGATATATCTTTATTCGTTCGCCTACAATCTTTTTACAGCTAGAAATATAGAATTTTTTGAGGTTTTTTTTAAGTTCTTCTTCCCCTATCTCATTAGTCTCGATTAATTCATGGAGAAGATACTCTTTGCCAAGATAGAAAAACCTTCCTTGATGATGATACTCCCTTTTCTGAGGGCTTTCACGGACCGCTGAAATTTCATGTAATTTCTCTAGTATCCATTTACCTTGATGTTCTATCGCACTTATAATAATCTCTTTACTCGTATTTTTAGGTACTTTAACAGTTATAAATCCACTCGAATCTATATGAATGGATAACTTCTTTCTCTTTCCATATTGAATATCAAATTCTATTATCTTATTTTCAATTTCAATTTTCATAACTCACCATCATTTCTATCCGTCAACTTGATTAATTATACTATACCACTTAAATATATTAGGAAAAAGAAAACAAAAAGAAGGTCTTTCAGTAATACCATTTGGATTTTCACTAAAATCCAAATGGTATTACGAATCCGGCTCTTGTAGCATAAAATTGATCATTTGTTTTATACTAGTGTTTTCCCACTACCGTGTTTAAATTTTCATAGCAGCACTTAATTAATGGCTTGAATTGGTTGAATTAGGCACTACTTTGATAAATATTTAACTATTTGTCTAAAAACTTTAATAGTCTCATACTCATTACTTTTAAAATTGGGATCGGCACTTGATTTTACAATAACAACATTTTGTTCAGGATTGATATAAACAAATTGCCCCCATATACCTATTGCTGAAAAGTCATTTTCCTCACCCATAGGTACCCACCAGTGATTACTATAACCCCATTGACCATCAATATTAGGTGGACGTAAATATTCTTCTGTTGGATTGAGAATTTTCTGGAGCCATTCATCGCTTAATTGATTAGGCTCTTGAAATTCTTCTAGCATAAACATTCCGAATTTTCCAAAATCCTCTAGTGTAGCATTAATACCCCAAAATCCAATTTCTTGTCGTCGAACATCAGTAAGAATCGATACAAATCTCTTCATTTTCTCTTGAGGTAAAGTATGAATAGCGAGAATTTCATTCAAACTTTTACCATATACCACCTCTAAAAGTAGCTTAAGGTAATGTGTATTAATGCTCGCATAATTAAATTGTTCTTCTTGGTTAGGTATCCTATCATACGATGCTGCCAAAGCATCAATACTTTTCATAGAGATAAACATATCATTAAAAATTGTAAAGGCATCGGTTGAATCATCATCATATTCCTCTGTAAAATTAACTCCTGAAGACATATTTAAGACTTCATGAATAGTCGCCTTACCGATTGCCTTACCTTTTAACACTTCTATATATTGATCTAACGTATCTTGTGTTGAGTTTATTCTTCCCTCATTTATAGCAATTCCTACTGATGTTGCAATAATTGATTTGGCAACAGAAAATGATGTAAAACGACTATTCAAATCATATCCATTCATGTACTTTTCAAAAACTACTTTATTATCTTTAATCACTAATAAACCGTTTGTCTTTGTACTTTCTAAAAATGAATCTAGTTCTATCGAAGAATTCATAAATAAATATGAATCAGGTATTTCTTTATATTCTCTATCAAGTGATTGACTCTCATCACCCCTTACAATAGTTTTAAATGGAAAAATAAATTCCATATGACCAAAATTCCACTCAACAAGCCTATTATCAAATAACAAAACTTTTGGGATTGCATACCAAGAAGAAACCAAAATAAAAATTGAAAGTAATAAAACTATTATCCATTTCATTTTGTTATTTCGTGAAAACATGAAATGTAGTTTTGAATTTTTCTCCATAAACATCCCCCAATATATTTTTATTATCGTGATTTCGTGATATAACGATATATTATATAAAAAAATATGCACGCAAAATTATTTCCCCTTGTCAGAAACATACAAAAAAAGCGTATGTTTCTGACTTAACAACAATGTTTCAAATAATTAGCTAGCTGCTCTAAACAATTGACAATCTTCTCTTTGTTTGGATAGTAAATTACTTCCTTTCCTTCTTTCCTAGATGACATAATCCCAGCTTTTTTCAAAATGGTTAAATGCTCAGAAGCTGTCGATTGACCAATTTCGGCTTTAATTGCTACTTCGCTCACAGTCAGTTCCTGGTGCTCCATAAAAAGAAACAAAATCTTTTGCCTATTTTCATTACTTAATGCTTTGAGAAATTCTTGGACTTCTGAATCAAACATAAACTCACCTCTCTTAATAAGCGATTTTAAAAATAATTCGTAATTTTACGAATTGACGATACATAAAATGTATACCCTTACAGATGCTTTGTCAAGTTCCTTTTTAAATATTTCAGTTAATAGGGTACGTCAGGTATGTTAGATTGGTGATTTCACTCCAAAAAGCAGGGAGTTAAATAAATTTACTTCCTGCTTTTTATTTAATTTTCAGCAGTGAAGTAATCACAAGGATCGTTACTCCCCATCTCCCTGTGCCCCGTTGCCTCTTCATCTACCTAATTTTCCTCAACACACAACATACCGTTTCTGCCTTCAACTTTCCAGGTAGCCTCTTTGCCGCTATTCGCCTGTTATATCATCGCCAACGCAAAACTCAGCTTCTGTTTGACATTATTACTGATGCCTACTGAGAACTCTCGCTTTAACACTTTAGCATTAGTCCTTTTTTTAATGATGGGGATAGTATTTTTTCATTAGCGCAATAATTTCATGATCGAGTGGTTCCTGTCTCTCTTCAAGACCAGTAATAATTTTTTCAAACCGTGCTTCATTTAAGTGTTGTCCAAACTTAAATTTCGCTACTCGTTCTACAAGCTTAATTTTTACAAGAGCAACTGCTTGTAAGTTTTTAAAATAATCACTGTTGCTTGGGTCTATTGGTGCAAACTTTCCCTCAGGTTGAAGTTTATTCATGAGAGAACTAAATACTGACGCTTTTTCATTAATATCATCTACGATTACAGCATAACCTTTGATTATTACGGATTTATAAAAGGTCGAAGCCGGGCACGCTAAATTTACATCTGAAAAATAAGAAGGGATTACTCCATACTGTTTCGCGACTGTAAATGTTACCTGATTAGAATTTCGGATGTCATTCATTTTCTTTCCGATCTTACTGCCATGAAAATAGATCGATCCCTGATGATAAATATAATTAAGAGGAGTGACTTGAGGCCATCCATCTTCACCAACAGTTCCTAAAAACCCCAATGACATATCTGCTAAAAAGAGGTCAATTTCTGTTTCATCAACGATTTCAAATTCTTTTCTTCTCATTTTTCATCTTGGTTACTAAAATTCAGTAACCAATTACACCTCCTTGAATTTTATTTCCTAGTTTTTAATTCGTAACAATAGCAAGTCTTTATCGCTATATGTTCAATTATATTTATAACTGGCATAATTAAAAGGTCCAGATATAGAATAATTAACCATACCAGTTAAATAATGATTAGGAACAGAAGGAAGAAAAAACCACTTCAAAAGTGGTTTTTTTCAAGCTGAGATTTTCTTTTTTATCATACTTTAATTTATTATTTCAAATTCCTGTATTCCCACAGGTGGAGGAGCAATCGTTCCTTTATCAAAAGAAATGACCACATTCCCTAAAGAATTGATATAGAATTGCAGATGATCAAGGGTAACTTCATCAAGCTCCCCATCATTGACATAATACATCAACTGAGGTTCCTTTTTGATACGTTCCTTTATTTGTTTTGTAATACTTTCGGCCACGATTTCCTTGTAGTTATTACCAAGGATATCATTAAGTGTCATCTCTTTCCCCGATTTTAAGTCAATATTATAAAATGTCTGATAGGTATAGGTGTTTGCATAGGATTCCGTGTGATTTATAACGAATGATAATATATTTTCATTGCTACTTTTTACTTCGTAATTAACATCAACGGTAAAATAGGGTAAATCTTCTTCTGTTCCTCCACTTTCTAAAAATGCTTTTTTATCTTCTTCAGCACGCAGCTCAGCATTCTGTTTAATAATATCAATTTTCGCTTGAATCTCTTGGTTAATGCGCTTTTCCAAATCTGTGTGCTTTGTATTCTCGATAGCTGGAACTTTAATATTCATGCTATAAGAATTATTAGATTGACTATATTCACGGAAGGTAAAAACGCGTGCAACATCACCAATAATTGGAATATCGTAAATACTTTTAGCAAATGCCATACTAGAATTTAAGGTTATTACAAATATAATGCAGATGGAAGCCACTGAATACATCAGTGGTTTTAACCATCCAAAGCGTTTATGTTTTGATTTTAATGCGGCTTCAATACTAGTATTTACCACAGAATTTAACTTTGTAGGAGGTTCGATTGATTGATATATCTTTTTTGCTTTTTCCATTTTATTCAAGAATATCACTCCCTATTATATTTTTTAACAAATCCAAACCTTTGTACAATCTTGACTTAATTGTATTAACGTTGATTTTTGTGACAGTCGCAATTTCTTCCAGCTTCATATCTTCAAAATAGCGTAAAATAATGATTGTTCGAAGATTGGGTTCTAATTTATTGATGGCATTATAAAGGCTAATTGCTTCTAAGGTGTCCTCATTCTCATAAGAAAGATTATCAAGTACTGTTTCGTCCAATACAGTCTTTTTTCTTTTACGTAAATAATTAAAACTCTCATTAACTAAAATCCTATAAAACCATGTTTTTAAATAAGTAGAGTTCTTGAGTGAATGTGCATTCACAAGCGCTTTATAAATCGCTTCTTGAACCACGTCAAGAGCATCTTCACTATTTTGTGTATAACTGTATGCTAGTCGATAAAAGCTATTTTGATAAGATTGGATATATTCCTTTATGACTTCAACCTTATCATTCTGTTTATTTAGCAATCTATATCTCCCCCAATTTATCTATTTTTGATGTTCGTACATTACTTAGGAATTCCTTTTATACTTATTAGACACAACAAATTGCAAAAAAGTTGATGTTTATAAAAAATTATTTTTAGCTATGTACAAATGAATATTTTGCTACCTTAGATGTGTAGGCTCCAAACTTATTTCTTCCTTCAAAAGCCTAGCTTTCTGTTGTCATATTGGTAAGATTTTTATCCGCACTTCAAAAAAAAAGCCTATACAGAGTATGTATAGACGTTGGATTTTTTGAAATTACAATGTCGGAAAATCTCTTTGATAGGTTTTATACAAAATATATTTTTGTAAGCCTTTTGCTTGCTTAAGTGCTTCTTTAGCAAAACACATTGCTTTTTCATTATTTCTTAATTTATTCTCTATATCAGAGAGAAGGGCGCTTTTCATCCACGGTATGGAAATTTGATTAATTAATTGCTTTGCATCACTAAAATTTTCTTCTTCTATTAAAATGATCGCCTGGTAATATTGCCTATAATTAACGGGCTTAATATGCTCAATTTCCTGTTTTACAATAGAAATTTCCTTCTTATATAAAGCATAAATCGTTTTAAATAACGCTTGCCTATGTTTTTGTTGATACTTTTTTAGCAATATATTGGTTGCTTCTTCTACTTCATTATCTAGGTTATTTGCTAATGCGTATATCAGATTATAATAAGGGTTCTTTTTCTTATTTTTCAAGAACTTTTCAATCTTTTTTACGTCTGTTTCCCAAAGAACAGCATTTAATAATGGGAAAATAAGCCCAAAGAACGCAATCATAACGATAATTGACAACGCGATATAAAAGTTCATTTTTAAAAAAGCCATTACAACACTAATTATAAATACAATTAAATAAATACCAATGATCTTTAATGCTGAATTCATACACATACTCCTTTATCGTTAGAAGCTTATTCAACACAATCATAAACTAATTTTCTACAAAAATACTAGTGGTTTTTATTGGCGTGTTGTTCAGTTAGGTTTCAATGATGTAATCGTTTTCTCTTGATTGAAGTTTCTGACCTGAACCAAACCAGTTGGATAAACCCTTCATTTCTGAATACGTGCTTTGCCAGCTATTTTTAGGTAGACAATTTATATTGTAATTTAAAGAGGGTCGAACAGATACGTCCCACCCTCTAAATTATTTTTACTTTTGTTGAACAACGTCGAATGTAATTCACTTATTCGCTTTAATGGAGTAAACTATTTTCGGTAAGCACTTTAAATCTTTTATCACATACCATAATAACTTTATTGTATTGAAAATTTAATGCATCCCTTTCCATTCGCCTTGATTTTTGGATGCTTTTTCTTTTTTAGCTTTTTCTTTGTGCGCTCGATTTGCAGCTGCACTGCCAAATTCTTTGGAAAATTCTGCATCAGTTTTACTTGCATCAAATCCTCTTTTATTCTTTTGCTCTGCGTCGGTTTTGCCATTCCGTTTTGCCATAAATAACACTCCTTCTGGAAAATGTATGTCGCTCCTCATTACGTACTAGCGTTAAGGGGGTAGACTATGAGTGTTTTTATTATGAGAAGTAAAAAGAAAAATATACGGATTATGGGCTTTTTCTCATTTACTTTCAAATTCTACTGTTTGCTTAGTGTATTCACTGTGAATACACCATTATTTGCATTCAACCGCTAATGCTGCTTCTTTATTTTTAGCTTTTGTGACAATTCTTGAAATACACTGAAATAATTAACAAACTAATGAACGCTGAATCAATAATTCGTACAACAATTATGCCATAGAATTCAAACGAAACTTGATCAATTAAATACCATAAACAAAACAATAGTATTGTTAACAAAACTATATAACCCCAATACATCATTTTTTGTTTTGGTCTTGTATGTTGTCCCCCATCATTACAACAATTCGTCGCTGTTCGATAATACATATAACCAAGAATCGCTAAAATACCAACTATTGTGCTGCCGTGTTGAAGAAATTTAAAGCTAGGGATATTAAAACCATATATCTGAAACTTATAAGTCAGGATTGATAAGTTCCTTACCATAAAACCTTCTAAATGCGTGAAAGAATCCCAAACTACATGGGTTAACATTCCAAATAATGCAGAGTAAATGAATACAAATACCTTCACCAGCATAGTTGAATTTGTTTTTTGAGAAGAAGTATCTTGCAAAAAAGATGGCAGA
Organism: Anaerobacillus sp.; assembly: GCA_036676095.1. Taxonomy (GTDB): domain Bacteria; phylum Bacillota; class Bacilli; order Bacillales; family Anaerobacillaceae; genus Anaerobacillus. The sequence goes on along the minus strand of JAKFDP010000103.1, from coordinate 17,331 downwards.
TGATTAAATAAAGTTCTATGAATATAAGTTTGATAAATTAGATAAATGATGACAACGATGGGAAGATTAAAAGTTACAAACCCCATGAATGTATGGCCAATCTCACCATACGGTTTCCCTCTAAGAAAATACTCAAAATCAGGTGACATACTACCTAATATCATTGCTAAAAAATTAACAAATTTACTATTTCTTGAAAAGGGCAAAATAACTGCTGGATGAGCAAAAGTCAATGGCATTATATTCACTCCTGAAAATGTTTTTCTCTTTCATAGTATCATAATTTTTTACAGCTAAGTGGAAACTTACCCCTGCCGTCAAAGCAAAAAGTCCACTTCATGTGGACTTTTTGCTTTTTATGTTCTTTTTGGGTGTCTGACACCCAACTTTGGCGAAGGGCGGCCGACATGATATCCTTGGGCATAGTCAATACCTAATTCACTAATCAGCTGATAAACTTCAGTATCTTCAACAAATTCTGCGATAGTAGTTATCCCCATTCCTTGAGCCAAGGTAACAATACTCATAACAATCGCTCGATCAATATCTTCCTCAGCTGGAAGACTACGAATAAAGTCCCCTTCAATCTTCAAATAATCAATTGGTAACCTCTTAATATATTGAAAAGAAGAGAACCCTGAACCGAAATCGTCAACAGCAAACTTAAATCCTTCGTGTTTCAATTCTAGGACAAACTTACTCAACATTGACAGGTTTTTAACTGTATCCCGCTCAGTAATTTCAAAAACAATCTTTTGTGGGTTAATCCGATATTTTTCAACTAGTTTTCGCACATTTTGTAAGAAATCATTAACAATCAAAGCCTTTGGCGATAGATTTAAAAATAGCATTCCTTGATAGTTCTCTTTGTTTACCTTTTCAAATGCCTTTTCGATTAGCATATAGTCCAGCTTACTTATGATTCCCATGCTCTCTGCAATCTCAATAAAGTCACTAGCCACCATTACCTGCTCAGGCAAATCAATTCGCATCAATACTTCATTAGCTATGATTTCCTCAGTCTGAGTGTCCTTAATCGGCTGAAAATACGGAACGATCTTGTTTTCTTCCAATGCCTCCAAAATTAACGTATTCTTGTCTTTGATCGTTTTAAATATTTCCATAATGTCATCACTACTCGGTAACCCTATTTGGCTCTTACCTAATGATTTAGCCTTGTACATCATATTGTCAGCTATAAGAAATAGATTTTTTGCATCATCGGCATGATCAGGGTAAACGGCAACACCAATCGAAGGCGAAACTTTTACACTTGTGTTATTTGGCGAATCTATCGTATGATTTTTTAACTCATTTAGGATACGCTCTGCTACAAAAAAGGCTTGTTCTTGGGCAGCATAAGGAAGTATAATCGTATATTCATCACCACCGTAACGAGCCAAAATATCATCATTACGCAAACAGCCTTTTATCATTTGTGACGTCTCCTGCAAGAATTTATCACCAAACAAATGTCCGTATATATCGTTAACAAGCTTGAAGTCGTCTAAATCGATGACGATAACCGAAAACTTATAGTTATGGCGATTAGCACGACTGACTTCATAATTAAGTAACTCCCAGAACACTCGTTGTGTATACAGATTGGTGAGAGGATCACGTGTAGCAAAATACTCTAGTTCTTTAGTATATTTATAAACAGCTTTTACCGAACCAATTACATTAAGTAATGTTGTCAAGATGCCCTCGACCACCAGTGCTCGGGTTGTATCGCCTGAAAAGCTAGAACTCACTCCTATGCCAACAATTCCACCGATGCGTGGCGTGTCCAAAAACAATGACTTAGTCTGAAAATTAATACTCTCTTCATCTAAATCTGGTAATCTCTTATCTGGTAAAACAATATTGTGGGAAATATGTAAATTGACTAGTTCATTCTCAACATATAAATGAGACTTAGCCAGTTTTTCCTTAATCACTCGCTCTAGTAGTTCTTTTGTTTTCTCTTCTGGCGTGTGTAACCAGAATACCTCTAATACATAATCCTCACCATCAACTTTAAATAGTGAAAATATCAAATGAACTTCCATAATCTTATTTATTTCAACTAAAAGAATATTGACATGCTCCTTCCAGTCTTTCACTACTTCTGAAGTAATTATAAATTTCTCCATTAACTTTACTTCAAATTCCAATATGTCCTTGTCTACCGAAATAGAGCGGATGAGCTTAGCCAATTTCTTCAATTCACTGTACAGCAAATTAATTTCTTCAAAAGCTAAATCAATATTGTTCATCTCTAAGAGTTTTAAATCATCTGTCTTGTTGATTCGCTTAATTCGATTCTGCAATTCACTAATTGACCTTTCAATACGCCCTATTAGAATACGCGAAATAAGAAAGGCTCCACCTATGGGAAAAGGTAATAAAAATAATAAAAATAGTAAGGTGTCTCTCGTCCCCACTCGCTTAGAAGGTGTAAGGTCTTCCGTTACCTTCACAACACCTAAAACTTCTCCTTCTTGTAAACTACTATGACAAGTTAAACATTGGCTATCCATTTTCATAGGGTAGAAATAACTTACCGAGTCATTATCTAACAGATTGTACGGTTTGGCATTTTCGAATACTTCTACCACTTCTCTCTTTCTAGTTTGCCTGTCATAGTAAGTAACGGTTAAATTTTTTTCTTTATAATTTTTTTCATTGCCTTCTAAAAATAACTCTAGTTCTTGACGTGTCCATCCATCGTTCATTAACTGATTCAAGGAGTTGACAGTTAGCTCCGCCATCACTTCTGCTCTTTCTATTGTTTGGTTAGTTACATATCTAGTATAGCCAATGGAAACACCTGCATATATAAGTACTAACATGATAACCGTACCTATAATAGCGCCGTACAACAAAAATCCCTTTAAGCTTTTCATTCCACTATATCCCCCATCAACTCCCATTTTATAATTGCTATAATGCATATTTTCTATGAAATCCCTAAATTTCCTCTATTTTTCTCAAAAAACTTCTTTATTGTTTACATATGTTCCATTAACTACGATACACTTTACTTATTTATGTAGATCTATTACACAAGGACGACTGTTTATAAGTACAATTGGAAAAATTTTTGACTTGGTCGAATAAATATCATTGCTAAAAATTTATGCTTTTCTAACGTAAAAATAAACCTCAAACATTCATTGTTATGTAATAAAATACTGTCTATAATGAGCACAAATTGACCAGATTGAATGAAACCAAATTGTTAACATTTACTTAAAGGAGTCGAATGATATGTCATTAGTCGAAGTTTTAAAAAGCTTTCCGTAAACAGCACGGTGTATCACCGAGTGAAGCCAGAAAGGGCGTTGGAAAGCTACAATCTTATAACCGCCTGGTAATACAGGTAAATTTGAAAGGAGTAGAACCAATGAAATATCGTATTGTTGACAGAGAGGCATTTCAAGTAATAGGCATCAAACGAGAAGCTCTATGTTGTGCTGAAGAAAATTCCCCAGCACAAGACATTGGCCAATTTTGGCGTAAAGCGAATGAAAATGGATTAGTTGCTCGATTAGTTCAATTACTTAATGGAGAGATTAAAGGGCTTCTAGGTATCGTTGAAAAATATAATGAAAAGAAAAATACAGTTGACTACTGGATTACCGCTGAGCATAGTGGTGACATACCTGCTGGATATTCAAGTCTTGAATTCCCTGCTGCCAAATGGGTTGTTTTTGAAGTGAAAGGTCCAATCCCTACCGCCATGGTAAATACATGGAAAAGAATTTATTCAGAATGGTTCCCTTCAAATGGATTTGAACCTGCTGAACTCGCTCCAATTGAAGCATATATCGATACTAACCTTCACAGTCCAAATTCAATGAATGAAATATGGGTTGCGATAAAATGATTTCATTTAAACCGTACCTAATCTAACATTGCAAATTGCATCATATGTAAATAATTTGAAACATCAAAAGATCCAATGTATGTTTACCATTACGATGAATCATACTGGGCCGGTAAAATACGTGCAAATTATGATAAAAATTCAAGGGGTTCTATCAATTAAAAGAAGTGCTAATTTATTTATTAGTCGCTTCTTTTTTTGTTTGCAATAAAATAAAAAACTAGCAAAATCATATGATTCCACTACATCTAACTTTTTCTTCCTAGTACGAGCAAAGGGAAGATCAAGATGAGTTATTACGAAATCTTAAAAAGATAAATGGCGTGTCAATAAGGCACTTATCGCGTGTTACAGTATTTAAATTTCTAACAATCACCTGTTTTTCCTATTTTTGGTTGAAAACTCCTTTGTATTAGTGTATTATTTAATTAATACGCTAATACTGTAATAAAATTTTAGAGGAGGTTTCTTTATGACTGCTTGGTTGAGTTTACTTAAGAAGGAATTACGGTTAGGCTTTCCAGTATTTTTGTTTTCTGTTATTGCCTTTATTGTCGTTGCCAGCTTTTTCACTTACAGAGGGTATCGTATTGGTATCACATGGGAAGCACTCACGATCATTTCAGGTATTGCTATCGGGGTTAATGTGTTCTTTTTGCCCATTTATTTGTTCTACAGCTTACAATCGGAAAGGAAAAAACTCCACTTATGGCTTCACAATCTGATGCCAAGCTACTCTCTTTTAGGGGCAAAAATCGTTGCTGGACTCATTTCTATGATTGGTACACTATTGTTAACTGGAGGAACATTTCTACTAGCATCAAATCAAGTAAAAAAAACACTTCCAATTCAACTTGAATTTGTAAACATGACTCAAGTTAGTTTGTGGGGCGGATCACATCTTTTCTTATTGTCCATTGACTTTGCTGTTTGGTCTTTGTTTTATTGGATGATCTTTTTACTGTGTACCCGTTATCTTGGCACATTTTTGAGTTATCTTTCAACCTTTGTTTTCTTTATTTTAACGACAAGTATTTATGGTTGGTTTACTACCTCATGGATCTATCAAAAGCTAATTATGTGGGGACAATTCCATCTGCCAAACATGATAGAAAGCTCTAATTTTCACATTGATACAATCGCTGCAGATTTCTTTACTGAAATAAATCAAATTACACTTTTTGCTGGCGAATATTTATTTGAAATTGTATTTGCTTTTATCCTTTTTATTGTTTCTTGCTGGATACTTGATCGAAAAGTAGAGGTGTAAAAAATGACCGATGAGCACTTCCATTCATCACAGCCTATATACAGTCAGCTTGCTGATCGGATAAATAGACAAATCCTACGTGGAGAGCTAAAGTCTGGCGACAAGCTTCCATCAGTACGAGAGATGGGAATGCGGGTAAATGTTAATCCAAATACGGTCCAACGCACCTACCGTGAGTTAGAGGGGATGAAAATTGTGGAAACAAAACGAGGACAAGGAACGTTTGTTACAGAAAATCAAGAAATTTTACGTGAAATGAGAGAACAGCTAAAACAAAAAGAAATTTCACATTTTGTTAAAGGTATGCATGAAATGGGCTACTCAGACAAGGAAATCGAAGCGGGTCTCCAATCATTTCTACAGGATGGAAAGGAGATAACAAATCAATGATTAAGTTCGAACAAGTAACAAAAAAATACATGACAAGGAAAGCCATACAAAATGTTAATCTTGAACTAACGAAAGGAAAGATTATCGGTCTTGTAGGAGAAAACGGCAGCGGTAAATCAACAACGTTAAAATTAATTGCTGGTCTAATTCATCCATCAAAAGGAACGATTACAGTCAACGGAGTTAAAGTTGATCACCGTATCGCTAAGGAAGTTGCCTATTTATCGGAGTTAGATGAATATTATGGTTTTTACAATGTCGGGCAAACGATAGAATTTTATGCATCTCAATTTCCTGACTTTAATCTAGAAAAAGCCGAAGAAATTCGTACATTCATGAATTTAGATCGCAATTCTAAGCTGAAGCACCTTTCTAAAGGTAACCGTGGCCGCCTTAAAATTGTACTTACCCTTGCCCGAGAAGTACCCGTTATTCTAATGGATGAACCTCTCTCAGGTCTTGATCCAATGGTTCGTGATTCCATTGTAAAAGGGTTAATTTCTTTCATTAACCTTGAGAAGCAAATTGTTCTAATAACTACTCATGAGATTAAAGAAATTGAATCGATTCTCGATGAAGTCATTGCTATTAAGGACGGTGAAATTATCGGTCATCATAACGTAGAACAACTTCGTAGTGAACAAAATATGGGAATTATTGAGTGGATGACAACGATTTATTAGAAAAACTTAGCTTATCGCCAAGCCCTTAATGGCGAAAGCCTTAGGTTTTCTTATACTTTAATACTTTAGAAAAGTTAAACTTCTTAAAGTACAAGTAAAGATTATCCTCTTTTGGATTAAACCAAAAGAGGATTTCTTCACTGTTTTCATCCATTCCTATGTTTAATGTTGATTTTTGTTAGCGAATCAGACTTCCAATTATATGGAAGTCTGATGGTTGTTTTTATTAGCTTCTTCAAAAGATTAAAGGAAAAGTAAATGTAACGAAAGCTGCCCAAACTCCATAAACCGGCAAATACTTAGTAACGGCATCTTGGATGGTTGAAGGTTCGGTTTTGTTTTGTAGAAAACGCATATAGGAGAGCATAATCCAAATTAGATTGGCCCAAATAAGTATGTTTATGCCTAAAACAGCAAGTCTATTGGGCGTAATCCCATAAGAAGAAAGCCTGAACACTATGGCTGATAAAGCAACACTGTCAATGATAAGAGCAAGAACAATTAGGGCAAAATTTATATAATCAGAAATCTTCTTTTTCTCGTCTGTACCGCTTTCGGTAATGGAGAATATAGTGACCGCCAATACACTAAGGAGTATTCCATTGAAAGACAAGAGGAAATTACGGTCAAAAAATGGATTTTTTCCGACCCAAAGAACCGTTATAAGATATACTAACAATGTAGCCAGTACAAGAGGACTAAAAATTTTGGCTATATATGGTGCAATATTTTTAGCAAGTTTAAGGTTCCTTGATACCAGGTATGTGGCCACAACAGTGAAAGCGGCAGCACCAAATAAAACGACATTTTTAAAATAGAATTCTTCTATATCTATGCCGACAAATCCAAATAATTGCATGGTTACTGCTGTTAGCAGCATTCCGCTAATTGCCATGCTGGCGTAAAGTATGCAAAATTCCCCATTAAATTTAAGATAGGCTAATCTTGTTCCACCTACTCTGTATTCATTTCCTGTAAAAGCAAGCCCTAATAATACCCACAAGAAAACGGGAAGGTGTATATAAGCCAGGATAATACTGTCTTTATACTCTAGTGGCATCATATTAAGATAAAATCCTGAGATTAAAAAAAACGATGCAAGGGTGTAAAGAACATTTTTTTTTGGAGTATTATTGTATACAAAATAAGCAGCAATAAAGGGAAGTATTCCAAAAACAAGGTTAATATGGGCTATTGCTTGCTGTTCGACAAAATGCAAAATTATCCTGGTGCTTATCCCGGCCAGAATTGCTAAAATGCCCATCGATAAGAAATCTTTCTGAAGCAAGGAAGCTTTTTCTGTATTTGCCGTCTCCTTAAAATGCAATCTTTCATACCAAACGGCAAGAACCTGCGAATTAGGGTTTTGTTCATACGCGTATGAGAGTGACTTTTTAAAAGCTGTGGGGTCATTTCTAAACATCCTCTCCAGCTCATGGGGGTTATCAATATTTTCAATAATAAGATTGTTAATATCCATTGTTTATACCTCCTTCTAATAATTGTTATATTAAGTCCTACTTTCAGCCACAATGTTGATAAACAAAACTTTATTCTCCTTGAATGTCTTCGTCACTTTTGTATTCTAAAATATCTCCAGGCTGACATTCTAAAGCCTTACAAATCGCCTCTAGAGTTGATAATCTAATCGCTTTTGCCTTTCCATTTTTCAATATAGAAAGGTTAGACATTGTTATTCCAACCCTCTCCGAAAGCTCTGTTACGCTCATTTTCCTTTTAGCCAGCATCACATCAATATTTATTATAATCGCCATTTATTCACCTCATATCGTTAAGTCATTTTCAGATTGTATATCTATGGCATTTTTTAATAGCTTTTGAAGAACAGCAGCAAAAACTGCAACGACCATTGAAGCAAAAATCACGACCATTCCGATTAGTATAATACCCGGGGCGTCATCTACCTCCGCCAAGAGATAGAAGAGTGGCATGCCTGCCACGTACAATATACTTATTGTAATTGCACAGTTTTTTATTTTCTTTAAAGCCTTTATAGATAATTCCGAGAACGCTTTGTTCTTGTCAATATAGCTTAAAAGTTTAAAAGCTTGATAAAGAGCAAAGTAAAAAGGTATCGCCGATGCATACAAATCGATGAAAACGAGATATTTCATATAAGCCCAATCCGGAAACAATTCTGCTGCATAATTGGCTATCTCAGGAACCAAAAATATGCACAAAGCAAGCACTGGTAAGCCCATAAGTATAACAGCTAACTTTAAGAATATTGTTGAAACTTGTTTCATAAAAAAGCACCTCACTTATTTATTGTTAATTTGATTTTAACACACATTTATCCTTTTACAATAAATTATTATCGAGGGACAGAGGGACAGGTACGGTGTCCCAATAAACATATCTAAAGGGACACGGTACCTGTCCCCCACGACATAGATTGTTTTCTAAAATTTTTTTTGAACCCCCCCTAAAAAACACACTCACATACGTAAAGTAAGATGAGGTGTTTTTTCGTTTGTTTCAATTTTCAACTAGAAAAGTTGATAGATTTCACAAGGGAGGTACAAATGGAATTTATAATTAATACTTTATTTTTTGTAGCTATTATATTGTTTGCTTTTTCATTTACTAAAAAAGAACATAATGCTGCAGTTGAACAGCAAATTGAAGGTTTTTCGATTTCACTTATGAAAGAATTGTATAAGGTAAAAAACAGAATTAAGCTACTAGAAGAAGAAATGTTAATTAAGCAAGATAAACAGAATGTAACTGAACAATCCCCGAACCTTCATGAGCGGTAGATAGGGATAGAATTTTATCGCTTTATTAAAGAAGATTATTTTACTGTTGATGTGAAGGGGGATGTGTATGATAACGAGAAAAATGTTACAAGGTCTTGCAATCGGAATAATAGTGACAACTTCAATTTTTGCCTATAATTTTTATTACACAACTTCCTTTACCCTTAAAAAAGAAGTGCCTGTGGAAGTAGCAGGAGATCTTTCGGAAGAGGATATTAAGGATTATTTGCGATCTAATGATCTGCTCACTGTTAATAAAAACGATTATGAAGAGTTGTTAGCGAAAGTGGAAAACAGAGCTGGTAAAGACGAAAGTTTTGAGAAGAAAGAGATGAAAAAAAATAACAAAAACGAGATTACAAAAGAAATTCGGTTAACTATTAAACCAGGAACAGCTAGTAGTCTTATTGGCTTTGAACTTGAAGGAAAAGGGTTGATCAAAGACAAGACGCAATTTGAAAAATTTTTAATTAAAGCAGGGTTAGAAACAAAAATTAAAGCTGGTGAATACAAACTTTCATCTGATATGTCACTAGAAGAGATTATTGATGAAATTACTTAGTTTGGTAGATTTTGTTGTTGAAGTGAAACATAGAAGAATTGATTATAAGTAGACTGGTCACATCAAAGATGATGAAAAAGCGGCTATTGACGCTAAAGCCCTATTGAAAAGCTACAAGTAAAAGATGGGGAAAAGTATAAAGATAATCTAAGCTGAGCTCATCCCTTTCTTAAGATAATGGGCTTATTAGCTTTATTAATGACTCTAAACAAAAAGAAACAGACCCCCCCACCAAGGGTTAAGGTCTATTTCTAGTCTAAACAAAGTTATTTACAAACTCATTTGTTATGCTTCATCGGAACCTCTAAGTGCTTAAAAATTTCTAGTTGATTATCCCTCTTTGAAAAGCATGGTTACACAATTTTTACCTTCATCCTTTGAACGATAAAGTGCATCATCTGCTAGTTTATAAATGTCTTCCTCAGTATAATCGTTACCGATTGCAACCGCTACTCCAATTGAAATAGTTACATACTGACTGACTCCTGTTTTGTCATTGGGTATTCTAAGTTCTTCAATACCCCTTCTTAAGTTTTCAGCAAAATTATAGGTCTGTTCTGGATTCAACCTGGAAATAACAATTCCGAATTCCTCTCCCCCAAGCCTGAAAGTATAATCGCTTGACCTTTTGGTATACTCCTTAATAGTTGACCCGAGTTTACGTAATACATTATCTCCCTCATAATGTCTGTAAGTGTCGTTATAGTGCTTAAAATAATCAACATCAAGCATGATAAAAGCCAAATAGCTTTTATTTCTTTTAGCTCTATTTACTTCACGGCTAAAAATATCATTGAAATATCTCCGGTTATATAAACCTGTTAATCCGTCTGTGATCGAAATTTGTTCTACAATCTTAATGTATTTGTTTAATTCTTCATTCTTAAGCTCTAACTCTTTTGTTCTTTCGGCTACAAGTTCTTCTAGCTTATCCCTGTGCCTTCTTAACTCTTCTTCAGCTTTCTTTCTCTCTGTTATATCCTTAACAGTTACTAGAAACCCTTCCCGCTTCATATAATTGATATACCCAATCTTTAGTATTGCTATTACATCGACACCACTTTTTTTATGCAATAGCCTAATTTCTTGTTCATTCGATCCCCCTTGATCCCTACGACTTAATAAATGATATTCCTCAAGCATATTCAAATCCTCTGATGCAACAAAGCTTACCAAGGGCTTATCAGTCATCTCGTCAATCTCATATCCTAGTATATTGGCCATTGCTTCATTTACATAGACAAGCTTTTGGTCTTGGATAATCAGTATTCCATCCATCATATTATTAACCAACATACGATATTGCTCTTCTGAACGCTCTAGGTCAGTATACAGACTTGCATTTTCAAGGGAAAAAACCATTTCTCTGGATAATAGATTGATAATTTTGAGCCTCTCCTTAGTAAAGGCTCCACTAATCAGATTATTTTCCAAATATATAATAGCCGTTACTATATTCTGATTAAGCAAGGGCATACACAGCAAGGATTGGGGATTTTGGTAGATTTTTGTAATCAAAAATATCATGGCTCATAACCGTTATAATGTCTTCTTCAGCCTGATATTCCCCTTCAACAAGTATGTTGGAATTTGATTTCATTACAATACAGCCTCTTTGAGCCCCGGCATTTTTAATAACAATCTCCATCAGTGCTTCCAAAAGATTATCCAGTTCTATTTCTTTTGAAATTGCCTGGGAAGCCATGACAATCGAATGTATATCAATATTTTCAGTTGACGTTGATGTCGTCTTATCCTGTTGATATATTGTCATATTTATTTTACCTAGAATTTCGGGGTAATCCTGTTCAAACTGTTTCACCTTTCCTTTTGCTCCCCATACAGAGTAGTAATATGCAGCCTGTCTAATAAAATGAAAAGATATTTCCTGTAAACCCCGATGATAATAAAACTTCCCAGCTAACTCATTGGCTAGAGCTTTATACCTTAGAAAATTCCCTTTTTCCCCAGTCACTATGGCTAAATTATAATATTTCTCAGCCTTTTCATTTTCGTCTGAAATTCTTGCCAGCTCAGCCTCCATAATTAACTTCTGTTGTAAAAAATTTTCCGGACTGGCTTCTGCCCATTTTTTCATCCTTTTATATTCTTTTCTCATTCTTACTTTCGCTTTAATTTTTCCAAAATAGCTCAGTTTTTCATACCCAGAAGAAAGGTTCAAAAAAGTATACAGCGAAAACTCCTCCATAAAGGCAGAACCGACCAGTGTATTAATTATCTTATCTGCTTTATAGATATATTCTAAAGCCTCTTCATACTTGCCATATGTGAATAGTACTTGTAGCTTATAAAGATAATAGATGGCTATTCCGGAATAATATTTCGTCTCAGTAAGCTGTTTAAGATATTCTGCTTCTTTAAAAAATACATCATCAAAGGAAAGGACGTCATCTAAAGCACCTGCAAGACTAAGAAATTTCTGCCTTGCTAGCCTAGCTGTAGCCAAAGCATTATTATACTTTGTGTTCTCAATTATGGAGAGATATCTTTCACTTTCCTGTAGGTATCTTTCAATATCTAGATCAGGATTCCACAAATTTACATAATAGCAGGCATGAGCCAGATACAACAAATCACCTGATTTGAGACTTGAATCGATAGCCTTCTGATACCAGCCCTCCAATGTCTCCCATGGTTCATTCCATGTATGGCAAAACAGGGTATACAAAACATAGACCATACTTTTCCACTGTAAATCGTTGAAATGTTCATTAATCTTGATGGCCAGCCTTCCGAAATCGTAAGCACCCTTTACATCACCTAAGCCTGAAAGCAGAATAGCATAACCGATATAAGCTCCTGCCGATTCGGGGCAGTTGCCGTACTTAGTGGTTAAAAAGGTTTTCTTTAATACCGCCAAGGCAAAAAGATTCTGTTCTCCTGAGATAAAAGCGGGTGGAATGAAGCTAACCAACAACCTCATAATTAGCTTTAACCTTTCATCTTTTATTTCTGGACCCTCTAACAGTACCTGAGTGGTTCTTCCTTTAATACTCATTTTTACTTTTATTAATTCCATGAGAACTTGACCCATACTGACTTTTTTCGGAATTTTGATGCCTAGGCACTTTAGTCCTAATTTGCCTGCCTCTATAGACTCCTTCATCATACCAAGGTAAGTATAATGATTCGCCTGCATCTCATAGATCATTGCCAGCTCAAAGTTGGTTTTTGCCTTTGTCAGTAAAACACCGCAAGCTTTTTGGGCAGCCTCTACTCGTTGGGTCAAATAAGCACATTCAGAATATAGTTTATATATTTCAAATGTCTCTTCATATTTTTGGCTCCAAGAGTCTACACGTAGAAGCCCTATAGCAGTTTCCAAAAAATCGAATGCGGGATCATATCCGAATGCCGCTTTCACTCGTTTAGCTGCTTTTAGATTAATACTAACTACTGTATCAAGCTCATCCCCTTCAGAAACAAAATCAATGCCTTTATTCAGATGGGCTGCAATATCTATTATTTTCTCATCAGTTTCCGCAACAGACAGCTGCTCTAGCAGTATTTTGCCTATTCGATAATGTAGTTTCTTGATTGCCTCATCATCTATCATTTGATATAGCGCCTGGAGAATTCTGTCATGTTGAAACATAAAGGTTATATCGATATTGTTCGGTACTGTTTCTTTTTCATCCATAATACTTGGCAAAATATGATAGTTTCTAACCCGTGGAAAAATCAGCTCCCCATTTACGGCTTCAATCAATGATTGGGCAACTGTTCTAGTATCTCTTTCACTAACAAGAGACAGCATTTTAAAATCAAATACATTTCCTAAAGCTGCACTGTAGCTTAATAGCTGTTGTACTTCCTCCGACAGGTTTTTAATCTTCAAAATCAGGAATTGTACTATATTCTCCGGTATCTTCATCCCTTTAATTTTTTCAATATCCCAACACCAAAAACCTTTGCTATCGTCAAAGAAAATTTGTCCATTCCTGTATAAGTCCTTTAAGATCTCATTTGCAAAAAACGGGTTCCCTCTTGATCTACCAAACACTACACTGGCTAGTTCTCGAGTCATTTCAGAATTGGAATACAACGTTTCACTAATCAAGCTGCATATGTTTTCAACAGATAACGATTGTAGATAGATGTGTTTAACTTCTCTTAACTTCTCTATTTCCGTAACGGATATAATAAACGGATGGCCTTTGTTAACCTCATTTTGTCTATAACAACAAATTACCAATATCTTACTCAATTTTTTGTTCAAAATGAGCTTTTCAAGCAGTTTGATACTTGACAGATCAGCCCATTGCAAATCATCGAGAAATAATACTAATGGATTTTCGTTATTTGTTATTCCCTCCACAAAGTTAGCAAATGTAATAAAAAACCGGTTCGTTTCCTCTACGGGATTTAATTGCCCTATTTGTGGCTGAACCCCGATCAGTCTTTCCAACTCAGGTATAATATTAGTAATTAAACCTCCGTTGTTACCCAACCGACTTACTAAAGTATTCTTTAGATTGTCTAAATCTTGATCTTCACTTTCTGATAGTTGCACCATTAATTTCCTAAAAGCTTGGATGATAGCACTATAGGGACTATTCCTGTTATATTGATCAAATTTACCTTCTATAAAAAAACTTTTTCCTTGACTTATATGCCTATGAAACTCATTTACAAGGGTAGTTTTCCCTATACCTGCATCTCCCGAGATCAGAACCAACTTAGAATCATCTTTAATACCTACATCAAAAGCATCCTTTAAAGCAGTTAATTCTGCCTCTCTTCCATAAAGCTTTTGGGGTATTTGAAACAGATCCAACCTATCATTTTCCCCTATTTTGAAGTCGGATATTCTATTTATACATTTTCTTAGATCGGCAATGATTCCATATGAGCTTCTGTACCGGTGTTCCGGTGATTTTTCCAAAAGTTTCATGATAATATCAGATAACGGCTTTGGTATCCTTCCTTTTGTTAATTCATAGGGGGAAACTGGTTCTTTGACAATGACTGAATACACCTGTTCAATAATGCCACTTGCCTCATAAGGTTTTTGGCCAGTTAACAACTCATACAAAATCACACCAAATGAGTAGAAGTCTGTCCTGTAATCGATACACCTGTTAATTCTGCCTGTTTGTTCAGGAGAAATATAGGGAAAGGCACCTTCAAGAATACCAGTATTCGGATACTCATGTTTTTCTTTTGATAGTTCTATAGCTAAGTCAAAATCTATGATCTTTACTATGTTTTTTTCATTGTTCCAAATAATGTTAGAAGGCTTTAAGTCCTTATGAATCACTTGGTTGTCATGGATACTGCTAACAATTTTTACTATTTCTACAGCTAAATGCAAAAGAACATCCATATTTAGTTTTTCATCTGCTAAAATACTTTTTAACGGCTTACCACCTATATCCTCCATAACAATGATAAATATTCCGTTGAGTTCTTCCATTTTAACTGGTTTTAATACTCCTTCTGTACTCTCGCTTAATTTTACTAATATTTTATATTCCCGCTTAAATCGCATCACTTCTTCGTAGGTCGCAAACTCTGCCTTTAAGACTTTTAAAACAACCTTTTCCTTTGAAGAAGCATCAAGGCATCTATAGATAGCTTTTTTGCTGTTTTCGGAGATTATTTCCATCACTTGATAATCAGAGACCCACAACATAATTATGCCCCCTTTACCTCTTTGCCTTTTTCAAATATATCTATATTTTCATCAAAATCAA
Organism: Anaerobacillus sp.; assembly: GCA_036676095.1. Taxonomy (GTDB): domain Bacteria; phylum Bacillota; class Bacilli; order Bacillales; family Anaerobacillaceae; genus Anaerobacillus. Next base: position 2,058 of record JAKFDP010000103.1, on the reverse strand, counting down.
AGATATATGCCGCCGCAAGCCACATAATCCAACAATTAACACCGAAGAATAGATAGCCGAAGTAGCCCAAAATAGGCATCTCTGAAAAAATATGAATTTTATCCAAATATGGTACTGAATACTTCCAGTAATTTGGGTTTGACGGCACACTGTTATGAAACCATTCACTTCCGAAATTCCAGAGCTCCCAAAAAAATCCGTTAAGTAACGTACCCAATGCGATTAAAATCAGCGGCGACCAGTTTCCATCCTTAATCGGAGTAAATGGTGTCCAGTATCCTGTTAAGGCCATTGCTGCGGATAATAAAGGAACCAGAGCTACCCATAATACCCAGAATAAGAGGTAAGGGTAGTAGCCCATCCCAAAAGCCAGAATAAAGCCCAATATATAGAAACCTACTAGTATTTTTGTTGATATTGCCAGTTTGGGACCATTGCTATATCTATTCCTAAAAAAACTAAATGTTTTTAATAGAAGATACCATTCGAAAATCGCAGGTAATACTGTAGTATAAGATAATGAGAACCAGAACACGTTCCCAAAATTCGTAAATATCTCATTGTTTGGATAATACCAGTTTTCAAGTACAAAGAAATTTAAATATTCAAATGCAAACCAACTGAAGCAGGATATAACAGCAAGAAGCTGCATAAGGTGGGGTTTCTTTGATATAATTGAAATCCCATTATTCCTTTTATATACAATTCCATCAAGGATTAGAATAAAGGACCACCACAAAGGTACAAAAGTGTAATACTCTAGGTGAAGAATAAACTTTATTCTAGCCCACATAAAAAACCAACTTAGTGCTAGTACAGGTAAACTCCACCAGAACCAGATAGGAAAAGGTGTTTGCTTATTTGTTGTTTTACCATCATTTTTTATTTTAAAACCGAAAAGCTGGGGAAAAATTAAAAAAATAGAAATAAGGACGGCTACAATAACCCCAAAGGTAAAGTAAATTACACTGAACCCCGGATCTTCTACAGCCATTTGTGCCGGAAATTGGCCATATCCAGGCGGTAAACCCTTCCACCTTATCAAACTTCCTATTAAAGGTAAAATAAAAATCAAACTAAACGTAAATATGATAAAGGTTTTTTCTTTAAATCTCCTCATACTTTTCATCCCCCAACATTCCCTAACATACTATGTAAATACTATGTGATACTATTTGACTATGTCTTCGACAATTTCCTGTAAATTCCTCCTTTATTCGACTATATTTGTACAAGATTTTAAGATGCACTTCCCGAAAAATAAAAAAGCCTATACCAAAAATGATATAGACTTTCCCAAAATTTTATTTTGTCGATAAATAAAAAATATAACTTAAACGGTTTTGGTTAGGGGAACAGCATTCATGCTCCCTAATTCTCCAAGCATTGGGTCAATCAATATTTTCTTTTGATTTATTTCCAGTAACAGTGTCGTATGTCTAATTAATTGGATGATCATTTCCCCCTAATCAATCCTTTACAATATCAATTCCACTATAACTATTCTCTATTTACAGTTAACAATAACAACTAGTGCATTATCTTAGTTATAAGTCCATCATCCATAAAACGTTCATGTCAACAATATTTCCGGGGATTACATACATCTATGCATTTAACTTAACCGCAGTACCGGTTGCAACAATCATCATCATTCCGTCACGTAAAGTTTCAAAATCTAAATCGATACCGATAATAGCATCACTTCCCAACACTCTTGCCTTTTCTTCCAGCTCTTTTAGTGCAGCTTTCCTCCCCTCTTGTAACTTGCTTTCGTATGCACCACTTCTTCCCCCTATAATATCAGTTATGGAAGCAAAAAAATCTCTTACAACATTCGCACCTAAAATTACTTCACTAGTAACGATTCCTAAATAAGAACTAACTTGTTTTCCCTCAACATTATTAGTAGTTGTCATTATCATTTCGTCTACCCCCTTTTCGATCTAGAATCTATTATAACCTTTAAGATCATCAATTGGAATTAATTTCAAAATGAGTTTGTTGCTTATTTAATCCTTATTAATTTATGATGATTTGTGCTACGCACTCAACGTG
>JAKFDP010000102.1:0-11589 GCA_036676095.1 Anaerobacillus sp. | reverse complement strand
AAAATAAGAATTGATTTCTTACTCAAGTACTTATATGTGTGGTTATCTAGTTTTCAGGGAATGATCCTTGAAACTTAATATGATTACTGACTAAAACTTAGATTTATATGCGTCTGCGTCTACAAGCGAATGCTTCGAAGTAAGCTTCCTCGTCGCAAAGCTGCATGAAGTGTATTCTAAGTAGCATCACATGATGTGATTGAGATCAGTAGCTTGTCTAGTGGCGATAGCGAAAAGGTCACACTCGTTCCCATGCCGAACACGATCGTTAAGCTCTTCTGCGCCGATGGTAGTTGGGGGTTTCCCCCTGTGAGAGTAGGACGTTGCTAGGCCAAAAGAAAAGGTACATTCCAATTGGAATGTACCTTTTCTTTTTTTGTAGTTAGACCTTACCGCTAAATGCTTCTACATAAAATAAAGATAATATACTGAATTGAACTAAAGTGGATTATTTACCATCAAAACAAGTTGTATTGTTATTTTGAGTAAAAAAATTGCATATGGTTAATAGAATATTGGTTGAGAGGAGGAATACTAAAATGAATTTTTGTAATCATTGTGGAACAGGTAATAAAGCAGACGCACAATTTTGTAGTAATTGTGGAAATACGATTAAAACGATTTTGTCTGAGGAGATTCAGATACAACATAGTACAAATGAAATGGTAATGAATGAGGAAACTAACACATTAACCATTTCTTCAACAAGTAATCAAACGAGAAATTCTAAAAACTCAGGGCAAAATAAGGAAAAGAAACTGATATTTTATTTTTTGTTTATTGTTTTAATCGGAATATTTATTGGCGGATATGTTCTTGCTGAAAGTAAGTTTTCTAAAGAAAAAGTTGTAGCTGAATTTTTAGAAGGTTTAAGTATGAAAAATAGTTTATTAATTAAAAAACATTTATATTCTAACGATTTAAGAATAAAAATTAATGATAATACAATAGAACCATTATTCCAATTATTAGATAAAAATCCATCTTATTTTGATCAAATTAAAGCTAATTTGGAAGAACAGCTAGAGTTTAATCAAAATAGCTCTGACTATTTTCAATTACAACAGCAAGGTAAACACTTCTATATTTTTGATCGTTATGTAATTAAACCAAACTTGTATTATATAAATCTTCGCTTGCAAGGCAAAGATATTGAGGTTGTACTTAATGGAGATAAGCTTGGAAATTTTCAAGAACCGAATAAGCCAACAGAAATCGGTCCGTTCTTACCTGGTATATATAAATTGATAGCTACGCAAGAAACAAAATATATTACATTAACTGATGAAGTAGAACTATTATTATATAAGGATATCTATAATGATGCATCACTAAACGTTTCTGGAAATTATGTTCACATTGAATCTAATAAACCGACAGCAAAACTATATGTAAATGGTAAAGATACTGGATTATTGGTAAAGGAAGCTACTAACTTTGGTCCAATTCCTATTGATGGTTCTATTTCCCTTTATGCATCAATTGTTAAAGAAGGTAATGAGTTCAAAAGTGATAAAGAAGTTATTGATGATGATTATGTTTATTTGCCAATCGATATTGATGAGAAAAATAAGGAAAGTGTTCCCGTAACAATAATAACGCGAGAAGTTTATGTAAACGATGGTTTTATTTTTCCGGATAGTCACATTCGTCTACTAATATCCAGTGAAGTAGCAGGTTTATCAAAAGAAAGCCTTAGAATTGCTAGAAATGAAATTTATGCAAGGAATGGTTATGTCTTTAAATCTCAAGATTTACGTGATTATTTTTATCAAACGGATTGGTATTTTGAAGATTATTCATATAGTGGAGACTTAACAGAAATTGAGAAATATAACGTAGAATTAATTAAGTCGTTTGAATAGTGGGATTATGAAAAACTTATTTTGTATTAAAAAATATCTTGATAAAGCTAGTATATTTTAAATTTAAAGAATCTCGACATAGGCCTAATAAGTTTCGTTGCCTATGCTAGCAGTGTTGCAAGTAGAGAAGATAGCCGAATGGTTATCTTCTTTTCTTGTGCGCCCGGCATGGGCTATAACTTAGTGGTGAAAGTCCACTACAGGCTTGGCAGTAGGAACTGTTAGCCAATGGCAAGGGTGTCCACCGTCCACCGTGAGGTGGAATCTGAAGGAAGCCGGAGGCAAAATCCCGAACTGACGGACAGAAACTGTATATAAGGCTGAATTGGAATGGACGAGTTTGCAAGACAAAACAAAGTCCGATACTGCACGAGTTCCATACAGTAAATACAGCAGTTGCACGGGAGGAAGGTTATAGCTCTTACCCGGGGAGGTCTTACAAGGGTTCCCGTCAAGAGGGATGGAATATCCCACAGGAACAAGTTTGTCAGTGATGGCAGAATGAATTGTAAGAAGTCAGCAGAGGTCATAGTAGTTCTAAAAAGAACGAAGGACCGAACAATAATAAACTTGAAGGAATACGGAGGTAAGGACAGTGCAAAGACCACAGAAAACATCGAAAGATGGCTGTTCGCAAAGGGATAAGTTGGAAACTGAAGAGAATGCGGAAGCGTGCAGTTCTGTCTTTAAAGAAGTAGAACGACAAGATGGTATCGATTTAATTGACAGAGTGATTGATAATAATAATCTTTTCAGAGCATGTGAGAAAGTCAAATCTAACAAAGGTGCACCGGGAATTGACGGAATGACTGTAAATGAACTCTTCGGTCATGTCAGTAAATACCTACCCCATTTAAAAAGGAAACTAAGAGATGGCTCTTACGAGCCCCTTCCCGTTAAAAGGGTTGAAATACCTAAACCGGATGGTTCCAAACGAAAGTTAGGTATACCGTGCGTCCGAGATCGAATGGTCCAACAAGCAATCTACCAAGTAATTGGAGGAATAATTGACCCACATTTTTCTGAATCAAGTTTTGGTTTTCGTCCAAAAAGAAACCAACATCAAGCCATTAAGAAATCCATTAACTACTACGAACAAGGTTATACAGTGGTAGTAGACTGTGACCTAAAAAGCTACTTTGACACTATAAATCATCAAAAACTAATGGAATACCTTAAGGCATTCATCCGGGATAAGGTTATACTGAAATTAATTTGGAAATTTCTTAAAAGCGGAATACTCGAAAACGGACTGACTAAACCAACAGAATTCGGTGCTCCTCAAGGTGGTGTACTCTCACCAATTCTTAGTAATGTTTACTTAAACCAATTGGATAAGGAACTGGAGAAACGTGGATATAAATTCGTGCGCTTTGCGGACGATTTCTGTATTTTTGCCAAAAGTAAACGGGCTGGTTTCCGAGTTCTAGAAAGCATTACAAAATACCTTGAGAAAGAACTGAAATTGACGGTTAACCGAACCAAAAGTAAGGTAGGGTCCCCAACGAAGTTAAAATTCCTTGGCTTCTGCATACATAGCACTTCCAAAGGGAAAGGATGTAGACCACACCAGACAGCAAAGAAGAAATTTAAAACCAAACTAAGGAATATGACTAGACGGAACCGCCCTGGGAGATTTGAGGATATTGTTAAAGAAATCAACCAAGTAACAGTGGGATGGATAAATTATTATGGAATTGGTTTTATAAAAAAGTTATACAAGATATAGCCCAATGGCTGAATCATCGATTAAGACAGCTTATTTGGAAAAGATGGAAGAAAATCAAAACAAGATATCATCAACTAAGAAGATTGGGAATCAAACATGATGAAGCCCGGAGGGTAGCGAATACCCGAAAAGGATATTGGAGGATTTCCAGATGTGAAACACTACAAAATGCAATTAAAATAGAAACGCTTATCAAATGGGGACTTAAAGACCCTAACTATTTGTATGAGCGCCGATACTCAAGTTATTGAACCGCCGTATACGGAACCGTACGTACGGTGGTGTGAGTATAAATGTCAACACAAATATGTACATTTCTGCTTGTATAAGCATGTACAAAATTACTCGTTTTCCTTAGCTAAATGATCTTTCAAACGATAAGATCTTCCTACCATAGTTACAACGGTCGCATGGTGTAATATTCGATCTAATATCGCATTTGCTAGCTTTGGTTCTTGAAATACTTCGTCCCATGCCTTAAAATTCACATTCGTCGTAAAAATGGTACTACGCTTTTCATACCGCATATCTATCAACTGGAAGAACAACTTCGCATCTTCATGATCTATGGGCAAATACCCTATCTCATCGATAATTAAAAGTTTATACTTTGAATAGTGTTTTAGTCGGCTTTCCAGCCGATTTTCAAGCCGGGCCCTCTTTAAATTCTGTATTAACTCATGACACTTAATAAAATAAGTGCTTGTTCGCTTCTTTGCTGCTGTAATTCCTATTGAAGTTGCCAAGTGAGTCTTGCCGACTCCACTTGGACCTAAAAAAACTATATTTTCGCTCTTCTCTATAAACCGTAAGGTTGTAAAATCTAGAATTTGTTGCTGATTTATCGATGGCTGAAAGGAAAAATCAAAATCCTTGATCTCCTTAAAATGCGGAAATGCTGCGACTTTTACCATCGACTGAACCATGTTTTGTTCTCGTACATCAATTTCATAATTTGTTAACTTAATCAATGTATCTATAAAAGTTAATTGATTATTTACACTGAAATCTATTACTTCATCCAGATGCAATGTCATTTGCTTTAATTTTAAATAATCCAAGTTGTGTAATAGTTGTTGATAATTTGTTTGCGGATTCATTATTTATACACGGCTCCAATCGCTGCTAAATTCTGTTTGGCTAACTCATCAATTTCGGGATAATGAGGGGCTGAAACAAGCAACCCTTCTTTATAATGTTCTTCCTGATAATTAAGTTTTGCTTTACTGATAGGGTGTTGTGCTATAAGTTTCGTGTTATAATAAATCCATAGTTGATCATCATACACTTGTAATCCTACCTTTTTCCCTTGATATTTGGCTGGTACCGAATAAAAGTTCGATTTGTAGGAGATCATGTTAGACGGATTAACTTTTACAAGTGTATGCTTGATGCGATAGGAATCTCTTACTTTTTCAGTTGGTAGCTGGTGTAAGTGGTTCCTTTCTTTTTTAAACTCCAAGACAGGGATTTTTCCAGTTCCTTGGTGTAGCTCGTGATTTATGCGATTACATAGGTCTTGTACAAATTGATGGAGTTCCTCTAAAGTCAACTGACCTTGATAGGCATGTATTTCATCTAATAATTTCATTGTTGCTTCTACCTTTCCTTTTGTCCGTGGGCGGCCAGCTATACACGGTCTAACTTTAAACCCAAAGTCCTTGGCAAACTGCTCAAACTTTCCATTCACTTTCCCAGAAAAATATTCTGTTCGTGCCTCATCCATAACCGTCTTCATATTATCCGTAAGTATTTCAGTGGGGACACCACCCAATGCCTCAAACGTTTCTGTTAAAAAGGAAAGTAACGCAATTTGTGATTTAGAGATACTTAAATAAAAAGTACGAAATCGTGAGTAGGAACGAAGTAAAACCGCAATATTCACCTCAACTTTTTCACCATCTTTTGTCTCAAACACAATATTTTCTTTCCAATCTAGTTGAGCCTGCATGCCAGGTGGTGTTTCATAGCGAACAGTTCCTTTAGGGGAAGGAATTCGTTTTTCCTCGTCAAAGTAAGCCTTGAATTCTGGCACTCTTGCAATATAAGCTCGAAATGCAGAATCTGAACAATCCAACTCATGATTATCTTTTAAATACTGCCAAAGTACACGCCGATAATAAAATACTTGCTTAGAATCTTCAGAAAGAAGAGCTGCAATTATCTTATAATACTTGTCAATTTTAGAAGGTTTCTCTCTCTTTCGTTTTGGTACAAACCCACTGAGATACTTGTCAACCGTCCTGCGATCCACACCTAACTCTTCTGCTAATTTACTTTTATTGATTTTCATTTTTAAATGCTCCATTAGTTGTTTAAATTTTGGTAAGTCTGAAAGACAATTAATCTCAAAACTTGTTTCAATATTTAACGCTATATACATACTATTCACCTCTAGAACAGTATGAAATGAGCAATCAACTTTGTACATCCTTATTCAAGCGAGATTGTACATATTTAAATTAGCATTTCTAGTGTGAGAGGTCGGGGATTATTATCCCCTCCTACTCGATTCGGTTTAAAGGTTCAACATCATTCTATTGATAGTTCACTTTTTGATTTTTTATGATATACAACCAGTCACTTATTTTTGTTAAACAATATTTTTACAGGTGATTGCCAATATTAGTGCTTTTTTATTTACAAAATATACCCTGTGAAGTATTATACCTTTAAGGGTATAAAATAAAAAGTAACTAATAGGAGGAGTAACGATGTCCAAAAAGATTGTAATTATAGGTGGGGTAGCAGGTGGAGCTACTGCTGTAGCTCGTCTACGTCGTTTAGATGAAACGTCTAAGATTGTCATGTTTGAAAAAGGGGAGCATATTTCTTTTGCGAACTGCGGTTTACCATATTACATCGGCGAGGTGATCCCAAACCGTGATTCATTACTTGTTCATACGATAGAGGGTATGTCTAAGCAATTAAATGTTGATATTCGAAATTTTAATGAAGTTATTAAAATTAATCGAGCTGAAAAAACAGTAACAGTTAAGGATATTAAGACAGGTGAAGTATATCAAGAATCCTATGATCAATTAATTTTATCACCGGGAGCAAAGCCAATTGTTCCGCCAATTAAGGGACTTGATCAGGCAAATAATGTTTTTACATTACGGAATATTCCTGATACGGATCGTATCAAAGCATGGGTTGATAAAAAGAAACCAAAAAAGGCCGTTGTTATTGGAGGTGGCTTTATTGGATTAGAAATGGCTGAAAATCTGCAGCATCGAGGTGTAGAAGTTACGATCGTTGAAATGGCGGATCAAGTAATGGCTCCACTTGATTTTGAGATAGTCGCGATCGTTCATCAACATATTGAAGAAGTCGGAGCAAAGTTAATTTTAAAAGATGGAGTAAAGTCATTTGAAGATCATGGAAAAAAAGTTGTTTTAAGCAGTGGAAAAGAGTTAGAGAGTGATATTACCATCCTTTCGATCGGTGTCCGTCCTGAAAATGAATTAGCAATCGATGCAGGTTTGGCTGTTGGCGCACGTGGAGGTATTTTAGTAAATGAAATACTGCAAACTGAAGATCCGAACATTTATGCAATTGGGGATGCAATTGAAGTGAAAGACTTTAATCAACAAACACCTACAATGGTACCATTAGCTTGGCCAGCTAACCGTCAAGGACGAATTGTCGCTGATAATATTTATGGAAAAAATATTACCTATAAAGGAACACTTGGAACTGCAATCGCCAAAGTCTTTGACTTGACTGTTGCTGTAACGGGAAATAACGAAAAAACGTTAAAAAAATTAGGGACTCCATATGAAGCCGTTCATATTCATCCTGCATCACATGCTAGCTATTATCCTGGTGGATTCCCAATCTCCTTAAAACTAACTTTCAATCCAGATGACGGTACCATTTTTGGAGCTCAAGGAGTTGGACGTGACGGTGTTGATAAGAGAATTGATGTGATTGCGACGGCTATTAAAGGTGGCTTAACGATTTTTGAGCTATCAGATCTAGAATTAGCGTATGCACCACCATTTTCATCAGCTAAAGATCCAGTAAATATGCTAGGTTATGTAGCTGTAAATGTTGCTAATGGAGTTTTGAAAAATGTCCATTTCGATGAGGTACATCAGTTATTAATGAATGGAGCAACATTTGTTGATGTTCGCGAAAAAGTCGAGCTAGAACTTGGAAAAATTGAAGGAACTATCAATATTCCACTTGGTGAATTAAGAGGAAGACTAACAGAATTACCAAAGGATAAGCCAATTTATGTGTTATGTGAAGTAGGTTTACGGGGTTATGTAGCTACTCGTATTTTAGCTGAAAATGGTTTTGAAGCCTTTAATTTGAGTGGCGGGTATAAAACATATGCAACAGTTTACGGGAAAGGCAATAAAAGTCCAAATAATGATCCGGAACAAAAATTATCACCGAAAGAGGTCACAAATAAAGAATTGAAACAAGCCGATTTAGTGATAAATGCTTGTGGTCTACAATGTCCAGGGCCGATTATGCAGGTTCACGAAGCAATTAAGAAGTTAGAAGACGGTCAAGTATTAGAAATGAGTGTGACCGATCCAGGATTTATTCGCGATATTAAAGCTTGGTGCGATAAAACAGATAATACATTATTAAATCAGACCAGAGAGAAAAATACGTTTAAAGTATGGATTTTAAAGGGCTGCGATGTACCAGAAACGAAAAAAAGTGAGACGACTCATGGTAAGAAAGACGGTGCAACATTGATTGTCTTTGATCAGGACTTAGATAAAGCAATGGCTTCCTTTATTATTGCCACGGGTGCTGCCGCTATGGGGAAAAAAGTAACGATGTTTTTTACTTTTTGGGGGTTAAATATTCTTCGTAAAGAAAATGCTCCTGATGTAAAGAAAGATTTCCTGGAAAAAATGTTTGCCAAAATGATGCCAAAAGGACCCAGCAAGCTTCCGATTTCTAATATGAATATGGGTGGAGTAGGAGCAAAAATGATTAAATACGTGATGGATAAGAAAAGCGTTGATAATCTTTCAGACTTAATAAGAAATGCTACGGAAATGGGTATAGAAATGGTTGCTTGTTCAATGTCAATGGATGTAATGGGCATTAAGAAAGAAGAATTAATTGATGGAATTCAAATTGGAGGAGTTGCTACCTATTTAGGTAAGGCTGAAGAATCAAATATTAATTTGTTTGTATAGCTAGGTAGTCAAAAATAATGCATTTTCCAAGGGACCTTCTTCTACTTACTCTCTTCCGAAAATATGTCTTACTCAAGTCGCAGGGAGACTATTAGGCAAAGAACAAATTAATCATTTCGAGGAAATTGATCAGGACTTATTTTTAGCTAGAGAATTAGGACTTTCCAATGGTGAATTACCTGATATTACCATCCTATACAAGGACTTACTTTAATAGCCAGGAAATCAAGTCCAAATACAAATTGATGGAGAGTATAACAATCATATTTTATTTAGAGGATTGGATGAAATTATGGTAAAGTAGAATATTAGATGATGAATGCCCGAGGTGAAAAATGCTAAAAATATTAGTTGTGCTCTTATTTGATATTGGATTAAAATTGTTTGCCTGGACTTTATTAGATGGAGAGGTGATCATACCGATACATCGTGGTGTTAAATTGCTGATGCTTACATTATACTTTATATTGATTTTATCATTGATTATCTCTATTAAATTAATGAAGAAGATTCCATCTTCATATGCGATCTGGCTCATCCTAATCTTGATTCAGCATTTAATCTATCAGATTTATTCATTCTATAGCTATCGTACAGATTCAGCAGATTTTATTATGTTAGGCTGGGATTACCTCCTATGGGAGCTGTTAAATCCCTTCATTATGCTTGGTTCTCAAATCACTTTTTATATCTCCTTCCTTCATTTTCGTAAATTTAAAAAAGGAAAAAACAATTTAGTTCTATATTAATAATGAAGTATTCTTCTTGAATTGCCCCTTACTGTTAGCCACAAACTAACAAGTAGGGGAGCAGTTTTTTGTGCCTAAATTTTCAATTAAAAAATGTAACGCAGTCAAGGATTTTTGAACGAAGAAGCAACTCCTAACATTCTATTTTTGAACCAAATCAGAAATAGGTCATATCCTATAATTGAATTTAATCATTAGATTAGGAGTAAATGGAAATGGTCAGAGAGGAAGTACAACAACTTATTAATAATTTAATTCAAATTGAACATATTTCAACAACTTTATATTTGGCAATGTCGGCTTACATGATCGTAAAAATTTAACGGGAATGGCAAAATGGTTAAGACTTCAATCTGAAGAAGAACGATCACATATGTTAATTTTAATTGATTATTTAGCTGGAAAAGATGGGGTAGTTATGCTTAATGAAGTTCCGGCTCAACTAAGCGACTTCGGAACTCCGCTTGAAACATTTCAGAGAGTTTTTGAACATGAGCAATTTGTTACAAATGCTTATCGACAAGCTTATGAATATATAAAACAAATTGACCCACAAACAACGGTGATTGTTCTAGACTTTTTAAAAGAACAAATTGATGAAGAAGCACAATCTTTAACTATTGTAGAACGTATAAAATTAGCAGGAAATAATCCGTCCGCAATATTACTTATCGATCAAGAACTTGGTCAAAGACAAAATGGAGCACCAGCTGTAGGATAATATATGTAAAAAAACATCAGAGTCATAGTTTAGAAAATTATAAGGAAAGAAACAAAATTATAGTGAACTTTAGCCAGAAGCCTCCTTCTTCAATATATTTTTGGATGGGAGATGAATGGCTATTTTTGTTTTTTTTCAATGTTGTTTAGTGGAGTAAAGTGTCATTATGAAATAAATGTAAAATAATTTATATAACAGGCATTTAGTACAATTACTATTGCCTGAATGTTTGCAATTATTAATTTTCACTTTGAACTAGAGCTTGGATAACAGCACCAATGGCTTGTATCCAACTACCAACAAAATTAATATTTTGTGCCTCTTTACCTTTTAGTTCGATAATTCCTGATAAAGCTTGTAGTGAGTTTCCGATCGCTTGAAGGAGAGTTCCGTAGATATTATAAAGGTTATCAAGTGAAATGGTATGATCATCTAATAAACTAGGAAGTGCTAAAACGTTTCCAACAGCTTGAAGTAAATTACCTTTTATATTTAACTCTGACTTTTTTAATTTGTTGAATGGAATTAGAAGTCCGACAATAACTGTGGAGTTACCAATTGCTTGTATTTCGTTGCCAATTTTGTCTAAAGTGAGTTTTTTTTGACTATCGGCTATTAATGCGTTACCTGTTGCTTGCATGACATTTCCTAGTAATGACAAGTTTGTTTGCAGGGTTTCACTAAGTTTGGACGAAGGGGTGCTACTAATAGCAGAGAGAATTGTGCCAATAGCTTGTTCCCATGACCCCAATAATGCTTTAAAATTATTATCCATAATTTTTGCTCCCCTTCAGTACTTTAGAATATTCTATTCAGGTAAGGGTTATCTGAAACAATAATTGACTATTGTTTGAGAAAACAAAGTCATTCATAAACAATTCTGACCCTAGGTCCGAATACAACTTTCGTAGCTAGTTCAATCTAAATCTAAAGTTTTTTCTTTAAGAGTCAGTAGGTTTTAATTATAAGAAGAAATTGAACAATTATTTTTAAAAGCGAAAATTTGTTGTGTAAATAAGGTTGTTTTTGTTTAGGTGTTGTGGTATATTAATCTTCTGTGATAAATTTTCAGTAAAAAATAACGTTTTAAATTAAACAAAAAAATATTGACATGAAGTCAATAAGTATGGTATGATTAAATTCTGTTCGTTGAATAAAATACTTTCTAAAAAAAGTTGTTGACTCATCGAAATTATCGTGCTACAATAAAATTCCTGTCGCTAAGATAGGGATTGAGAAATGAAAGTAGTTTCGTTCTTTGAAAACTGAACACACAGCCAAGCGAATTAAAGAGATAGAAAATATCTCGTCAATGAATTTATTTATGAGCTAATCAGCTTTTCAATTTTATGGA
>JAKFDP010000101.1:0-3503 GCA_036676095.1 Anaerobacillus sp. | reverse complement strand
TTAGGTGTGGCAATGTTTATTTTTGCCTATGAACGAAGAAGAATATTTGTTGGATATTATAAAAAGGACATACGGTCATCGAAAGATACTTAAGTTTTGATATATCAAATGCTACTTATCTAAGATTCTTATAAACGAAGCAGTGTTGTTCTTAACAAGCATCGCTTTAATTCCTTTTCGGTAATTGCTATCTGCATGTTTTTCATCAAAAATAAACAGCCTTGAAAAATCAAGGCTGTTTGACGTCCCAAAGAGGATTCGAACCTCCGACCTACAGTTTAGGAAAAGTATGAAAATGTTAAAATTGACGGCAATAAACTCTTCAAAATGCTTTAATATCAAGCTTTTTTGTTAATTAAGATCAAATTAGTACAATTAAATTAATAAGGTTTTACTGAGTTTTTCGGCAAATTTTCTAATTAGGGAAGACACCGAATTAATCAATTGTAATTCCTAAATCATCAAATATTTCATTTAGGGAATCTGCTGCCTTTCTATCAGCTTCTGCTAGTAAATGACCATATATATCCATGGTTGTTCCAATTTTTGCATGACCGATGCGTTCACTTATTATTTTCATCGCATTATTTTTATCAATCAGTAATGAAACTGATGTGTGTCTAAGACCATGAAAGGTAATGTTTTTAAGTTGAGAATTTCTTTTTAGAAACCTATTCCACCATTGAGAGACACTATCAGGCCGCATAGGACGTCCCAAAAAACCTGGAGCAGTGAAAATAAAATTTCTATCGACACCTTCCCAGGATTTTATCCAAGTGTCACCCGCATTGATTTGTTCTTCATCTTTTTCTCTTTTAAAATCTTTCAGAAGTTTTGTAATTGACGAAGGAATGCTAACGACCCTTGATCGATTGGTTTTTGTTGATTTTACTTTAACTCCTTCTCCAGTTTTTAAAGTTAATGATTGCTCGATTTTTATAGTCTCTTTTTCAAAATCAATATGTTTCCATTCTAATCCTACTATTTCCCCTTCTCTTGCACCAGAAAAAACTGCTAAAGTAACTAGTACTCTCCATAAAAGGGGCTCATTGTTAAGGGTCTGCATTAATAAAGATAAATCATGTTTATCAAGAACATTTTTTCGCTTTTGTTCAACTTTTAATTTCTTTATTCCCTTAATAGGACTTTCTTTAATATACCCTCTGTCTACAGCAAAAGAAAAAATACTACCTAGAAGAATGTGATGATTGTTTATATGAGAATTTGAAAGTTTTTTTTCATTACCCTCAATTCTAATGCAATCGCACTTAAGATCATCGAAAAAATTTTGAACATGTATTTTTTTAATACTTGATAGCTTCATATGCTCAAAATAGGGGAGAATCCTTAAATTAAGGTTAGATTCATATCCTTGCTGTGTTCTAATTGCGAGATTGGCAGCATGTTTTTGAAGCCATGATTCAACTAGATCTCTAAAATATACATTTTCTAAATTTGTAAATTGTCCGGTTTCTACTTCGTATATAAATTGGCGCAATAATTCTTTTGCTTGTGTTTTATTTTTTGCTTTTACGTTCTTAGTCCTTTTTGTATATTTTCCTTCAGGTCCTCTCCCAAGAGATACTGTTAGTTCCCAACTTTCTTTTCCTCTTTGCCTAATAGAACCATTTCCTGCCATTTTTAAACCTCCTTTTTTAGAAAATCAACGAATTGAGGAATACTATATAAACCTACACTTTTGTCTGCAGTAAAAAGCATTAGAAACAGTATTGACAGTTCATATAATTTTTCATTCAACATATAACGCGGTTATTAACTCTTCATTAGAGGTAGCAGATCTGTAATTTTTTCTTTATCTAGAATTAAATCTAATAATAATATGTGAATGGTTTCACTTAAACTATCGGGGCAGCATTCCTGTAATGAGTGAAAATGAGGTTTGAACAATAAAATAACCTCTTGGTAGAATGAGAGTGTCCTGAAGCTGGCCAGCAAAAAGGACAAAAACTCAAATTCCAGGAGGCCTAAAATGAATTATAACCAAAATAAGAAGCTTGCTCAAATTACTTCTCAAACACTTATTATAGGGGTCGACATAGCTAAATTCAAGCATGTGGCACGTGCCCAGGATTTTAGAGGAATGGAGTTCGGATCACCTTGCTATTTTGAAAACACAAATGAGGGATTCTATCATTTTCTTAAGTGGATTTCAGAAATAAAGAAAAAACAAAGCATGGATAAAGTAGTGGTTGGGATGGAACCGACAGGGCATTATTGGTTCAACCTAGCTCATATTCTAAAAGAAAATGATATTAAATTTGTAGCTGTAAATCCCTTGCATGTAAAGAAAACCAAGGAATTGGATGATAATTCACCAACTAAAAATGATGTAAAGGACGCAAGAGTAATTGCCCAACTGGTCAAAGATGGAAGATACGCCGAACCAACGATACCACAGGGGGTTTATGCCGAACTCCGAGTGGCGAAAAAAATACGCGATCTTTTAACGGATGACCTCCAAACGGTCCAAGGGCAGGTCCATAACTGGATAGATCGGTACTTTCCAGAATTTCTTACAGTCTTTAAGAAGTGGGAAGGAAAGGCTGCATTACAATTCTTAAAACTATATGCTTTACCGCATGAAATAATAAACTTCTCTGAACAAGAACTGCTTACTCACTTAAGAAAAGCCGTTACCCGGAGTGTTGGGTTTAATAAGATTCGAGAGTTAAAGCAAGCAGCCAGTAAGTCCATCGGACTTCGCCAAGGCTCTGATATGGCTAAACTGGAGCTGAAAACATTACTAGATAAATATGAGTTAATTCAGCTTAAATTCGAAGAATTAGATTCAAAAATAGATATTTTGCTTGATGAAATACCAGGGGTACCACAAATGTTGGCCATTAAAGGTGTTGGAAGGGATACGGTTGCCGGTTTCTTTGCGGAAGTAGGTGATCTCAATGATTATACTCATCCCCGACAAATTATTAAGCTAGCTGGCTTAAGTTTAAAAGAAAATACATCTGGTAAGCACAAGGGAAAAACAACGATCACAAAAAGGGGTAGGAAGAAACTGAGGGCTCTGTTGTTCAGGGTGTGCATGATTCTCGTTGCAAAAAATTCAGCTTTTAAAGCATTACATGTTTACTATACTCAACGTTCTGATAATCCATTAAAAAAGATGCAGTCCCTTATTGCTTTATGTAATAAATTGATCCGTATTTTCTTTAGCATAGGCAAAAAGCAATTTGAGTTTAATGAAGAAAAAATGTTAAAGGATATTCCTCATTTGTCAGTAGCTAAAAAGGTAGAAAAGGCAGCTTGATTCTGTTTTAGATTAGATTAAATAGTAGTAGCGTTATAGATTTGGGTACATTTGAAGCACGGATTAGTCGGCAAAGCAACTAAATTACGGGCAAAGGACCCTGTGGGGCAGCATGGCTGACATCCACCTCATGGAAAGGTTGGACGAAGGAATTTGAGAGCGAAGACTCTGTGAGGCATGGGAGGGTTGACCTCCATGAGAAATGTGGACATCCACC
>JAKFDP010000100.1:0-1798 GCA_036676095.1 Anaerobacillus sp. | reverse complement strand
CTTTCGTCTGCAAACATTTGTGCTGCCATACAAGTAGTTTGAAATGCTATCAATCGTTGTCCCCATCCATCTAGAGGATGAGACTTATCATTAGGTAATGAATCAATATGAGTTAATCCTTGGATAGTCATAGATAAATCCTCTAATTTATCGTCCTTTAATTGCGAAAATAATAGTTCTCGTTTTCGGTTATCATCAGGTGTGATACTCTTTTCAAAAAACATACGATCTAATCTACTTAATAAAATGGCTGCTTTTCCCTTAATATCATTTGTTGCTTTTTCCCTAATCTCTATTATATTGGAAATATTTTCTTCTTTAAAAGGTCCATGGTATCCTGTATTTTTATCCATATAACGAAGAATTTGTGCTCCGCCCAATCCGATACCGTCAGTACCTGTATAAATAACTTGAGGCAAATGCTCGAATCTGAACCCTGCAGAAAAATAGGTGATTAATCCTTCTTCATGAGCTTTATGAACCAATGTCAAGGCTTCGGAAAAGGTAAGTTGTTCAATAACACACTTACTAGGATATGTATTAGCTGTTCCATCCCAAGTTACTTTATCGAATCCACCTTCTTTAACTATTTCAATTCCTAACAGTCCAATTTCAAATCGATCTGTAACTAATTTCGGTTTACCATTATTCTCTTTTATTGTTTTGTCACGGTCATCTAAAATAGGAGTATTAATGTTAAAAGCAGCAGCAAGTACTTGGGTATATTGGTTTCTTCGCACATTACCAACCATGTATTTTAGAAATGAAATAGCCTCAGTTGCTGTCATGCGCTCTATTGCCAATTTACATTCTGTTAGTCCATCCATAAAAATTGCCGAACACGCGGCTGCCATTGTGTGAACAGTTTTTATGGCAGATTGTTTAAAATCACCCTCAAATACAGGTCTTCCTACATACGAAGAAGATGGTGCATTATTACCGACATTCAATTTAACCTTTCCGATAATGTTAAAGTTGGGAATACGATACGGTTCAACTGCCTCACGATTTTGGTCGCTTCCTCTCTCAAGATGTTCAATGTGAACAATAACACCATGAAGATTTTTGTTAGATTTTAATGTTCCGTACAAATGTCCAATTCCGGGATCTGTAATAGAGGCATAAGTTTGAACATCACGGAAACCTGAATTCCCCCATGGAATTATATCCCCATCAAATCGTTGCCCTTTTTCTAATAGTTGGTAGGCTAATTGAATTGCAAGACGTTCATCATAAGTTGATAAGCGACCTTGCTTTCTTAAGTCTGTTATAAGTCCATTAACTAAATTTATATATTGAGATTTTGTTAGTTCCCGGTATTCTAAATCTTCTAAATTATCGTTTTCTAGTTGTATTCCTATAAAAAAAGTATCATCTTTGATGTAAAGTTTACTTGTATTTTGTTCACTTTCTTTGCATGATTCTAAATAAAAGTTAAGTATAGAAGAGATGAGATGGAAACTATTTAATAATATATCTGAATCTTGATTTAATTCTAATAGTTTAGTAACTTCAGGGAGAAGTAACATATGCAACTCTTCTAAATCAGGGAATTCTTTTACCAATAAATCAAGTTCACTTTGTATCTTTTTAAATAATTCATTTAAATTATAATATTCACTAATAGTATAAGGATTATGCTTGGTAAATTCATCATCTGTTGGCGATTGTTCCTTTATTTTTTTTATCCTTAGTTCTTCCGTAGCATCCAACAAGTTAGTCAAAATTGCTCGTTTTAGAAGACCTTCGTTAAAACGGAAGTAACCAGATTTATAAGTAAGTTTTGTTTGATTCATAA
>JAKFDP010000099.1:0-5956 GCA_036676095.1 Anaerobacillus sp. | reverse complement strand
GAACAAGGGGGGACGAATGAATGACAGCAACGATGACCATTTCAGAAGAGGGAACCGAATTGCAACAACTGTTTCCTTCATCTAAGCAACCAATCAAGATCATTAAGCTGATTGGATATGCAGACTTTAACAGAGAAGAAGATCATCAAAAGCGCTACAACATAGCAAAGCGTCCAATTCAAAAAGGTTGGCAAGATCCGAATAAACCTGGAATGGCCGATCATGAAATTCGTAAATGGCTTAAATTAAATGGTTGGACAGGTTTACTTGTTCCAGAAGGATACGATGTGATCGACATTGATAACGCAGCAGAAGGAGAACGAATATTTCAAGCTTTAATAGCAGAAAAATATAGCTTTCACGCGATAAAAACGGTTAGAGGTTATCAATTTTTCTTTCGTACAACAAACGTCATTCAAGGGCAAGATGCAGTTGTTTTAATGGCTGGGGGTTTTGTTGGTGATTATAGACTAGCAGGGCGTGGTCAAATCGTCCTGCCAAGTCAAAATACAAAGGGACGCGAATGGATACATACATCAAAAGAAGAGCTTTCTCCCATGCCAGTATTTTTCAATCGTTTGAAAAAAATTGCAAATGAGGGACGTCCTTTCCCAATTCCACTTTCTGAAGGTGGACGTAACAATGCTTTATTTAGTCATTGTTGTAGATTAGTAGAGTTTGGCTTTACTGATGATCAAATTACTACAATTGCAAGCTTTTTGAATAAATATTTCTTTTCCCCACCATTAGATCAACGAGAATTTAACAACACGTTAATGAGTGCTTTATCAAAAGAAGCCAGTGGAAAATTGTATCTTGCTAATTTTCATAATAGAAATCAACCACCAAATAACACCACAGAATTAACCACCCAAGAAGAAAAACCAAAGAACTTCAATTTAACTGAAGTAGGCAATGCTGAAAGATTAGTCCATTATCATACAGATAAGCTTAAATATTGCATTGAGTTTGATGAATGGCTCATCTGGAACGGCAAAGTATGGGAGAACGACAAACGGAAACAAATTGAACGAATTGCGACTAAGACGTTTCGTAAAATGTACATTGAAGCTGGAAACGTTAATGACGAAGAAGGTCGTAGAAAAATGATTAAGTGGGCACAATCGAGCGAAAAAAGCTCCGTATTGTTAAACAGTATTGACCGCGCAAAAGCAATGCTCCCAGTGTTACAAACTGAACTGAATATTGATTTATTTAAGTTTAATTGTGCAAATGGCGTTATTGATTTAAAGACTGGTAATCTTTTGCCTCACAATCGAGAGTACTTAATTACAAACTATTCAAATGTTGAATATGATCAGGAAGCTACTTGCCCAACATGGTTAGCATTTCTTGAAAACATTATGAAAGATGAAAAGGGCAATGTAAAACATGATTTAATTGAATTTTTGCAACGATCCATCGGTTATACACTTACTGGAGATACAAGAGAGCAAGTACTTTTCTTCCTGCATGGTAGTGGGAGAAATGGAAAATCAACGTTTATTAATATCGTTAAAGAAATTCTCGGTGATTATGGCAAACAAACCAATGCTGATACATTTACAGCAAAAACACACGAAGGCGGAATTAATAACGATATTGCAAGGCTAAGTGATGCACGTTTTGTTTCAGCAGTAGAAAGTGAAGAAGGACAAAGGCTGTCAGAGTCTTTAGTAAAGCAGCTCACTGGTGGAGAACCGATAACAGCTAGATTTTTAAGAAAAGAATTTTTTGAGTTTGTTCCAGAATTTAAAATCTTTTTCACCACAAACCATAAACCCATTGTCAAAGGCAATGATGAAGGAATTTGGCGCAGAATTAAGCTCATTCCATTTACTGTGACCATACCAAAAGAAGAAGTGGATACGGATCTACCTGCTAAACTTAAAAAGGAACTTCCGGGTATCTTGCGTTGGGCAGTAGAAGGCTGCTTAAAATGGCAGCAAGGTGGCTTGGGAGAGCCGGAAGAAGTCAAACAGGCGACACAAGGATATAAAGACGAAATGGACATCCTTGGCCAGTTTATTAGTGACCATTGTGTTATTCGCCCAGCAGCAAAATGCAGCGTGAAAGATATTTATGAAACCTATAAGTCCTGGTGCAAAGAAACAGGAGAATACGAATTAAGCCAAAGGAAATTTAATCGAAGGCTTGAAGAACGTGGCTTTGTCAAGAAACGAAGTGGTAAGGATGGCAGTACACAATTTCACGGAATTGGTCTAATCACCACACGTTTTACTGAAGAAACTGAAGAACTGAAGAAAGCTGAAGCAAATCCCTATAAACCCCCTATGAAAAATTTTATGGGGGGAATACAAGAAAACAGTTCAGTTACGTTCAGTAGTTCAGTTCCTTCAGTAGATTATGTTGAGGAAGATATATGATCAGTGATTTTCTTCATTATCTTTACCACTTGGATATCTATATTTCAGTTTCTAACAATAGGCTACGCCTAAAATATAAAACAATAGATATAACAACAAAAGAAAAAATAAAACAACTAAAACCTTTGTTAATTAAGAGGATTAAAGAAAATGATGTAGCTACTGAGAAGGGTTTTACTGTTTTTAGCTACGGCGATCTTTATGAATACCGTTACGGCCTTAATAGTTTTTTGTTTATCGAAAGACTGGATGATCACAAAGCCACAGCATGGCGAGCCAACTATCGCCAAGACGATGACAAACCCTACAAAGTCAAACTCATAGCAAGAAACGTTCCTTTTGAAGAAGCATTTCAACAAGCTAACAGATTTATAGATTGGTTGAATAAAAAGAACGGAAGGAGGCATCTAGCATGAATGACGATAAGCTAGAAGTTAAAGTCTTAGCTTATATGATAGGTTATGTTTCAACAGTTTCTGAAAGTCCAGATCGCCATGAAAAAGAAAAAGAATTTGCAAACGAGCTGCTAGATGAAATATTTACAGAATTAAAGATTAACAGAGCGGTGTAGGGGTGATTATACATGTTTATCCGATTATTTCAGACGAAGCTTGCGGAATGTTGTCATGGATCAGTAGCAGTCGTTTATGACACC
The DNA here is from genome assembly GCA_036676095.1 of Anaerobacillus sp. Taxonomy (GTDB): domain Bacteria; phylum Bacillota; class Bacilli; order Bacillales; family Anaerobacillaceae; genus Anaerobacillus. The sequence continues at coordinate 2,914 of JAKFDP010000099.1, read as the reverse complement.
GATCATGATAAGTCATATTGCTTGCAATGTTGGGGGAAAAACTACATCAGGAGCATCCTGATTATATTGTTAAGTGTAATGAATAATAGAGTAAAACAGTGAAACAGAATAAGAAAAACCCACTTATTATAGTGGGGATAATAAATTATTTTATTAAGTTTTTTATTTCTAATAATTTCTTTTGTGCACTTTCATAATTCATATCAATATGGGTTAAGAAGTATAAAGTATTGTCGCTAGCTGAATTTCTTTTTAATTGGTAGTAAATTAGAGGTCGTTCATGCTTTATTACTGCTAAAATTTCAGAAGTTGGCAATGTAATATTTTTAGTTTTTACTTTTAAGAAGTATTTAATAAAGCTTTTATAAGGAATAACGTTATTAGCGTTATCAGAATACTCATTTAGTAAATTTTCAAATTTAACAAGTGCATCTTTTAATTCTGGTTCTAAATAATTCAAAATAAAAACATCCCTTCATGATTTTAAGCCTAAATAAAAAACCTAAAACTATAGGGTGATTTCTAAATAGGCAACTGGCTGGCATAGTAAAACTTTAGCCCCTTTAGTTTTGCGTCCTTGCTTTTCAACAAGTTTGCCATTTTACCAAAAGTGATTATAACACAACACTTTCGGAAAAGTTATATTTTTTTTAAAATTGAAGGTCTCTTTGAATACTTTTACCATAGTTTATTAATCATTTAAAATATTACTTAATGCACAGTACGATCAAGTACTGAAATAATAAAACATAATTGAAATATTTATTTCTCTGTAGGATGAAGTACTTAGTGTAATGTTAGTTTTCAATGGGAATACAAGTACAACATGTATAAATTAAAAAAGACAACTTTTTAGGTTGTCTTTTCGTAAAACACAACAGCATCTTCCTGGTTTATTTGTATTTCTTTTACAGTTATTTCTGGGTTTTTCTCAAGCCAATGGGCAATTTGTTCATTAATTGGGGTGTGAATTGTATAAGGATTTGAGTAATTATCAAACTTCTTACTTTCCATGAAATCACCTCAATTTTATTATTATGCTAATTATAGGTTATTTAAACCAAGAAAATTATAATAATATGGTGATAAATTAAACCGATTTTTAGAAGTTATGGAAGCAATCAAAAAGGAGAAGTTAAATAATGAACCTACAAGAAATCAATGAGTTTCTATATTCGGTTTTAGATCCAGAAGATCAGGACATGGTTAACGACGTTATTAATGAACTTGAGCCATATGAACTTTTTCAAGAAATTGTTCAGCGAATTGATGAAAGTGTGAAAGAGGGTGAAGGGATTGCTTTCGATTAACAAAGTAAGATCAATATTGTACAAGCTTGCAAGATTACTTGGTGATATTAATGCAATTAGGAAAGGAAAGATAATGCAGCGTATTAAAAGACGTATTGTTGGAAAGATCACTGGAAGGTTACTGAGAAAAATAAAATAAGGTGGTGAAGCGATTGGGCTATCTTACTCAGGTAAATGTTAAAGGGGAAAAATATATTTATCTCACGGAGTACATAGGACAGCAACAATACACCGCTAGGCGTGAGAAGAATGTTTATTCGTTTGGTATTAACCAGAAAGCATTATTTAAAATGCGAATGTGGGAAAAGATACCGGAACTTTTTCCGCAAAAGTTACAAAACTTGGGCTACGGAAAAAAAGATTTATTGGAATGGATTAAAACGTTAGAGACAGGCAAATCAAAAACTGGTCGCAGCCAAAAATTCAAAGTCAATTAACTTTCTATAAGGAATTAGACGTCTAACCTGTCTAATTCTTTTTATTTTGGCTCAGATTGGATTTTTCGATGCTTCCGAATACAATTGAACCCCCTACTACAAAACTTTTAAAAATGAGGCATTTTTGGAAGGATTTTAGTTTTTTAGATCCATTTTAAATCGTCTTATTTAAAAAAATGTAGAAACCTGCAAGAACCGTACAGTATTTTAATGATATAAATATATCTATATAATTTTTCGGGGCGAAAAGGAAATTTTCGAACGAAACGAAGTGTCAAAACATATTAACCTAACTTTTGGTTTCAACCGATCAAATTGGACAAAGGCTTATGACCAATTTTTTATCCTCATCCCACCCCTTCCCTATGCCCCCTATATTACCCCTAGTACCACAAAAATTTTTTGTGGTAGCGAAGCCAAAAAATATTCTGCGATAATTGAAACATAGAAATATAGTAATGGGGTTGATTTCATGAATGAAGAAACAACCGAACTCGTCGGTATCTACGATATTGAGAGAACGAAAGAAACAATTTTTTACAATCCAAAAGGTGATATTCATGTTATTCATGAAATCACGCTTGGAGATGTAGCGATAATCACGTTACTATCAGCATTACTTATTTTCATTGTGCTTGATCGAGTGATTAGGAGGTAAACGAAATGTATTCAATTGTGGAAGGTGCAGCAAGTGAAATATTTAACGTTTACGTCGTGATTGTCGGGAGCTGCATACTACTTGCTCCAATAGCAAACTTGATTATTAGTGCAATTTCTAGGGGTGTACAACGATGAGCCTAGGAATAATGACAGAAGCATTCAAACTCATTTATGGTAACACAGAAGTGATGATATTTTTATTAGGATTTACGATTGTCGTCACATTCTTTTTAGTTATATTGCAATTCTATAACTCTACTAAATATTGAAAGGGGAGTGAACGAATGAAATGGAGTCATTAGGTAATGTATGGGACTTCTCATTCTTTTGGGGGGTATTCGGTTTCATTCTAAAGTTAGTAGCGCCCTTTTTAATGATCATCATTGCAATTACAGCGGTAGGGTTGTTGCTTTACTATGTTGTACAAGCTATTCGGAATAGGAATTAGGTGATTGAATGCCTGAATTTCAAACGTTTCTAAGTGGTAGCAACATGGCAGAGTTTTGG
>JAKFDP010000098.1:0-2178 GCA_036676095.1 Anaerobacillus sp. | reverse complement strand
CCCCACTAGTTACTGTTGATCCGATTTTTCAACCTTCACGGGCATTAGTCGCCTTCACTAGTTACCGTTGATCCGATTTTTCAACCTTCACGGGCAACACGTACCTCCAACGGACCTAATAAAAAAACCGCAAACTAGACTGTCCTAGTCATTTGAGACAGAGATAAAACACCCTTATTAGGCTGCCATGCTCCCAAATTCAACAGGGGTTTGGTAGCCTAATTTTTCTTGAATGCGTTCTTCATTATAATGTTTAACGTAATCTTCCACATGATTCCGTACGACCTTTAAGCTCACTGAGTTGAACTTAATATATTGAAACTCCTCTGATTTCAAGTTTGAGTGAAACGACTCAATAACCGCATTATCCCAACAATTTCCACGTCTTGACATACTACTGACTAGGTTACTCTCTTTCACAAACTTCTGAAATGCATATGATGTATATACACTTCCTTGATCTGAATGAAGGATTACACCAGATGGATTTCCGCGTACAATTAAAGCATCTTTGAGTGTGTCCAAAACAAGTGGAGTCTGTTGATGATCGTAAATCTTATATGCCACAATTTGATTGTTATACAAGTCAATAATAGTCGATAAATACAACGTAGACGGACCATATTGTAGGTAAGTGATATCTGTGACCCACTTTTGATTTGGAGCAGTGGCTGTGAAATCTCTTTCTAAAAGATTTGGTGCAACGACAACCGACTCTCCTTGTGATTTCCATTTTCGTTTCGGCTTTACACGACATTGCAAATAATGTTTTTGCATAATACGTTGAACGGTATTACGATTCAATTTAATCTGATAGTCACGATATAATAATGCCTTAATCTTACGATGCCCGTATCGATATTTTGTTTCCTGGCATAAAGTTATAATGATTTCTTCTTCTTTGGTCAATACGTCCTTCCCCGCTTTTGCCCACCGATAGTAGGTTGCACGCGGGACAGATAGGGCAGATAAAATTGACGTAACCGTGTACTTCTTACGGAACTTCTCAACGATTTGTAGAACTACTTGTTTTTCAACTCCTTTACCATCTCCAAATACTTTTTTAAGATTTCATTCTCCTGTTTTAAGTGAGTAAATTGACGATCTTTCTTTTCCTCTTCACTCACGTTATCTGGTCCAAGCCCATACGAATATTGTTTGCCAATAGGTTGATCAAAACGATGTATCTCATTCTCTCGGTACCATTTCATCCATGTCTTTATCTGGGAAACATTTTTAATTCCGTACTTCTCCATAATCTCTTGATTAGTTAATTCCCCTGACATCTTATCCTTCACCACAGCCCATTTTGTCTCACTTGAATATACGTTTTTGCCCATGCAAAAACACCTCCGATTTTAGTACTTAATTTCAGTGTACCATTTCGAAGGTGTTTTATCGTGTCTCATATTATTAGGTTAGTCTAAAATCCGGCTTGTTTTTTATGTAGATTGATTAACTTGTTTATCAACGTTTGTAGGCAGTAATTTTTCACTTTCAAATACTTTACCGAGTTTTTCTTCACCTTGTGCAAAAGTCGCATTAGCAACTTGATTTTTTTACAACATTTAATCAGACGAAAATAGTTAAAAGAGGTTTCAAAAAATGTTAAATATTTTTGACAAAAAAAGGAGATATTGAAAAAACAGCATGTCTTTTGAAAGATGAAAACAAATCCGAAGAGGAGTATCTAGATGGATTCTTTATTAGATGGTCGCTACAATATTTACCCTGCCTTTACCTTAATTGGAACATTCTTAGGAATAATCGTAGGTGGGGCAACAGTATATACAATGGTTCAAAAATACTTTAAACTCTCTATTCAAAAGGGGAAGGAAGCTGGAAACTCGTTAAATGGAATTGAGAAGGATGACAACAATTACCCCATTATTGATGTTTGCATTGAAGGTGTCCGAAAGGCTATAAGAGAGTATTCCAATCATTTACCCAAGGGTGTTTATCGGACGATTATAGTTGAGGATGATAATAATATTGACTTTAAGCAGCTTGCTCCAATTCTTGGAGGGATACCATCTAAGAAATACTATATGTCTAAAGAGACGTATGATTTATTTGAGGAAAGCGAAAAACAAATTGCCATTGAAATGGATCTCGTTCAAAAAGCTGATGACTTATATGTGAAAGAGCATAAGGAATTTCCAATGTTAAAATTTGACC
>JAKFDP010000097.1:0-5953 GCA_036676095.1 Anaerobacillus sp. | reverse complement strand
TACCCTATGAAGATTGTTAAACTTTTAAAATATGCCCTACAGAATGATGTTCAAAGTTATTATAGCCTCCATTGAATGGTTTTTGGCTATGGTTTTCTTAGTGATAAACTGGGGAAGTTTACCTGGTTACATCATGAGCTTTTGCGGTACATGGTATTTCATTTCCATGATTAAAAAGAACGTGGTTGATCCTGACTACAAAGGAAGCTGGAAACTTTATTTCAAATCAAAATTAAAATTATAACCCATGCCAAATTGGATAACCGATACTTTAAAAGCGATCGGAGTTAGTGACATCAGAAACATCATTCTCATTCTTGATGGAATTGTGATTCTCGGGCTTGTGTACATTCTTGTATTTCGCAAACTACCAGAAGGAAACAGCGAAATTATGTACATGGCTTTAGGTATCATCTTAGGTGTTTTTGCTACAGGCCGAAATTATTTATTCGGGCAAAGCAAAAGCGAAAACGATAAAAAGAAAGCTGATGACAAAACGGAGTAAAATTTTATCCTTCCTTGACAAATACATTGTTCAGTTAGTAGCTGCAATAATGATTATTGTGGCTCTTATTGCTTTGAATAGCTGCAACCCTGTAAAGAAAGTATTGCAAGATACTTCCAAAATGAAGCAAGTGTGGGAAGTAGGAGTTTTGAAGTCTTGGTGCGTAAATGACAGCGTTTATGTAAGTGACACCACAATCATTTCAGATACGCTTAACGTCATTGAAACAGTTAGTGATACCGTACAGATCGGTGATAGTGTTTGGATTGACAGAGTGGAGTACAGGACAATACACAAGACAATAACCATCAGAGATACAACAGTAGTGACGGACAACAGCAGGGTTAATTTATTACAAAAGGAACTACAAAATAAGGGAAACGAAATTCTCTTATTTCATGAAAAACTGACAAATAGTGTAAACAAGATTACACTAATTAAGAAAGAGCGCAACAAGTGGCGGCTTTACTTCTTTGTTCTGCTTGCGGCGTTTACAGCCTTTATTCTCCGCAAACCGATATTAAAACTTATTTCACCAATAAAATTTTAAACTATGTCATTCTTTGGTAATCTCGGAAAATTAGTAATGGATGTTGTAGAAACTCCAATTGCAATTGTAAAGGACGTTGCCACTTTAGGCGGCGAATTAACCGATCAAAAAAAGCCATACACTCAAAAGAAAATGGAAGATATTCAAGATGATTGGGATGGCATGAAAGAAGGTTTAGATGATTAGTCATTTCACCAATAAAATTACCGATATGAATTTACAACTTGGCCAAAAAGTATATCATAAAAAAATTTACTGGGGTAGAGAAGTAATGGAAGTTACAGGCATAAAAAAAGACGAAGTTCTTTTAAAAGGAGATTATTCAGGTGGTACGCATAATGTTTCACAAGAGGGATGGATGCCAATAAAAGGGCTATTAAGAAACAGATCAAAAGTTAATCCCTTAGATATAATAATGAAGAAATTTCACCAATAAAACTATAATATATGACATTCTTAAAATTAGCACCGTTTGCACAGTCTTATGATTTCTGGATAGCAATCTTCTTTTGCTATATCGCCTCTCTTGTGTGGTTATTCCTTGCATGGAGAGCAAGCCGTTCAGGTTCAATTACAAGGGTTACTGAAATGTTTAAACCGAATGTTGAAACGCATAGTAAAGAGAATATCCCGATTTACAAGCATGGGTATTTTGTTTTCTTCTGCCTGCATATTGTATTGGGTAGTTTCTTTTTTTGGGCAATGCTTTGGCCGCAACATCATGACATTTGGTTTATCCAATAAATAAAAAGTATGATAATCTTTATCTATTCACTTGTGATCCTTGCTGCAATCTTTAACGCTGCAATGGATCGTACCGAAAACATTGTAGCGTTTAATCGTTCCATCTTTAACCATCTCGATAAAAAGTTTTGGTGTAAAGAAATTAGTTGGCAATACGCAATGAAAATATTTGGATGGAAGGCTGATGCGTGGCACATCTGTAAAAGCCTGATGATTATTTCCCTCATTTTGGCGGTTATTGTTGCAGATAATCCACATTGGTTGCACTTCATCGGATTGGGTGTTACGTGGAACGTGGTGTTTACTTTATTCTATCATAAAATACTTTACAGGTAATGTTAACATCGCAGCAACTAAAGTCTATTACTCCTTCCACATCTGACAGTAGGATAGATACCTTCCTCCATCATTTGAATCATTACATGCCTTTGTATGGAATTGATACGCCAAATGAAATAGCTTCTTTTCTTGCACAGGTACTACATGAAAGTGGCGGGTTGAAATGGCTGCGTGAAATATGGGGGCCGACAGCAGCACAGGCGAAATACGAAGGTCGTGCTGATCTCGGGAATACGGTTCGTGGTGATGGTAAGAAATTCATGGGTCGTGGACTTATACAATTAACAGGCAGGGCGAATTATGCAAGAATGAGCAAAGATATGTTTGGTGACGATCGTTTACTACAAACACCCGATTTGCTTTCTACTGCCGAGTATGCAGTAAAGAGTGCGTGTATTTATTGGACGTGGCGAAAGATGGATGCGATTGATGATGATACGAATATAAAAGATGAAACGAAGCGTGTGAACGGAGGTTTGAATGGAATCGTTGACCGCCAACAGTATTTCGACAGAGCATTAAAAGTTTTCTCATAAGCAGTAGTTTAGAATTTACCCCCGACTTTTCAAGGTTGGGGTTTTTATTAATACCTCAAAATCTACAATGACAAAAGCACGTATTTTAGGAAAGGGAGATATTGTACTTTCTTACATAGATAAGTACAAAGACTTTTCTAAGAAAGCCGTTTCTGAAAAAATCTATCTAGATCATCCGTTAATATTTTCAAACCCCGAGGAAGCAAGGGCGTTGGTTAGGTATTACACAGGTTCTAACGGTGAACAGAAAAGAAAGAATTCCGACAAGTCAAAACAAAGGATAGGTTTTTGCGTGCCAAAGACAAAAGCGAAAAAAGTAAGACCTTACAATTTACCTGCGCAGTATAAAAATATTCTTTGGCTTAGTGACATACACGTTCCTAACCATGATGAAAAAGCGGTGCAACTTGCCCTTGAATATGGGTTTCAAAATAAGGTTGATTGCATTATTTTAGGCGGCGATATTATTGACAATTCACCTTTTACCCGACACGATAAAAAACCAGACAGAGGCGAAGCGAGAGGAATGTTTGAAGATGCTATTGACCTGTTGATTACAATAAGAATGAATTTTCCTGACGCTCACATTGTTTGGCTGGAAGGGAATCATGATAAATGGTATCAACGATGGCTGATGAAAAACGCTCCAATGGTTTGGGATGATCCGTACTACACATTGGAGCGAAGATTAGGACTTGCGGATTTAGATATTACTTATCTGGAAGAAAAGCAGATATTGAAAATTGACGGGCTGCATTGTGTGCATGGTCATACATTAATACGTGGTGTTTTCAGTCCGGTTAATCCTGCAAGGGGAATCTTCCTTCGTGCAAAGGCAAGCACTATCATTGGGCATTGCCACCAATCATCCAAACATACAGAGAGTAATATAAAAGGGCAGATTATCAGTTGCTTTTCAACAGGCGCTTTGTGTACGTTGCAGCCTGACTATGACCCGCACAATACGAAGCACAATTTAGGGTTTGCTCACATTACCCGAAATAACGGAAACTTTCACGTAAGAAACTTGGAAATCTATAACGATCAAATTCTATAACATGAAACTACCAAAATCGTTCAACAAAATGACCAACGAAGCACAGCGCAAATGGGTGGCAGGCGAATTAAAGAAAGTACGGATTCGTGAAGATGAGCTTGCAACCCTGTTAAGAAGATTGGTAAGCGATAGTAATTTTAAAGTACTGATGCAGAACGATGACAGACCCGATTTAATTGCAATGAAATGAAAGTAGCAACCCAATTTAACCACTTCGATATTGTTTATCTGATACCTGACAGCGATCATTTGCAGCGAATGGTGATTGAAATTAAAATACTCCCAGGCGGTTTGATACTTTACATCTTATCCTGCAACGGTGAATTTTCCGAACACTACGAAGAAGAATTAACAAAGGATAAGGGGGTTATTTAATTCACTCGGTCGGGGGTTAATACTTCTTTATGTGTATTCTGCCATTAATTATATCAAACTTGTTCCCAAACGGGAGTATAATAATTGTCTCATCTTCCTTAGCAATAATATTTAATCGAGTGTCCAAATTTGTTTCTATAATAATTTGGTCTTTGGCTTCTGCTTTTGCTAGCTCTTCGATGGTGTAAAGTGATACTGTTGTCATATTCTTTTATTTTTGTTATGCAGGGTTGGTGGGTGAAATTTGCTTCATAAACTCAACTTGTTTTAACCAGTGTGACAAACTAATATTATTCCACACGGTTTCCATATCGCAAGACATTAATTTAAGGTTGCACCCATTGATCGAAATTATTTCGACAGGAATCATTTTGCCGCCCACGTTAAACATTGTAATGTCACCTACTTTTACCTCGTCGTTAATATCTATTTTCATTTCCTTTGCAGGTCGTAAAACTATTTTCATATTCTTTTTTCAGTTAGAGGGTGAGGGGGAGTTCTTCGCCTGTTACTATCCAAAACAAGTTTTGTATCTCATGCAGATGTTTTACAGGGCATTTGTATTTTGTATTAATTGCCACTTTATCATCTTTATTGTTTGTAGTAAACGTTATATCAAATCCTCCTGTTCCTTCAATCCAATCCCAATTAGACCATGTGACTGTTTTTGTTGTTAATTCAAATCTTTTATGAATTTCGGTTGTTTCCTTTTCAACGTAAAACCCTGCCTTCTCCAATATTTCAGGGGTTAATTCGATGGGTTCAAAACCGTTTTGCCCGAATCCTGTTTCATTACTTGCGTGGATGTAGTCAGGGTTATCTAAATGACCCAACACATCTATTCTCATTATCTCTCCTAACGGGGCTTTTACGTAATTTCCTAAACGGAGTTCTGCTGCCGCTATAGCTGTTTTATTGGTCATTTGCGGGGTGGTTTCTGCTGCTGTCATATACTGTTTTTGGTTTGATTGAAAGGGGGTTATTTGCAATATTGTTTATGCATCTTAGATGTTTTATTATAGAGCTTCCAAGCCCTGTCTTTCATTTTTTTAAAGTATTTATACATGTTATGGGTTCCGCTATTTCTAGATAATATTAAATCGTTAATGTGTGAAGCAAAATCTCTTGCGTTTTTCTTTCCCTTCATTGTATTACAATCTATACATGAAGCTATATAGTTTCTAGAAATAGCTGCTTTAAGTTTAGATTTTGGTATAATATGTTCCCTTGTTCTTTGTAAAGGCGAACCACATCTAACATAAATATTTCTATCTACATTAAACTCACGCTCACAAAACCAGCAATGAGTTCCTTGTGTTTGATGATATTTCTTTGTAAATGTCATAAATAAAAAAGGCGGCCAACGATTCCCAGTTCCACGTTGATTTTCGGATGTGAATGATTAGTTCACGCTACTTGCGATAGCTTACGGTTTTCGCCATATCCGTATGTAGGGGGTGACTTTTTTCCCTCTAACACTCCGAACGTTTTTTGTTTATTCTGTTCCTTTTAAACTAACCGCCTACTGTTTCAAATAAATATTTTTATACCCGTTGCTGATGTAGTAGGCAAAGAATGCGTGTAAATCGTTGCTGTCGCTTGAAATAAGCCCGTCTTTTACCAAAATGGAATGAAAGTACTCTGGAAGTTCAGGGGGCGGCAAAACACCTCTAATACACCTCTGGTAAAAGGCTTCCACGTCTGCCCGTTGAATGTTGTCTAGTTCCTCTGCTGTGTAGATTTTTTGAACGTGTTTATCTTTCTCCCGTTCTTCCTGCTGCGAAAGTTCAAAACGTTTTGCGCTATACTCTTTCAGCACCTCATCAACTAGCGAAAGGTTCATACTT
>JAKFDP010000096.1:0-25240 GCA_036676095.1 Anaerobacillus sp. | reverse complement strand
ATAAAGAACACATTCCAAAGGGATGTGTTCTTTATTTTAATTTTATAGTGCAAATGTAATTAATCATTTTTTAAATTTTTTGAGATGCTTATTTAAAATTTAAACGAATGATGCCCGAAAAGGAATAAAAGCGTAATCTGGGTAATCAAAGACCCCGTATGATGCCCGTAAGCGCAAAAAAATGAATTTCGGTAACCATATGTCCTATATAATACTACAACCGCTAATTTAAGCTGCTAGGGGTAACTAATAATGATTCTGCTCTTGATCATTATTAAAGAGAAAGAAGATTATTAAATATTTTATTGAATTTCATTGAATAGTAAAGAAATGTAATAAGGAACTTTTTGTTTGGTTACCTCTAAAAATTCAATGATAAAAGGTAAATCATTTGATGGGTATTGATGAAATAATTCTCCCCACCATTCTGTTTCATATCTACAAACCATGCTTAAATTGTATAAAAGAAGGTAATGGACAAGTAATTCTGGAAAAAATGAATAAAATCCCCGTTGAGTAGGAAGAGAAAATTGTTGTTTAGCAAGATCGTATTGTAATGGTGAACAAAATAAGGCTTCTGGCTGTTTCCTTAATGTTAAAAAAAGTTTCTTTTTTTCTTCATGACAGTTCTCAATCGTAAAGGAGGCATGTTCTTTTAAATAATTTGTAAAAGCATTTGCAGATAAATTAACTTGATCCAATATATTACTATCGATTGAATAAATTAATTGATTTTCATTGAAAATAGGATATGATAGTGTTTCATTATATAAATAAAAAAAAGAGGTATGCAATTCAGGAACTCGTTTTAACAAGTCTACCATTTTAAATTTTTCACCTTCTAATTGGCATAGATTGAAAATTTTTTCAGCAAAGTGAGTAATAAGTCCATGTTTTTGGATCTTTACTTCATCAAATAAGAACTCATAATGAATTTTTTTTCGTTTTCTTGTTGAAACGCCATGAGCTAAAACCTGTGTAGTTTCAGGGTAACTTGGATCAACTGTTAAAATAGCTGCTTTCATTAATTGCACCATTCCATAAAAAAGTAAAACGGGTTGGAGTTCGTAAGGAGCTATCGTTGCTTGATCATAATATTTTTTTGCATGATCTAAATAATAGATGAATGAACAGCTATTTTGAAACGAAAATTTTTCACTTTGAGCGATATTTTTATATTTGTTCTTTAAAAAATTTTGAGTGTGACTTGTTGAGTAAAATATACGAAAAGATTTCCAGGGCGTAATAGTCTTCATTTTTCAACAACCTCTTTAAATTCTAAAATATTTGAATAATCCGATTTATTTTCGTTTCTTGACAGTAGTTTGTCCAATTGATAAGCTACTAATAATATTTTTAAGAGATTATCGTGAGAGGATGAGGTTTGGATGTGGGATAACAAATTTGTAAAAGAAGGATTAACATTTGATGATGTATTGTTAATACCAGCAAAATCAGAAGTACTTCCAAGAGATGTTTCGGTTAGTACAATACTAAGTAAAACACTAAAATTAAACATTCCAATTATTAGTGCTGGAATGGATACTGTAACGGAAGCTAAAATGGCGATTGCTATTGCTAGAGAAGGTGGTATCGGCATTATTCATAAAAATATGTCGATTGAAGCTCAAGCAGGGGAAGTAGACCGGGTAAAAAGGTCTGAAAGTGGGGTTATTACTAATCCTTTCTATTTGAACCCAGATTCTTTAGTTTCGGATGCAGAACAATTAATGGCAAAATTCCGTATATCAGGAGTTCCGATTGTTAATGAGGAAATGAAATTAGTTGGAATTATTACGAATCGTGACCTTCGCTTTATTGATGATTATTCGATGAAAATTGATGAAGTTATGACTAAAGATAACCTTGTTACAGCTCCAGTTGGGACAACTTTACAAGATGCTGAAAATATTCTGCAAAAACATAAAATTGAAAAACTTCCATTAGTAGATAATCAAGGTGTATTAAAAGGGCTAATTACGATCAAAGATATTGAAAAAGTAATTCAATTTCCAAACTCTGCAAAAGATGAACATGGAAGACTAGTTGTGGGAGCTGCAGTAGGAGTTACTGCAGATACGATGGAACGTACCAAAGCTCTAATAGATGCTGGGATTGATATTCTCGTTGTTGATACTGCTCATGGGCATTCACAAGGTGTTCTTGAAAAAGTAAGAGAAATTAGAAAAGCTTATCCGGAAATTACCATGGTTGCTGGAAATGTAGCAACAGCACAAGCTACAAAAGATTTAATTGAAGCAGGTGCAAATGTTATTAAAGTAGGGATTGGTCCAGGATCAATTTGTACAACAAGGATCATAGCTGGAATTGGTGTTCCGCAAATAACAGCTGTTTACGATTGTGCGAATCAAGCAAAGAAATATGGTGTACCTGTGATTGCTGATGGAGGAATAAAGTACTCTGGTGATATTGTCAAAGCATTAGCGGCAGGAGCACATGCAGTTATGTTAGGTAGCCTTTTAGCTGGTGTATCAGAGAGCCCAGGAGATCGTGAAATATATCAAGGTAGACAATTTAAAGTTTACAGAGGTATGGGTTCATTAGGAGCAATGGAAAAAGGAAGTAAGGATCGTTATTTCCAAGAAAATAATCAAAAGCTTGTTCCTGAGGGAATTGAAGGACGAGTTCCTTATAAAGGTCCATTACATGACACTATACATCAATTAGTAGGCGGTATCCGAGCTGGCATGGGTTATTGTGGCACGAAAACATTAGAAGATTTACGTGAGAATGGACAATTTATTAAAATTACAAATGCCGGATTAAAAGAAAGCCATCCGCACGATGTCCAAATTACGAAAGAGGCTCCTAACTATTCATATTAAAAATAGCTAAACTTATTAAAATGAATAATTTCTAATAGACAGTACCAGAGACTGTCTATTTTTTTGAGACTACCTATGGTAAAATTACGTTTATGAGGTTTGAGAGGAGTATTGTTATGAAGAAAAAGATCAGTAAAGCAATTTTAGTAAGTTTTTTGAGTTTTCTATTGCTACTAACAACTTTAAGTTTTCCTGGCCAAACGAATGCAAACTTTGATACAAATGCTTATAACAGTATTTTATTAGATGCAGACACAGGAAAAGTTTTATTTCAAAAAAATGCAGATGTACTTTTACCAATTGCTAGTATGTCCAAAATGATGAGTGAGTATCTAATTTTAGAAGCCATCAATACTGGAAAAATTAAGTGGGAACAAGTTGTTCCAATAAGTGCCGAAGTGGCTGCAGTTTCCCATAATACTAGTTTATCTAATGTTCCTCTAAGAGTTGATGAACAATATACTGTACGAGAATTATATGAATCCGTAGCCATCTATTCTTCAAATGGATCAACAATGGCGTTAGCTGAGATGATTTCAGGGTCATACCCTCAATTTGTTAAGTTAATGAATGAAACTGCAAGTAAACTTGGAATGGGAACTGAAGGTAAAGATTTTAAATTTATTAATTCAACGGGTTTACCAAATAAATATGTTCCTGAAAATATGCGTTATAGTGGTACATCAGAACTTGACGAAAATTTACTGACTGTAAGAGCTACAGCAGTATTAGCATACCGACTTCTTAATGATTATCCTGAAGTATTAGATACAGCAAGTATCCCAAAAAAGATCTTTAAAGAAGGTACTTCTGACCAAATCAAAATGGATAATTGGAATTGGATGTTACCAGAACTTGTTTATGGTTATCAGTATATAGATGGTTTAAAAACTGGTCATACAGATTCGGCAGGTTTTTGCTTTACTGGTACAGCTGAAAAAGATGGTCAACGGTTGATTACAGTTATAATGAAATCAGAATCTGAAAAACAGCGTTTTGATGAGACAAGAAGATTAATGGAATATGGCTTTAATAATTTCGCAAAAAAAGAACTAATTCCAGCTGGTTTTCAATTAGAAGGCTCTGAAACATTACCAGTTTCAAAAGGGAAATCCCGTGAAGTAGCCATTTCTACAGCTAAACCTTTAGAAGTTATGATGAGAAATGGTGAGGAAGAACTTTATTCATACGATTTAATTTTAGACGAGAGTTTATTTGATGAAGAGGGTAAACTAGTAGCACCACTCGAAAAAGGACAAAAAGTTGGGACGATGAAAGTGAACTACAAAGGTGAAATTAATCATGAATTTATCGTTTCTAAAGCAGCTACTAATGAACAAGTAGATGTTGTTGTTAATGATCCCGTCGAAAAAGCAGGTTGGTTTACTTTAATGCTTAGAGCAATCGGTGGTTTTTTCGCTGGTATTTGGACAAGTGTTGCTGATGCAGTCAAAGAAATGTTTTAATTAATAGATAGTGAGTAATTAAGTAAAAGTAGAATTGTGTTAGGTGATCGAAACTCTCCTTTCACTTTTCTACATTCATCTTTCAAAATAGAGAAACAAGTGATATTGATTATTGTATTTATTTAATACTTTGATAAAATAAAGTACGATATGTATCGTAAGTCAATTGAGATACTTTAAATTGTAAAATTATTAGGAGGAATTTACATATGGTTCAAACAGGTACAGATCGCGTTAAGCGTGGAATGGCTGAAATGCAAAAAGGTGGCGTAATAATGGATGTTATTAACGCTGAACAAGCAAAGATTGCTGAAGAAGCTGGTGCAGTAGCGGTAATGGCACTTGAAAGAGTGCCTGCAGATATTCGTGCAGCAGGTGGAGTTGCTCGTATGGCAGACCCGACAATAGTTGAAGAGGTAATGAAAGCTGTTTCAATTCCGGTAATGGCTAAATGTCGTATCGGTCATATTGTCGAAGCAAAAGTTTTAGAATCATTAGGGGTGGACTATATTGATGAGAGTGAAGTATTAACTCCTGCTGATGAAGTATACCATTTATATAAGCGCGATTTTACAGTTCCATTTGTTTGCGGTGCTCGTGACATTGGTGAAGCAGCACGTCGCATTGGCGAAGGAGCTTCAATGATTCGGACAAAAGGGGAGCCTGGAACGGGTAATATAGTTGAAGCAGTTAGACATATGCGAATGATGCAATCACAAATTCGCCAAATTATTGGTATGTCTACAGATGAATTAATGACAGAAGCAAAAAATACTGGGGCGCCATTTGAAATTTTATTACAAATTAAAGAAGCTGGGAAATTGCCAGTTGTCAACTTTGCAGCAGGTGGTGTAGCTACTCCAGCCGACGCTGCATTAATGATGCAGTTAGGTGCTGACGGAGTGTTTGTTGGTTCAGGTATTTTTAAATCCGATAACCCAGAGAAATTTGCCCGAGCAATTGTTGAAGCAACGACTCATTATCAAGATTATGAATTAATTGCTCGTTTATCTAAAGGTCTTGGTACAGCAATGAAGGGAATTGAAATTTCAAGCTTACATCCTTCTGAACGTATGCAAGAACGTGGGTGGTAAGCAAGAAAGGAAGCAGTAAAGATGGTGAAAATAGGAGTACTTGCTCTGCAAGGGGCTGTTCGTGAACATGTTAATTTGTTACAAGCACCTGATGTTGAAGTAGTTACTGTAAAAAAAGTAGAGCAACTTGATGAGTTAGATGGGCTTGTTTTACCAGGTGGAGAAAGCACAACGATGCGACGCCTGATTGATAAATATCATTTTTTTGAACCGTTAAAGCAATTTGCAAAAGCTGGTAAACCGATGTTTGGTACTTGTGCGGGTTTAATCTTAATGGCTAAAAAGCTCGTTGGTCAAAATGAAGGACATTTAGAAATTATTGATATGGAAGTTGAACGGAACGCTTTTGGAAGGCAACGAGAGAGCTTCGAAGCAGAACTAATGGTTAATGGGATTGCTGATGATATTATGGCCGTATTTATTCGTGCTCCTTTAATAAAATCAGTAGGTGAAGATGTAGAAATTATTTCGAAATTTAACGGAGAAATTGTTGCAGTGAAACAAAACCAGTTTTTAGCTTGCTCATTTCATCCAGAGCTAACTTCAGATGCTCGTTTCCATCAATATTTTGTTGAGATTGTCAAAGAAGCGAAAACGAATTGTTTAAGTGTTTAATTTATGGTAAACATAGATAATAACGTTGAAGGGAAATAGTAACTTTGTTGCTGCTTTGCAGAGAGTCGATGGTTGGTGCAAATCGATAGTAGTGCTTATGTGAATCCATCCTGGAGTTGAGTACTGAACGAATTTATTCTACTAGGTCATTCCGGTTCATCTTCCGTTATGAGATGCTAAGAGGTAGAACAGAAATTGAGGTATTTTCGCTTTTCTGTCTACAACTAGGGTGGCAACGCGGGTTAACTCTCGTCCCTTTCATATGGGATGAGAGTTTTTTTTTGTTAAAGTGTACATTAAATATACGGAGGGAAAAAAATGTTAGACATAAAAGTACTAAGAGCAAACTTTGAAGAAGTAAAGAAGAAGTTAGAAAACCGTGGTGAAAAAATTGTTGATTTAAATCGTTTTGGAGAGCTTGATGAGCGTCGCAGACAATTAATTGGTGAAGGAGAACAGTTAAAAAATCGGCGAAATACAGTTTCACAAGAAGTTGCAAAATTAAAACGCGAGAAGCAAGATGCTGAACATTTAATTCTGGAAATGAGAGAAGTATCAGATAAAATTAAGGAATTAGATGAGGAACTTCGAACAATTGAACAACAATTAGAAGAAATTTTACTGACAATCCCGAACATACCACATGATTCAGTACCAGTAGGATTAACTGAAGCGGAAAATGTAGAAATAAGAAAATGGGGAGAAATTCCGCAATATTCTTTTGAAGCGAAACCTCATTGGGATTTAGCTACAAACTTAAGTATCTTAGATTTTGAAAGGGCTGCAAAGGTAACAGGAAGTCGTTTTGTCTTTTATAAAGGAAAAGGGGCAAGACTAGAACGTGCTTTAATTAATTTTATGATGGACCTTCATCAAGATGAACATGGGTATGAAGAAGTACTTCCGCCATACTTAGTAAATCGTTCAAGTATGACAGGTACAGGACAACTTCCAAAGTTTGAAGAAGATGCATTTAAAATTAGAGAAGAAGATTACTTTTTAATTCCGACAGCAGAAGTTCCTGTTACTAATTTACATCGTGATGAAATCGTAGATGTTGATCAATTACCAATTGCCTATACAGCCTTTAGTGCTTGTTTTCGTTCTGAAGCAGGTTCAGCTGGTAGAGATACAAGAGGATTAATTCGGCAGCATCAATTTAATAAAGTAGAATTAGTTCGATTTGTAAAACCGGAGGAATCTTATGAACAACTAGAGTTATTAACTAGTCATGCTGAGAAGGTTCTTCAATTACTTAAACTACCATATCGCGTCTTAAATATGTGTACAGGTGATTTAGGTTTTACTGCTGCCAAAAAGTATGATATTGAAGTTTGGTTCCCTAGTTATGAAACATATCGTGAAATTTCATCATGTAGTAATTTTGAGGATTTTCAAGCAAGACGAGCAAACATTCGCTTTAGACGTGAAGCAAAAGGAAAAACGGAATATGTGCATACATTAAATGGTTCGGGTCTTGCAGTTGGTCGTACAGTAGCAGCAATTATCGAAAATTACCAACAAGAAGATGGTAGCATCATTATTCCTGAAGTATTAATTCCTTACATGGGTGGAATTACAATTTTAAAGTAAGTAATTTCCTAACAAGTTACAGTTGGTATTATGTTAAAACCTCTCAAATCATTAATTGAGAGGTTTTATTCTGCATTTTTTTGGTATTTTTCTGTTAAATTTTAGGATTTGTTCACGTTTCCGTCACAATAAATGTGATTTCGGTCACATTGTGTAAAAATATATGAAAGTATGATAAAAACAAGAAGTGATTAATACCATAAATGTAATTTTTTACATTTTACAATTAGAAGTATGTCACCCGGCGTTAAGCAGTTTCATTTTTTTGAATGCTTAATCTATAAAGTTCTAAAAAAGAAAGGAGAGAAACCGATGGGGGAAAAGCTTAAAAGGCTAGATAAGAAGATCACGTTGTTTATATTAATCGGTGTTTTTGTAGGAATTGTCTTATTTACAGGAACTACAGGAACATTGAAAGCAACAGATACTGGCGATTTCTGTTCTAGCTGTCACATCATGGAGAAAGCATTTGAAACATTTACTGATTCAAATCACGCAGCATTAAGTTGTAATGACTGTCATGCACCGCGGGATAGTATTGTTGCTAAGCTAGCTTTTAAAGCGAAAGCTGGAATGGGGCATATGTACATGAATACACTTGGTGCAAGTAAGATACCAGATGTACTTAGTGCAACTGCTAATTCAAAAGAGGTAATTAATCAAAACTGTATTAGTTGCCATGAACCAAGCTTAGAAAATATCGAGCATGATGCAAAAGAGACATGTATTGCATGTCATCGCCAAGTGCCGCACAACAAAGGAAGCTTTAAGTCTGCAGAATGGTTTAAGTCTGGCAACTACAATTTTAATGATTAATTAACAAATGAAAGGAATGAAATGGATGATTAATCGTTCAAAACGAATGGTACTGTTTGTGGTAATGGCTTTTTTTCTTATGATTTTTGCTGCAGGATGTAGTTCAAATTCACAAAGTGCAACCACTAAAACTAATGATACTGGATTACCAGCTAATACAATTTCAAACGAAGCTTTTAAAGATTTATTTCCACTTCAATATGAATCATATCGAATGAACGATAAAGGCGGTTCTGAACATTCATTCTTTGCGGGATCAGATGCTACTTCAAAATTAACTGCGGATGCAGAACCAGTGCTTCCAATCTTATTTAGTGGCTATGGTTTTGCAAAGGAATATAATGAAGATCGTGGACATACGTATGCAATTGAAGATAATGTTAACATTGATCGTATTGATGAGAAGTCAATCGGTTCTTGTTTTACTTGTAAATCAACTGCTGTGCCGATTTTATTAAGTGAGGAAGAGATGGGTGAAGACTTTTGGGCGTCCAATTTCTATGATCAGGCTGTTGCTCGAGGTGAAGAACTAGGGCATAGCCCAATTGGTTGTTCAGACTGTCATGATCCTGCAACAATGGAATTACGCATAACGCGTCCTTCTTTTACAAGAGCAATGGAATTACGTGGAGTTGACTTATCAAAAGCAACAAAAAATGAGATGCGTTCATACGTATGTGGACAATGTCACGTTGAATACTACTTTGAGCCTGACAAAAAAGCTGTTACATTCCCATGGACAAATGGTTTTACAGCTGCAGAAATCTACGAATATTTCGAGAAAATTCCGAACGGTGATAAACACGTTGATTGGCCACATGCAGTTTCAGGGACACCAATGCTAAAAACACAGCATCCAGAATTTGAAACTTGGATTTCTGGTCCTCATGGATCAGCTGGGGTATCTTGTGCAGATTGCCACATGCCTTACCAACGTGTTGACGGGAAGAAGAAGATTTCTTCACACTGGTGGACTTCACCTTTACGAAACATTGAAGATTCTTGTTTAACTTGTCATGCTGATAAAACAGAGCAACAAATGAAAGATCGAATTTATAATATTCAAAGTGCTCACAATGAAAAAATGTTATATGCTGAAGATTTGGCAGCAAATGCCCACTTTTATGTTAATCGAATGATTACTTCAGGTGTACCAGAAGCAAAAATTAAGGAAGCGCAAGAGCATATTAGAAAAGGTCAATGGTTTGGTGACTATGTAGCAGCTGAAAACTCTTACGGTTTCCACAATCCACAAGCCGGAATGGAAAATCTGGCAGTTGCGATCGATGAATCAAACAAAGCGATTAAGATTGCTAGTATTGAGCTTACTAAGCTTGGAGTGGATTTAGAAGAGCTAGATCAGCAAATTGCTAAAGTAAAAGATAAGCTGAAGAAGCTTGGTAAGGAAGACTTCATTGGAAATCCAACGATGATAGATACACTTTTTGGTGATATTTTCCCCAACCCCAATCCCCCTAAGAAGTAAGTAAAATAACCCTTTACTAAAGGTTTAGACCTTTGGTAAAGGGTCTTTTAATAGCATTTTACTAAGTTTCTTTATGTAATTTCATTCACATTTATTTCACATTTTTCGTGATATTTTTCACAGTTTCAATTATTCTATTTAGTTAATTTATAGTAATATAGTAAAAAATTAAAAACGAAGTAATAGGCTGTGTTAATAAAGAAAGAAGTCATTTTATAGATTTGTCTTGGGAAAAGTCTTAATTAAGAGATAAAAAAACATCTGTGATCATATGTTTCTTACAATTTAATATCAAAAAGACTGTGACAAAGTTCACACTTTGTTCACTAACCATAGTGACATTTATCACAGTTAGTCCATTTGGAAAAAAGTAACCTTAGAAGTAGGAAATATAAAATATATTGTAAAATAATCAAACAATTTATGTGAAAAAATGAAATATTGCTTTTAAACTATGTTTTATTGTTGCCAATTTTTTTGGTAAAAGAAAACAAAGAGTATCACTTTTTTTGTAACTCCTAGTTTTCCAATAAATTTAGTTTAATTTAGAATTTTTATTAAAGAAAGGGGGATATACGTGAAAAGCATGCTAAAGAAGATCAACAATAAGCTATTTTTATTTGCGCTTATAGGTGCATTTGTTGGGATTGTATTTTTCGCTGTTACTGAGGGAGCGATAAATGCCACAGATACACCAGAGTTTTGTGCTAGTTGCCATGTGTATGAACATGTAGTTAACAACTTTGAAGATTCGAATCATTCTTCGTTAAAGTGTAATCAGTGTCATGCACCGACTGATAGTAAACTCAAAAAGTATACTTTTAAAGCTATTAATGCTGTAAGCCATGGTTATAAGACTACGATTGGGGCAAGCTCCATTCCTGATGTAGTCCATGCAACAGGTAAGTCAAAAGAAATTATTGAAAAAAATTGTATTAGTTGTCATGAACCTGGGTTAGAAAATATTTCCCATGATGTAAAAGAAAGCTGTATCGATTGTCATCGTCAAGTACCACATAAAAAAGGCGATTTTCGACCAGCAGAGTGGTTTGAACCTGGCAATTTCAACTTTAATCGTTAAAGAACATAGTGGAAAGGAATGAAAAAAATGGAGAGCTTTAATAAAAAGCCAATATTAATGGCAATTGTATCCTTCTTACTTTTGTTAGCATTAACAGCTTGTAATAGCTCAGAAGCAGAAGAAAGTAAGCCAATGGATACAGGACTTGATCCAAATGAATATTTGAACACAGCATTTAAAGATAAATTCCCGTTGCAATGGGAAAGTTTTATGAAAAACATGGTCAATGAACATGAGGTAATCCAAAAAAGTGATCCTTCGATTGAACCATATTTACCAGCTTTATGGAGTGGTTATGGGTTTTCGATTGAGTATAATACAACAAGAGGCCACACGTATGCTTTAGAGGATAATATGAAGATTAAACGGATAACTGAGAAATCACCTGGTTCATGTTTAACTTGTAAAACAACAGTTGTTCCACTTCTTTTAAGTGAAGATGAATTTGGTGAAGGTTTTTGGAAAGCTAATTATCAAAAAGAAATTATACCACGGGTAAAAGAGTTAGCAGGTGATGGCGCAACACCTGAATTAGGAGATTATGGACATATTTCGATCGGTTGTTCTGATTGTCATGATCCAGTAACGATGAAGTTACGAGTTACTCGTCCTTCGTTTACAAGAGCAATGGAACGAAGAGGGGTAGATTTATCGAAAGCTACTCATAATGAAATGCGTTCTTACGTTTGTGGACAATGTCACGTTGAGTATTATTTTAAAACGGAAACAAAAGAAGTAACTTTCCCTTGGGATAAAGGCTTTAAAGTTGATGAAATGTATGATTACTATGAAACAATTGCCAAAGATGAAGACTTTGCATCTGATTGGGTTCATCAAATTTCCGGAACACCATCTTTAAAGGCACAGCATCCTGAATTTGAATTATCTAGCTATGGACCACACGGATCAGCTGGTGTGTCTTGTGCAGATTGTCATATGCCTTACCAAAGAGTTGATGGCAAAAAGAAAGTATCTTCGCATCGTTGGGGATCGCCACTAAAAACGGTTGAAGAATCTTGTCGCTCTTGTCACGCTGATAAATCAGCAGAACATTTAAAAAATCGAGTGAAAGATATTCAAGCACGTCATGAAAAAGCATTACTTGAAGCGCAAAAATTAAATACGGTTTCCCATTATTACGTAAACCGTATGATTACAGCAGGAGTTTCCGAAAAGAAAATTAAGGAAGCGCAAGAACATGTTCGTAAGGCACAATGGTTCTGGGACATCATTGCCGCTGAAAACTCAGCTGGTTTCCATAATCCAAATGGAGCAATTGATTCCTTTAGAACATCATCAATTGAATCTCAGGCAGCAATTGTAATTGCCACAGAAGAACTTGTGAAGCTTGGTGAAAACATTGATGAGTTAAAGCGTCAAATTGATCAAACAATGCAAAATATTGTAAAGGAAACTAACCACTTAGAAAAACACAAACAAGCTACAAACGAGTGGTTCCCAGCACAAGAAAAAAAATAAATGTGACAAAAAACCGTACATAATTTGTACGGTTTTTTTGTGGTTTATTATGTAATATTATTAGCAATCTTTCCTATGTTTTTTCGGAAAAATGCGAATATTATAATAAAATTTGTAGATTTTTAATTAAATATTCTGAATTTTGACTTAAAAGTGATAATATTTCGTTGGTGATCACATATTATCACATAAATCAGTCACAGTTCTTTCACCCGTAACTGTGATCTTTATCACAGTTATCAAAGTCGCTAAATATTAAAGTTTAAAGTAAGAACACTAGATATAAAGTAAAAGGGGAGTAAAATTATGAAAAATATTTATAAAGGTTTTGTATTGTTGGTCGCGATCCTCTTTCTTCAAATTACAATCTTACCTCCAAATCAAGCTTTAGCAGACAACCAAGAGCTTGAGTTAACTGAATTAAGTGTGAAAGTAATGCCTGAATTTACTAATCCACAAAATTGGGACGCTAATATCCCCTCCCTGCTAGTAGGTTATCACGGTACATTCACTAACCACTCTGACAAACCATATTCTGATGAAATCACTATGAAAATACCTACTCATCTATCAAATTTTCAAGCAAGTTTTGTGGCACAATTTAAAGATCTAGAAGACACTGAACCAACACCAGAAGAATATAAAGTTAATGCTGAAGAAGGAACCATTTCATGGGTTCCAAATAAGCCAATTGCTCCTAAGGAAAATTATTATTTCGTAGTAGAGTACTTTAGCGCTCCGATTAAAGGAGTCGAGGATCATACTTTCACTTTTGAATTTATTCCAAATACAGCAATTAAAAATCTAAACATTGAAGTATACGCACCATATAAAGCAGAGAATTTCAAGCTTGATAAAAAACCTAATGTACAATCACAGTCATTCGGTTTGGAGCTATATATGTATGAATATAAAAATGTGAAACAAGATGAGGTATATAAGTTTAATGTTTCCTATAAAAAAGATAACATTGTTACAACAATGGAAGCTTTAAATGATATGAGTGCGCCGAATGACGATACGCATTCAGGTATAAATCAAGATGTAGCCGAAAAAAATGATAGTCCTGTAAACACTGAAAATAGTATTCTTATTATATTAATAATTGTGATTGTTTTTGCGTTCTTTTTTATCATTTTCCGTCAAAAGAAAGCTGTTAACAAACAAGTAAGGGAAAAAGCGGAAACACCTAAGAAAATAGTGAATAAAGAAGATGAAATAAAAAAGCTGAGAAAGATGTTAGCTGATGGCCAAATTGATGAAAAAACGTACAAGGAAAGACGAAGCAAACTTGGATAAAACGAAAAGGGGGAATTCAAATTGAAAAAAAATACGAAAGTTTTACTTGGTGGTGTCGCGATTATTTTAGCGATTTTAATTTTATTAATTGCAGCAACACCAGGAGCAAGTGGAACGGAAATTTCTATTAAAGAAGCAGTAGAAAATCCAGCAAAATACGATGGTAAATATGTAAAGACGCAAGGATTATTAGTTGAAGATTCGATTGATTGGCGAGCTGACGAAATTGAATTACGCTTTGACATTGTTGATGAAGAGGGGAATGTGCTTACTGTCTTTCATCATGGTGTAAGACCCGACAATTTTTCTGAAGGTGTAATTACGATGATCGAAGGGTATATCGTTCCTGGAGAACCGTTTCAAGCAGAACGGGTACAAACAAAGTGTCCATCTAAATACGAAGGAGAAGATCCAAAAAATTATGATCAAGAACTCCATAAAGAAGTATTAAAAGAAAAAAAATAAACTTTTGAAATTGAACCAAAAGAAGGTGGCACAAAATGCATTTAATTGGAAATTTGTCAATTTATTTAGCACTTGGTTTATCAATATATGCGTTTATTATTTTTATTTTAGGAATTTATAAGCAAGATCAAAGATTCATCGATAGTGGAAAGGCTGCTTCCTTAGCTGTTTTTATCTTAGCAACTATTTCAATGCTCATTCTATTTACAGCTTTAGGTACAAGTCAGCTTCAGTTTGAATATGTTTCAGCTTATATAAGTACCGATCTCCCGCTTGTCTATAAGTTATCTGCCTTGTGGGCAGGTAATGCAGGTTCATTATTACTGTGGACATTCTTTTTAACGATGTATACAACGATGGTTGTTTATTCTCGAAAAATGAAAAACAATCCGATGACACCTTATGTAGCAGCAATTATGCTTGCCAATACGATTTTCTTTTATTTAATTTTAGGATTTGTTGCAAAACCCTTTGTCCTATTAGATGAAGTTCCATTTGAAGGTCGTGGGTTAAATCCGATGCTTCAAGACCCAGGAATGCTTATTCATCCGGTAACACTTTATTTAGGCTATGTTGGTTTAGCTGTACCATTTGCTTTTTCAATCGCAGCATTAATTATTAAAAGTGTCGACACATTTTGGTTACGGATTACACGTCGTTGGACAATTATTGCTTGGATGTTTTTAACATTAGGAAATGTTATCGGTGGTTATTGGGCCTATAAAGAGCTTGGGTGGGGTGGATACTGGGCTTGGGACCCAGTAGAGAACGCTTCATTTATGCCTTGGCTGACGGTAACTGCGTATCTTCATTCTGTTATGATTCAAGAACGAAAAAACATGTTAAAGATCTGGAATATCTCTTTAATTATCCTATCATATGCGTTAACCCTTTTTGGAACATTCCTAGTAAGAAGCGGCGTATTAACTTCTGTTCACGCCTTTGGAGATTCAAATCTTGGTGCTTACTTCTTAATTTTTATGGCCTTTGCCGTTATTTTCTCATTATATGTTTTAATGAGTCGCTACCATTTATTAAAGAAGGATAGTGGTCAATTTGAATCGTTCTTCTCAAAGGAAAGTAGTTTCTTAATTAATAATTTAATTTTAGTCGGAGGCACTTTTGCTGTATTTTGGGGAACGATCTTTCCGTTAGTTTCGGAGGCTGTCCGAGGTACGAAAGTTACAGTTGGAATCCCGTTTTTTAATACAGTTATGTCACCGATTTTATTAGCTTTAATTTTTATTATGGCTGTATGTCCTTTAATTGCTTGGCAACGCTCAACTGCCAAAAATTTACGTGATAATTTTCTCTTTCCAGCCCTTGCTAGTTTACTAGTCATAGGTTTATTAGCAGGTTTAGGAATTAGAGCAGCTTATCCAGTTATAGCCTATGGGATTATTTCATTTATGGTATTTACTCATGTGGTTGAATTTTATCGGGGTGTAAAAGCTAGAAGGAAAGTAACGAAAGAAGCAATTCCAGTTGCTTTATACTGGCTTATGATCAAAAATCGCCGCCGTTTCGGTGGATATATTGTTCATATTGGCATTGCCCTTATAGCAATCGGGATTGTTGGTTCTAACTTTGATAATGAAACAATGCAAACAATCCCAAAAGGTGGAACGATTAAAATTGAAGACTATGAATTAGAGTATGAATATATTGCCCAACGAACCGAAGGAATTAACGATATTGTTTATGCTAATATCAAAGTTTTTAAGAATGGACAAAATTTAGGTTATATTCAACCAGAACGAATATTCTACGGTAACTGGGAGCAGCCATCAACAGAAGTGGCTATCCAAGGAACTTTCCGTGAAGATTTATATGTCGTTTTAAGCGCTTGGGAAAAAGACGAGCGTGCAACATTCGTAGTTAAAGTGAAACCATTAGTGAAGTTGATTTGGATTGGTAGTTATGTTCTCGTAATTGGGGCGATCTTTGCTATTTGGTCCGGAAAATATGGAAATATTACACCGCGGTATACAGGACCGCAAAGGAAGGTGTCTTAAGTGCGAAAAGTAATTACTACTTTGACACTATTGTTGTTTATCTTAGTGATCCCTGCTTCTGCAGAGGAGGAATATGATTTTAAATCGGATGAATTTAAAGAAATTGGTTCGCAATTTATGTGTACGTGTGGGTGCGGTCAAGACCAGTTTGAATGTAACATGCAAGGCTGTGGGATAAACGCAGCCTTTAAAACAGAAGTAAAAGAAATGTTGGATAAGGGCTCAACAAAGGAAGAAATTAAAGAGTATTTTATCAATATTTATGGAGAAGAAATTTTAACAGCTCCTGAAAAAAAAGGCTTTAGCTTAACTGCTTGGATTTTGCCATTTGTTGTTCTTGGAGCAGCAGGAATAGGCATTGTCTTTATTATTCGAAAATGGGTAGCCGGTTATAAGGATGAATCTTTTTTAACTGAAGAACGTACGGAAGCGGAAAAATTGGAAGATGAAATTGTAAAGTCAATGATTGATGAAGAGCGAAAAAAGTATTTCTAGGATGTGAATAGTTATGGCTATTGTATTAAGTTTATTAATCTTAGCATTCTGTCTTTATTTAGTAGTTTCACCTTTGTTACGTAATAAGGACCGACAACTACATGTAGAACTAAAGGATGATACAGATGAAATTTCGTTAAAAAGTATATATGCTACGCTCAATGAACTAGAAATGGATTACCATATGCAAAAGCTTTCAGAAGCAGATTATCAAAAATTAAAAGATCAGTACGAGCACCACGCTGCACAATTACTTGAAAAACAGAAACAGAAGAAAACAAAAACGAATTCAATAAATGATAGTCTTGTCAAGGATATCGAAGCTGAAATTGAAGAAGAACTAACAAGGCTAAGAAAAGAGAGAGGGGAAAAGTAACATGATTGGACTAATTTTAGCTTCAGCTGTTACGAGGACGGCTCCATCTTTTCATAATCCAGGTCATTTACGAATGTGGTATTCTTCACCATTAAGAAGTTTTGATCCCCATTTGTTTACAGCGATCTTGTTGTTAATTTTAATTGCAGGGATTGGCTGGTATTTCTATTTTCAAATGAAGCATCGGGCATCTGAAGAAAAAGTCGCTACCAATAATGATGAAAATGTGTTTCAAGAACTAGTTGTGAAGCAAAAAGTTATTTTAAATAAATTACTGGAACTAGAAGAGATGTATAAAAAAGGTAATTTAACCGATGAAGAATTTGAAAAAAAGGCAGTTCTTTATCGTGAACATCTCGTAAAAGTGAAAATGGAATTACAAAGGTTCATGGACTAAAGGAGAGGGCCTATGATAGAAACAAAAGGACTCATTAAAACGATTGGCGATAAGATGATCCTTCGCGGCATTAACCTTTCAATAAAAAAAGGGGAATCCGTAGCAATACTAGGACCTAATGGAGCAGGTAAAAGTACCATTTTAAAAATTATTGCTGGACTTATAAAAGCTACAAGTGGTGAAGTTTTCATTGACGGAAAAAGCTTGAAAAAAGATTCCTATGAAATCAAACAAAAAATTGGCTTCTTAGCTCATAATAGTTTCCTATATGATCACTTAACCCCTTTAGAAAATTTAAAATTTTTTGGGAAGCTTTATGGAGTTAAGGATGTTGAAGCAAAAGCAAAACAACTTGTTGATGAGGTAGGCTTAAGTTTTTTTCTTCATGATCCTGTTCGTTCATTTTCCCGGGGAATGTTACAACGAATTGCAATTGCTAGAGCTATCATCCATGATCCAGAAATTTTACTTTTTGATGAGCCACATACGGGTTTAGATCAACAAGCAATTAAACTATTGAATGAAGTCATCTTAAAAATGAAAGCAAACGGTTCAACAGTGATCATCGTGACTCATGATTTTCAGCAAGCTGTGCAAACATGTGAGCGAGTAATTATTTTTCGCAATGGAAAGCTTGTAGAAGATATCAACAACGTTTCCAATAACCTAGAACTAGTAACGGCAAAATATGCAGAACAGGTGGCAATTGTATGAACAACTTATTTAAAGCAGCCTTTATTATTGCTGGAAAGGATCTTTATTCAGAATGGAAAACAAAACAAGTTGTTACTACTATGCTCATTTTCTCAGGGTTAGTGATTGTCACCTTTTCATTCGCTTTTGATCCCTCGAATAATGCTGTTCGTGCAATTATTCCCGGACTTATTTGGGTGATTACGATTTTTGCAAGCTTACTTGGGTTAAATCGCTCTTTTCTTTCAGAAACAAAAAATGACAATCTTTATGGGATGATCGTTTCGCCAACAGACCCATCAAGTATTTATTTAGGGAAAGTGATGGCCAACTTTATCTTTGTATTAATTGTTCAACTGATTTCGATACCAGTCTTATTTATCTTATTTAACTTTCGTTTTTTAGGTCATTTACCTTTATTTATCTGTGTTGTGTTAATAGGGACATTTGGTTTTATTAGTGTTGGAACTTTTTTAGCGGGACTTTCTGCTAACTCCAGAAGTAGTGAGATGCTTTTACCAATTATTCTCTTTCCGATCGTCAGCCCAATCATCATTGCAGCTGTTCAAGCAACGCGAATTTTATTAGTTGATGTTGAACAAATTGCAAGCGCTATTTCATGGATGCAGTTAATGGGGGCTTATAACGTTATCTTTTTCGTATTATGTTTTATTTTATTTGAATATGTATTGGAGGTGTAATTATGAAGCTTATCAATGATGATTTAACATCGATTCCAAAGGAAACTACGCTTCATAAAGTATTAATATATTTAAGTATTCCGATGGTCTTAGTAGCTTTGTATTTAGCATTTATTTATACACCTATTGAAGTGAAAATGGGAATTGTTCAAAAAATCTTTTATTTCCATGTTGCCTCAGCTTGGGTTGCTTTCTTGGCATTCTTTATTGTTTTTGTGTTTAGTATTATGTTTCTTAGTAAAAGAAAACGAATTTATGATGTGATAGCAGGTGTTTCAGCGGAAATTGGTGTTGTTTATACAATAATTGTACTAACAACCGGACCAATTTGGGGTCGCTCCGCCTGGAATACATGGTGGTCATGGGAACCAAGGTTAACAACAACCTTAATCTTACTATTTATGTACATTGCTTATATTATGATTCGTAATATGGATGGAGCTTGGGAAAAGAAAGGACGCTTAGCTTCTGTATTTGGAATTATTTCTTTTATTAACGTACCGATTGTCTTTATGTCGATTCGTTGGTGGAATTCAAAGCTTCATCCAGTTGTTTTCGGAGAAGGGGCAAATGAAACAGGTGGTGGTTTAGAACCTTCCATGTTGTTTGCGCTTATCTTTACCGTAATTACTATGACAATTGTATATGTTGTCTTTTTACAAAAAGGAATTTATATTGAGCGACTTAAAATTCAAGCAGAACGTTTAAAGGAAAAATTTCAAGAAAAATTAGCAGGTTAGGGAGGATTATCAATGGAATATTTAGTGGCAGCATATTCAATTATTTGGCTAATGATCGTTGGATATTTATTCGTATTAGGAAAGCGCCAAAAGGCGATTGCGAAACAACTACAGTTTTTGCAAGAGTTAGATAAAAAATAAACAAGAAACCCGTATGTTTATAGGGGGAGTTAAGAATGAGTAAAAAAATAATGCAAATAGTTGTTTTAATTTTCGTAATTGGGATGTTAATAACAATGGTTTTAGGCCTCCGTTCTCAAGGAAATACAGTTGGTATTGGTGATCCAGCTTATGATTTTGAACTTGAAGATCTTGAAGGCAATATTCATCGTTTGTCTGATTATAAAGGTCAAATAGTGATGTTAAACTTTTTTGCAAGCTGGTGTGAGCCTTGTAAAGCAGAAGCACCGGAGCTAGAGAAGTTTCATGAAGAGTTTAAAGATGAAGTGAACTTTTTCTTTGTTGATCGAGGGGAAACAAAAAACGCTGTTAGAAAGTATGTTGAAAAATTTGATTCCAAAGTAACATATCTTTTTGACTTTAAAACCCATGTTTCGAAGCGCTACGGAGTTACTGGGCAACCAGAGACAGTAATTATTAATCAAGATGGTATTATTGTTGATCATATTATAGGTCCTGTCAGTAGAGATACGCTTGCTTTAAAGTTACTAGAACTAAAGAAGAAATAAGATAACATTATAAAGAGGTTTGCTCTGAGGGTCTTCTCAGTATAGCTATTTAAAAAGTTTCTAACACTGTTTAGATAGCGAAAGTGAGTGACGCTAATAATTGAGCAAGCTCTTTTGTTTTTTTTGAAAATATAATACGATAAGCAATACTATCTTTTGGGGAGGGTTGCTATTTTGGTTGAGAGCAGTGACGTCTGTTTTATGAAACTAGCCATCGAAGAAGCAAAAAAGGCTGAGAAAATAAATGAAGTCCCTATTGGAGCAATCATTGTCAAGGATAATAATATTATTGCTTCAGCTTATAATCGCAGAGAAATTGATCAAAAAGCTACTGCACATGCTGAGTTGCTGGCGATTGATGCAGCATGTAAAGTTTTAAATTCTTGGCGGCTAACGGGTTGTACCTTATATGTTACGTTGGAGCCATGTCCAATGTGTGCTGGAGCAATTGTTCAGTCTCGAGTTGATCGTGTTGTCTATGGAGCCAGTGATCCAAAAGGGGGCTGCGTTGGGACCATTTATGACCTGTTAAATGAGAAACGTTTTAACCACCAATGTGAAGTAGAAAAAGGTGTTTTGGCCAAGGAATGTGGTGAATTACTAACCTCATTCTTTAGGCAATTGCGAAAGTTAAAATCATAATATTTGTATTCCATCCATTTCCTTTGTTACCTTTAACATGTTTTAAGTGAAACCTTGCTTTTTAATTGAAAAACATCTATACTAAATTATGCGTCACAGTTAATGACGCTTTCACAATAGTTTATAAATTTGTCGTGCTAGGTGGGGAGGTAGCGGTGCCCTGTACTCGCAATCCGCTATAGCGAGACGGAATTCCATCTCTAGGTCTTGGTATCGTAGGGTCTGACCTAAGTAAGTGGCGTTGACATTTGGGTTCTACGCAACGGAAACCCATGAACCCTGTCAGGTCCGGAAGGAAGCAGCAGTAAGTGGCCCCTTCCGTGTGCCGTAGAGTCGCCTGAATTGAGCTAACTGCTTAGGTAACGCCTGGGGTACCTTGATCAAAAGATGGTGCACGGCAGTAAATTTATATTAGAAGCAATTCTCAGCAAAGAGAGTTGCTTCTTTTTAGTACGTTAAGAAAGTTTTTGAACTTTGAATATTGTCTAGCTCCAAGCGCTCTGCGCTTTTCTTTCATCTAGACTTTGAAATATAATAGTCGAAAAGGTATAATGTTTCTAGTACGTTAGTAAGGATAAATTTAGGGGGGTAGGTATGAGTTATCAAGCATTATATCGGGTTTGGCGACCAAAGCAGCTTTCGGATGTAGTCGGACAAGAGCATATTACGAAAACAATCAAAAATGCTTTGATTCAAGCTAAATTCTCACATGCCTATCTTTTTACTGGTCCTCGTGGTACAGGAAAAACAAGTGCCGCTAAAATAATTGCAAAAGCTGTAAATTGCGAAAAAGCACCAGTCACGGAGCCTTGTAATGAATGTCAAGTTTGTCATGGAATTTCTGATGGTTCGATTGTAGATGTGATTGAAATCGATGCGGCTTCCAACAATGGCGTTGACGAGATTAGAGATATCCGTGATAAGGTGAAATTTGCACCTAGTAGTGGAGTTCGTTTTAAAGTATACATAATTGATGAAGTCCATATGTTATCTACTGGAGCATTTAATGCACTTTTAAAAACATTAGAGGAACCACCGAAACATGTTATTTTTATCTTAGCGACAACTGAACCTCATAAAATCCCACTTACTATAATCTCAAGGTGTCAGCGTTTTGATTTTAAACGAATTACTAGTCAGGCAATGATTAGTCGAATGCAATTTATTTTAAATCATTATGATACAAAGGTTAAAGAAGATGCTTTAGCGATGATTGCCAGAGTTTCTGAAGGTGGGATGAGGGATGCCTTAAGTTTGCTTGATCAAGCAATTTCTTATTGTGATGAGGAAGTAAGCTTAGATGATATTCTAACAATCACAGGTGCCGTTTCTCAAAGCTTCTTGCAAAAAGTTGCTGAAGCATTACTACATAATGATATTGTTCAAGCACTACAAGTAGTTGATAAACTTATTCTAACTGGCAAAGATCCAACTCGTTTTATTGAAGATTTTATCTTTTTTTATCGTGATATGCTATTATATAAAACTTCACCAGAACTTAGTGAAATCATGGAAAGAGTTAGAATTGACAATGAGTTTATTGCACTGAGTAATGAAACACCAGCTCCATGGATTTATCAAACGATTGAAGTATTCAATGAAATTTTGCAAGATATGAAGTGGTCTAGTCATCCAAAAATATTTATTGAAATAGCAATTGTTAAAATTTGTAATTTGAAGGTTGGAAATAGTGAACCATATCAGGCGTTATTAAAGAAAATTGAATTGTTAGAGCAGAAATTAGAGAATATCAACACAGAACGATTACCTGAGCAATCTCAAATTGTCAAAACTCCAAAGCAAAACCAAGGCCAATTTAATTTTAAAGCAGGAAAAAGTGGGGTAAATAGTAATCGTGTGAAAGAAATGTTAAAACAAGCATCAAAACAAGATTTACAGCGTATTACTAGTAATTGGGGTCAGACTATGGACTTTGTCAAAAAACAAAGTGTTCCAGCACATGCGTGGTTATCAGATAGTAAACCTGTAGCAGCTTCAAAAACAGTCATTTTACTTGCATTTCAAAACGAAATGCACCGCGATATGGTGGATACAAAATTTCGCTCAATCGTTGAACAAGGAATTTTAGAAGTTTTCGGAGAACAATTTCAAATATTTACAATTTTAACCAAACAATGGGAAACGATTAAAGAGGAGTTTGTAAGAGAACAACGGGGAGAAACGACGGACTCTTATGAAGAGGAACCTATTGTTGAAGAAGCAATAAAATTGGTTGGTACAGATTTAATTGAAATTATTGATTAATGAAAGTGAGGAGAAAAAATTGAAAAACATGCAAAATATGATGAAACAAATGCAAAAATTACAAAAACAAATGGCCCAAGCACAAGAGGAGCTAAAATCAAAAACTGTTGAAGCAACAGCTGGTGGCGGCATGGTAAAAGTAGTAGCTTCAGGTGAAAAGAAAATTTTAGAAGTAATTATAGATCAAGAAGTCGTAGATCCAGAAGATGTTGAAATGCTTCAAGATTTAATTTTAGCCGCGACGAATGAAGCTTTAAAAATGGCTGATGAATTAGTTAATAAAGACATGGGCAAGTTTACGAAAGGCTTAAACTTACCTGGGATGTTCTAAAAAAGATAGAACGTTTTTAAACTTTAAATGATGTCTAGCTCCGAGCGCCAGAGGCGTAATTTGGCGCTCTATGCTTTTTTTTTCTGAAAGTAAAATGAATATGCTACTTTCATCCAGGGTTGTGAGTAATAAATCATGTAAGTTTCTTATTTTAGGAGGAGTAGATTTGCAATATCCTGAACCGATATCCAAATTAATAGAAGGATTTATGAGGTTGCCAGGAATAGGCCCGAAAACTGCGAGTCGACTGGCTTTTTTCGTATTAGATATGAAAGAAGATGATGTATTGGATTTTGCTAAAGCTCTAGTTAATGCTAAACGTAATCTTACTTACTGTACTACTTGTCATAATATTACCGATACAGATCCATGCTACATTTGTCAGGACCAAAAGCGGGATAAAACGGTTATTTGTGTTGTTCAAGATGCAAAAGATGTAATTGCCATGGAAAAAATGAGAGAATATCATGGTCTATATCATGTGTTACAAGGGGCAATCTCACCTATGGATGGTGTAGGTCCTGAAGATATTAAAATACCTGAACTCTTAAAACGCCTTCAAGATGATACAATTGAGGAAATTATTTTAGCAACTAACCCTAATATTGAAGGTGAAGCGACAGCTATGTATATTTCTCGTTTAGTAAAACCGACAGGGATAAAAGTAACAAGAATTGCCCATGGGCTTCCTGTTGGCGGTGATTTAGAATATGCTGATGAAGTAACACTTTCAAAGGCTATTGAAGGTCGTAGGGAATTATAGTATTTAACAAGGAGTAGCAGCAGATGCTTTTTAAGAAAAAAGGTAAGATTAGAAAAATGGAAGATAAACGGTTGGTAGAGCAATTAGAGATACAAAAGCAACTATTTATAAACCAAAAGAGTTTAGTTGCAAAAAGCGTTGACCCTTCTGAAGCAGTCTTGTTCAAATTAAAGCTAACTGAAGCTAAATATTTATTTTTGTTGAAAGAAGCAAGAGTAAGAAAAACGAACATGGAAAAATCATAATTGATTTTTCTGTGTTCTTTTTTTATTTCTCGGTTAATAGGATGATTAATGAAGGCTTGTCATTAAATTAGGAGGTTAACAATAAATGATGAATCCAATCTTTGTCGTCACTATACTAGGAGGAATTATCTTTTTGCTATTATTTTTAGGAGCACCAATTAAACCATTACGTATTATTGGACAGGGAATAATAAAATTATTAATTGGTGCACTATTTTTATTTTTTTTAAATGCATTTGGATCACTTTTTGATTACCATCTACCGATCAATATGGTAACTTCATCTGTTTCTGGTTTATTAGGCATACCAGGTATAATTGCGCTAGTAGCGATTGATTTGCTTATTTTACAATAATTATTTGCTATTAATAATTTTATTACTAAAAAACTTGCACGATGGGTAAAATCATGTTATAGTGTTAAAACACTCTTTAATTAAGCGATTGTCATTAAATCGCCAAATGAAATAGTTGATATTTATTATTTTGTGTGATATTATATTAAAGTCGCTAATTTGAGAGCGGTAAAACGCAACAATATAAACACTTTTAAAAAAGTTGTTGACGGATTGAAAATTATCGTGATATAATGAAATTCCTGTCACTGAGATAGGGATCGAGAAATGAAAGTAGTTTCGTTCTTTGAAAA
>JAKFDP010000095.1:0-4836 GCA_036676095.1 Anaerobacillus sp. | reverse complement strand
AATGGTTTGCTATCAAATCGTTGAACGAATGAAAGGTAGAATTGAAGTGAAGAGTGAAAAAGGCGTTGGAACCACTTTTAGAGTTTTCATTCCCCTTTGGGATGAGGGAAGTGTATAAAATAAGATACTTTTAAGTTAATAGTAGAGTTGCTTGAAAAGTCACAACATGAAGAAGTTCTTCATAAAACGGTAGAAGCATTAGGTCATTATTATGATGTCTTGCAGAAGAAACGGGCAAGCAAATCAAGTTATTTGATCAAGAGTATCCTGACTCAGGCTGTTTTAACCACAAAAGTAGGTGCTTAAATTGGAAAATGAATTAATAGAGAATAGTGAAATATGGATAAGACCGATTACTCATAATAACAATCTTAACTTCGTGGATCAAGTTAGATATATTAATGACACTCTAATGTCTTTTAGTAACAAGCTAAGTTCAACTGTTGGTCAATTATTTAGTATTAAAGCAGTTACCAAGTGTTACCCATTTGAGGTCGGGTGTAAGGCAATTAATGTATTAATTGGAAGAAAGGATCTTCAGGAAACAGAGTATCAAGATCTGATGTGGGATAATGTAAAAGCCAACGATTTTGTCATGGATTTTATGATTAACATTACTGACAGAAGTGTAATTTTATCAAATCTTCAATTCCCTAAAAAGAGTATACGTGAACAGAAAGCAGAGTTCATGGATTTTTGGATAAGTTTGCTTTCTGAACGAGAATTAGATGTAGTTAGGACTTGGGAACATCCACAATTTACAACTTGTTGGAATTCTTTAGGTGATTTTGGGTTTACCAAAACAGAGCTTGAAATTTTGCCGTTAAATCCTGAGCCAAGTGATTTTTATTCAGAGGTAGGAAAATACGGAGTTCCTATTGTCTACTATAAAGAAGAACCTCTTTATCTCGTGCAGTTTGTTGATTTAAAAGAATATCAAAAAACTCAAGGTATTTTAGATCAGGTTGGACTAATTTTTGCTCAGTTAGTTGAAGAAATTGATGATAATGGGGACCTAGCAGATGAGCTCCGTGAAACCATTATTAAAAGGGAACAACCTACTAACCTAATCTCACTTGAAAATAAAATGATAGGTAGCAATTTGGGAATAAACCTCTCGAATAAGAAGATGATTTTGTTGGAAGCCAATTGGCGATATCAATACGAAAATATGGAAGATTATGAGTCCAAATCAAAGGAGTCTGTAGTGAGATATCTGAGTACTATTAACACAGGAGTAACTCGCAATTCTAAAAGGAAAAAAAAGCCCATCGTCTAACCTGGTGCAATAATTGATGCCATGTTATCTCCAGTAACAGGGAAACTGTTTGATAAATACGGGGCAAAACCTTTATTTATTGTGGGGATGAGTTTGATTGCACTGTCGATGTGGGCGGTGATTGATTTATCATCTTCAACTTCGTATGTCTATTTACTTGTTCGTACGATTATTTTACGCGTTGGATTAGCCTTTATCACAATGCCATTAAATACAGCCGCTTTAAATGCCCTACCTTGAGAATTGGCTTCACATGGCTCAGCTATTAACAATACGATTCGTCAATTAGCAGGAGCGATTGGTACGGCAGTCATTGTGACGATTTATTCGATACAATTAACAAAGGTTTCAATTGAAACAAATGAAGGTTATGCGACAGCAGCGAATACGACCTATTTCTTTATGTTCGTAGTGGCGCTTATTGCATTTATTGTTGTTTGGTTTGTACCAAAAAATAAAAGAGGGACCAATAAATAATAGCAATTTAGTGGCGAACAGTGACAGGCACTGTTCGCCTTTTTTTGCAGTTATGAACAAAACTTGTATATTTTTGGCTATTATAAGGAAGATCAGCATCCGTTACATTAACAGAGTCTTTCTAATTAAAAATTAAAGGAAAAGTAAATGTAACGAAAGCCGCCCAAAGTCCGTAGACCGGCAAATACTTAGTAACCGCATCTTGGATGGTTGAAGGTCCGGTTTTGTTTTGTAGAAAACGCATATAGGAGATCATAATCCAAATTAGATTTCCCCAGATAAGTATGTTTACGCCTAAAACAGCAAGTCTGTTTGGCGTAATCCCATAAGAAGAAAGTCTGAACACTATGGCTGACAAAGCCACACTGTCAATGATAAGAGCAAGAACAATTAGGGCAAAATTGATATAATCAGAAATGTTCTTTTTCTCGTCTGTGCCGCTTTCGGTTATCGAAAATATGGTAACGGCCAAGACACCAAGGAGTATTCCGTTGAAGGCTATCAGGAAATTTCTGTCCAAGAATGGATTTTTTCCGACCCAAATAACTGTTATAAGATAGACCAACAATGTGGCCAAGACAAGCGGACTAAAAATTTTAGCTATATATGGTGTAATATTCTTAGCAAGTTTAAGATTCATTGATACCAGGTAGGTAGCCACAATAGCGAGAGCAGCAGCACCAAATAAAACGATATTTCTAAAATAGAAGTCTTCGATATCCAAATCTACAAAGCTAAATAACTGCAAGGTTAATAATGCTAGCAGCATTCCACTAATGGCCATGCTGGCGTAGAGTATGAAAAATTCCATATTAAATTTAAGATAGGCTAATCTTGTACTGCCTTTTGAATATTCATTTCCAGTAAATGCAAGCCCTACCAACCCCCATAAGAAAATGGGAAGGTGTAAATAGGCAAGGATCATACTGTCTTTATCATTTAATGGCAGCATATTAAGATAAAACCCCGAGATTAGGAACACCAATGCCAGGATGTAAAGAACATTTTTTTGGGGGGGATTTTTATATACAAAATAGGCTGCAATAAAGGGAAGAATCCCGAAAGCAAGGTTAATTGGGGCAATTGCTTCCTGTTCGACAAAATGGAAAATGATCCTGGTGCTTATCCCGGCTAGAATAGCTAAAATGCCCATGAATAAGAAACCTTTCTGAAACAAGGAAGCTTTTTCTTTATCTGCCGTCTCTTTGAAATGCAATCTTTCATACCAAATGGCAAGAACCTGCGAATCAGGATTTTGTTCCCATGCGTGTGAGAATGACTTTTTAAAAGCTTTGGGGTCTTTTCTAAACATTCTCTCCAGCTCATGTGGGTTAGTAATATTTTCAATAACAAAAAAGTTCATGTCCAAGATTATTCCTCCTTCTAATAATTGTTATATTAAGTTTTACTTTTCTCCACAATGATTATTAATCAAACTTTATAATCTTTGACTGTCTTCGTCACTTTTGTATTCTAAAATATCTCCAGGCTGACATTCTAAAGCCTTACAAATCGCCTCTAGAGTTGATAATCGAATCGCTTTTGCTTTTGCATTTTTCAATATAGAAAGGTTAGCCATTGTTATTCCAACCCTCTCCGAAAGTTCCGTTACGCTCATTTTCCTTTTCGCCAACATCACATCAATATTGATTATAATTGCCATTGTTTACACCTCATATCGTTAAATCATTTTCTGATTTTATATCAATGGCATTTTTTAATAGCTTTTGAAGAACGGCCGCAAAAACTGCAATCACCATGGAAGCAAAAGGAACAACCAATCCGACGAAAATAACACCTGGGGCGTCGTCTTTCTCCGCAAAGAGATAGAAGAGAGGCAAGACTAGCACATGCAAACAACTGATTGTGATTGCACAAAATTTGATATTTCTCAAAGCTTTTACAGATAATTGTGAGAAAGCTTTCTTTTTGTCAATATAGCGTATAAGTTTGAAAGCCTGATACAAAGCAAAGTAAAAAGGGATCGCTGATGCATCAAAAACGATAGAAACGAGGTATTTTATATAATTAACCTCTGGCAGCAATTTGGCTGCAATATTACCAATCTCAGGTACCAAAAAGATGCACAAAGCAAGAACTGGAAAGCCCATAAGAACAACAGTTAACTTTAAAAATAGTGTTTCTGGTTTCATGAAAAGCACCTCACTTATGTAATGTTTATTTGATATTAACAAATAATTTATTGTTTATCAATATATTTTTATTAATTTAAAAAATATTTTTGTTGTTAAATTATTAATTTAAACAAAAATAAAAAACATTCCTCATTATAAGGAAATGCTCTATAACTTTAAACTATTCAATTTATAACTTGTGCAAATAATCTATCTATTGCAAAAGTAGAAATGCTTATTAGAAAACCTGTTATAGAAGCTGATTTAAAGAAAAATCCGCAGCTTGAAATTATGTTTAAAGAAAGTGCAGAACAATGCAAGAAAAAAGAAAAGAATTGGAATTAACACCTCTGACCTTTTAAAGTCACTTTCGGAAAAGGATTTTAGGTAATGGAAATCCGTAAATGAAAAGGCGAACAGTGACAGGCACTGTTCGCCAGGAGTTGGGCTGCCCTTGATGATTGGATTTTATCTTAGGTAATATTTATCCCTAAAAGAAGTGTCAGCAATCCTGTCTATATAAAATTCACCGTTCAAATATTTGATCACAGAAACACTGCAATTTTCATGGTGAGGATAACCGCTCAATTTTGCTAATTGCATTAAGTAGTTGCCTATTGTTACCCCATGTGAAAATATTAGAACATTTCCACCTTCATTTTTATACTTATGAATGATTTCATCGATAGCAGAGCTTGTCCGTGAAAAAAGCTGTAAGTAGGATTCCCCTTCAGGTGCTGACATATTTAAATCGTTCAGACTATATAATGTCTCTAGGATATTCCCATATTGAGCTAGAATTTCTGTTTCTAATAGGGATTGCAAAACACCAAAGTTCATTTCCTTTAGACGTGGATCAGTAATGATGGGGATGTTTCGATGGCCAATGGCATACCTAGCCGTATCTACTACTCTCTGGCTTTCACTGGCATATACTGCTTTAAA
>JAKFDP010000094.1:0-1762 GCA_036676095.1 Anaerobacillus sp. | reverse complement strand
ATTAAAGCATTCACCACTCTATCCACATTCCCACCAGCTAAATAATGACTTTCAAGCTGATTCGTTGTTACATTTAGACCAGCCTTATGCGCTTTAATTAGCGGGTTTACTACTCTGCTCGGCGTAACCCGTCTAAGTCTCATCCCTACTAATGTAAAAATACTGATTCTTACCCCAGCAGCAAGGGCAGAAACCCAAAG
The DNA here is from genome assembly GCA_036676095.1 of Anaerobacillus sp. GTDB lineage: Bacteria > Bacillota > Bacilli > Bacillales > Anaerobacillaceae > Anaerobacillus. The sequence continues at coordinate 1,562 of JAKFDP010000094.1, read as the reverse complement.
CATTACCGGAACAAAGGATAATAATATTCCTAGAAAAATGAGCGCAACAACGATAATACCAATCATAAATAAACTTCCACTCGTTAATTCCACCGCACTTACCTCCTCTATAGGACTAGTTTACTTTTCTAACCACGATACGTACACCTTCAACCTTTATTACTGTGATTTTAGCATTTTGATCAATGAAATCACCTTCACTTACAACATCGATTCTCTCATTATTAAAAACTGCTGTTCCAGAAGGTCTTAAGACGGTCAATGCAATACCTTCTTTACCTAATAAATCTGTACGATTTACATTAGATACATAGCCATCCTCTTTTTTGGCGGAGTCAAACAGAATCATTCGATTAAATAAAACCATTTTTTTGCCAAGGACCTTAATCATAAAAAATAGGACAGCAATTGAAATACCAATTGCAATGAAAATCGAGATTCCCATATTCAATGGATTTTCTCCTGCTATAAACAGACTTGCTATTAATGCTGCCAATCCTAGTGTGCCCGAAATGGCTCCTGGAAGAAAAAATTCTAAAAAGATCAGCATAATCCCAACCGCAAACAACATAATGGTTCCAAAACCGGCAAGACCAGCTTGAAAATGTCCGTAAAAGAAAAGAAGTAGTGCAAATAAACCTATGAATCCTGATATTCCAAACTTTGATGAAAACAACTCATAGACAATAGCGGTTCCTGCAATTGTTAATAGCAGTGTTACAACGATTGGGTTTGTTAGAAACTCAACCATAATTACCCTCCCTTCATGTCGACACTATGTATACGTTTTATATCCAAATAAGTTTCAAATTAATAAAACAATGAAAAACCGCAAGCTAAACGCTTGCGGTTTTGGTTGTCAGAATAATTATGAAAGGTGTTGTTGTACAAATTTATTTACAAGTGAACCGTCTGCTTTACCTTTTACTTTTGGCATAATCGCAGCCATCACTTTTCCCATATCCGCTTTTGATTTTGCACCGACTTCAGAGATTGTTTCTTTAACAATTTCTGACAACTCTTCTTCGGAAAGCTGCTTCGGTAAATACAGTTCGACGATAGCCAACTCTGCACGCAATTTATCAACAAGGTCTTGACGACCTGCTTTATCAAATTCATGGAGGGATTCTTTGCGTTGCTTTACTTCGCGAGAAAGGATTGTTAACTCAGTTTCATCGGAAAGCTCTTTTGTACCAAGCTTAATCGCTTCATTTTGCAATGAAGCTTTTACCATCCGAATCGTTGTGAGTTTGTCTTTTTCCTTATTTTTCATCGCTTGTTTCATGTCACTATTTAAACGCTCGAGAAGACTCATAAATTACACCCTCTCTTAGAACTTACGTTTTCTTGCTGCTTCAGACTTTTTCTTACGCTTTACACTTGGCTTTTCGTAGAATTCGCGCTTTCTTGCCTCTTGCAAAGTACCAGTTTTTGATACTGTACGTTTGAAGCGACGAAGAGCATCTTCAAGCGATTCGTTTTTACGAACGACGGTTTTAGACATTCTCTTTCCCTCCCTCCGAAACACAACACACTTACATTCAATCCATGTACCTTGCAAT
>JAKFDP010000093.1:0-1555 GCA_036676095.1 Anaerobacillus sp. | reverse complement strand
TTTGCCGCTCGCTTCCTTCAGATCCCACGTCACCATGGACACCCTTGCGTTAAGCTAACTGTTACTTCTGCCTTCACAGTTCGGGACTTTCACCCTAGAGATTGCACCCATGCTGGGCGCACTAAAGAAAACCAATTAGTGCAAGCGACTAATCGGTTACTTTAGGAACAGATACAAACGTTGTTCCTGCCATTTTGTTTTGCTTTATATAGAGCTTCATCAGCAACTTCGTACAAACGTTCAGTCGTGTTTTGTCCGGCTTGGTATACGGCAACCCCAATTGAAACCGTTATTCTTATCTTTTTTTTATCTGCCATGAAAAAAGTATATTGTTCTATTGCTTTACGAATTCGGGTGGCAATTTCTTCTGCTTGGAGCAAAGAACAGTTTTCTAGCAATATCGTAAACTCTTCCCCTCCATTTCGAGAAATAATTTCTCCTTCGCGCATAAATTTCTTTAATAATTTTGCTAGCTGCTTTAAAACTTGGTCACCGGCAGGATGGCCATACGTATCATTTATGTTTTTAAAATGGTCAATATCTAATAAACAAACGGCACAACTTCCTCCTTCCTGATTTACTTTATCAATCATTACTTGATAAAAATAATAAAAAGAACGAACATTATACAATCCTGTCAGTGCATCCCGTTGGGAATTTTCCTTATATTTCATATATAGTTGGGTGTAACTTCGCAAATATGAAACTAAATAAAATGTTAAATATCCTCCGATAAAAGAGCTAATAATATGATAAATAGCAATATCGATTACATAAGAGAAATTATCAACAACTATATAAAGGACAATTGTAAAAATACATTGACTATAAAAGAGTAATATTGTCCATTTCTGGAGGCCTTTACTTTTAATATTCTTAACAATCATCCCTGCACCACTTGCCATAATTAACATCATAAACAATGAAACTATCGATGAAAAGTTAACATCAATCAAAAATCTACCAATTGAAATAATTACTGCAGCTAAGAGGGCTGGAAATATTCCCCCGTAATAAGCTAATAGCATAACGGGAATATGCCTTAAATCTAAAATAGTAATTTCGTTTACTTGAATGCTGTAATGTAACAAAATGATGCCTAATAATCCACCAATCACACCGTTTAGTAATTTAATCTTTAGCGGAGCATCCCAAGTTAAGAGATTATTTCTAAAAAATTGATGCCACAGGAAGGTAAATGACGTCAATATTGTGATGTTTACAAATAAATCACTAATCATATCTCAGGTTCCTTTCCGCCTAAATTTTTTCAATCGAAAGGCTACCAGTACGTCAGTTAAATTATACCATAGTTTCTATATTTTAAAATATATTTATAATTGAATATTACTGGTCATTTTGCGGTATTTTCAATGTTAAGTTAAATAAGATTAATTAATCTTTTGATTTTACTTTCCTTTATTGTAGAATTGTAAGAAAAGCGCAGAGCGCCCGCCTAGCGGCGACAAGCAAATGTTCTGGCAGTAAAAAGTGCGCTTTTTCACTTTTTATCTGACAGGTTATTTGACCTCGAGCCGCTGGCGCTCGGAGCTAG
>JAKFDP010000092.1:0-1521 GCA_036676095.1 Anaerobacillus sp. | reverse complement strand
GTGGATGCCCCGCCAATGGATCCGCTGCCAGGGTTCGGCATAATTGATCTTCACATCCTTCCATTTTACTTTTTGATCACGGCCACCTTCCAAAGGAACGGAGAGGGAGAGAGGTCCGTTTGCGCCCATAAGCTTCATCCTGTTCAAATGAAGAGCACGGAAGTAGCTTTCATATGCAGAAAAATATAAATTTGTTTGATTGATAAACTTTAAATACGAGTAAATACTTCCAAAATACTGTAATTCAATAATTTGTTCATTTTTTTCATCCTGATAATTCGCCTGTGAATCATTTTTCATTTTACTCACCCTATTTCGATTTTCTGACACATTTTAGACAGCTTATTAATTAAATCAAAAATAACTTAACTTATTTTAAAACAATTTTTTAAGTAAATATTTTACAGCTACATTTTTGGGTGTTGATTTTCAATATGCTGCGCACAGGAATCCGCTAACTATTTTAGCGCAAATTTAAGGCTTCTTTTAAACCCGGCCGAAGAAATGTCAACAGCTTGGCTTAATTTGCGCCAAAACAATTTGAACGTGTACAGGCTCCTCCCGCTCCTTTTCCTGATCTTCATTTTCACCCTTTCCTGCAACAGTTTTAAGATCCCCGAATACAAGGAATTTCAAAACCTGCGACTTGAGTCGATCGGACTGAATGAGACCACGGTGTACATGGAACTGGTTTACAACAACCCGAACAAGATTGGTTTTCGGGTTAGTCATACCGAATGTGATGTGTATGTTGATGACGTTTATTTGGGAAGGGCGCTCAGCGATACCTTGATCAAGGTTGCCAGAAAGTCAGATTTTATTATTCCGCTCCGGATCAAAACTGATATGAAGAAGGTGTTTAAAAATGCCTGGTCGGCATTGTCGAGTCGGGAGGTAACGGTGCGGGCGTCAGGTGTAATTACCGCTGGGGTTGGCGGACTTTATAAAACCATTCCGCTCGCATATGAAGGCAAACATGAGGTGGGGTTGTTTGAGCCGAGGCCCTAAAATTTCAATAGAAAGTGCATCTCCCAGGTTGCAAAATCAAAAGTATTTCTTCGGAGTTTGTTCGGACCTTCTTCGGACCTTGTTCGTGTTTTGTTCGGAGCCATCCGAAGAAACTCCGAAGAAGGTCCGAACAAAACACGGCAAAGACACGGAGGATTTGCGGAAGAAACTTTTATTTGAAACCGTAGCAGCTTAAAATTTCAACGACAATGAGTGCATAAAAAAAACCCGGCAGAAAACTGCCGGGATTTATATCCGATTTTTTTATTGCTTCTTTGGGGGGCCACCACCATCTTCCACACGTTTACAGCAAATCGGCAAACGTTTATAAACTTCTTCATTTGCCTTCTCATCATCGGCATCAAAACCGAGATTATTCATTGCAGCCCTGATATTTTCAATATTGGTGCGGTCGCTTAGAAATGTAACGGTGGTAATTTTCTTACGAATATCCACCACAACTTTCGCCACACCTTCTTCTACTTTCATGAACTTTTCGATCTTGTCTTTACA
>JAKFDP010000091.1:0-28847 GCA_036676095.1 Anaerobacillus sp. | reverse complement strand
ACACTGCACACTCATCTGCAGAAATTAAGGCAAACCTGCCCGCTTTAAAATTTCCTTCTTGTGTAAGCGATAGTAAATGCCACAAGAACTTCTCGTCACACTTGAGCATTTCCTGGAATTCCATTAAGCCACGGTTTGCTTTATTAAGTTCTCCATCAAAGCGATATGCTCGTGGATCTGATTCTGAACCATATTCAGCAATTGTTGAAAAGTCGATACTTCCTGTTAAGTCAGCAATGTCTTGCGACTTTGGATCAGAAGGACTAAATGTTCCAATCCCAACACGCTTATCTTCAGAAAGCAAGATTCTTTCGACGATTACATCTTCAATGCAACCATCATATTCCTTTTCTAATCTCATCATATTTAATGGTGATAAGTTACCTTCAATTTTGATCCCATACTCTTTATAGAAATCATCACGCAAATGATGTGGAATTAGATGAAGAGGGTCTTCATGCATCGGGCACCCTTTGATTGCATACAGTGCCCCAGCTTCTGAGCGTGAATATTTCTCTAAACCTCGTTTTAACATTGAAACAAGTGTTGATTTACCACCACTAACAGGACCCATTAACAATAAAATTCGTTTACGCACATCTAAGCGTTTGGCAGCTGAATGAAAATATTCTTCTACTAACTTTTCAATGGATTCTTCAAGACCAAATATTTGATCACTGAAAAACTGATAAACTTTGTTTCCTTCCCCTTCAACGACTCCTGCATCTTTAATCATATTATAAATTCGTGAATGGGCAGTTTGAGCTACATAAGGACTAGATTTAAGAATTTCTAAATATTCCGCAAATGTTCCTTCCCACGTCAGTCGTCTTTCTTCTTCCCGGAACTCTTTAAGTCTATCTAAGATACTCATCATATCCTCCTCCCAATTCTAGGTGCTTAAATAGAATTCTTGATTAATACTATGCCGACTTTCATGTGTTCATGCTCTTTTCAATAATTACCAGTGAAAAAAATAACCATCCTTCTCTTTTGGTGCTACAATAAAAGTGATGAAATTTAAAGGGAAAATTGCCATACTACAATCATCGCTAAATCTAATTCAGCAATAATTTTAGTAGTTAAATAGTATATGAAGAAAGTGTGAGTTTGTTGCCCAAAAGTAGCGGATTATTTATTATTTTCATGTTTATAACATTGTTTTCATTTTCTTTAATTGGTGTAATGAGTGAGTTAAATCAGATTGAAACACTTGAACAAGTCTTAGAAGATAGGATTCATCTTGATGATTTTTCACTTAGTTCAAATAGTAATATTTACGACGCAAATGGGGAGCTTATTTCCGAAGTATTTAGTAGCGAAAATCGGATATATTTACCTTACAGCGAAATTCCAGAGTCTTTTATGAAGGCAATCATTGTTACTGAAGATCAGCACTTTTTTTCTCATAAAGGCTTTGATATCAATGGAATGATACGAGCGCTGTTTGTAAATGCCCAACAGCAAACGATTGAACAAGGTGGAAGTACAATTACGCAGCAATTAGTGAAAAATATTTTTTTAAATAATGAACGATCGTACAATCGTAAATTAACTGAACTTCTTTATGCTTATCAAGTAGAAAAAATGTTCACAAAAGAAGAAATATTAGAATTTTACCTTAATGCAATCTATTTTCATAATGGAGTTTATGGAATTGAAACTGCTAGTCAGTATTACTTTGCAAAGTCTGCTAAAGATTTATCAATCGCAGAAGTCGCTTTTCTCTGTGCTATACCTAATAATCCTACCCTTTATAATCCATTTGCTTATCCTGAAAACACTCATAAACGAAAAGAATGGATTTTAAGAAAAATGCTCGAAGAGAATTATCTTGATGAATATCAATTTCAAAAAGCAATGACAGAGAAAATTAACCTTTCCACCCCAAAGGATAAAATTGATCTCTATCCAGATTACGTAACTTATATTCATGATGAACTTGAACAGTTAATTGGGGAAACTGAAGGATTTAATCAAAAAATTGCTAACGCTACTTCTGATGAAGAAAAAAATTCGGCAATCAGAAACCGCCAACAAAGGGTAAAACAGGTACTAGCCAGTGGGATACATATTTACACAGCACTCCTGCCTCATAAGCAAGAGTTAATCTCTGCAACGATTGAAAAACAGCTCCCAGGAAATGTCATCCAAGCGGCAGCAGTAATTATTGACCATCGTAGCCATCGTCTAGTTGCAATAAGCGGAGGTAAAAATTACCGAAAATTTAATTTTCATCGTGGTTTTCAAGCATACCGACAACCAGGCTCAGCAATCAAGCCGTTACTTGTTTTTGCACCTTATTTGGCCGAAACTAGGGTCCCAATTTCAACTTCAGTCAATGCTGCTCCTTTTTGTAAAAATGAGTACTGTCCACAAAATTATGATGGTGCTGTTTATGAAAATGTCCAAATAGAAACAGCATTTAAACATTCTTTAAATACAGCGGCTGTTAGAATGCTTGAACAAATTTCTGCCGAAAAAGGTTTTTCTTATTTGAATAAATTTGGCTTTTCTAAAATTGTTCCTGATGACTATCGTTTGTCTGCAGCATTAGGAGGTCTTACCTATGGAGTTAGTCTATTGGAGATGACGACAGCCTATTCAACCTTCGCCAATGACGGGGTGTTTCAAAGAGCAAGAGGCATTGAAAAAGTTGTCGATAAACACGGGAAAATTTTATACGAATGGCCAGATGCCCAAATAGAAGTATGGAATAAAGAAGTAAACACAAAAATGCGAATCCTTTTAAATAAAGTAGTAACTGATGGAACAGGAAAAAAAGCAAACATTCATCGTTCTTATAATGGAGGAAAAACGGGTACAACAAATGAGTTTCATGATCTTTGGTTTATTGGTTTAAACGAAAACTATACAACAGGTGTTTGGGTTGGTGAAGACTTACCAAAAAGTTTAGCTCCATTTAAATCTAAAGCGCCACATTTACTTATTTGGCGAGACTTAATGAAACAACAATAGCTTAAATTGGTAAACTTACAATTAAGCTGTTGTATAGTTTTAGAAGAGCAAAAATAACTGAAAGAGCAAAGGCAAACCAAAAAAAGATATGAAAAAAAATGATCCCAACAAGTCCAAAGGATGTTAAAGATGAACTTACTTTATAGACAAAAAACAGAAAGTAAGCAAAACTTACTAAACAAAAAACAACAGAAATAATTAGGATTTGCTGAAACAAACCTAGGGCAACAAAGCTTCCTAATAAATAAATCCATGATCCTGAGCGGAATTTTGTTAGTTCTTTTCCTTCTTGATCCTTTGAGAAAAACAATAATGAAAGCTCAATCATAGTGTCAGCAATCAACTTTAGTGCTGCAAACAACATAAAGAAAAGTAGTAAGAGCAAAAATAGAAGTGTTAATTTTATTCCACGGTCGGAAAATACTTCTGTCATGCCTTGGTAAACACCTAGCTGATGTAATTTCTCAATAATCCATCCTTCAGTATATAAAGAGAATGCTGTACTAAAAAATAAGATTGAAATTAAGGGAAAATGACTTGTCAAATATGTATTTTTCAAGTAAATCGTTCCTTTGTTAAACTTTATTCCTTACTATACTACGCTTTAGTAGTGAGTGAAAAGATTTTCGTTCACATTATTTAATTTTTCATCTATAATGGAAGAATATGCTAGGACACTATTTCTTAATAAGGGGGAGCTAGTTTATGAATACATTTCTAATTATTGGTATAATTGTGGCATTTCTAACAGCTATCTTCACAGCTGGATATAACGAGAAACCAACACGAAACTAAACCCTACACAAGAAAAGCGCAGAGCGCGGTAGCTAGACAGTTTTCAAAGTTTAAAATGTATACTTTCTTATAACAAAGGAGCTGCCAAACCAGCTCCTTTGTTCATTTCAATTAGGTTAAATCAGGAAAATTCTGTTGACGTAACGCTTCATACACGAGAATTGCTGCTGTATTCGAAAGGTTTAACGACCTAACTTTAGCTGTTTGTGGAATACGTAAGACTTTATCGATATTTTTTTCGAGCAAATCTTTTGGTAAACCTGTCGTTTCACGACCAAATACAAAAAAGTGGTCGTCATCCAAACTACTATAATCAAAATCCGTATAATTTTTCTTTCCAACTGTTTCAATTAAATAAAAATGACCGTTTGGATACCTTTCAAATAACTCGTTCGTTGAATCATAATAATTAATTTTGACATTTGGCCAATAATCACAGCCAGCACGTTTCAACATTTTATCATCAGTAGAAAAGCCTAATGGTCGAATTAAATGTAATGCAGTATTTGTTCCAGCACACGTTCGTGCAATATTGCCTGTATTTGCCGGAATCTCTGGCTGATATAAAACAATATGTAACCCCATTTTTTCACCTCTATAAGTTTAGCGTCGATTCGGTTAATTATAGCATTCCTGATTGAAGTAAGAAAAGCGCAGAGCGCCCGCCTAGCGGCGACAAGCAAATGTTCTGGCAGTAAAAAGTGCGCTTTTTCACTTTTTATACTATCTAAAATAATCTGTGCGGTTGATAGTATAAGAAAAACTAAGGCTTTCGCCATTCGTGGGCGAGAAGCCAAGTTTTTCTAATCTGACAGATTATTTGACCTCGAGCCGCTGGCGCTCGGAGCTAGACAGCATTCAAAGTTCAAAAACGTTATGCTTCCTTATCTTTTGAAAAAGGAGGTTACATTCATTTTTATCCATTGATAATATGAAAGAATTTATATTTGATATTTGGAGTCCAAGCTGTTGAATCTTCATATGCCCAATATCTCATTCTGCTATTTGACGTTTGTGCATTGACTAGTGGCATATTATTACTATCTTTCGCAACAACAATCGTTGTATGCTGCCACCGCCCATCACCATTAAAATCATAACAAATTACATCACCTTTGATTAAGGCTTCTGGTTTGGAAACTTCCTGTGCCCTTAATCCTGTTTTCGCACCACTTAAATACCAGCGAAAGGTGTGAGCAACTGCCCAACTAAAACTCCAATTATTATTTCGATACCACCAACCTTTGTTTCGATTAGAATATGCTGTCATTGGTGCCCCGCCAGCATGTAAACATTGTGAAATAAAATTAGTGCAATTATTATTTTCGAATTTTGGGTAGTTTGGATTATAATCATTCCACCATCGTTCGGCGTAACGTACAGCTTCTAACCTAGAATAATGATAGCGATAATCCGTATTTCCGATATTCTCACCTTCAAAAGATAAAGGTTCGTGAGTATATTTGTGTCTTTCATTTATTGGACAATAATCATCAATTAAATGATCAGCTGTAAAGACCGCCCGTCTCTCTTCTATTTTTTCCTCCATAAAAAATTTATCACCTTGTTTAATTAAATACTGAAAATGAACGAGATAATTTACTTGACGAATCCCCTCAATTTTTTGCTTTCCTAAAACTGCACAGTCTACAATTGACTTAACAATTTTCCCATTACGTTGTTGCAAACTTTGCTTTTTTCTCAATAAGGATTGTTGTTCATCTTCACGAAAATAATTACTTCGATTATTCATAACAAAAGCATCGTTTAGACTTCTAATGTATTCTTTAAATGTACTGCTCCAACTCATTTTTATCTCCTCCTCTATACATTAGATGGTTATTAAATGTATGTTTAAAAGAGAAATTAGATGATTTTAATTTAAGAAAAGCACAGAGCGCTCGGAGCTAGACAGTATTCAAAGTTCAAAAACGTTATGCTTTCTTTTTCTTTTTAAAAAAACTAACTACGCCTAGCGTAGTTAGTTATGAGATCTTCTTAATCGAACTTTCAATTTCCAACAGTTTTACTTTCTTATCAATTCCGCCTCCATAACCCACAAGAGCTCCATTACTGCCAATTACTCGATGACAAGGGATAATAATTGGAATTGGGTTTCTGTTATTCGCACCACCAATTGCTCGAACTGCTTTTGGAGAACCTATTTCCTGTGCAATTTGTTTGTATGATTTTGTTTCACCATAATTGATCTTTCTTAATGTTTCCCAAACTAAACATTGAAATTTGGTTCCAATCAAATCGACAGGAAGATCAAATTGTACTCTATTTCCATTAAAATATTGCTTCAATTGAACAATTACTGGTTGAACCTTTTCATCACTAAACATTAAGTCAGCTTTAATTAAATTTTTCTTTAACCATGCTTTAATAATGGCTAATGATTGATCAATTGTACCAAATTCAATAAAACAAACGCCTAAATTACTACAAACTACTGTTAATGGACCAAGTGGGCTATCCATTTCATTATAGAAAATGGCAGATCTGTTTTCCATGGTTATCCTCTCTTTTCAATGCTTTTGCCTTAATAGTACAAGACTCTTCTTTAATTTACCATAATTAAATTTTTTTATTGTTTAGCGTATTTATTCCTTTATCAATTTCTGCTACCACATCTTGCTCTGGTTCCCTATTTTTCGCCGCTTTTAATATTTCCATAGATTGATCCGTCGCTAATTTCGCTATCGCCCAAGCTGCAGTTTGTCTGATCATTGGTCGTGGGTCTTTGTATAAAAGTTGTTCTAATTCATTAATTGCTGATATATCTTTAAAATGGGCAATCGCTATAATGGCATTTCTTTGTATCGGGTTTTTGCCGCGCCAAGCACCAGACAGCAAACCAAATTTTTGTTTGAATTCTCGATTACTTATAAACAAAAGTTCCTTTAAGATTGGCTTTACAACCTCAGGATTAGGCTCCATTTCTTCATGTATATGATAGTCCTTGCCTTTATTTTTGGGACACACTTGCTGACAAGTATCACACCCATAAAGACGATTACCAATTTTTTCGCGATATTCATCGGCTAAAAAAGTTTTTGTTTGGGTTAAAAATCCAATACACCTATTGGCATTTAACTGACCACCCTGAATAATGGCACCAGTTGGACAAGCATCAATACACTTTGTACAACTACCACAACGCTCCGTAATTGGTTTATCTGGCGGAAATGTAATTGTCGTAATCATTTCTCCTAAATAGACATATGAGCCAAATTCTTCAGTAAGTATTGCGCAGTTCTTCCCACTCCAGCCAATTCCAGCTCTTTTCGCAACTTCCCGATCACTTAGCTCTCCCGTATCAACCATCGATACAACTTTAGCACTTGGAACTTTTTCTAAAATAAACTTTTCAAGTTGAGCAAGTTTTCGTCTAAGGATCATATGGTAATCTTCTCCCCAAGATGCCCGACAAAACAAACCTCGACGCTCATTTTTCGTACTTAATGGAGCATCCTTCATTTTCGAAGGATAAGCAAGGGCAATGGCAATAATTGATTTAGCTTTTGGAAGTAATAAATCTGGTCGAATTCGTTTTTCTATATCAGGTTCTTCAAACCCTGACTGATAACTTAGATTTTGTTGAGTAATTAACCTTTCTTTTAGCTCTACGAAGGGGTCAGCCGTCGCAAAGCCAATTTTATCTATTCCAATACTTTTACTATATGCAATTATTTCTGCTTTCAATTGGGTATTTGTCACTGAATTCCCTCCATAATTTATTGTATTTTTTTAATTTGTATCTTCACTATTCACTACTCGCTAATAATTCAAAATCCCGTAATATCTTATAATAATAAGGAAGATTTAACAATTAGGGTTCTATTGGAATATAGAAAAATATATATTATTTTAATGGTAGTAATACTATTATTTTAAAAGATAAAATAGTTTTTGAACTTTGAATATTGTCTAGTTCCGAGCGCTTTTCTTGATAAGATAGCTTAATTTGTGACTATTTTTTGAATATTCATTATAGTTATTGACTTTAATGTTCATGAAAGATTATATTAACTTTTATACTTTACAAACCTTGTAAACTCCATTTCGAGTTTTTTTTACAAGTTAATATGTTCACTTTGTCACAATTTAGACAAATTTTCGGACTTGTCGCCAAAAAAACGGCTTATAAAAACGAATTTTTGGTGAATTGTTTTTTATTTTCTTCTCAAATTTTTCTCCAAAAAAGAATTTTTCTTAAAAAACCCTTGTAAATCAACGGTTTTTTATTTTTTTTGTGTTTTCAAAAAAGTTGGCACGCTACTTGCAATAATAGAAGTGAAGCTGAAACAATCAGCTAATTATATTTTCTTAGGGGGAGTATAGAATGGCTACTGAACAAACTTTTGGATTTTTTATGCCTAGCGTTAACTTAATGGGGGTTGGAGCTGTTAAAGAAGCAGGTCCAAGAATTAAAGGTTTAGGATGCTCTAAAGCATTATTAGTGTGTGACGAAGGAATGTACAAAATGGGTGTTGCTGATCAAATCGCTGGTTACATACGTGAAGCTGGTGTAGAGGTTGCTATTTTCCCAGGTGCTGAGCCTAACCCAACAGATTTAAACGTTGAAGCTGGTTTAAAAGCATACAGCGAAAACGGATGTGACTCTATCGTTTCTCTTGGTGGCGGAAGCTCACATGACTGCTCTAAAGGTATCGGTATCGTTGCAGCAAACGGTGGAAGAATTCATGATTATGAAGGAATCGACCAATCTGCAAAACCTGTAGTACCACTAATTGCAATCAATACTACTTCTGGTACAGCTTCTGAAATGACTCGTTTCTGTATCATTACTGATACTTCAAGAAAAGTAAAAATGGCAATCGTTGACAAAAACGTAACTGCTACAGTTTCTATTAACGACCCAGTATTAACTGTTAAGAAGCCTGCAGGTTTAACTGCTGCTACTGGTATGGACGCTCTTACACATGCTGTTGAAGCATATGTTTCTACTGCTGCTACACCAATCACTGACGCTTGTGCAATTAAAGCAATCGAATTAATTGCTAAGAGCTTAAGAAAAGCTGTTGCTAACGGTGATGACCTTGATGCTCGTAACGATATGACATATGCTCAATTCTTAGCTGGTATGGCATTCAACAACGCGTCTCTTGGACATGTACACGCAATCGCTCACCAATTAGGTGGATTCTATAACTTACCTCACGGTGTATGTAATGCTATTTTATTACCACACGTTGAGCGTTACAACTTAATTGCTAAGCAAGAGCGCTTTGCTGATATCGCAGTTGCTTTAGGTGAAGATGTAAGCGGTTTATCTGAACTTCAAGCTGCTGAAAAAGCACTTGCTGCTATCGAAAGATTATCTTCTGACTTAGGAATTCCAGCTAACTTAAAAGAAATTGGAGTTAAAGAAGAAGACTTCGAATTATTAGCTGCTAACGCTATTAAAGATGCTTGTTCATTCACTAACCCACGTAAAGCAAATCTTCAAGACGTTATCGGCATTATTGCTAATGCTTACAACGCGTAAGATACAAGCTTATTAATAAGAATTTAATTTCAACTTTTCTTACTCTTCCTAGATTAATTCTAGGAAGAGTAATTTATAAAACAAATCCTCTTTGTGATGATGTTTAATTTGGGTTGAATGAAAAGAGGCTGACAAAAAGTATCAGCCTCTTTTTTCATTTAATAAATAACGAAGTTTTCGTTCGGTAATTTTTAATACAGCTGCGGCTTCTTTCCGATTACCAAGCGTTTTCCGTAATGCTTTTTTCATGAACTCTTGTCCAATATGTGCTTCTAATTGTTTTACATGTTGAAGAACGGTTTCAAACTCAACTTCATCATCATCCCAATAATTAATCATTTCTTTGGCCCATTGATTCATATACAGCTCAAATTCATTATGATTTATATTTTTAGTTTGAAATTTTGTAAGTTGTTGATTCTTGTTACCTTCATTCTCAAAGCGCAAAGTTACAATGTTATTCTTTTCATTTTGATGTTCTTGAAAATGTTGTGGCAAGTATTGCGGAGTAATTACATCTGTTTCGCCCTCTGAAAGTGTGATTGCTCTGGTTACAATATTAGAAAGCTCCCGAATGTTTCCTGGCCAATCATAATTCATTAATAGGTCAAGAGCTTCATCAGAAAATTTAACGTGACTGTTCTCTTGCTTTGCTAATAAAAAATTTATTAAATGCGGAATATCTTCTTTGCGCTTTCTTAATGGCGGAATTTGTAATTTTACAACATTTAAACGATAAAATAAATCTTCGCGAAATGACTTTGTTTTCGCTGCTTCTTCTAAATTTACGTGAGATGCAGCAATAATTCTGGCATTCGTGCGAAGTGTATCTGTACTTCCCACTCGCATAAATTCCCTTGTTTCCAAAATTCTTAATAACTTTACTTGAATTTGCAGAGATGCTTCAGCAACTTCATCAAGGAAGAGTGTACCCTTACTGGCAATCTCAAATAACCCTTTTCGCTGTTGGATTGCTCCGGTAAAAGCACCTTTTTCATGACCAAAAAGCTCACTTTCCAATAACGTTTCAGTTAGTGCTCCACAGTTAATCCCAATGAATGTCTGATCATGACGAACACTTGCCTCGTGAATAAAACGTGCAAATACTTCTTTTCCCGTTCCTGTTTCACCTTCAAGTAAGACGTTAATATTTTTTTTCGCTATTTTAAAAGCCATCGTTAACAAGTGCCTCATCTGTTCACTTTCACCGACAACAAAACCTAATTTATTAGCAATTTCATTAATTTCATTTTGGGCATGGGTAAAATCATTTTTGAGCATATCATCAATTAAATGCTCTAAATGATCAATATCATCAAATGGCTTTTCGATATAATCATTTGCTCCTAGTTTGATTGCTTCAATCGCCGTTTGCACCATACTAAAGCCGGTCATAATAATTGACTTACAAGCGGGCTGAAGATTTTTTAATTGTTTTAAAATTTCTAAACCATTTGTATCTGGCAATCTAACATCAATCATTGCTAAATGATATTGTTTCTTTGCCAACTGTTCAAAAAATTCATTCCCATTATAAACAACAGTAACGTTATAGCCTTTCCCACCTAGAAGATGCGCCAAAAAGTTTCCTACTTCACGCTCATCATCAACAATAAGTAAGTTAGCCATAAATTTCCCCCTTAGGTAATAGCAATGTAAAGCAACTTCCTTTCCCTTCAACGCTTTTAACCTCGATTTTTCCTCCGTGCATTTTGGCAATTCCTAGGCTAACTGATAAGCCCAAACCATTCCCTTTCATTGACTCTTTCGTTGTAAAAAACGGATTAAAAATTTCAGTTAAATCTTTTTCTTTTATCCCAATTCCATTATCAATTACTGATAAATACACCCATTCCTGGTTGTCAATCGTTTTGACGTTTGTTTCAATCACAATTTGTTTTTCATCGCGATCGATCTCTACTAGTGCGTCTTTCGCATTAAGTAGAAAATTAATAACGACTTGCTCTATTTGTTGCACAGAACCTTCTACGAAAGGTAAACTTTCATTTAATTTTGTCTCAAGTTTAATATTTTCGCGCTCTATTTGATAGCCGATTAACGATAAAACTTGTTCTAAAGCAAAGTTGAGCGAACACTCTTGAAATACACATTGATCTTGTCTTGAAAATGTTAATAAGTTTCGAATAATATTTTTACAGCGATCTCCGCAATTTTTAATGTCTTGTAATAGTTGATACGACGAAGTCCCTTGTTCAAACTGACGTAATAAAAGCTGGGAATTGCCAAGAATAGCGGTCAATGGACTGTTTAATTCATGAGCTACCCCAGCAGCCATTTCCCCGATTGCTGCAAGCTTTCCTGAATGCAACAATTGGGCTTCAGTATGTACTTTTTCGGTTACGTCTTTAATATATATAATGATTCCATACATTTGATTTTTTTCATTAAACACGGGATACGTATACAAATCACAAATTCGATCATTTTTGATCGTCATCTGGCAATAAGCTGGTTGTTCTGTTTTATAACTTTTTAATAATGGCGAAATCTTTTCACCCTCTAATACATTAAACAATATGCGATGAAATTTCTGACCATTTAATTCTTCACCTTTCATTTGGAAAAAACTAGGTACAGAATCATTAAAACGAATAATCGTACTATTCATATCGACAAAAATAAGCATATCCAGCACTGCACGAAAGGTTTCTTCCCATTCTTTTTTTCCTTGTAATACTGCGTTATAAAGCTTTGCATTGTATATACAGACAGCTAATTGATCAGCTAATTGTTGTAAAAACGATAAATCTTGCTTTTCATAAATAATTTCACGTTTACTTTCAAAACTAATAACTCCAATCACTGCTTCTTTACTTATTAAGGGGATAAGCAAAATTGATTCAATTTGTAATTGTTTTAATGTCTCTTCTTCAACAGCCGATAATCGTTTTTTATTACTAGAAAATGAATAAAATAACGGTTTTTTTCTTTCAATTGCTTGCCAATATAATGAGTTTTGCTTTGGTAATGATGATATTCCTTTAACACCATTTGAACTTTCAGGATAAACATTAGTTAAAATGAGCCTATTGTTCTCGAAAAGAGAGAGACTTAAGCGATCAAACGTAATAATATGCTTTAATTTCTCTAATACATTTCCTAACATTTCGTCCATTGACATATGAATATTAAAACTTTTCGTTACATCATTTATTATTTCAAGCTTCATATTCTTTTTCTCAAGTTGACGAATTGTTTTTTTCAACTCCATATAATAGCTTTTCTTTGAAGATTTTACGCCTGTCAAAATTTCAATCATATTTTGCTTATCTTCAATCACAGCTTTCACCTCACTAGAAAAGCGCAGAGCGCCCGCCTAGCGGCGACAAGCAAATGTTCTGGCAGGAAAAAGTGCGCTTTTTCACTTTTTATCTGACAGGTTATTTGACCTCGAGCCGCTGGCGCTCAGAGCTAGACATCTTTCCAAGTTCAAAAATTTTTACTTACTTAACGTATTAGTAAAACCTTGAATTTCCGCTAAACACAATAACAATTTTAAGTTGCTCAAAATGAACACAAACTATTAACGAAAATCTTAGTTTTTCCCATCCCTTTTTAAAAAGCTTGTTTAAATAGTTTTTGTACATCAGAAAGAGAGATATCACGTGGATTCGTGATCATACATGCGTCTTCCAAGGCAGCTTGGCTCATCTCAATGATCGCATCTTCTTCAAATCCTACCTCTGATAATCTTTGTGGAGCTCCAATATCCTTTGAAAGCGTTATCACTTTCTCTATAGCTTTCTTTCCTGCTTCGTATTGACAAACAGTACGCACATCAACACCCATTAGTTCGGCAATTTGCAAAAACTTTTGTGGTGTAGCAATATAATTAAATTCCATTACATGTGGCAATAATATTGCATTAACTTCGCCGTGAGGAAGCTCAAATCGCCCCCCTATAGCATGAGATAACGCGTGTGCTGCTCCTAAAATTGCATTCGAAAACGCTAACCCTGCTTGTAAACTGGCCATTGCCATCGCTTTCTTTGCTTCTTCATTCGTACTTGAAGCAACCGAAGGACGTAAATAATCACAGACAAGTTTAATCGAGTTCTTTGCTTGTACATCAGTTAAAGGAGTTGCCGCAATACTTGTGAACGCTTCAATCGCATGAGTTAATACGTCCATTCCCGTAGAAGCTGTTAAATCGCGATCTTTTGTTACTAACGTAAACGGATCAACAATCGCAATATCAGGCACTAATGATCTTGAAATAATCGTCATTTTCTTTTTTCGTTCACAATCAACAATAACGGAAAATTGTGATACTTCTGATCCTGAGCCAGCTGTTGTCGGAACCATAACCAAAGGTGGGAGAGGAACGTTAATACGATCAATCCCTTCATAATAAGAGATTTCTCGACCATTTGTGACGACAATAGCAATCGCCTTGGCAACATCCATGACACTTCCGCCACCAACTCCAATGACCGCATCACACTCATTTGCCTTATAAACTTGACATCCTTTAGCAACTTCATAATCCTTCGGGTTTGTCGTTACTTCATCAAAAGTGCAATAAGCCAAGCCCACTTGTTGACAACTTAGCATTGCTTTTTCTAACCACCCAGCCGAAATAACTCCAGAATCACTAACAATAAGAACCTTCTTGGCCCCTAGCCTTAGGCAACTTTCCCCAACTTGATCTAATGCACCTTTACCAAAAATAATTTCAGGAGTAATGAATTTGTTAATATGCATCCAATTACCACCTTATTTTATCATAATATTTATACAATTCTACTCCCATCGCGTATTTCCTTTAAATTACAAACTTTGTTTTTAAAAAAAATAGCTAATTATAACGATCTTAACTCATACCACAAAAAATTTCTATGCTTTTCATCACAGAAGTAGATTCATAAGGTTTATTGGAAAAAGTGTGTATAACGTCATAAAGGGTATAGTCTAATAGAAAAAGGGCAGCAAGAATCGCTAAAACCCTTTTTTTTACAAAGTTAAGTTAACTGCCGCTTCAAATAGATTAATTCAAATTCTTCGACTGGTAATGGTTTATTAAATAGAAAACCCTGTACTTCTTCACATTGATTTTCAACCAAAAACTTAAATTGTTCTTCAGTTTCAACACCTTCAGCAACAACTGTTAAGTTTAATTGATGAGCTAAATTAATAACCGTTTTGACGACTGCTGCAGATTTATTGTCTATTAGCATTTTCTGTGTAAAAGAACGGTCAATTTTTAATACATCAAAAGGGAATTCCGTTAAATAAGAAAGCGAAGAAAAACCCTTCCCAAAATCATCAAGCGATATCTTTACATGTAGTGCTTTAAGTTTATTTAAGATTTCGCTCGTATATTCTGTATTTCTCATTAATAGACTTTCAGTAATTTCTAACTCTAGTGATTCTGGTTGAAATTGTAAGTCAGTTAAAATACTTGCGATCATCTCAACAAAGTTCTCTTGTTCAAACTGTCGGACCGATAAATTTACTTTCAGGGCCAGTTCGCTTAGCCCTTCTTGATGCCATTGCTTAACTTGTGAACAAGCATTTTTTAGAACCCATTCCCCAATCGGGATGATCAAACCATTCTCTTCGATTAAAGGAATAAACTCACCGGGTGAAATCAAGCCTTCCTCTGGATGATTCCAACGTAATAATGCTTCAACAGAGTTAATCGTATTTTTTTCCACATTAATAATCGGCTGGTAGTAAATCACAAATTGTTTTTCACTAAGCGCGTATTTTAGATCTTCACTTAGTTTTCTTCTTCTTTCAAACGTTTCTTTAATCTCATTTGTAAATACTTGATACGTGTTTTTCCCTTTCTTTTTGGCAATATTCATTGCTAGATCAGCATTTTTTATTAATTCCTCAGGGTCTTGTCCACAAGCAGGATATAAACTTATGCCAATACTAAGTGTAACTTTCCCCCAGCAATTTTCTAATGAAAAATGATCGTTACAAGCTGCTAAAATATTTTTGGCAATATCCTCTACTTCGATTACATCTTTTATATTAGGCAGTAAGATTGAAAATTCATCTCCTGATACTCTTGCCATGATTGCAGCAGAAGGTAGGCTGAATTTAACTCTATTACCGACCTGTTTTAGTAGTTGATCTGCTAAAGTGTGACCAAGTGAATCATTTACTTCCTTGAAATTATCAATATCTAAAAACAAAATCGCCATTTTCTCATTCGTTTGTTTCGCTAAATCAAACTGTTCGTGTAACAATTGTTGAAAATACAGCCGATTCGGTAATTTTGTTAAATGATCGTGATAGGCTATAAATTTAATTTTAGCCTCTGCTTTTTTCCGTTCAGTAATATCGCGGCCAATCGTTTGTACGCCTATCTTACCTTCGTATTTTATTAGCCTTGAATTTACTTCAATATCAATAATGTCACCATTGGGTTTTAATAATTTAATTTCAACAGGGGCTACATTTTCTACTTCACCTTTATAAAGGAGCTTTAAACGTTCAGCAATAATTGGCCGATAATCAGGGTGGATAAATTTGAAAATTGGTTCCCCGATTAAATCATTTAAATCTATACCGATGATCTTCATACCCGATTTATTCGTATAGGCAATTTTTCCATCAATTTGAACAAGAATCGCATCTGGAGAAAGGTCGACTAACGATCGATACCTTTCTTCACTTTCTTTCAATGCTTCTTCTATTGCTTTTCTTTCGCAAAGATCTAATTCTCTATCTTTCGGCTCCTGTATTAGCTGTATACCTTGTGAAATTTTTTCAAGTATTTGATTTTGTTTCTCGACCGCTAATAACGAGTTGCTATCATTTTTCTTCATAAATAGATCAAACCTTTTCTTAGATGTCTTCACAAACTACACCACTATCATACTAGGACAATTATACCATGTAAATAACGTAATTAATATTAATTTCACCTTAATAATCTCAATTTTTTGTTCTTGCTTCAATTACAATAATTAATCAATCACTTTTTTTCTTTATGTAGGCAATTCCCTTTGAATAAGTTTTCAGTTCCTCAATTAGTCGTCTTTGTAACGAATCATTGATTGTTAATTTAAGACCATAAGAATGTTGATTTGCAAATTCTTTCGCCCATACTAATAATCCTGTTACTGTTAATTTTTCGTCATTTAATGAAAAAGAAATTTCAATTTCAATCTTTTTATTTTCTAATGCCAAATAAAAAGGAGTCGATAGTTTTAGCCCGCCAGCACTTATATCATAAATGTTCCCTTTTCCCACTTTACTTGAAATCTCTTTATTCTCAATTTTTATAATTCGAAAAAAGCATTCAATAGGTTCTTCAAATTGAAATCGAAATGTTTCTTTCCGTTTTAATTTCATCAAAATTACCCCTAACCTAAATAATGATTTTATCAAACTAATTTTATACAATTTAGAATCATTTGGTTTTATTTTATGACCTATTGACAATAAAAACAATAATTATTTTTCCCTTGCTTTTTGGCATTGTACATTGCCTTATCAGCCTTTTTAATTAATCAAGCGTAGTGCGCCAAGGTTAAAACCGTTATACTTACTTAACGTAAAACAAAAAACTGACCTCCAAGGTCAGTTTTGTTGTTTGTTTTCTTGTTCAATAGGAAGAACTAAGATTTCAACTCGTCTATTTTTTTGTCGACCCTCTGTAGTATCGTTCGAAGCAATTGGCTTAAACTCACCAAAACCTTTTGCACTAAATACTTTAGGGTCCAATTGTTTATTTTCAATTAACAATTTCATAAAGTTAACTGCACGCATGACACTTAAATCCCAGTTTGATTCAAATTCAGAGGTACTAATTGGCTTGTTATCAGTATGTCCACTTATAATGATATTTCTTGGTGGATTCATCACAAGAAGCTGTGAAATTTCTTTTGCCAGTTGGTGATCCTTATCCCGAACTGTTGCGCTACCGGAATCAAAAAAGATATTATCAACTATTGTGATTAAAAGACCTTCGCTTGTTAATCGAGTTTCTAATTTGGTGTGTAATTTTTTTCCAGAAATATAATTATTGATCTTTTCTTGTACTGATTGAAGTTTTTTAAGTTCAGTTTGTTCTTGTTTTTTATGTGCTAGCTTTTTAACTCCTTCTTTTGATGGAGTATCTACTTGACTATCAGGTGTTGCACTTGTAAACTCTAGTACACCTGAACCGCCGGTAAAAACACTATTAAAGGCCTTTGATAATTCTTGAAATTTTTGTGAATCAACCGTACTCATAGCATACATAACAATAAATAAGGCAAGTAAAAGGGTCATTAAATCTGAATAGGGAAGTAACCAAGATTCGTCAATATGTCCTTCTTCCTTCTTCTTTTTTCTCTTTCTAGCCATTATTTTGCTCTCCTTCAAACTTTTGTCTTTCCTTTACAGGTAAATAAGTTGCTAGCTTTTGCTGGATCACTTTTGGTGCTTGTCCTTCAAGTACAGATAACACTCCTTCAATCATAACTTCTCGTGTTTTCACTTCTTGTTTTGATTTTCTTTTCAGTTTGCTGGCAAAAGGATGCCATAGTACATAGCCTGTGAATATTCCTAGTAATGTAGCAACGAACGCAGCTGCAACGGCATGCCCTAATGCTTCAGAATCATTTAAGTATGAGAGGGCGGCGATAAGTCCAATAACGGCCCCTAATACACCAAGTGTAGGTGCGTAAGTTCCTGCTTTAGTGAACATGTCAGCCCCAACACTATGGCGCTCTTCCATAGCTTCAATTTCTTCTGTCATTACATCACGAATAAAATCTGCATTTAGACCATCAACAGCCATACTAAGACCGTTTTTAAGGAAGGAATCTTCAATCTCTGAGATTCTTGTCTCTAAAGCTAATAAACCTTCTCTTCTAGCAACTTGTGCCCAGTCTGTAAACATTGGAATTAAATCTTCAATTTTCGTTACTTTTTGTTCCTGGAATAAAATTTTAAATAGACTAGGGATTTTTTTAATCTCATTGGCCGGAAACGATATGACCACTGAAGCTATTGTACCAACAATTATGATAAGAAACGCAGCGGGATTAATGAGAACAGAAGGACTAACTCCTTTAAAAACCATTCCGACCCCGACTGCAATAATACCAAGTATAATACCTATTAAGGTTGTTTTATCCATAATTTTCACCAATCCTTTTTAATTTCCTATTCTATATATCGGAACATCTTGTCGAATATTTAATAGGAAAACGAAAAAGATTGCTGTAAAAATCTATGTAATTCTCTTAATTTTTATTTCTCCTATATTAAATTTTTAGTGATTTGATCAATTTTTTCTTGTCAGGGCTTTTCAAACTGCTTTTCGTATTATTTTTGGACGAGGTTCATATATATTACAAGAGGCGTGATAGGGAGGGAGAATTAGGTGAAAAAAGATATAATGGCAGGAATACAACTAAGTGCAGTATACGTTGGGACAGTTGTCGGGGCTGGATTCGCCACTGGTAGAGAAATTGTTGAGTTTTTTACGAGATTTGGATTTTATGGATTTATCGGAATTATTCTTTCTGGGTTTCTTTTCTCCTATATAGGAATGGAAATGATGCTTCTTTCAAGAAAAATCAACGCTAAGTCTTTTCAAGATTTAAATGATTATTTATTTGGATATAAATTTAGTTCTTTTATGAACGTACTTATGACTTTTATGCTGCTTGGGGTAACTTCAGTAATGCTTTCTGGTGCAGGGGCATTATTTGATGAACAATTCGGCATACCAAAACAAGTAGGAATTCTACTAACAATCTTTTTGGGATTAGTTGTCATGTTTGGTGGGGTAAAAGGGCTATTTAGTGTAAATATGCTGTTTGTACCAATGTTAATTCTTTTTACAATCATTATAGGTGGTGAAACACTAATCCAGTTTCAAGATTTTTCGATTCCCGTTAGTAAATCGATCACTTCTGTAATTTTTTCAGCAATTCTATATAGTTCATCCAATCTATTACTCACACAAGCGGTATTAGTTCCGCTAGGCAGAGAAATGAGAAGTGAAAGATCAATAAAAATCGGGACATTATTAGGTGGGGGAGTATTAGCATTTATTTTGCTATGTAATCAATATGCCTTATTGAATTTACCAGGAGTACTCAATTATGAAATCCCGATGGCTGCTGTTATCGAGGGAAATTTACCGAGAATATTAATGCTATATAATTTTATTATTTACGGTGAAATTTTTTCTTCAATTATAGGTAATTTATATGGATTAGAGCGGCAATTAATAAGAGTTATCAAGCTTCCGAGCATTATTATTGTAGGGTTTGTCTTATTTTTTTCTTACTTTATCAGTCTCATCGGCTACGGCAAACTCTTGTCTACTTTATATACTTTAAACGGATATATCAGTCTTGGGTTTATTCTTTTATTGATTATAAAAAGACCAAAATATGATTTTTATTAACGAAAAAAGAGCCATGGGGGTTAATCCATTGCTCTTTTTTCGTAAAACGTTATAGTTTGCACTACTGTACTTCTAACCGTTTTGAATACATACTATACCTAAACATTAATTTAATTAGAAAATAGCGTCTAAAATCAAATAGGAAATCCCTGCCAATAAAGCTGATATAGGTAGTGTAATGACCCAAGTCAAAATCATTCTTTGAGCAGTACCCCATTTTACTCCTTTAATTCGGTGGGCTGAACCTACACCTAAAATAGAGGATGAAATAACATGTGTTGTACTTACCGGCAAGTGAATAAACGTTGCTCCAAAAATTACTGCAGCACCAGTCAAGTCTGCTGCAACTCCATTAGCAGGACGAATTTTCATAATTTTTCCGCCTACGGTTTTGATGATTCTCCAACCACCGACAGAAGTTCCTAGCCCCATTGCAATAGCACAAGAAAGCTGTACCCAAAAAGGGATATCTGTCGTTGTGACATAATTGTTGGCAATCAGTGCCATTGTGATAATACCCATCGCTTTTTGCGCATCGTTCGTCCCATGTGTATAGGATTGTAAAGCCGCAGTCAAAATTTGAATAAAACGGAATGTCCGATTTGTTTTCGTTAAACTATTATTTTTGAATAAAATTTTAATAATACTAAATACGATATAACCAACAACAAAAGCAAGGATTGGTGAGACAATTAGTGCTTGAACAATTTTTAGAAATCCAGCATAATTCAGAGCGCTAAAGCCAGCAGCTGCAATAGCTGCTCCGGCAATCGAGCCAATAATCGCATGTGAGGAACTCGAAGGAATTCCGTAATACCATGTAATTAAATTCCATGAAATTGCTGCTATAAGAGCAGCTAAAATGACAACCGTTCCATTTTGTAATGTAAAGGGGTCAACAATATCTTTCGTAATTGTTTTGGCTACACCAGTGAATGTCAACGCCCCAATAAAATTCATTGTGGCTGCCAAAATAATGGCATGTCTTGGTTTTAAAGCTTTGGTTGATACAGCAGTTGCAATTGCGTTAGCCGTATCATGGAAACCATTAATGAAGTCAAAAGCCAATGCACCAATAACAATCAAAATTGTTAAAATAAAAATTCCATCCATTTTTATGGCTCCTTATGCATTTTTCATAATAATGGTCTCAAGCGTGTTTGCAACATCCTGACAGTGGTCAGCGATATTTTCCAGCGATTCGTATATTTCTTTATATTGAATGATACGAATTGGATCTTTTTCAACAGAGAATAGATTTTTAATAGACTGACGAAGCACACTATCACATTTTGATTCATAATCTTTAATCTTTATGGCATGTTCTCTAATATCGAGAAGCTTTTTCGTTGATAAAAGCTTAACCGCTTTTTCAATTTCAATAGCTGCATTTCTAAGGGAACCCACAAATTGAAGCATATATTCATCAGCGTTTGTCATGGAATACATTTCGAACAAAGCAGCACAATGCTCAAATCCGTCTAATACGTCATCTAAGCTTATTGCTAGAGCAAGAATATCTTCACGTTCTATCGGAGTGATAAAAGCTTTATTTAGTTCCTTTATTACTTCATGAACATATTCGTCACCATTATTTTCATATTTTTTCATTGTATCAAAGAAAATCTTTAGGTCACTTGTATTATTAAGCTTATAGTCTGCAAAATAATCGGCACTCTCTCTAATATTTGTTGAGATTTTCATTAATAAATCCATGAATTTATCAGTTTTTTTGAAAACCATTTTATACCTCCACCTAATAGTCTATTTTATTTCCCAACCGTAAATATTGTAAACGAAATTCGGCCATTAGGGAAACATATTTACATAAAATTCATAAAATCTTTACAATCCAGAACAGAATAGCAAATTGTTAGAAAGAAACAAACGCTCAAAAAACAATCTGAGCGTTTGTTTTATGAATTTCCTTATTTGATAAAGAACATTTGTTAAATTACTTTTTTTATATAACCAATCACTATCTAATTATCCCCATATGTAAATCATTCAATTCTTACGATTAACCATTCTTAGATTGTTGATACTCTATAGATTCACTTAATTTTTCTTTTGTCATCATAAAAGCAACAACAATTGCAAGGGCTGATGGGATAAGAGCCCACATAAACGTAAGGGTGATGGAGGATGATAATGTATCTGTTATCCTCTCTAATATTGGTGTAGGAATTTGTGCACGGGCTTCTGGTGAGAGAAGTGCTCTTGGATCATTTGACAGCGATTTACCAAAATCCGTGCCACCCATAACCTCGAAAGTTTCCTTTAAACTAGCAGTAAAATTATTTCTTTGGATTATGCCAAAAATAGTAATCCCTAGTGTCATACCTAGAGAACGAACAAATGATACGGTTGAGTTAACAGAACCACGGATAGAAGGTTCAAAGTGATGAATTGCAGCGTTTGGTAATACAGAAAATGTTGCTCCTATTCCGAGTCCAGTCACAATCATATAAATAGTTACTTGCAACCTGCTAGAATCGGTGTCCAACGTAGTCAGTAATGCCATACCAACTAATAGAATGATTGTAAAAATGGTCATAATTCTACGGTAACTTAATTTATTCATCAAATTGCCTCCCCCGGTTGCCGAAACAACTGAGCCAAGCATCATAGGAAGCAGGACAAGGCCAGAATTAGTTGCTGTACCTCCTAGTACACCTTGAATGTAAATTGGAATGTAAATAGAAGCTGTAATGAACGCCATTCCACTAAATAAACCTATGATATTACTTGTTGCAAATAATCGGTTCTTGAACATCGGAAAAGAAATAATCGGCTTAGAGACACTTCTTTCTATAAAAATAAAAATGATAAATAAGATAATAAATACAGCAAACAAACCTAAAATATAGGAAGAATCCCACTCATATTTATTTCCACCCAACTCTAAGGCAAACATCAAGCTGATAATTGCACCAACCAGTGTAATAGCTCCCCACCAATCAATCTTTTGTTTGGTATGAACAGGCGATTCTTTATAAAACGACATTATAAACACAATAGCTAATAATCCAAGCGGAACGTTTACATAAAACACCCATTCCCAGCTGATGTAATCGGTAATATAAGCACCTAATAACGGACCAAAGATACTTGATAAGCCGAATACTGCCCCAAATAAACCTCCCAATTTACCGCGTTGCTCTACTGGTACTGTATCAAACATAATTGTAAATGCGATCGGAATTAGAGCTCCTGCACCTATCCCTTGTATAGCTCGATAAATACTAAGTTCAATAATTGTATCTGCCGTCCCACATAAAATAGACCCACCTAAAAATAAGATTAAACCAAATATAAAAAATTTCTTTCGCCCAAACATGTCAGAAAGTTTTCCAAAAATAGGCATCCCTGCCATTTCAGCTACCATATAGGCAGAAGTAACCCAGACAAACTTGTCAAATCCCCCTAACTCCCCAACAATAGTTCCCATAGCAGTAGCAACAATCGTATTATCCATTGACGCCATCAGAATACTAAGAAGCAGACCTGCAATCACTAACCCTAAATTACTTTGTTTAGATTCTGTCATTATGTCTTTCCTTTCCTTTGACAAATTGAGTTTCACGTTAAAATATACTCGGTTAACAAAATCATTTCAACATTAATGGAAATGGTCCCCAAATAGGATAACAGAAATACGGAATGAAGAAAAGACAGAGATTTTACAATCACTGCCTCATTATTAATATAATATTATTATTTTCTTTTTCCTTCATAATAAACACCATAAGAAGATACTCTAATTCCTTTTCCATCACTCAAATCAGCTTCTGATACATTCCAATCCCACCCATATCGACCATTAGGGATTTTAATTGTCGAGCCATCTTGTTGCCATTTGCCATTATAAATCGTTCCATCAACAGCTTTCCAACTATAAGTTCCATCATTTTTAATTTGTAGTGTGTCTCCTCCTGCACCAGGAACATATTCTCCTAAATTTGAATCATAACTACCTGGAACCCATAAATCCCATGTACCTACTAATGGGTTAATAGTTATAGTAGCATTTGTTATAATCGTAATTTTGCTTGTAGCTTTATCAAATTTAATTTCTTGACCAAAATTTTCACTTATAAAACGTATAGGCACGAGTGTATTTCCCTTTATCTGTTTTGCAGGTACATCCATAAGAACTTTTTTATTATTTATTAATGATTCAGATTTATTTAACCATAATATAATCGTTTTACCATTTAAATTTATTGTTATTTTTTTACTTTTATTTTCCCAATCAACCTTAGCCCCCATTGCTTCACTAATAAAGCGTAACGGCACTAACGTTCTGCCACTATCAACAATAGGAGGAACATTTAATGGATACTTATTTCCATTAATTAATGCGTTTTTATTGTTAATTTGTAATTCAATCTTCGTTTTTGGGGACGTTTGATTTATTGGAGTTGTATCATTTGATTTAGGCAAAACTTTTACAACAACATAATTAGAATAAGCTAAAATGTTATCATTTTCGTCATACACAACAAACATATAAATATAAGTGTTTTCCGCTAAGGCATAATTATCTTGAAAACTAGGAGTTGTAAGCGGAAAATCTGTTAGTTCAACAAAATCCTCATAATTAGTAGAACGATACAAAACATAATAACTATCGTCTTCTGAAGGTGTTACCGTTACATTAACTGACCCCTCTTCTAATTCATAATAAACAGTATTGTCTTCACTCCATATATCCGTATACGTCGGTTCACTCCATATATCTGTATAAGTAGGATCTGACCAAGCAAAACTTTGTGAAGGGAACAATAAAACTAGAAATAAAAATGTTAAATATTTAAATCCTTTTTTTATTTTCATTTTTAATTCGCCTCTCCTTAATATAAATGTTTAAAAATTATTTAGTTTAATAAAACTACATTATCAACCAAATTAAAGTTATCCATTTGAAATAAATGGTTGCTTTCATTTTTATCCCTTATCACCTCCAACTACTTTCAAAAAAGCCACTCCAAGCTAAAGCATGGTGTGGATAATAAGAATGAGAATCATATATATATATTTTAATAATGTACTCTTACACTTTTCTTACAGAGGACGGGAGGACGTAGGGACAGGTTCATTGTCCCGGGTTTGTGAGGGAGGCGGCACTTGTCTTGGTGTGAGACGCAGTGCCTGGCCCACTGTCCCGAAAGCCTTACTACTAAAAGTAAATGTAGTAAGGCTTTTTTACACCAAAAAAAGAGTGAGACAGATAGCTCGGTTACTTCTGTCTTTCCATTTACGGTTGTTATTCTTTGTCTGCACTATTGATCATTATTCCCGCTACTTGAATTAAACGATCATAAAACTCCATCCCAGCAGGAGTACCATATAAACCTACTTCTTTAAAAGCTTCTTTCATACAACTCAACCAGCATTGTGCTCTTTTTGGCGTTATTTCAAAAGGTAAATGTCTTTCTCTCATTGCAGGTGGTCCAAATTCTTGACTGTAAAGAGCCGGACCTCCTAAAAATTGTGGCAGAAACAGTCGCTGCTTTCGCTTGATCTCTTCCATGTCTCCCTCAAAAAGTGGTTTTAGTTCTTTATCAGCATATACCTTCGGATAGAAAGCATCAACGAGCTTATTAATTGTTTCTTGACCACCAATTTCGTTATAAAGTGTTTTGAATTTGTTTTCCATTTTTCTCACCCGCTTTTATTTTTCTTAAATTATATAGGTAAACTGTTATTTAGGTAAAATATTGAGCATTAGGTAATGTAGATCACTTTATTTTCCACCTAAAACTTACACGTATCAATAAGTAAATGTTTGAAAAATCGGCTTGTTGCTATGCTGATTTTTCGCAATCGAATCGGGCTCTCTTATGCTTTAGTACAGTCTTTTGGCACCAGCTAAGTCTACTTATCAAAAGAAACAACCATATACACCAACTTGGTATATGGTTGTTTCTTTATTATATTATTTCTTTCACAAACAATCCTACCCATAAATCCTAACTATTGGGTTATTAGTAGCCTTAGTTAGGTTCGTAATTGTTTTTGCGAAGCAAGCAGGATACTACTTTATTTCTTACCCAACCTGACCTCGACTGGACCTACTGCCTTTGCAGTTTCAACCGCCTTATTATGAAGCAGTAAATATGAAAGTCCGACTATGTAAATAAAATTATTCATAGCCGATTTCGTTCGATCTGGAGAATCGTGAATCGTATTTTCCACCTGATCAAGCATACTAGCAATTTTGCTTGCGCTAAAATGATCGTCCGGGCGATTATCCAAAAGCCAGCAGTAACAGCTCCAGCCTGCCGACATTCTAAGTTCTTCACCGCTTGCGATACATTTATCGGCAACAACTTGCGCAAAATCGGTTTCTGCCAAAGTTACTGCAACCACATAATCGGACAGCATATAAAAATACGCCGCATCCATCCAACGCTCAAAATCCGCCTCAGTCATTGTCATTGGGTTTGCAATTATGCCGGCAAAATACATGGCATCGTAGTTCTCAGTGCATTTTACACTCCCTTCATTATAATCATCCCCACTCCATTGTAACCATTTAGCTTATATTCTTTATCAACCAATACTAAGATTATCCCATATTTATCCATTTTAACTCCTCGGTTTGCTTCAATTCAGTTAATTCTTTCCGTAACTCTCCATCGAAAATAAACATATTCCCATGTTGCTAATAAAAAAATCCTTACTTTATAAAACACTGGAGTAAGGATTTTTTACATTTCTTATACTAGGTTCCTTAAATTTTTCACTACGTCGAATTATCATCTTTGCTGAAAATTTCCTATTACACAAAAAAACTCAGTATAGTAGAAAGACTTTAGTTTATTAAGCTTTTTCAAAGTTTTAATACCGTTAAAAATAATTCCTTATTGCAGTTAATACTCTTTCCATTTAACTAAACAGTCCAAACTTCGCCTCGTTTTCCCTGTTTAGTCATGATCTTCTCCCCAGAACATTTTTTCTTTTTCCTTTACTATTTGTTCTTTAGAAGGTCTGCTATCAAAATAATTATCAAACAGCTTATTTAGTAATTTAATTCGTTCGCTATTGTCCATTTCTTCAATTGCTTCTATAATCTCATCAGCAGTCATTTATAACCACCTCAAATATAATTTTGATGTTAAATTCATTATACAATAAATCACCACAGCTATAAAATATCATTAATACGACATTAGCACCATGCTACATGTAGAAAGAAAAAAAGACAGGAATTGTTATCCTGTCTTAACGTTTTCTATAATATTTAATTATTTCAGGGTATAAAATAGATACCGGTGGTCGGGGTCGAACCGACACTCCAGAGGAACACGATTTTGAGTCGTGCGCGTCTGCCAATTCCGCCACACCGGCATATTAAAATAACGATAATATTTATTTAACCATATGACATTAAAAATGTCAATATAATATTTGAATATATTATTGATCGCAAATTTTATACAATCATCCAAAAAAATTTTATACATTCAATAATATAAAAAGCAAAAATCTTAATCAAATTAACGATTAAGATTTTCCTTTGATGCCGAGGGCCGGACTTGAACCGGCACGATAGTCACCTACCGCAGGATTTTAAGTCCTGTGTGTCTGCCAATTCCACCACCCCGGCAAAACTAAAAAGACTTACATGAGAACTTGGAGGCGGCACCCGGATTCGAACCGGGGGATAAGGGTTTTGCAGACCCGTGCCTTACCACTTGGCTATGCCGCCTCGATATTTAATTGGAGCGGAAGACGAGATTCGAACTCGCGACCCCCACCTTGGCAAGGTGGTGTTCTACCACTGAACTACTCCCGCATAAAAATGGCTGGGCTATCTGGATTCGAACCAGAGAATGACGGAGTCAAAGTCCGTTGCCTTACCGCTTGGCTATAGCCCAATTACTATATTTTTAAAATGGGGCGATCGAAGGGAATCGAACCCTCGAATGCCGGAGCCACAATCCGGTGCGTTCACCACTTCGCCACGACCGCCATAAAAAGTGTATTAAATTTGATTGGCAGGGGCAGTAGGAATCGAACCCACGCTGGAGGTTTTGGAGACCTCAGTTCTACCGTTAAACTATGCCCCTATTAATAATGGTGGAGGGGGACGGATTCGAACCGCCGAACCCTTAGGGAGCGGATTTACAGTCCGCCGCGTTTAGCCACTTCGCTACCCCTCCATATTCACATAAGAACAATATTACACACAACTTTTATATTCGTCAATATCTAAAACAAAAACGTTTTCAAAACTCTTTGTTACTAGATAATCGAAAAAATGGTGCCGGCCAGAGGACTTGAACCCCCAACCTACTGATTACAAGTCAGTTGCTCTACCAATTGAGCTAGGCCGGCAAAATGGTGGCTCGGGACGGAATCGAACCGCCGACACGAGGATTTTCAGTCCTCTGCTCTACCGACTGAGCTACCGAGCCTTATTTCTATTATATCTTTATTACTAAAAATGGCGGACCCGACCGGGATCGAACCGGCGATCTCCTGCGTGACAGGCAGGCATGTTAACCACTACACCACGGATCCATTACCTATTTAAAATTGGTTGCGGGGGCAGGATTTGAACCTACGACCTTCGGGTTATGAGCCCGACGAGCTACCAGACTGCTCCACCCCGCGATAATATTCATTTAATGGTGGAGGATGACGGGATCGAACCGCCGACCCCCTGCTTGTAAGGCAGGTGCTCTCCCAGCTGAGCTAATCCTCCGAAATGTACATAATGCGCTAATCCTTGCGTTGTAATCTTAGTAAGTAGTTCTATAAAATCTAGATGGTGACCCGTACGGGATTCGAACCCGTGTTACCGCCGTGAAAGGGCGGTGTCTTAACCGCTTGACCAACGGGCCACAGAAACGAGCAATGGCGGAGAGCGAGGGATTTGAACCCTCGAGACGGTTCTACACCGCCTACACGATTTCCAATCGTGCTCCTTCGGCCAGCTCGGACAGCTCTCCATGGCTCCACAGGTAGGACTCGAACCTACGACCGATCGGTTAACAGCCGATTGCTCTACCACTGAGCTACTGTGGAATAATTATAGTCTAGCAACGTCCTACTCTCACAGGGGGAAACCCCCAACTACCATCGGCGCAGAAGAGCTTAACGATCGTGTTCGGCATGGGAACGAGTGTGACCTCTTCGCTATCGCCACTAGACAAGCTA
>JAKFDP010000090.1:0-15021 GCA_036676095.1 Anaerobacillus sp. | reverse complement strand
AATCATGCACTTGCTTTTTTTCCATTTTTAATTGAATAGTATCGACAACGTCAACCGTTTCTGCTTGGAGAACATCAATAAGGGTGATTTCATTGCCCTCATGAGGTTATCGGTTTTTCTAAATGCAATTTTATATTATTAATTATAACTTAATTTCACCCAATAAAAACGCTAAAATTGCTGTTACAAAAACCGCTGCAGCTACGTTCTTACCTTCTGAAAAATAACTTTCCTTAACTGTGTATGTTCCATATGATCCAGGTACTTTTACTAATTTGATCGGTCTATCCGAACTTAATTGTAATTCCTCCGGATTGTCTAATGACTCTTTGCTGATAAATCTCCCCTTCTCGTCCCTTGGCTGATCTGTTAGTATCACTTGCAGCTGATGATCCTGTTCGATATCCAGTGGTGGATTTCTCTTGATGATTGCCATTGACGTCCTCCCCCCCTTCCCTTTTCATAAATGATTGTTCCATCCATAAACCGTGGTCCGTAACCTCCCAAATTGGGGTAGGGAGTGGGGACGTCTGATGTTTTTCTAGTTGATGCTGAAATAATGGACTAAACGGAGCTGCGAACAATGCTAGCCTAATAATTTGATTGCGATCTAGGTTAGTAGCTTTAAAGACTTGGTCAACATACTTCTTGAACTGATCATCATATCTAACTGTTGGTCTGTACATTGGTAACTACCTTTGTTGATTGATTGGCTATTTCTAAAAGTAGCTTTTTTCCTTCTGACGTCAAGTAGACGTCCTTACCTTTTAGTAGTTGCAAAGCCATTTCCTTTGTCATAATGCATTCCTCCTTGTTGTTTGACGCCTTGTTGACGTCCTTGGTAAAGCATATTAGGTAGTGCTTGTACAATATGTACATTTTTTTCCCTAGTTTAAAAAAAGTACTTTTTGACCAAGCTTGTAGTAAAAATGTTGAGGTGTTGAAATATGTTCGGATTAGGAAAGCCAAGAACTAAGTTTGGAAAATGGATTGATAAACATGGAATTAAACAAATTGATCTGGAGAAAAAAACAAAGCTTAGTAGAGGGGTAATTAGTAGGTTGTGTAATGAAAAAGATCATGAACCAACTTTTAGAACGATTTCAAAGGTGAAGAAAGCTCTAAAGGAGTTGGGGCATGATCTTGATAAAAATAGATTTTGGGGGTTTTAAATATAAAACTCCAGTATTTTATTTTAATTTCTCTTTAAACTTATTAATTTCATATCTCTTTAACACTTGGTACTAAATAATCAACACTCTAGTAATTACAAAATCATTTGATATTTATAATAAGCAGAACTAAATTTCATATTTATATATGTAAGCTTAAAATAGTCCACACCTAGTAAACTGGTATGGACTATTTTATAATTTATTTAATTTTTTAAACGGCAAATCATCCGGTAAATATTCTGACCATGGAACCAAGCTTATCCAGCTCTTATGATTAAGAGTCAATATTTTTACTAATTTTTACTAATATTTATTTTTACATTTGTCGATCCGTCCGATAATATTAAAAACAGACAAGACGGTGTATAGGTGTTTACTCGTAATATTTTCCAAGTATTAAATAGTTAATCATATTTTCAAAGACCTTTCCAAGAGTATTTGGATCATAATAAGATGACATACTGTGGGTAGTTACAAAAACGTATCCGTTCTCTATATTAAATTCAATAACAGTAGGCTTCTTACCTTCTTCATCTGCGGACATTAAAATATTAGAGTTTTCTGGTAGATTCGTCAATTCAATATTCCTTGCATAAAAGGGATTTTGTACATTTTTTGTAAAAGGCGATTCATTATCTATAATATAATTTGACTTAGAAACCACCTTAGTATTAGTTATATCAAAAGGACCTTCTGACCATACTCTGTTGGACCCTAGAAAAATCAAAATTCCACCTTTCCTAGTGTATTCCTCAAATATATGCATGTTGTTTTTTAATTCGGCATAGTTAGATACATTTTCCAGGTTATTAATGATTATCCTATCATAAGTTTTAACTAAGTAATCTACAAATTTATCATCAGCCTTATCACCATATATATCCTTGTATCCTTCATACGTATTCATAAAACCTCGATAATGATAATTCGACCAATTAATTATGTTTTTTTTAAAATGATCAAGCCAAAATAATACACTTACATTTGTTTCTTTATTATCTTCTGAAATAAGAAGAACGTGTCTAGCTTTGTTTTTAAGGGTTTCAGAAGTTGCATATGAAACATTTATTGTTGTGGATTGACTTACATTCCTATGAGTTGCAGTGATTTGAACTATTCCAGATGTTGACGTAACTGTATATTCTTCTTTAAAGTTTCCATTAGAATCTGTTTTCGCTATTATATTTTTAGGAGTTCCTGAACTATCTGTTATGGTCAAAATAACTTCTCCATTAACTACTGGTACTATAATTGGCTGTCCCATAAAGTCTTTTGTTACTTGTAACACTCTCCCAGTAATGGTAGCAATTGATTTTCCATCCGCTGTTAAAGCATCCGGATCCACCTTTAACTCTAACATCGGTTCATGGTGATCACACTCACATTCATCTTCAATGTAAATAATATATCCTTCACCGGAACCGTTACTGATTTTTAACCGTCCAGATGAACCGACGCCAAATCTACCGTCTGATTGGATTAAAATAGTAGTCCCGTTAATTTGCGCCTCAATATCATCAGAACCTAGAATACGAATGATCTGACCAGCCGCTACATCTATCTCCTTTTCACTGGCTGAAGAACCAAAGTATATTTTGGGATTGTTGTCAGCAATAGAAATGGATACTATGTTATTTTGCTCTGTTGGATAAAAAACAAATGTGAATTTTCCAGATTCATCAGTTATTGGATATATAGTTCCTTCTCCTGTTTCAACAGGTACAATTGCATTGGTAACTGCACTACCATGAAGATCGATAACTTGTCCGGTAATGACTACACTTCCATCCGCTTGTTGAGTGGCTTCCCAGGTCACAATATCATGTGAAGAAATGACATTCAAACATTTAATTTTTATGATATAAGTGACTCCATTTAGAGCAGTAAGAGTAATTTCAATATCCTCTGAGGTACTATTTGTTATTATAAAAGTAGCTTGTCCGTTGTCATTTGTTGTTATTGATGACGGAAATTGGGCATTACTAATTGATTCCAGAGAAATAACAGCGTTTGGAACCCTGTTCCCATATTTATCAAAAACAGTGATTGTCACTTGTGCAGATGTTTGTCCATCGGCTGGAAGGATAGGGAGAGTGTTTCCTTGAGAAGTAACCGGTGAATCAATTACAACAGTCATATAATCAGGCGGTCCAGCTAAAAACTCTATATTTGCATTTTCTTTATCAATAATATTTGGATATGCATTATCCTGTGCAATAACTGTTAGTGACACTAACTCTCTTACATGGTCTGTTAATTCAATTACTCCTTCTCCATTATCATCAGCATCTAAAATTAACTCTGGTGCAATCAGGTTTGGACTGTCACTTTGAACTTTTACCGTAGCGTTTGTGGCAGGTAACCCATAGTCATCTGTGACTTTCACAAATAGCAAAGCAGTTTCAGTTACGGGTACTTGTTCTTTTTCCAAGGTTACGGATAGTTGAGTGGCTTCATTAAGGGCTGATCCAGTTTTAAAAGAATAGCAATAGGAAGCATTATAAGAAGCATTCTTACCACTATGCATATCAGCTTTTGTTGTTAGACAAACTGTATTATTGCTATATCGATCCAATAAAAAGTGATCAACGTCTAGTTTTTTTTCCTTTTCGTCATAAGTACCTTCTACTACTTGTCCATTAAGTGTTACTTCAACAAATCCTTTCTCAAATTGCTCTTTAAACCGCTTATAAGTGGGTGCATTTGGATCAAGTGTAATTTGAATCGGAGCATCTGGACGAATACCAGATGCATTATCCTCTGGCGTAACATTTAATATAGGTAATCGATGTTGGGATTGTGGTTCATCTTTTATTGCTGTTCCAAGTACAACGCTTTGTCCCATTAAAAATAGAACTAGTAGGGCTAAAAATAGTATTTTTCTCATAATTTACCTCCTTTTTTAATATTTTACTATACTATCCACTATAAATCTACTAACTCTAAAGGAGTTGGGACATGACCTTAACGAGAAAGATTATTAGAAACTATAGATCTAAAAAATATTAAAAAGATTGATTGTTGGTTTTAGATTTCTTATCCTATTCCTTCTGATGCTTCTTTTTTGATTTTTTTTATATTCGGTGTTATTTTTATTTTGGCATATCCAAATTGACAATACTGAAAATTTTAAGCAACACTTATATCAACACTAAAAAGAAGCATGAATGATTTAAATTTTACTCATTCACACTTCTTAAAATTTATAATATGATACTGCTCAAAATTGATTTAATTTGCCTTATAATCTCATCAGCATCGTCTTCTTCAAGCTGCTTTCCTCGTTGAGCATTTACGGTATTTATTATTGAGTTTAATTGATCAACTGCTGTTTGATAATCTTGTTCTTGAATAGATTGTACTGCATTGCTTAACCGGGAAGTGAATGCTTTTTTTATTCCTTGGTTAATAGTTAGATTATCAATAAAATCAATTAAATTATCAATTAAATCTTCTGAAGAAACATCATGAACGATGATTTTTATCGTCTCTCTAACAGTAAATTCACCATCACTAACTTCAAATATAACTTCATATTCACCTGCCTGATCATATCCTGGTAACCAGCTAAAGCGTCCAATACTCTTATCAAAGGTTGCTCCCTCAGGTAATCCATTTACAACAACAGATATTTCATCACCATCAGGATCATATGCTTTTACATCAATTTCTAACAATTCTCCTTCATTTACTTCTTTATCCCCAATCGGTTCAATTACAGGAGGTAAATTTATATTATGAACTGTAATAATAATCGTGTCACTAATTTCATATTCACCATCAGATATAATAAATGTAACTTCATATTCACCTGCCTGATTATATCCTGGTAACCAGCTAAAAAGTCCATTATTCTCATCAAAGGTTGCCCCCTCAGGTAATCCATTTACAACAATAGATATTTCATCACCATCAGGATCATTTGTTTTTACATCAATTTCTAACAATTCTCCTTCATTTACTTCTTTATCCCCCATTGGTTCCAATACTGGTGGTCTGTTTGAAATTCCATCAATCTCATTTAAATCAATAGCAATTACTGTATTATAATGGGAAATTGGTGCATTAACTTTATTCCAAGTTCCCCCATCCTTCGAAGTTAATACATACCCATCTCCTACTGCTATAAATAAATCATTAATCTTATCGTAAGTAATATCATATAAAACACCACTATATCTATTCCCTTTGGTCCAAGTTATACCATTATCATCTGAATACATAATATACCCTGATCCTACAGAATTCCTTCCAACTGCTATGTATCTACCATTTCCATAAGCAATTCCATTGAAATATCCAGCATCTTTTACATGTTTAACTTCCCAATATAAACCATCATCTGAAAAAGATATTATTGGATTAGTAAAATCATAAATAATAGGGGCCTTACCAACTGCTACATATTGATCATTTACATAAATCATATCATAATATGTAACTAAACCTGTTTCTCTCTTTTTCCAATTATACCCATCATTAGAAACAGCCATATAGTTTCTATTTTCTGAGTTTCCTGAGATAACAAATTTACCATTAGCAAACGTTCCCATTTGAATAATACCCATATAATTTCCTGAAGTATAATATGGGCAACAGTTATTACTTCTATAACCATCTATAGATTGAACCCAGTTTACACCATCATTTGAGGTAAAGCCCTTTGAACTAATGCCAATTATACTATTGCCACCTCCAAGAAAAAATGCTTCATTTCCATACAATGCTGTATTAACATAACTGGTGCGAATTGGATTAGACCATTTTTCTGTAGAAAAGTCATACATAAATGAATTACCTACTCTACTACCGGTATTTGTATCAACATTTCCAGATACGAGTAATTTATTGCCCGCTAAAGTTATATCCGTATAATGTGTTTTTGTACTAGGGCTATAGTTTGTCCATGTTTGACCACCGTTAGTTGAACCATACAATGCTCCACCTTCCCCAGCTATCAAAATCAAACTACCTTCATTTGCTAAAACATTATTTTCACTTAAACTACCTGTGAACAAAAATGTAAAAACAAAAAAAGAAACAATCAATATTATTCTACTAAATTTCATTTTTCCCATCTCCTTTGTTTTATTTTTTCTAGAGACTTGTGAGCATTTTCACGAAAGTCACCAATATATTGTTATTTTACTTTCATTTTACATATATGTAAATGAAAAATAGTCCTTTTTCCCTAAAAATAATACTAGATTTTAAAGAATTGACTTTATAATGGTTTGTAATTTTAATATTAGATAATTAGAAAAAAAGAAAATTATTTAGATTTCGATACAAAGTACTACTAGAAACTCCAGTAACTTCTGTTATCTCAGCAATGGTAAATTGCTTTGTATAATACATTTTCAAGGCTTGCTCAACTTTTTTGGAGTTTTTCTTCGGACGCCCACCTTTTCGACCTCTTGCTCTGGCAGCTTCAAGGCCTGATTTTGTTCTCTCCCTTATCATATCTCTTTCCAGCTCTGCAAGAACCGCTAACATACGAAACATCGCTTTCCCCATTGGGGTAGTTGTATCAATATTGTCCTGGATGCTAACAAGCTCTACTCCTTGTTGCTCTAATTGTTCCGATACTTTTAATAGTTTAAGTGTTGACCTTGCCAATCTATCCAATTTATAGACTACAAATTTATCACCTTCTCTAAGCATTTCTAATGCACAATTGAGTTGTTCTCGATCATCTTTAGCTCCTGTTACCTTTTCTTGAAATATTCGATCACAACAAGCTTTTTCAAGTGCATCTAGCTGCATATCTAAGGATTGATCTTTTGTACTTACTCTTGCATATCCAATAATCATGTCTAAAACCTACCTTTTTAGCAATTTAATTATGATAATGAGTTCTGGGAAGGTTTTTGTAAAAAAAAGGGCAATTATAGCCCTAATTTTTTACCCTCCCAAAAACGGTGGTTTTTGATATTGTGTTTCTTAAACTACCTTTTGCAACTTTGTTTTTTCCTTAATGGATTTTAAAATATCTATAGCATTTACTTGTTTTTCGTCGCTTACATCCATTCCTTTTTCAAGTTCTGGTACA
The DNA here is from genome assembly GCA_036676095.1 of Anaerobacillus sp. Taxonomy (GTDB): domain Bacteria; phylum Bacillota; class Bacilli; order Bacillales; family Anaerobacillaceae; genus Anaerobacillus. Next base: position 7,794 of record JAKFDP010000090.1, on the reverse strand, counting down.
TAAAATTCTAAAAAACTAACTAACATTTCATGATGTTCATCACTTAGTTGCAGCTCCTGATCTTGTTCAATATCTAATTCTGAAATATACTCTAAAACCCCATCATAAAGCTTCATTTTGCCTTTAAATCCAAACATTCCATATGTCTTTTTAAATCCCTTTTTAACGGCTTTTCTCATTAGATTAAGGTGTAGAACTAACATTGCTAATTCACTGCTTGTAAGCTTCATTTGTCCAGCTCCTAACTAATATATTTTTCGTCTTTATGGACTTCGTAAAGAAAATCTTTCAGCTTTATTTCCTCACTTTTGGTCAACTCAGTAATCTTCATCATAAAAAAGCTATTACGGCCAATTTTAACTTTTCGCTCTGGAAATTGTCCTCGTCGTTGCCAATGCATACAATTAAATGGCAATAAAATATAACCTTGTCTATTCGCTAAATCTTCAGCAACTTCTAATTGTTTATAATACGTAAATTGAGCCATGAGTTTGGCAAATTTAACGATTGGCATAGAAGGGAAGTGATATACTAATGCTCGTGGATCTTTATCTTTGTATTTCACCGGAACGACTGAAAAATGCTGCATATCGTTTCGCCTCCTCTATTCTCTCTTTTTCTCGTTTTTCTTTGAAAAGAGTAATCACTTTTTCTGCTGCTAGATCAATTGCTTGGATTAAAAGAGTACCGAATATGATTGGTATAACTATTTGAAACCATATCATGCGACGATAATCCTTTCTCTAATTTTTCGTGCCTTATTATGTTCTTCTTCTAATTTCTCAAAGAATTCCATTCCTTCACGTTCTGTTTTCGGCAATGGGAACCCTTGTACCATATTATAAGTATCGTAAAGATTTAGCTTAAAAATTTGCTTTGCTTTCCACATTGGAAGGAACTGCTTATGCATAAATGTTCCAGTTTGAAAATCAGTAAAATGAATTGAAAATCCCTTATCACCAATTTTTCTGACGTTCACAAGTACTTCAACAATTTGTCTTATCCTACTGTCAACGTTACCGATTGAAGGCGAACAGTACATTTGAACAGATTTCATTTTTCTTGTGAACATCATTATTTCAGTTGCTATTCCTTGACCATACGATGACCAACGACGATTACTAAAAGCCATCTGTGCTTCATCCCAGCAGCAAATTGATCCTTGAGCTCTTGCTACATCGTACCAATCTGTATAATGGCTCATATCTTGCGAATCTTTTAACTCATAGTTACTAAATAACTTAATATCTGCTCCTTGTAATCGAACTCTTTCACGCCAGTGATGAGCTAACAATGACATAATAAAAGTCTTTCCAGCTCCTAATGGTCCTTGGATAAAAAAATGTTGAGCCATTATTTTTTCCCTCCTGGTACTTTCTCAGCCATGACGATTGGCTTTGGTGGTTTAGGTATTAAAGCTTCAATAGTATCTAAGTAGTAAGATGGATCTGCAACTAAGACTTTTCCTTCCATAATGAATTTCTGAATTTCTTTGTAAGGATCTTTATCTTCATGAAGGTATTCGTTTTTTCCTAACTCTTTCAAAAATAATATTGCTCGTATTTGATACGGCTGCAACTCCTGGGCGTTCGATTTCATCTCTTCAAGAACTTGCTTAACATCACTAATGTGATGAACTTCTGGAAAGAGGTTATCTGAAATAACCGATTGCAATTTTTCAGCAGCATTATTTTGCACTGACATAGCCTGTCCCCTTTCTTAATAACGTTAAATGCGGTGTAATTCTTATCACCAACACTATTTTTCAACTATTTCAATTGTTTGAATTCTTCCAATTAAATCATAGTGCACTTCATTGTCCTGACTCATCAACGTTTCAACCGAGTAAACTACACCTTTTAACTCATATAGCAGAAAAGCTAATTTATTTTCCATAGGCAATTCCTTTCTACATAAAAAGAGCCTGTTTAATTAATTGAATAAACAACAGAAATAATAAAATGTTATCCATTTTATACCCCTGCCCCTGAGCAACCTTGGAGACCAAACATAAGGAAACCGACAATAATCGCTCCAATTAGCATCATTTTTGTAATATCCATACCGTTAGCATCTTGTGGCGGTTTATACTCTGTGATATGACGTAAAACAATTGACTTTTCTAATTGTGCCAATCGTTTTGTTTCGGTAATTGATTGTGTAGGTGCTCGATAAAAAAAGTTTCTGCCTTCTTCACTATTAGTAATCTCACAATCTTCAATTGGAATGTTATAGTGACCATGTACATAAAGTGAATTATCGCGGATTTCATTTATTCTTTTTATATCACTTATCTTTTTTTCATCATCAAAAACAATGACCACATCGTTAGTGTTCGGAAAAAGATCATCATCTTTTTTCTTTCTAAACAACATTTACACAACCGCCTTTCTTTTCTGTTGCTTCATTTCTTTATTTTTTGAACGTTGATAAATTTTGTATCCTATCATTCCAATACACCCTACTCCCGATGCAAGACCAGCTCCTACGAAAAACATATAAAAGAATACATCTACCACCATTGAACCTCCTCTTTTTTCGCATAATAAAGACGCATAATTGACCTAAACAAAAACACTGATCCGATAACAACTAAAGAAAGTAACAAACTACTAATAACTAATTGCCAAGCTGCAGGCATATCCCCAAAAATTGCTAAGTATTGTCCAACATTTAGCCCCTGCGCTGTCACAGCATTAATACTTTGTAATCGTTCATGCGCTAAAGCTAAAATAGTCATTGGCGTAGCAAATATCGTATCAATAAATTTTTTCAAAGCTGATTTATTTTCTTCCTCGGGTAGATCTTCTGGTTGCGGTTCTGGATCCGGTTCCGGATCTGTCCATTCACAATTTACACACCCTGCTGCAGCACTTACTTCATTAGTAATATTAGTAATATTAATTATTAAAAGTAATATCAATAATGAAACTAAAACCTTCTTCATCAATCCCCACCTACTCTCAAATTCGAAAGTAATTTAATCACTTGGATTGCTGTAAACAACCAAATAATAAAAAGTAAAATGTATGCAATTACATTCAATTGATACGGCTCTAATGCATGAAATATCTGACCGATCATACTTGAATAGCCATGATTTCCTCCACTTTGAGGAACGTACACCAAACTAGAAAGTGTTTTTCCAAAACCAACAAAAAAGGAGTATACTAACTTAATTAGTTGGAAAAACAACATTATTAGCTTTGCAGCCAACACCCCGACCATATAAATAAAGTAGAAAAAAGCGTCAAATAGGTCATAGATAAACAAGAAAAACTCAAGCAGCAAGTCTAACAATGCTTTAAACAGCTTACTTATTAAGTCACCTAGCCATTCGATAGCATCCCAGATCAATCCACCAAGCCATTGGAAAAAGCCTGCAATTGATGAACCTAGCCACTTAATCCCATCCCATATGGTTGTAAAAAGTCGTCCAAATGAGTCACCTAATATTCCTGCTACTATTGGTAACATCATGATCTCAATCATGTTGATCACCTTCTTTTACTTGTATGTGCTACAGCATGAGCGACAATATCTATTAACCTTTCAGAAAATAAGGCGGCCATGAAGAGAAACAGCACTGGAACTAAATACGGTAGTAACTTCGTAAATATCACTTCCAAAATTTCTTGTAATATAAATTCGTTCATGGTATAAATCTCCTATCTTCTTGTTTCTTTCCAACTGATTTTTTTAGTAGTTTCACTAATCTAGGAGCAAATCGCATGGCTAGGACTAGTAGGATAAACGAGCCAAAAACAGCCATTAACCCAACTGAACTAGTTAAAAGATCACTAGCTGAAAACGGTAAACTAACTCCAACTATACCTGCTCTAGATTTTTTTCCTTCTTTTCCATTTTCAGATATTGGTTGAAGTTGAACATCTGGATTACCTGACATTGTGTATTGCATATCTTCTTGAGGAATAACAACTTGTCCATCGCTTGCAGGTACTGTTGTGTATTCTATTCCCCCAACATAAATCTTCGCTTGACCTTCGGTTGGACTTGTCCAAGTGTAAACATAGTCACCATTTTCATCTGTTGTTTCAGTAATACCACCCATATTCGGTGGTGGTGCTTCCGTTGTTGTTGCTTGAATTGTTACGCCTTCTAACTCTTCATCTGTTGTTGTTACGGAATTAAGCATATATTCATAAGTAGTCTCTTCTTCTACGGTTAAATCGTTAAATTTTGTACCGTTTGTTTCAAAGATTGGATCATACTCTTCCATATTTGCATAAACCTTATTTCCAAATAATAAGTCAGTAAATGCAGTTTGTTCTTGTTGTTCTGTTTTTCGATAGATCCTTACAAAATCAAAAACTGTTATATCTGGATTTTGCCAAGATAAATTTACTCGATTATATGTTGTTTCTGCCTTTAAATTTCTGACTTTGATCGTTTCGTATGGAATTGCTAAAGTTGTTAAATTAATTTTTATTCCTTCGGATTCCGTTCCAGTTCCGTATTTTGTTGTTAATCGAATTTCATATTCAGTTTCCGACATAAGCCCTTCAACAAAAAATTCATTGTCGGGAACTATAACTTCTCCAACTTTTATGCCATCTTGATAAATAATAACTTTTTGCAAATCTTCAATTATTGGATTATCCCAAGTGAGATAAATATAATCAAAGCTAACTGATGAGAACAAATTTTGAACCTCTTCAATATGCTCCATTGTTTTCACAGTAATGCTAATTCCTGTACTTTCATCTCCACTGCTATATCCTGTTGTCAAACGAATTTCATATTCTGTGTTGGTGCTTAATCCTTCAATTAAAAATTCATTTTTAAGTGGCGAACCCTCATGAATTTTTATTCCATCTTTATAGATTGATATTTTTTCAAGTGATTCACTTACTGGATTATTCCACGAAACTTTGATCCAGTTATAACCTACTTCCGTTTGAATATCTGTTACTTCACTAGGGAATTCCTTATCGTAATCATTAGCTATGTCTGGATATGTTCCATCACTAGTAGCATCATAAGGTTTTATTGTCAAAATATTTTCTGCAAAAAGAACTGTACCTTGTTCATCTTTTTCGATAACTCGCCAAGTAATAGGCTGCCCATAATATTGACCGAACCGGACATAATCACCAATGTTTAAAGTTTCACCGCTTGTCCCTAAAAGTGCTGGACTTGCTAAAGTGCCTGATCCACTTGATTTGTTGATTCCAGATTTTAAATTCAAAGCAGGGCGCACTCCAATATTGTTTCGGAAAGCATAAAGGTTACTCACTAAACCGTCAGATGAAGCATAGCGGACATAGTAAGAATTAGACGAGCGTGGCGTATTTAACCAATAGTGCCAATTACTCGAACTATTTAATCCACTTGTTTTATATTCGCTATTTAAAACTGCTTGCGTTGTTGGTGTGGCTACGTAACTCCAACCTCTAGCATTCACCCAATCATTTAACTGTTTTACTGATAATAAAAATACTTGATCGGTAAAATCTTTATAATAAGAGGAAGTATAGTTTTGTATCGACACTGAAATATTTGTGGCATTATAAGTATGTTGTTGTGATCCTCCATCTTTTACATTAGAATCAATTTCAGCTAATAGCACCCGATGCGTTCTAGGTGCTAACATACTTCTTTCAGAAGGTGTAAAATTTCCATCAGCTAAAAAACCTTTTTCTTCAGCATATGCATTTTGTCCACTATTTACATTTTCTGCTGTTGGTGGGTTATGTGAATACTGAACACTATATTCGCTCGAATTTAGCCATTCTCTGATATTGGATGTTCCGTAATAGTTACTACCGTAGGCTTCACGATTTGCATCTGTGTTATAAACTCCTGAAGCGAATACGCTTAATACAAATAAGTTACTTATTAAAATGAAAATCATTAAGAACACTATTGTTTTTTTCATGGTCTTCTCCTTTCTTAATCACCCACTTCCATCTGGATCGTCTGGATGTTTTTTGTAATTTCCAATCTCTATATCCGTTCCCCCAGGAATAGGTGCATTGTACTCCTGCCCTGGAATTGGTGCTTCATTTCCGCTTTCACTAGGTATTGGTGGTGTTCCAGGATCTGTTGCTCCGCTGCTGCCTTCACTTGGCATTGGAAATGTATTATCAGGCATGATTGGTTGATGATCCCACTCGCCAGCACTTCCCATTCCTGGCATTGGAAAATCATCAAACGGTAAAGCTGGCAATGAGTCAACCGGATTACTCATTGGTAAATCAAAACCGCCACTTTCATCTTCTCTAAACTGAATTTCTGGTGCTTCGTTCTTTACGTCATCCGCACTAAAAGTTGCATTATCTAAATCTGGATTTTCTGCCATCTCTGGTTTAGCTTGATTTAACGTATCAGCATAATCATTAACTGTAGGACTGCTTGGAGTTGGTATACTCGAAGGTTCTAAGATTGCTGGACTGCTTGGTGGTTCTGGAGCTGTTCCTAACATGTTTTCTAAATCGCTCATCATTTTTGGCAAAAAGCTATCTTTTAACATATTGTCTAAGTCATTAATCGCCTTTGGAACAACTCTTTCATAAAACGTATCAGCAACTTGTTCCCAATCTGGTGGTGGTGGAATTTTATTAATAATTTCATCTACTTTCCCCATATATTCAGACCAGTTCGGACATTCAAACATCGCACAATTTTCACATATTCCGGTTCCTGATCCATCCCCAGTTCCACCTGTGCCATCGCCCCCAGAACCATCTCCTGATCCACCATCATCGTCTGGTGGATCTGCGGGAGGGGGGATCGCTCTCACCACCTCCTCCATCTGGATCTGTGCCTGTATTTGCAGTTATACCATCGTAACCAATTGTATCCACCGTTTCATCTTGAATACCAGAAATCATCGTTCCATTTTCTCCAACTACAGTACCATTGCCTCTGACAACTTTCGCATGATAGTATCCATTTTTTGTAGGGAAAAAAGTTAATTCCCACGTTTGAAATCTAAATGTCTTACTTTCACCATCTTTTGACCAACTTACTTCTAAATAAGCATTTGGGTCTGCTTGCAACCAGCTAGCTCCAGAATAGTCAAAATATACTCTATTTTCGTCATCTTGTTGCCATTGAATCGTATTTCGATTGTAGTCATAAGCGAATGTAACTTCAGAAAAAAACATCAATATCAATAAAATAAAGCACAGTACTGAAAACATTTTTTTCCCGCACAATGTAATCTGATTTGTATCCTCTTTTAACATATAAATAACTACACGCCCCTTCTATAAAAGAAAAGGAGACAGAATACCCGCCCCCTCTTCTCTCGTTGAAATAAATTCTTAAGCTTTGCCGCCTTTTCCAGCCGCTTGACGAATAAGACCAATAAGTTTTGGAGCAAACATAACCGCAAGACCTAATAATACAAATGGTCCTACTACTCCTAAAAGGTCTACTGCGCTAGATAAAAGATCACCTGCTGAAAACGGTAATGTAATTCCTGAAAAGTCGATCATTTAAATTCCTCCTTAATTGTTTTTTTTATATAACTAGTCGAACTAGTTAGTAACGGTAAACATCGTAGTGGTCATCATCATCATCACCATTTTTATTACCAATCCCTAACGCTTTTCTGATCATAACGATGACATGACCGATTACATCAGTTGCAAAAAAGATCATTACAATTGGTGCTATAAAGAATAAAATCCATTTTACATTGTTCCAAAACTCTGCCATGTTGCTACCACTTAGAAACGTTTGAAATTCAGGCATTCAATCACCTAATTCCTATTCCGAATAGCTTGTACAACATAGTAAAGCAACAACCCTACCGCTGTAATTGCA
>JAKFDP010000089.1:0-15431 GCA_036676095.1 Anaerobacillus sp. | reverse complement strand
CTAGCTCCGAGCGCCAGCGGCTCGAGGTCAAATAACCTGTCAGATAAAAAGTGAAAAAGCGCACTTTTTACTGCCAGAACATTTGCTTGTCGCCGCTAGGCGGGCGCTCTGCGCTTTTCTTACTTAATGTACATCGTTTTATTATCAACAAAGATTTGTTTGAAACTTTATGTTATTATAGGTAAAATTCATATTAAGTAACTAGGCCAATAGATGATTAAATAATAAAAATAATTTTTATATAAAAGATAAACTTTGAATACAGTCTAGCTGAAAAATTTTGAGGAGATGAGCAATGAAAAACTGGGAAGTATTATTAAAGCAAATGGAATTTTTTGTAGGCTTAACGACAGAAGAAATCAGACCTTTATTAGCACAGGCAATTGAAAAGACATTTGATGATAAAGAAGTGCTGTTTTCTGAAGGCGAAGAGCGAAATTATATATTTGTATTAGGAAAAGGAACTGTTTTGATTAGTAAATTAAGTGAAGATGGTGAAGAATCATTTATTAATATTTTAACAACAGGAGAAATCTTTCCTCATACAGGTTTCTTTGATGATCGTCCATATCCAGGTACAGCAATTGTCAAAAAGCAAGCTGAAGTATTAATGATACCAATTAGTGCTTTTGAACGTTTCGTAGAAGCACATCCTCATTTGTCATTTCGAATTATTAAAGTAATGAGTAAGAAAATTTATTCTTTACAACAAAAGTTAAATGAGATGCTTTCCCTGAACGTTGAAGAACGATTATTATCTACTTTAAAGAATATGAATACCTTGTCAAAAACTGAAACAATTCACTTAACCCACCAAGAATTAGGGAATATTGTTGGTGCTTCAAGAGAAACAGTTACTAGACAATTAAAAAAGTTAGAACAACAAGGAAAAGTAAAAATTAAAAAAGATCATATCTTATTAGTAGAAGATTGAACGTTAGGCATAATAAGATTTCAAAAAATAAAGCTTCCACCAAAAGTGGGAGCTTTATTTTTTGTATTATTCAAACTTTGTAGCGTCGCCGTTAAATGGCTCATCAGCAACTTTGATTGAATCTGTAGGACAGCCTTCTTTTGCATCAGCCATATCATCATATAATGATTCTGCTACTTCAGCTGTTCCTTGGTTATCATCAAGAAGTACGAATGCAATTCCATCATCATCAAAATCATAAAGATCTGGAGCTGCTCCCCCACATGCTCCACATGCAATACAAGTATCTTTGTCTACAATTGTGTATTTTGCCATAATATTGAAACCTCCTAATATTTTTGTGAAATATTAAATTTCTTTTAACAAAATGAATATGTATAAACAGTAAGTTGAAAACAGTTTGTAAAAGAAATTAATGTTTCTAACCATATTGTATAAATAAATTGCTCATATTTCAATAGAAAAATACATCGAGAATCCTTATCATATAAGGCTTTTATGTTAAAGAATTCCTAAAATGTTAAAATCAAATTTTAAAGGTGATTTTCACAAAAATTATGTATAATTACTATATTAAGTTATGAAATAGTTGCTAGTTGAGGTGAATAATATCCTATGCCATCTAACGTAAAAGAAGATCAAGCTGCACAATTACGTAAACATTTTAGAAAGTTTGATGAAAATCAGCAACCTGACGAAAAAATAATTGATATTTTAAGTTTGCCATCGCGGACAGAAAAGCATAAAAAGCAAAGAAAAAAAGACAAGTCGGTTCACAATAAAGCCCAACAACTGTTAAGAAAAAGATGGATAGTAAAATTTCCTGTTGTGAAGATTTTACTATTATTATTTATCTTTCTTATTATTTTTGTACTTGCCTATCCAAACTGGTTAGAAAAATTAATCAATTTTGAATTTTCTAAAATTTTCGATTTACTTTAATTCGAATATGTAGTAAAGTAATTAATGTAAATGACCTCTTATTTTTCTCTCTTTTTCGAAAGCTTAGTTTGTAAGCTTTCTTTTTTTTTGATATTTTAAATTGCAATATTCTTTTTAGAAAAAGTAAATTGAAAATTAAAATTATTTCATTTATAATATTATTAAAACAGTAAGCGCTTTCATTTATTAGGATGACCTTTGTAAACCGACGTTGCCACAGTTTTTATTGAAAAATAATTGAAATTAGCAAGGAGTGATCAGTATGACGATAACAAAGCTTAAAAATAAGTCCGTAATTACTGATGATGATCTTGGACATAATCAACGGATTGGGATGCCAATTGAAGTTTTTTGTTTAGAGAAACAGCAAACAATTGCCTTTGGGAAAATTCAATCATTTACAAATCACCAAGTATGTATAAATGGTAATTATTATAGTAGAGATCAATATGTTTTGTTTGGTTTTCCTGCTGCACAATTGCCATAAATTTAGAAAAAGGATGGAACTGACGTGAAAGTCGGATCGATCCTTTTTCTTATGTCGCTCCTCGCTTTTCTATCATGTCTAGCTCCGAGTCGCTAAGCAGGCGCTCTGCGCTTTTCTATTTATGAAATAAGTTGATGTCCTCTTTGTCTTTCAAATATTTAAAGACTTTATAACGTTCTTGTAATTCTTCAGGTGTTTTCCAAAATTCATTACTTCTGTCCATCATATCTTCTCTAATTTTATCAACATCTTTTTCAGCTTTATCAAACTTTCGTCTAAAGTGAACCATTGAATATATCGAGAAAAAAAGTACAAAAATAAACAGTAAAATAATATTATCACTGAGAATGAAACTTAAGGCTGAACTCCCAAGTCCACCAGCAAATTGAAGCTTAAAATAAAAATAAATTGTCAAACAAATAATTAAAACAAAATTAAAAGTACCGTTAAAATCAAGGATTTTTTGGATGCTTTTTTCCTTTTCTTTTTTTTTCATTAATAATAGTAATGTTGTTTTTGCCATATCAGAAATATTAATTTGTTGCAAGAATGTCTCTAAATTCTTCATAAATCTCACCCTCATATTTTCTTTAGTTACATTTTATTTTTGTTTTAAAAAAATAGTACAAGTTTTCTTTAAAAAGCAATTTTTAACTTGTTAAGATGTCTAGCTTTAAAGAAAACTATTTATTAAGCAAAATTGTCAATAGTAATTTTAGTTACGTTCCGTTAAAATGGAATGTGTTGATTTAAGAAAACTTATTTACTATGGGAGTTGTAATTTAATGAATAAAGTAAAATCAGATATTGAAATTGCTCAAGAGTGTACAATGAAACCAATTAAAGAAATTGTTGAACAATTACATATAACAGAAGATGAATGGGAACCATATGGAAAATTCAAAGCGAAATTATCATTAGATATTTTAGATCGTTTACATACAAAACAAGATGGGAAAGTAATTTTAGTTACAGCAATTAATCCTACTCCTGCAGGAGAAGGAAAATCAACCGTTTCAGTTGGTCTTGCACAAGGATTATCAAAAATTGGAAAGAAAGCAATTATTGCGATGAGAGAACCATCATTAGGTCCTTGTATGGGAATTAAAGGTGGAGCTTGTGGTGGTGGTTATTCCCAAGTAGTACCAATGGAAGATATTAACCTTCATTTTACTGGAGACATCCATGCAATTACTACAGCACATAATGCATTAGCCGCATTGTTAGATAATCATATTCACCAAGGAAATGATTTAAAAATAGATGTGAGAAGGGTCGCTTGGAAGCGTGTCGTTGATTTAAATGATCGAGCACTTAGACAAATAGTAATTGGTTTAGGTGGTCCTCTTCAAGGGGTTCCAAGAGAAAGCGGGTTTGATATTACAGTTGCCTCTGAAATTATGGCCATTCTTTGTTTAGCAAAAGATTTAAAAGATTTAAAAGAACGACTAGCAAAAATCGTTGTTGCTTATACATCTAAACAACAACCAATAACAGTAAAAGATTTAGGGGTTGAAGGTGTTTTAACTTTATTATTAAAAGATGCTCTTAAGCCAAACTTAGTCCAAACACTTGAAAATACACCGGCGCTAATTCATGGCGGTCCCTTTGCAAATATTGCTCATGGATGTAATAGTATGATTGCTACGAAAATGGCCGCAAAGCTTGGTGATTATGTCGTCACCGAAGCTGGTTTTGGTGCGGATTTAGGAGCAGAAAAGTTTTTAAATATTAAAGCTCGTTATGCCGAATTAAAACCTGCTCTTGTTGTTGTTGTTGCAACAATTCGTGCGTTAAAAATGCATGGTGGTGTTCCGATTAATGAGTTGAAATCAGAAAACGTATCTGCGTTAAAGCAAGGTATTGATAATTTGCTAAAGCATATTGAGACAATTAAAGCATTCGGATTACCTCTTGTTGTAGCAATTAATAAGTTTATTACGGATAGCGATGAAGAGGTAATAACATTGCAAAAAATTTGTAATGATCATGGTGTAGATGCAATCCTTACTGAAGTTTGGGAAAAAGGTGGAAAAGGCGCAGAAGATTTAGCACATAAAGTAATTTCATTAATTGAAACAGAGGAAAATAATTTTCAGCATCTTTATTCGTTAAATCAATCAATTCAAGAAAAAATTGAAACAATTGCAAAAAAGGTATACGGTGCAGCTGGTGTCATTTTTTCGGCGAAGGCGAAACTGCAAATTGCTCAATTTGAAAAACAAGGGTGGGGAAATTTACCAATCTGTATGGCTAAAACGCAATACTCATTATCAGATGATCCATCACTATTAGGTAGACCAGAAGGTTTTACAATTACCGTACGTGAATTACGTCCTTCGATTGGTGCAGGATTTATTGTTGCTTTAACAGGTGATGTCATGACGATGCCGGGCCTTCCAAAACAACCTGCAGCACTTAAAATCGATGTTTCAGATACAGGAAAGGCAATTGGATTATTTTAAAAAAAGGTAGCTGACACTAAGGTGTTAGCTACTTTTTTAAAAAAACGCAAGTAATCAATACGAATCAGTTTGTAAATTGTCTGCTTCAACGTAGGCAACAAGGGCTACTTGCTTTCCAAGTTGTTGTTCAATTTTCTTTTCTAAAATTGTGATATCATCAATAATTTCAAAATTATTACGAATGTCTTTTATTTGAAAATCTTTCATAATCGTTTTCCTCCAGTTTTTTAATAGATAATAAAGTATAAAGTTTTTAAACTTTGAACGGTGTCTAGCTCCGGGAGCCAGGATGGCGACATTACACCGTTGCCCACAGGACGTGGGCGGTTTTTAGGTGTAATTTGGCGCTCTCCGCTTTTCTTATGTTAGTTTAACTTTTTGCATCTTTTTTATACTTAGACTTCTGTGCTATCAGAAAGATAACATTCTTTGGTAGTTGGGATAAGGGATAATCATCGTTTGCTTCGGAAATCCAGAATGATGGTTATCGCTTAGCGGCAAGCCAAGTTTTTCTAATGTGATATAATGGATGGTAATGTTTGAGAAAAGTCGCTACGGGAACAGTTAGATCGTAAGGAGGAACATGGGTGGGATTTATTGCCGTTATTATTGGGACTTTTAGTTTCTTTTTATTACTTTATATGTGGATAGAAGGACGTAAAAATAAAATTACTTATACGGAGCTATCATTTACTAGCTTTCCTGAACATTTTTCTGGAATGAAGTTTTTTTTTATTTCGGATATCCATCATCGAGAAATAAGTAAATCGATTATTGGCAAGCTTGAAGGTCAAGTTGATATGATCATCATTGGTGGTGATCTTGCTGAAAAAGGAGTTCCTTTTGCAAAAATCAAAAAAAATATTCAATCACTTGTTAAAATAGCGCCAACCTATTTTGTTTGGGGAAATAATGATTATGAAGTAGATCATCTTCAATTAAAAAAGTTATTACATCAAGAAGGTGTGATCTCTTTAATTAATCAGTCTAAAGCAATTAAAAAAGGTACTGATACAATACTTTTAATTGGAGTTGATGATTTGGGTCATCGTTTTGATGATCTAGAAAAAGCTTTAGCCACATGTGAAAAAGGCTTTCGCATTTTAGTTAGCCATAATCCTAATATTAGAAAAAAAATCGGTACTCATCATCAAATTAAACTTATTTTAAGCGGGCACACTCACGGCGGACAAATTAGGTTATTTGGATTTGGACTAACTGAAAAAGCAGGTATATTTAGATTAAAAGAGGAAATGTTTTTACTTGTTAGTAATGGTTATGGGACAACGAGGTTACCTCTTCGTTTAGGAGCACCTGCTGAAGCACATATCATAACATTAACAAAAAAAACAATTTAAAGAATGTTTAGTATTTGTATATATGGGGGCAAAAATAATGGTCGATGATAAAGCTAAATATAATATTAAAGCAATCTCACAGGTAGTGGGTATTCAACCAGGAACGTTACGAGCGTGGGAGCGAAGATATCATATCATTGAACCAATTCGAAACGAATCTGGTCATAGATTATACACGGACGAACATGTTGCAATTTTACGATGGTTAATAGACAAAGTTAACAGAGGTTTTACAATTGGCCAAGCAGTTTGTGTTTTAGAAAAGAATAATCTAAATTTAGAAACACTCAGAAATACACAGGACAATCATCAATTACAAACATTTATTTATAATTTAAAACATAATTTGTTGTCTTTTCAAGAAGCAAAAGCTAATCAAATTCTTGATGAAGTATTTAGTGTCTTTACTGTTGAGAAGGTTATTTATGAAATTATCTGGCCGATAATAAATGAAATTGAAGTCGCCTGGGAAAAAAATGAGATAACCATTGCCCATGTACATTTTGTTTCCCAATTTGTAAAAACAAGAATTGGAATGATTGTTTATCGTTTGCCATTAGATCCATTGTTACCGAAAGTAATTGCTGTTTGTGGTCCTAGTGAACGTCATGAACTAAGCTTGTTGCTATTTACTATATATTTACGCCGAAAAGGCTTTGAAGTTCTTTATTTTGGGGCCAATATTCCATTACACGATTTAAAATTAGTAATACAAGAACTGAATTCTGCCTATTTAGTTCTTTCTTGTACGATGACTTCAACCTTAGGACAAACATTATCAATGATTAACGAACTACATAAATCTGAACCGAATATAAATATTGGGTTACTTGGTGAAGCTGTTAATAAATTGTCCAAACGAAAAAAAGAAGATTTTGGCCAATATATTGTTGGTTATACAATAGATGATTGGGAAAAATGGTTAAAGGAAAGACTTTTTAGGGTGTAATCTAGAATAAATTGGTTCAAATTGAATGAACCTATTGACACCTTTTTTCATATCTTAATAGTACCAAAATCGCAGAAAAGTAAAAGCTAGTTTTTCTATAGATGTGCATAAGGAGGGGATATGATATGCGCTTAGAGAGGCTTACTTATGATAAAATAAAAATATTCTTAACTTATGATGATCTTAGTGAACGTGGGATTACCAAGGAAGAAATGTGGCAAGACATTCCTAAGGTTCATCAACTATTTCGCGATATGATGTTAGAAGCAAGTGATGAGTTAGGTTTTGAAGCCGATGGTCCGATTGCTATCGAAGTATTTTCTTTACCTGCTCAAGGAATGGTTATTATCGTTACAAAATCAAAGAAAGATGACGATGTCGAAGAATTTGATGATGGCTATATCGAAATGCAAGTGACATTAGATGAAAGCGAAGATATTATTTACGAATTTACAAACATTGAAGAAGTTATTTCATTATCCCCTAGATTAATAAGTTTTGGTGTCACTTCAGGATCACTGTTATACTTTGGAAATCACTACTACTTAACATTTACAGAAAGAGACGTTTTTGGGATTGATCTACAGGCATTTATTGCCTTGTTATCAGAGTACGGGAATCCGTCTACGATTACGATATATCGCTTAATTGAATATGGGAAAGAAATTATCGTTAATCATGCAATTGAACAAATTTATCAGCATTTTTATAAGTAAATTTATTAAAACCTCAAACTAGAGGTTTTTCTGTTTATTACAGTCTGTGATTGATTTTTTAAGTTACGATGTTATCATATAGTAGACTTATCAAAAACGCTATTTCCATATAATTAAAGGAATGGCATTATTAAATCTTAGTGAATATAATGAATTTACATAATTTGTTTACGGGAGTGATGGAACAATGAAAATTTGTGTACTTTACGGTGGAACATCAGCGGAAAGAGAAGTATCGTTGTCTAGCGGAAAAGGAATTATTGAAGCATTAAAGAAAAAAAACCATGAGGTAATCGGAATTGATTTTCAAGGCACAAAAGATTGTATAAGTAAAATTATCGATTTAGATGTTGATCTCTTTTTTATTGGCTTACATGGCCGACTTGGAGAAGATGGAAGAGTACAAGGATTACTTGATTTATTAAAAAAGCCCTATGTCGGTTCAAATGTATTAGGATCTGCTTTAGCTATGGATAAAGCAAGGTCTAAAAAAATGTTCTATTTACAAGGGATTAGAGTAGCCAATGAAAAGCTCGTTGAGAGACATTCATTTAATGAAGCAGAATTCTCACATGGGTTGTCATATCCAATAGTTGTTAAACCTAACCATGAAGGTTCGACAATCGGCTTAACAATTGCCCAAAATAACTTGGAGTTGATGAACGGGATTCAGGAAGCACTTAAACATGACGATGTTGTTCTGCTTGAAGAATTTATCTCTGGAAAAGAAGTAACAGTTGCTGTACTCGGAAATAAAGGTGATGTCAAAGCGTTACCAATTGTTGAAATTGTTCCAAAAAATGCTTTCTATGACTATGAATCTAAATATGCCCCAGGGATGAGTGAACATTTTGTTCCTGCTAGAGTAAGTGAAGAAATGACGACCTTGTTACAAAAACAAGCAGTCTTAGCTCATAACGCTTTAGGTTGTGACGTATACTCACGTATCGATTTTATCGTGCCTCATGATGGTTCACTTCCTGTTATTTTAGAAGTAAATACTTTACCTGGAATGACCCCTACTAGTCTATATCCTGATGCAGCAAGAGAAATCGGCTTAGCATACGAAGAAATGATCGAGACATTAGTTCAACTTTCATTAAAAAAATAATCTATAAGCAATCGACAAGGTAACTGGACAAACTAACCAGTTACCTTATTTATTTGCCTTCTTTAAGAATGGAAAATGCTAAGTAACAAATATCAAAATATTTTTTGAAATGGGAAAATTTAGTGGAAATTAATGGTTCGATTCATTATAGTTAGAATGTATATACTTTCATTAATAAATAAGGGTCGATCATAAATTGAGGTGAATATTATGGGAAGTAGTTCAAATCCTAATAAACATAATCCAGTAGATGTTTTAAAATCAACTCAAATAATTATTAAACAAGCTTTAGATAAATTAGGTTATTCTGCTGAAGTGTATGAATTAATGAAGGAACCGTTACGAATGTTAACCGTCCGCATCCCAGTGCGAATGGATGACGATACGATTAAAATATTTACTGGTTTTCGTGCACAGCATAATGATGCAGTGGGTCCTACAAAAGGTGGCGTTCGCTTTCATCCGCATGTGACAGAAAATGAAGTGAAGGCCCTCTCCATTTGGATGAGCTTAAAGGCGGGAATTGTTGATTTGCCTTATGGCGGAGGAAAAGGTGGGATCATTTGTGAACCTCGGGAGATGTCGTTTCGTGAACTAGAACGTTTAAGTCGGGGCTATGTCCGAGCGATTAGTCAAATTGTCGGCCCGACGAAAGATATTCCTGCCCCGGATATTTTTACGAATTCGCAAATAATGGCTTGGATGATGGATGAATATAGTAGAATTAAAGAATTTGATTCTCCAGGCTTTATTACTGGAAAACCAATTGTCTTAGGAGGTTCTCACGGTCGAGAAACTGCGACAGCTAAAGGTGTAACCATTTGTATTCGTGAAGCCGCCAAAAAAAAGGGAATTTCTCTAAAAGGAGCTCGTGTAGTGATTCAAGGATTTGGAAATGCCGGAAGCTTCTTAGCGAAATTTATGCATGAAATCGGTGCAAAAGTCATTGGTATTTCTGACGCCTATGGAGCTCTTTATGATCGTGAAGGTTTAGATATTGAATATTTATTAGATCGCCGTGATAGCTTTGGAACAGTGACAAAGTTGTTTAAGGATACAATTACCAATGAAGCTCTATTAGAATTAGATTGTGATATAATTGTGCCGGCAGCAATTGAAAATCAGATTACAATAGACAATGCTCATAAAATTAAAGCGAAAATTGTAGTTGAAGCAGCTAATGGGCCAACAACATTAGAAGCAACAAAAATACTAACCGATCGTGACATTCTTTTAGTACCTGACGTATTAGCAAGTTCTGGTGGGGTAACTGTTTCTTATTTTGAATGGGTACAAAATAATCAAGGTTTTTATTGGGCAGAAGAAGAAATTGAGGCAAAGTTGGAAAAAGTAATGGTAACAGCTTTTGAAAATGTGTATCGTCTTGCAAATACTCGTAAAGTTGATATGCGTTTAGCAGCATATATGATTGGTGTTCGAAAAATGGCAGAAGCATCTCGTTTTAGAGGCTGGATTTAATTATATTAAAAGAGGTTTTTGATCAATGAAAAAAGTTGTGTTATTAACTACTGGAGGAACGATTGCTAGTAAGTCCAATACTGCGGGTAGGCTTGTTGCTGGCGAATTAACAGGAAATGAACTAGTAAAAATTTGTGGGCTTCCAAGTGACATTGAAGTTAACGTGATTTCACTTTTACAAAAGCCAAGTATGCATATTACACTTGAAGATTTACTGACGTTAAAAGAGAAGATTGAAGAAATCTATCGCGATAAGACTGTGTCTGGAATCGTTGTCACACATGGAACAGATTCTTTAGAAGAAACGGCTTACTTTTTAGATTTGGTGATTGCTGACGATCGTCCAATTATCGTTACTGGTTCACAACGGCCTCCAGATGTTATTGGAAGCGATTCCTATATTAATTTACGACATGCTATTTATTCAGCTTGTGATCAACAATTAAAAGGGATAGGGACGGTTGTTGTCTTTAATGAACGGATTTTCGCAGCGAAATATGTCAAAAAAGAACATGCTTCCAATATTCAAGGTTTTAATGCCTTTGGATTTGGTTATTTAGGAATTATTGATAATGATAAGGTTTATTTATACCAAAAACCAACGAAAAGAGAAGTGTATCAACTTGCAAAGGAAATAAAAATCCCAACAGTCGATATTGTTAAGTGTTATTTAAATGCAGATGATAAGTTTATTAAAGCCTCGATCATAGCTAAAGTAAACGGCATTGTATTAGAAGGGACGGGCAGAGGACAAGTGTCGCCGCTAATGATGACGGCTATTAAAGAAGCACTTCATTCTGGAATACAACTTGTCATCACAACAGCAAGTGAAGAAGGATATGTATATCCAACTTATGAATATTTAGGTAGTGCCTATGATTTACACAAAGCTGGTGTCATATTAGGTGGGGATTTAGATAGCATTAAAGCGAGGATAAAACTAATTGTCTTGATTATGGCTAATGAAGTCACGAAAGATAAATTTTCATTAGACACGTCAAACCATTAGAAAATTATGAGAAGCAAGTGAAAAACTTCTATTAGAACTGGGTATTAATAATTACTGGATATAAGTTATAATGAGGTGAAGAACTTGTCAGAGCTAAAGCAAAGATACAAAGTAACGGTAAGGTGCCATAAATGTGGTGAAAGATTTATTTTACGAGGGAAAATAAACAAGGAAGGCAAATATGATACAGGTTTTAGACAGTGTATCTGTGGGAATAACGAAAACCTACAAGTAGATGCCCACCCAGAATAAAAATTGTTTGCAATTTTTCAAAAAATAGTGTAGCTTAATAATCAATAAAATTAAAAATTGTTACAATTCTTATCAAGAGAGATGGAGGGAACGGCCCGATGAAATCTCAGCAACCAGCCTTTAGGTCAGGTGCTAAATCCATCAAGTGGCAATAAAAACTTGAAAGATAAGAAGAGGGAACTGCGATCAGCGACTTCTTCTTAAAATTAGAGGAAGTTTTTTTAATATAGAACATTTTCACCAATTTAAAGTGTTGCTGTAAAAGGAGAGACTAAAATGGCATACAAGCATTTAGAAACACACTTAGTTCAATTAGGTAATCGTAGTGAAGTTAAGACTGGTGCTATTAACCCACCAGTTTATTTTTCAACGGCATATCGACATCAAGGGATCGGCGAATCTACAGGTTATGACTATAGTAGAACTGGAAATCCGACTAGACATATTTTAGAAGATGGGATTGCGCTTTTAGAAGGAGGCGATCGGGGATTTGCTTGTAGTTCAGGGATGGCAGCGATTCAAACGGTAATGTCGCTATTTAAGCAAGGCGATGAAATCATTGTTTGTCAAGATTTATACGGGGGAACATATCGGCTTTTTGAACAAGGTTGGAAACATTGGGGGATCACCTTCCATTATTGGGATGGGGAAAATTATGATCAATTAGAATCATTAGTTACAGATGCAACAAAGGCGATTTTTATTGAAACACCAACAAATCCGTTAATGCAAGAAATTAGTATTTCGCGAGTCAGTGAAGTTTCCAAAAAATATGATTTATTATTAATTGTTGATAATACATTTTACACACCTTATATTCAAAGACCAATTGAAGCTGGAGCAGATATTGTAATTCATAGTGCTACAAAATATTTAGGTGGTCATAATGATGTTTTAGCTGGACTGATTGTTGCCAAAGGTCAAGAACTATGTGATAAAATCTATTTCTTTCAAAATGGAATTGGAGCAACCCTTTCACCTTTTGATTCATGGTTGTTAATTAGAGGGATGAAAACATTAGCTTTACGAATGGAAAAGCACGAAGAAAACGCCAAAGCAATCGCTGCATTTTTAAGCGAGCATCCTTTTGTTACAGATGTCTTATATCCAGGTCGCGGTGGGATGTTATCATTTCGCATTAAAAATCACGAATATGTTAATCCGTTATTAAAGAGTCTCAACCTTATCACATTTGCCGAAAGCCTGGGTGGGGTAGAAAGCTTAATGACCTATCCGACAACCCAAACGCATGCAGATATACCTGAGGAATTACGAGAAAAGTATGGGGTATGTAAGCGGCTCTTAAGATTCTCTGTTGGAATCGAAAATAAAGAAGATTTAATCGCCGATTTAACTCAGGCGTTTGCTAATTTACAATAGGAGGCATTTTGGATGACAAATCATTACCAGCTTCAAACTAAGTTATTGCATAATAGCCATAGAGTACATCAAGAAACAGGGGCAGTAAGTGTTCCAATTCATCATTCGTCTACTTTTCATCAAAATTCTTTTGATGAATTTGGAGTTTATGAATATGCAAGGTGCGCAAATCCAACCCGCAAAGCACTTGAAGAAGTAATTGCGGAGTTAGAAGGGGGCACAAGAGGGTTTGCCTTTTCTTCAGGGATGGCAGCTATATCAACGGCTTTTATGCTGTTATCAAAAGGAGATCATGTTCTGATAACGGAAGATGTGTATGGAGGTACATACCGTTTAGTAACTGAGGTATTAACGAGATTAGGTATTGAGCATACATTTGTTGATATGACAAATGAAGCCGAAGTAAAAGCCAATATTCAAGCAAATACAAAATTAATCTATATCGAAACACCTTCAAATCCAACATTAAAAATAACAAATATTAAAGCAATTGTGGCAATTGCCAAAGAACACAATTGTTTAACTTTTTGTGATAATACGTTTTTAACACCTATCTTTCAAAGACCACTAGATTTAGGTGTTGACGTTGTTCTTCATAGTGCAACGAAATTTTTAGGAGGTCATAGTGATGTAGTTGCTGGACTAGCTGTTGTTAAAGACGAGCAATTAGGGCAGCAGTTAGCATTTTTACACAATTCATTTGGAGCGATTTTAGGAGTGCAAGATAGTTGGTTAGTGTTACGTGGGTTAAAAACGTTACAAGTGCGAATGGATGCTAGTTCACGAGCAGCTGATACCATTGCTCATTGGCTAAGTGAGCAAAAAGAAATAAAAACTGTTTACTATCCTGGACTAAAGACTCATCCTGGGAAAGAAATTCAGGAGCAGCAAGCGACTAGTCACGGTGCTGTATTATCATTTGAATTTCCAACAAAAGCAATGGCCAAAGCATTTGTTGAGCATGTTAAACTACCTGTTTTTGCTGTTAGTTTAGGAGCTGTTGAAAGCATCTTATCGTATCCAACAACAATGTCTCACGGTTCAATGCCAGAAGCAGAACGATTAAAACGGGGGATAAGTGATGGTTTATTACGGCTTTCTGTCGGTTTAGAAGATGTTAATGATCTGATTGCCGATTTCGAACAAGCATTAAAAGTTTTATAAAATAAAAAAATAGTGTTTCTAGCTAGTTATGCATAGAAAGGAAGAGATAGATGAGTTTTTTAGATGAATTAAAAACACGGACATTAATTGGGGATGGAGCTATTGGAACATTTCTATACTTAAAAGGGCTAGATCGCTGTTTTGAAGAATTAAATTTAACTGAACCATTAAAAGTTCAGGAAGTTCATGAAGCATATATTGAAGCAGGCGCTCAAATTATTCAAACGAACACGTATGCTGCAAACAGACTTAAACTAGCACGTTATGGTTTAGAAGATAAAGTTGAAATCATTAATAAAGCAGCAGTCCAATGTGCGAAAGCAGCCGCCGCCAAAAAACAAGTGTATGTACTAGGTACGATTGGTGGGATTAGGGGCTTTCAAAAAAGGGCACATTCGTTAGAGGAAATTGTTGAAAGCTTTCAAGAACAAATGAATAGTCTTCTTCAATGTGAGATTGATGGCTTATTATTAGAAACATATTATGACTTTGAGGAACTCTCAGCATGTTTAGCACTAGCTAGGCAAAAAACGACGATTCCGATTATTGCTCATGTTTCTTTAGATGAAGTTGGTGTTTTGCATGATGGTATTTCATTAAAAGAGGCACTGTTAGCTTTAGAAGATTTAGGAGCAGATGTCGTAGGGTTAAATTGTCGTATGGGACCGTTTCATATGCTACAATCCTTTGAAGAAGTACCATTATTAAAAAAAGCCTATTTATCTGCCTATCCAAATGCTAGTTTACCAGACTATAAAGATGGAAGACTCGTGTATCAATCAAATCCAAATTATTTTGGTGAGTGTGCGAAAGCATTTGTTGAGCAAGGGGTACGGCTGATTGGTGGTTGTTGTGGTACAACGCCTGACCATATTCGAGCCATTAGTGAAGCAGTAAGAAATTGTCTGCCGATAAAAAATAAAAAAGTCAAAGAAAAACCGAAAAAGGTGCTTATTAGTTTGAATAAAGAGGAACAAGAATCAATCCCTAGCATCGTTCGACGCAGAAAATCAGTCATTGTCGAACTTGATCCTCCTAAAAAATTAAATACAAAGTTATTTATAGAAGGTTCACAGAAATTAATGGAAGCTGGTGTTGACGCTGTAACATTAGCTGATAATTCATTAGCTTCACCAAGAATTTGTAATTTATCATTAGCTTCCATCATTAAAAGAGACTATAATG
>JAKFDP010000088.1:0-3840 GCA_036676095.1 Anaerobacillus sp. | reverse complement strand
GTTAAACAATGTAAGATTTAAGAGAGGAATTGCGAAAGCAAAATTAATCACAAACCCTCAATTAAGAGTTAAAAAGAAATTATATTATTAATTATTCTTAAAAGTTTAAGATTTAACCTATAAGATTGTAAAAAAAATGACTTAAAGTAACGGATTGCTTTAGTAGAACAACAGGAACATTCGGAGAAATTGTTGTCCCTGTTTATTTTTATTCAACTCTTGAACGGATAGTTGAAGAGGAAGCCCGAATTATTGTTAGTACATTGTTTTAAAAAAGGTGGTATTAATGTTTGAATTTCTTTGTAAAGAACTAAGTGAGTTATACGGGGAGAATAAGAAAAGATTACGAACTAACAGCATCCTTTATGGACATTTGGGAGAAGGTCGTTGGCATAGAACACTTCAATCTCGGTGTTTGTCAAGATAGTTGTCGCATTTTACTTATTTAATAGCGTGTTATTATTTGATCTATTAATCTCACTACCGCGCTCCGCTTGCTGGCCTTCTCATAACAGAACAGAGCGGTGCTCTATTCTGTTATGAGAAGGTTAAAAATGGTTGGTTGTTTAGTATGGTAGTTTGCTTTTTTTCTTCTCGACATTTAATTCTTTTTCATTTTCTCTTGAATTGGTCTCCAACTCTGCTTTCATTGGATTTAATGTGACATATCGATGAGCGCCCCAATTCCTTGTAGAACGCGACCACCTCTCTGGATGCTTTTGCTTTGCTTGCTCATACACTTCTTTTCGGTTATTAAGTATTTCATGGTGAGCACCTGTATGACATTGTTCAGGGGTTACGAATTTAATCCCACTGTGCTGATGTTCACAATTGTACCAATGAACAAATTGATTAGACCATATACGAGCTTTTTCAAGTGTTTTAAATCCTTTGTACGGATATTCAGGACGATATTTTAATTTCCGAAACATCGCTTCTGAATAAGGATTATCGTTGCTCACACGTGGCCTTGAATAAGAGCTCTTAATTCCAAGTTTTTCAAGTAATCCTTGAAAAGTGGCAGCTTTCATGGGACTTCCATTATCCGAGTGTAAGACAAGTGGTTTTCCCTGAATTTTCTCGCTGATTACAGCTTTTTTTAGTAACTCTTCGGCATAAAACGCTTCTTCCGTCTCCCATATCTCCCAAGCAACTATCTTTCTACTAAATATATCGATAATTAAATAGAGACGAAAATATAAACCCTTAATCGGCCCTTTTAACCAAGTGATATCCCATGTCCAGACCTGATTTGGAGTCGTTGCCATATAACTTTCTGGCAATTTCCGTTCTGGTTTCTTGCTTCTTCCACGGTGATGTTGCATATTTTCTTCACGTAACAATCGGTAAAAACTAGACTCAGATGCAATGTAAATATTTTGATCCGCTAACTTTGGTACAATTTGAGACGGTGGTAAATCTACAAAATCTTTTTGTTTTACGATCTCTAACATTTCCTGCTTTTCTTCTGCCGAAAGTTTATTTTTAGGAACGGGACGGCTTATGAGTGGGCGCTGATCTTCTTTTACTCCACCATCTGAAACCCAACGTTCATAGGTTCGAACACTTATATTCAATTCTTTACAGGCAAGAGCTAGTCGCGCACCATTTTTGTTAGCTTCTTGGATGAGTTCAACTGCTAGTGCGCGATCTGATGGGCTAATCATTCGTCCTCTTGGTCCCCCCAGATCGCTTGGGCCTTTTTTCGCAAAAGTAATAAAGCAGCGGCTTCTGCCAAAGCTTTCTCCTTTTTTCTTAAATCTTTCTCTAATATTTTTGCACGATTTTTTTCTTCTTTCAGTTCATGATTTAACTGTTTTGATTGATCAACTTGTTTAGTAGAATTGGCATTTAGACACACCTCACACCAAGCTTTCACTTGCTCTGTAAATAACCCTTTTTTTCTGCAGTATTCTGCTAATTGAACTTCATTTAATGAATAAGTTTCCATTACGATTAAAAACTTATCTTCGCTGCTCCATTGTTCTGAACTTTGTCCGTTGCCTGGAGTAGCTTGTCCTTTTATACGTGCTTCTTTTCTCCATTTGTACAAAGTAGGCTCAGTTACCCCTGTTTCTTCGCTGATCTTACTAACTGACTCGTTGTTAGGTGGCATCATTCTTTTTAATATAGAATCTTTTAATTCTCTTGGGTACTGTTTTCTTTTATCCGTCATCGTCATCGACCTCCGTGTTTACTTAAGTATAACACTAAAGTTCTCTACGACATCTATCCTAACAGAGGGGGATCTCCATTAACAAATGAGTCTATTATTCAGGTTGAAAAAGATTGAAAAAAGGAATTTCCTCCTCTATTAAGGAGAACTGAAAAAGAAATAGTGTGTAATAAAATGAATACAACTTATGGCATTATCGCCAATAGATGGATAAATTTGTTATAATTTATTTGCGATAATCATTTTAAAAAAGGGTGGATAAAAAGTGAAAAAAATAATTGTGTAAATAGCAATGGTATTGTTTTCGTTGAACATATTGAGAATAAAAAAATAGGGGTGTATCGAATTTTATGTTGCGAATATATACAATTTTAATAATGACATGTTTATTTTTATTACCAACTATAAAACATACGTATGGAGAAGGGATTTCTGTAGTAATAACAGAGATGGGAATTATGAATTTCAAGCATGAGCCTTTTATTAAAAATGATCGTGTTTATATTCCATTGCGTGATTTTTCAGAAGAATGGAGTACAAAAGTAAACTATGATCATGGAAGTAAAAAAATAAAATTGCAACAAGCCTATCAGACTATTGAACTCTCTTTAAAAAATAAAGGAGAAGCTATATTAAAAGATAATACAACGTATGTTCCACTTCGTTTTCTCTCAGAAGGATTAGATGCAACAGTTAGATGGGATGGTAAAAATCGGACGGTTTACATAGAAGGCATGGAACGTTTTGCTTTTAAAACAGTTAAAAATCAATCTTTTTGGATTGCATATAAAACGGGGGAAGTCTACATGGCAAATGGTGTTGAAGCTCCTAAAAAGGTTGGGACAATCAACCATGAACTCTATGAATATGTTAATTTAGATACAGTTGAAATGGGCGATAATACATTTGCGATTAAAGTAGTGGATAACTATGGAGAGCCTTCTATTCAATATAGAGTATACACAATAGTGATAAAGAATAATGAGATAATTCATCAAGAAAATACTCGCTTTCTCTACCATTATGAAGGGAGCGATCTCCTTTTATACAACAAATTGGCCATTCTAAATTCTGGAAGATCTATTAAATTAATTAATTCTCAAGGAGATATTGTAAAAGAACTTTCTCTCACATCCAATGAAAAAGAACAAAATTATGACCTTATTTCTTTAAAACCAACTTATATGTTAATTCGAGGCAATCAAGATGGCTTACTATTATATGTTGATCGTATTACAGAGAAACAAACGTATTTGTATAAAGTCTTGATCAAAAACAAAAATGAAATTGAATATATAGAACATGAAGAGAATGGGACCATGTCTACTGGTGATAAATTACAGTTTTTAGGAGAGAAAAACGGAGTGTTAAGTTTCTTATATAATGGGCTTTTTGAAAGTGGAACATATACATTCAAAATTATCAATTAGAAAGTGCAATGAAATATTCTTAAGAAAGAAATTGTTTAACTATTCTCAGTAAAGGTATTTTGAATACTGATAGCATAATAAGCTGTGGCTACTGTTGTTCAACTCCCATGTAAGAACGAATTTAACTTACATCATCTGTGGTGAAGTGTTTTTCTTCTTCATGGATGGCTAACGGGAAGGGATAGTAGAATAGGACATCTTAAATTAAGAAACGTCAATATATCGTCCTTTAAA
>JAKFDP010000087.1:0-21310 GCA_036676095.1 Anaerobacillus sp. | reverse complement strand
ATTTTCCGCTATATCAAGTTAAGGGTTACGTCCCTTAACTTGATATAGCGGCCAGCAAGCGGAGCGCGGTAGATGCAATAGAAAATCCCATTTAGCTGTGTCTATTTTCTTGACATAGTATCAGGAAACCAATTAGTGCGTTAATTAGCTTCCCTTTTATATTACTTTTTTTAATTTTGTACTCGAAAACCGAACCCGTTAGATAAAGGCGAGCTTGTTTTTTTTGAAGATCCAGAATTTGAGAAGTTAGTAATTAGTTCAATTCAAAATACAATTAATAAAGAGTTTGTTGGTCCGGTAACGCATGGGGACATGGTGGAGTTAGGAAAATATTTTAGCACACAAACGTTTGAATCTCATATTAAACATATGTTAATCGGGGGAGAAGTTAAAAGTGTAGTGGGGATAGAGCATTTAAATGGATTAAAATATGCTATTATTATGGTTTCTGATGCAAATTTAGAACCATTTTTACAACTTAAAACTGTAGAAAGTGTGTTAATACAAACTTATACAAAAATTAATGACATTACCCCTCTGAAAAATGTACAAACAATAAATATTATTGATACAACAATCGATAGTAATCAGCTCAAAGAATTTTCTGGTTTAAAGAGTTTTTACATGTTTTCATCTGATGAAAATATGAATGATCTAACTCTTAAAAATTTAAAAAATAATAAAGAGTTAGTGTCACTAAGTATTGAATCGGGTAATCTCAAGAATATAGGTGAGCTCAAAAATTTTAAAAAGTTATCGTATCTCTCATTAAATGATAATGAAGTAAAGGATATACAAGTATTAAAGCATTTACATAATCTTAAGGAATTAAGTATAGGATCAAATGATATATCAGACATAGCGGTTTTAAAAGAGTTACCAAATATTACAGAGTTATTAATTGAAGATAATGAAATTGATGAAATAAGTGTATTATTAGAAATGCCTAATTTGCAGTTGGTGTACTTAGAAGGAAATCCTATTAATCAAGACGGCAAAAGTATAATTGAAGAGTTAGAAAATAGAGGAGTTAAAGTTATTATCGATTAAGTTAGTGATTTAACAATATTGATCGAAGTCTTTAACTATCACCAAGTGATTCTGAAATTAGCATAGGTGATAAAAATTATAATGTTGATCTAAAACATATAAATATTCCACTTGAAAACCTATTTAAGGAATTTAATTTAGGTAATATTACCAGATTTGAAGTAAACGTAATTAATCAATTTTTTGCCAAGATTGGGGTTAAAATTTCACCAGTAACTTTTATTGGTGAAATTTTAATTGTTTACAAATGCCGAGATAAAATGCACTAACAAAAAGGGGAATACTGTTAACATAGAAAATAACATTTAGCTATTAACTTTAACGGAAAAGGTGAGCAATATTTCATTGTTCACCTTTTTGACTTGTTATTAAAAAGAGAATAGTGATGATTCAGACTTTTTTCATAGACTCCTGTTTTTTGCTAAAGTTCAAATTAATCTAACTTGTTACTTAATATTAATTGTAGTCCCATCAAATTTAGTGAGAGAAAATCCACTAAAGCTCTCGTTATAGGTTTTTCTAAAGTCTCTGAGTATTTCGATTGCGACTGATTCTCCTAATTTTAAGCCCTCAATTCCGTCAGAACGCCAATGGACTCCGGCAGTATCTCTGCCAAGTGCGATATTGGAGGCAAGTTTATTTAATTCTCCTCCTATTGTAAGAGGAGTACCTTCGTAAGGAATGAAAGATAATCCATCAGATTTGGCTTCTATCGGATTTGGAATGACAAAGTTTTCGTCAAAAAATGCTTTTAGAACAGTAACCCCAGCCCCAGCAATGGAAGCGTGCCCCGCAGGATAGGCGGGATGAGTAGGGCAACCTTCTGGATAGGCCACTGGTAATAAATAAGTGCCAAACTGTTTGAAGATATGAGAAATAACCTGAGAGTTCAATAGTTCTGTGTGGATTGGGTATTTAGTTTTCCCTGTTAATTGATTATGGACGCGTCCTCCGAATTCTTCAGGGCGAAGTCTCCGATGAATCAAGAATTTTTGAAACCAAGCAGCCTCAAGTGCAACTCGAGTTACCTTAGAAACTAGATCTAGAATGTGAGGAGCACCAAAAGTTACAAACCCTCCCTCAGTTGCTGAATTCAGGTACGGATTGGATTTATTAATTGCTTCTTTTCCATAGCTGAGTAGAATTAAACAAGCTGAAAGAGGAGCTTGATAGGAGAAGTCTTGATGAACATATTCAGACAAATCACGTCCATTACGAATATAACGAGATTTAGGATCGTATATCGGAGTTACAGGAGTTTCTCCATTCTGAATGTTCAACCAGTCATCATATGAGGTCATGTAGTCTGAGCCAGTTGCCGTAGTGCGATATTGCTGCGTAATTGTTTTTGCTCCAAAAGGAATATCCTTCCAAATAAACTGTGAGATATAAGGTCCTACAAGATCACCAGGTGTATTTCCGCGGAACAAAGTCTCTGAAGTAACGGCTCCATTTACTTTTGGTCCGCGAAAATCTGAAAGTCCAGATAATTCAGATGCCGCTGCTTTCGTAAGAGGGTTGGTATCATATTCTGAAAAAGGCACATCACGAGTGAGTGCTTGCCAGTAAACTTCTGCCATTTCACCTGCTTGCCAAGCACTACTAAATGTGGGGGGGACAGCTAGACTCATTTTCTGACAGTCAGCTCCAATAAGATCAAATACATAAGCAGCTTGTGGATTTGAAAGCTTCGCGATACCTCCCATAGGTATAGAATTAAAATCACTCACTTTACCAGTTTTAAGCGCTTTAATATATTTCTTGTAGGCGTTAATGTCCACTTCTCCAAGAAAATTATGTGGCAATCCTTTCGAAAAGTTTCCTATTTTGTTAGGATACAAACATTCGTCACCGTTACATAGGTGATCTAAAGGAGGAGTTTTCATCTGAAATTTTGCTGCTTTAGTTCGAACTTTGTATGCTTTCTCAATTCGCTCTTCTGCATCTAAAGGGCCAATGAAACAATTTTTTTCTTGATTTTCTTTTTTTCCCATATTATCACCCTATTTTTATATATGTTAACCACCCTAAAATCCCTTAACTTGCTATGTGCTAATTAAGGTATCCTTTCATCATATGCTCTTAATATTCAGGGGTTTCTGATAGATAGTAAATTAGATTAAAGTTACGAAGAGAAAACATCAATAAACTGCCGGAAGTGATTGTTCCATCAGAGCAGTCGCAGTAACCGACTGAATTAATAAAGAAATATAAGGGTCAATTCCTTGTGATAATTTTGAGGAATTGACCCTGTTTTTAATCGAAATGTTCCTTCAACTTCTCTTTAAACCAATCTTTCTTTTCCTAATATTATTTTTTACGGTGACCGTTAGCCCCAGGTTGAACGTCAATATGGTTAGCAGAGAAAAAGAAAAAAGTTGATCTTTTAAATGAAAATGATTATTATTACTGATAAGTAACATTACATATTTTACTAAAGGAGGGTTTATATATTGCACTCTATTAAAGAACCAGTATCGATACATATACAATCAATTAACAAATTTCAAAGTATTCAAATTAACGGATCTTTTATTTATGATTACATAGCTGAAGTTAAACATACTTTACTTACAAGTGTTAATAAAGCTGATGGATATATTATTGATTTGAAAAATGTGCAGGAGATTGATATTGCAGGATTTGGAATATTATTAAACTTCTATAAAAAATATTGTGGAGAAAAATGTAAGTTAGGAATTGTAACTCAAAATTATGCAATACGTAAAATGCATAATCTTTGTAAACTTTATAATGAATTTCCTATTTTAGAAGATGAACAGAAAGCAATACATTATTTATCAGGAGAAAATCAACATGTTTAAAAACTTACCTATTAAGTACAAGCTATTATCATCTTTTTTTATTCTAATTTTAATTTTTGTGATTACTGGAATTAATAACATTTTAATGGTACAGCAAATTCATGATTTAACGAGTGAAATGGAACAACGTGCCATCATTCGTGAAGAAGCATATTTATTTAAATTTTTTGTTGAGGTAATGAATACGAACCAATCCGATTTGATTGTAAATGAAGATAACCAAGCTATTATTCAATATAGCAAAAATGCAGATGAAGCAAAAAAACATTTAAAATTTCTTTCAGATGTGGCTGATACCGATGAAAAAAAACAAATTGTGCAAGATTTAAGAATAGATTTTTTAAAGTACTCAAGCTATTTTAGAAAAGTGCTTGGAGTTCACGAAAGACGACTTGAATTGACCCATGAAGAGTTGAATCACCTTTTTAAAAAGATTGATAATGATATCGATCAAATTAAAAATGATGTATTCAAGCGAACCGAATTAATTGTCGATAATTCTGTTAAGGAATACCAAAACAGTCAGCAAGAGTTGACCAGTTTAATTAAAAAGGCAAGATATTTATTTGTTGTATGTCTTATTTCCGGGACTTTATTAGGCTTTTTTCTAGCTATTTGGTTATCTAAGAAGATTACACAACCAATTCGTGAGTTAGTAGCAATTGCGCAAAATATTGCAAAAGGTGATTTGCGTGGCGAAGTCAAAATTAATGGAAAGGATGAAATCGGTCAACTTTCGCTAAGTATAAAAAAAATGGTAACTAGCCTACATTCTTTACTTAAAGAAACGACAAATGTAGCACAACATATTTCAACTACATCTCAAAATCTCTTTAAAAATACTGATCAAAATCAAGAAGCATCAAAATACATTAGTGATGCCATTTTTGAAATAGCTTCTGGCAGCACAACACAGGCTGAACAAACAAATAAAATAAGGGATATGTTTAATAAAACGGTCGATGAAATGAGACAAGGATATAAGAGAATTGAATCAACAATTGCAAATGCATTACAATCTAGTGAAGTGGCTAAGGAAGGTAAGGATGCTATATTTCAAGCAATTGATCATTTAAATACAGTAAAAGGTACGGTCGTATTTGCAACCGATTCCATCCAAAAGCTAGGACGTCGCTCAAAAGAAATTGAAAATATTGTCTCAGTAATTACAAATTTTTCGAAACAAATTAATTTATTAGCACTCAATGCTGCGATTGAAGCAAAAAGAGCCGGAGAATACGGAAAAGGTTTTTCGGTTGTCGCTGATGAAATTAGGAACCTAGCCAACAATTCAAACCATTCTTCACAAGAAATTAAGTCTCTAATCCAAGATATTCAAGCAGAAACATATCTAACAGTCCAGACGATGGAAAGTAACCTCGAAGAAATAGAGCAACAAGTTGAAATGATTCAAAAAGGTGGCGATGTTATTGAAACGATTGTCGAGCATGTAAATCAAACGGAAACAGACACTAAGTTAACAAAACAATTTTATGACGAACTTAATGATAATGTAGTTCAACTTCTAAAAACGATAAATGAAATTTCGGATATAGCACAAGAATCTGCTGCTTCCGCACAGGAAATCATGGCGGGTACAGAAGAACAGCTACAATCTGTATCGACAATAAATCAAAAATCAAAGGAATTATCTAACCTTGCTCAAAGACTTAATTCTCAAGTAAATAAATTTACTTTAAACTAAACAAGCAAAAGAGGTTAAACTCTATGCTTGTTTTTTCTTTGTTTACACTTTTTTAAAATTGGACATTTATGTTAAAATATGAAGTGAGGGGGTTTGTGGTAGATATTTTAATAGAGTCTTTGAAAGATCTTGTTGAAGACTACGATTCGAGAACTACGAAAAGTCATTTCTTCCTAAATAAGATAAGTTCTCCTGGCAAGAGATTTAAACGAACCTTATTATTTTTCGAAATGACATTTTAGCTAGCATGGAAGGAATGATGGTATGAAATTAGGATTTATGAGTGATACGCATGGAGGTTATGAAAATGTAGTCCAAGTTTTGAAACTTCTTAATGGCTCTGATCAAATTTGCCATTTGGGGGATGTCCTTTATCATGGCCCAAGAAATGATATTCCGGAAACTTATCATCCAAAAAAATTGGCCGAATTCCTGAAGAGACAAACAGATATTGTTTATGTTCGCGGAAATTGTGATGCGGATGTCGACGAGACAGTTTTGGAGCAAGATCTTTCCAATAAATCGCGGGTAATCACTTTTGACAACTATAACTTTTATCTTGTACATGGATATGAAGAAACGGAAGAAGAGCGAATACATAAAGCAAAAAAGCTAGGGTGTCAAGTTGTTGTATCCGGCCATACGCATGTCAAAATACTTAAAAAACAAGACGGGATAATTATACTAAATCCCGGAAGTACAACAATTCCAAAGGATGGTACAAAATCCTTTGCATTTTACGAAAATGGCCAAATTGAACTTTGGGATCTTGACCGCCAAGCTGTAATAAAGATTTTAAAAATATAAAGTGGAAAAGATCAAGAAAATTAATCGCCGTTCAGTCATAGTCTAAACGGTTGTCATAATATTTCATGCTATATTTTCTAGGATTACCTGTAACTTAATAGGAAATTCTATTGTTAACGAAACTTTAATATGATTTTTATTTTTAAAAAGGAGAGAAGTAGATGGGGATGGAGTCAATATGGCTAAATTATGCTTGGGCATTGTTAATTCTAGTCGGATTAGAAGGATTGTTATCGGCTGACAATGCCCTTGTACTAGCAGTTATAGCCAAGCATTTACCTGAAGATCAGAAAAAAAGAGCAATAAATTATGGAATCATTCTGGCATTCGTTTTCCGATTTGCTGCACTTTTTGCAATTTCATTTATTGCAAATGTTTGGCAGATACAGGCAATAGGAGCAGCTTATCTTCTTTACCTAGGATTAAAGCATGTCATACAAGCACGGTTCGGAAAAGAAAACGAGAATATTCATAAGGACGATGAAAAGGAAGCCGCAGGTAAAGGTTTCTGGCCTACAGTAGGGCTAATAGCTTTAGCTGACCTCGCTTTTGCAATTGATTCGATTCTAGCTGCGGTTGCTCTTGCCTTAGGCCTTCCAGATTCACCGCTAGACAATTTTGGCGGTATGGATGGAGGACAGTTCATTGTTGTTCTACTTGGAGGTATTGCTGGTCTTGTCTTGATTAAGTATGCAGCAACCTGGTTTGTGCAACTTCTCGAAAAACGTCCAGCATTGGAAACAACAGCATATGCAATTGTTGCTTGGGTCGGTGTTAAGCTTACTGTAATTACCCTTGCCCATGAGGATATTGGTGTTTTAGATCATCATTTTCCACATAGTACAGCTTGGACTCTGATTTTCTATGGAGTATTAGTCGGTATTGCCCTAATTGGTTGGTTTGCTCCAGGTAAAAGTCATATAAGATAAATCCTAAAAGATAATAAAGAAAGAAAAAAGGAAGGCGGAGATGATGAGTTATGAACAATCATGAAATAGACTACAAATTATATGGAGATGATATGCAGTTTGTAGAAGTGGAACTTGATCCAAATGAAACAGTAATAGCCGAAGCTGGTAGTTTAATGATGATGGATGATCAAATTAAAATGGAAACTTTATTTGGTGATGGTTCCAATAAAAGTGGTGGAATAATGGGCAAGTTATGGGGCGCAGGTAAACGTGTCTTAACAGGAGAAAGTCTATTTATGACTACCTTCACTAATGAAGGATCGGGGAAAAAGCATGTTTCTTTCGCTTCACCTTATCCGGGTAAAATTATCCCTATGGACCTTAGTGAACTAAATGGGAAAATTATTTGTCAAAAAGATGCTTTCTTAGCTGCTGCTAAAGGAGTTTCTGTTGGTATTGAATTTCAAAGAAAGATTGGGACGGGATTTTTTGGAGGCGAAGGATTCATTATGCAGAAGCTTGAAGGCGATGGAATGGCCTTCATTCATGCAGGTGGAGCTATCCATAAGAAAGAATTGCAGCCAGGTGAAAAGGTACGTATTGATACGGGTTGCCTTGTCGCAATGACTAGTGAAGTTAATTACGACATAGAATTTGTAGGTGGTGTAAAAACAGCATTGTTCGGTGGGGAAGGCCTCTTCTTTGCTACGTTAAGTGGACCTGGAACTGTATGGGTTCAATCTTTACCATTCAGTCGATTAGCAAGTAAAGTGTTTGCTGCCATGCCTCAAAATGGCGGTTCCAAAGGTGAAGGTGGAATCGGAAGGTTATTTGATATATTTAGCGATTGATAAGAAAGAAAGGAGTACTTCAGAAATACTGATGTGCTCCTTTAATTAAGAAATCGGGGATTATAGGAATTAAGCGGTCGTTTTGATAACTTCCGCTTCTTTTATTAAGTCTAATTAAATTTGATTATGGAGGAATTATTTATGTTCGTAACAATTTCAGACTTTATTAGAGAATGGAACAAGGAAGCTATATTAACTCAAAATGTTTTGGATGGTTTAACTGATGTTTCATTAAACCAATGGGTTTATCCAGAAGGGCGTACATTAGGAAGAATTGTGTGGCATTTAACAACATGTATTCCTGAATATTTAGCTCATTTTGGGTTGGAAATTGATGTGGTTGAAAATGCGGAAAGCGTTCCGGCGACAGCAAATGAAATTGCAGAAACATTTAGAAGTGTCAGTGCCAATGCAGCCAAAGTCATCGAGGAACAATGGACAGATGAAACTCTCCCCCTAATCCAAGATGCATTTGGCAGACAGGAATCAAATGCTTCCATTATAATGGGACTAATTAAGCACACCGTGCACCATCGCGGGCAGGCTACAGTACTTATGCGTCAAGCAGGAATCAAACCATTTGGGGTTTACGGACCGCCAAAAGAGGATTGGATTCATTTAGGTGTGGAAAATCCACCGCTTTAATAATATTGTGTTAGAGTGAAGCGTTGATCTATCCAAGGATTAACGCTTTAGAACTTATTGTGCTAACGTGGCAGCATTGAGGGAGGTTAGTAGGCGATACCTACACGTGATTTTATATAATCGATTGTTTTTATCTGGCTAAATGTAAATTCTGCTGTATCCGGTACGGAAATTTCAACTCCACCCTCCGGCAAAAAATTACGATCTACACGATATTTACCTATACTTTCTCCATCAGGCAAATATGTAGGACAGACAATAGTCCATTCGAGTATTGATTGTTTAAGCATATCGTAAACTTTATGATGTTCTTTCGCTGCACGGACTGATTTGCGCTTTGATTCACTTGACTGATAACGCAGTGAATTTGGGGTGGTTCTACTTTGCAGGATACCTGCAGTTCCTATAGTTATAATTCGTTGTATACCTTCGTTTTCCATTGCTTCGATAATTAGTGGCATGCTTTCTGTTAGGGTAGTTGTCCCATCAGTATTTAGTGCACTAATAACTACATCAATCCCATGCATTGCAAGTACGATAGCATCTTTATTTAAAACATTCCCTTGAAGAATAGTTAAATTTTCATTACTTATTTGAATCTTCTCTGAAGTGCGTACTAATACAGTAACATGATGTCCGTCATGAAGGGCATAAGTAACTATTTGGCTTCCAACTCGTCCAGTTGCACCTAAAATTAAAATATTCATAAGAATGAGCCTCCTTTTACAAATACCAATATTTTACTATAAAATTATAAATTCTCCTATTCCTAAATCTTGAAAGATACCTACAAGAGTACGATACAAATTTTCTTTTTTTTTTGGGAAAGCCATTTTTTATAATGTAACTAATTCTTTTTTCATAACATTTAATAATATCGTAATATATTTCGTTTTTGAATGCTTTTAAATAGCTAGTTTCTGGTGGCAATATCTCATTCTTCCTTAGATGTTTAGAAAAAACTATTGTTCCCATCCCCCTGGGTTATCAGTAGTTACAATGGTACCATCTTTATTAGTTCTTATTAGTTTTGTGTAAATTATTTCTGGATTAAATTCAAGAATATCTTGAAGTATTTCACCAGTATTATTAATTTCTTTATTTTTATTGTTTGCCATTTCTCTTACAGTAGCAATAATCCATTCTTCACTCATCTGCTTCCCTTTGTTTGAAGAACTAAATTGACTTGTCCCATATTTAGCTTCTACAATTACAACTTATCACTATTACATTTGACAAATAAACCATCAAATCCTTGATTTCCATTTATTTTTGATTAATAATTTACACTCCTACAGGAACCTCACCCTTTTTTCTACAATACTAAGGATCTAATTATAATTTCGTAAGCGTCAAACGACACCTTATCCCGAATTCCGGATAACGGTGGGTTTGACATCCAAGATATTATTAGCTAAACTAGAAAGAAGGAGGCAGAATTCGGAGAATCTAAATCCTAGGACATTAATACTAATTAAAATAGAGGACTGGTTAGATGCAAGAAATTATAAATTTTTTAAACGAGAACAAAATTGGTGCATTTGCCACTATCCAGGATGGAAGACCAACGGTCAGACCCTGGTTATTTGCGATGGAGGAACAGGGGAGATTTTACTTTCAGACTGCTAACAATAAAGATGTTTTTAAACAGTTACAAAAAGATCCGTCATGCGAGTTTACATCCACAGCTAATTGGGTAACTGTTAGATTGGCTGGTGAAGCTATATTTACTAATGACTTAAATGTAAAGAGAAAAGTTCTAGAAATTAACCCTATCTTAAAAGATATTTATAAGTCAGAAGACAACCCTGAATTTGAGGTTTTCTACTTTGAACATGGTAAAGCTTTAATAGTTGATTTTGGCCAACCACCAAAATTATATAATTTCTAAACGGTGAATATTGATTATTTTGAAGAAACCAAAGGTCGAAAAACGCCTTTGGTTTTCTCGTATTTTTGGGAATGTATCGTTAATCGCTAAGTTACTATGGATTTTCGTAATTATTAGCCGCGAACAAGGGTCTCCCAAATGAATTAAAGAGTCAAAGATAAGTGTCCTTTTTAAGCACTTTGAAGAACAAAAGGAAGCCGAAAAGCATTATAAAGAAATAGACCATTACCTTGGTAGGGGGGTCTATTTCTTTTTGTTTAGTGTCATTAGCGCAATAATTACGATGATTAGTGTTAAAGTGAATACACCAAAGCTTAATGCTAAGTTTGCTGCTTCATATGACACCATAATCAAAGGATTAAATGAGAAGCAAAGAGAGGCGATTGAAGAAACGGAAGGTTATATACGTGTTATAGCTGGTGCAGGTTCAGAAAAAACAAAAACAATTTCGTTAAAGGACCCTTTAATAGAGTAACGAAAAAAGCCCAATTTCTTAAGGTTAACGCTAAGAAATTAGGCTTTTTAATATAGGAATTTCCTTAAAGTTGTAAAATATGTGGTTCCTGACGCTATCACTAAATGAGCGCAAATTTGGATAACATTTTTTGTGAGTCATTAGTTTTATAAAATAGGTTTTTTCTTCCTTTAAATTTGCAGCAATTATGATCCCATCAAAGCGGTGATCGTGTAAATAGATTGATAAAAAAGATAATCTGTGATAAATTTATATAGATACAAACTGTTGATGGATTTTTGTATGAATTATTCCCTATCTTAATCATACAACAGAAAGTCCTTTTCTGTCAACCCCTATTTTTATTTTTTAAAAGGAGTGGTTAATATGAACATGGAACTTCGCCAGGAGCAAGAACGAGTGGATAGCGTAATGGAGACAATTACAGAGCAAATCAATAGATTGGAGGCCGAAACTTCCAGGAGTCGGATGGAAGTTGTGAATATCCGCAAACACTTTTGGGATGAAGTAAAGGTTAATATTGATACCTTCGACGATTATCTTGAGACGATCATCGGCTTAAGACAAGAGGCTCAAGCTCTATCCGTAAGCCAAAGCACCCATAGACATGCATCTAAGAGATTATCAGCGCTGCGGCGTATGCAAGAGGTGCCCTATTTTGGTCGAATCGATTTCATTGAAGAAGGAACTTCAACTGCGGAAAGAATCTATATTGGCATCTCTACGCTCACGGATACTAGCGGAGAAAATTTCCTTATTTACGATTGGAGGGCTCCGGTCTCGAGTGTCTACTACGACTACCAGCCTGGTCTAGCCAAGTATGCTACACCTGGAGGTGTCATCCAAGGCATACTGGAGAAAAAGTGGCAATATCTCATCCGCGGTGGCACTATCCAATCTATGTTCGATACCAGTCTC
This sequence comes from Anaerobacillus sp., assembly GCA_036676095.1. GTDB lineage: Bacteria > Bacillota > Bacilli > Bacillales > Anaerobacillaceae > Anaerobacillus. The sequence continues at coordinate 9,232 of JAKFDP010000087.1, read as the reverse complement.
ACTATTGGTGATGAGATTTTACAGCAGGTGCTTGGTAAAGGTACAGACAAACATATGCACAATATAGTAGCCACCATCCAACAGGAGCAAAACCGGATCATCCGGCACGATCGCGGGCGGATGCTTATAGTACATGGCGCTGCTGGCAGCGGTAAAACATCGGCTGCCCTACAGCGGATTGCTTATTTGCTCTATAAATATCGAGACATACTGAATGCCGATCAAATCATTCTTTTTTCGCCTAATTCGATGTTTAATAGTTACGTTTCCAATGTGTTACCAGAACTCGGCGAAGAGAATATGCAGCAGGTCACATTCCAAGAATACTTAAATCATCGGCTGAAAAGTGAATTTCAAGTTGAGAATCCTTACGATCAATTGGAATATGTTTTGACTGCAGTGGATAACCCATTATATGGAACAAGGATCGAGAGCATCCGTTTCAAGGCTACCACCCGTTTTTTTGAGGCGTTCAAATCATACAGGGAGTCACTGGAATTATCCGGAATGGTATTCAAAGGGATTGTCTTCAGAGGAGAGACAATTGTTACTGCTAAACAAATCGCGGAAAAGTTTTATACTAGCGACACCTCGCTTCGCTTTCATAGCAGACTTGAAAAATTGAAGGATTGGCTAATTAAGCAAATAGATGAAGCCGAGAAGCTCGAACGGACTAAGCCATGGGTACATGAGGAAATCGAACTACTGAGCAACGAGGATTACCATAAGGCGTATACCTACTTAGCGGAAAAACGCGGCTTTAAAGGAGAGTCGATTCATGATTATGAAATCGAGCCTGAAGCGTTAGCCCGGTTAATTGTTCGTCAGAAGTTAAAGCCGTTGCAAAAACGGATCAAGGCGTTTCGTTTCGTCAATATTAAGGAAATATACAAGCAGTTTTTTACCGATCCCATCCAGATCAAACAGTGGCTGGACCAGGAAGCACCCAAGGATTGGCCGGATATTTGCCAATTAACTGTGAAAACGCTGGACGAAGGTAAACTATTATACGAAGATGCTACTCCGTTTTTACTTATGAAAGAGCTGATTCAAGGCTTTCAGACGAACAGCTCGATCAAACATGTACTTGTAGACGAGGGGCAAGATTATTCTCCGTTTCAATTCGAGTTTTTGAAACGTTTGTTTCCTTCGGCAAGAATGACCGTGCTCGGTGACTTTAACCAAGCAATATTTGCCCATGCCAGCGAAATAGTCGATTTCCACACGCTTACTGGCTTATTCGGTCCGGATGAAACGGTTGCGATCAACTTGACCCGCAGTTACAGATCCACAAGACCAATTGTCGAATTTACACGCGGACTCGTACCTGATGGCGAACGGATTACCGCTTTTGAACGGGATGGCGAGAGGCCTATATTAAAGCAACTGACTAATCGCGCTGAATTGCATCGCTCCATAGCTTCCAAAGTTGCAGACTTACGGAAAAGGAAGTATAGCACAATTGCGGTTATATGCAAATCTGCAGCGGAAAGCATCGCTGCATACGATTCCTTGAGCGGCATTGAAGAAATTAAGCTCGTGAAGAGTGGATCGATTGAATACGAGCAAGGCGTTGTCGTCATACCGGCGTATTTAGCCAAAGGTATCGAATTCGACGCGGTTATTATTTATGACGCAGCAGCGGAAGTATACGGAGATGAGAGCCTGCGTAGATTGTTTTACACTGCCTGCACCCGAGCTATGCATCACTTGCAACTATATAGTGTAGGCGAACCGAGCCCCTTTTTGTGCGACGTTGCGCAAAAGAATTTACTTCTGACTATGACGTAAAAATTGGCTGGTTAGGAAATTTTGTATTGAAGTTTTATAAAAGGAGATGAATTTTGTATGTCAGCAATAATAAAAAATAACAATGAAGCATTTTCCATTAAGACCATCATAGGACCACTACTAGCTGTCATTGTTGGCATGATAATGGTAATTCTTGATAGTACGGCGATGAATGTTGCGCTTCCTGGAATAGTGGAAGATTTTAAGTCAGATGTTTCGACCATGCAATGGTCCATAACAGGATATACACTTGCGTTAGCGGCTGTCATTCCTTTAGCTGGTTGGATGACGGATCGATTTGGGGCAAAAAAGATATTTTTAATTACGATCGCCTTGTTTACGCTTGGTTCTGTTCTATGTTCAGTTGCACAAAACCCTGAACAGCTAATTATCTATCGGGTTATTCAAGGGCTGGGCGGAGGAATGGTTGCTCCAATAGGAATGGCCATGATTTTCCGACTTGCTCCCCCAGATAAAATTGGGGCCGTAATGGGAACTCTTGGGGTTCCGATGCTATTAGCACCTGCACTAGGACCTGTTTTAGCAGGATATCTTGTAGAATACGTTACTTGGCACTGGATTTTCCTTATTAATTTGCCAATCGGTATTATTGCACTATTGGTTGGAATAAAATTTTTGCCGAAAGTTGAACGTAAGACCGTTCCATCACTTGATTTTTTAGGAATCATATTAGCACCTATCGCATTCGCAATGCTATCCTATGGAGTGAGTGAAGGGGGCAAAAGCTGGTCTTCAACCGAAACTCTTACCGGATTAATTGTAGGTGGAGTTGCACTCATTATTTTCATTTTCGTCGAACTTCGTCAAAAGCAGCCTTTATTGGAGCTGAGAGTTTTTGGATCATCTGACTTTAGAAAAGGGATTGTGATTGCATGGATGTCTCAAATCGCTTTATTTGGGGTTATGATTATTGTCCCGTTATTTTTACAAACAGTTAGAGGTTACGGTGCTTTAGATACTGGTTTAATTCTACTTCCACAAGCTCTAGCGTCAGGTGTTATGATGCCAATCGGAGGGCGTTTATACGACAAAATAGGTGCTCGCCCTTTAACCATAACAGGCTTATCTATTATTACTGGAGCTCTATTTATGCTTTCACGAATTTCTATGGATACAACTACTGGATTTATCATTACATGTTTAGTGATGATGGGAGCAGGAATGGGTTTATCCATGATGGCGATTAATACCCATGTTCTACAATCTGCTCCAAGACATCTTGTTAGTCGTGTCACACCATTAACAACAGCGGCTCAACAAGTAATGGTTTCATTTGCGGTAGCAGGTATGACTGGTTTCCTAACGTCAAGAATCACTGATCATATGATAGAAACAGCTAATCCAATTGAAGCAGCCGTTGCTGCCTATGGTGACACATTCCTTCTAGCTGCGGGGATTGCATTAGCCGGGGCACTACTAGGTACAATCCTTCGTAGACCAGTAAAACTGCCGGAACATGCACCAGATGATGAAACAAAAGACGCGAATGCGGCAATAATGGCAGGACATTAAAAAAAATGAATAATCTTTTCTATATTATAAGTTGATCTTCCGCAATCGGGCGCAATTGTTGAAGATCTTAAATCCCAATCTCTCATTTGATATTACTGAGGGATTGGGATTTTTTAATACTAGGATAAGATACACTGCCTTAAAGTTTTTATTTGTTCTTAGGTCTCTGATTATTTTTTAAAAGATAAGAAAAACGTTTTTGAATTTGGAAAGATGTCTAGCTCCGAGCGCCAGCGGCTCGAGGTTAAATAACCTGTCAGATAAAAAGTGAAAAAACACACTTTTTCCTGCAGAACATTTGCTTGTCGCCGCTAGGCAGGCGCTTTGCCCTTTTCTTATAAGTATGATACTAATCACTTTACATAATAGGAGACAGAGGTTACAATACATATAGGGGTATACGCATTAACGTTGTTGAAATAAAAAGTCAACATTTTTCAAAAAAATCATGGGGGAGATAAGTATGAATAAAGTCAAAAAAGTATTCTCAGAGTGGTCTTGGACACTTCTAGTAATATTTATAATTATTGGATTATTTTTTCCTATTATAGGAAGTGTTGCTCTAATTTGTATGCTTGCACCTATCGTATATAGTTCGCTTAAAGGGAATCGCGGATGGTGTGGAAAGTACTGTCCAAGAGGTGGTTTTCTAAATAAAGTTATAAGCCGGATTAGTCTTAAAGGAAAATTACCAAAAATTTTATCCAGTAATATATTTAGATATAGTGCAACAATTATTCTATTAGCTTACTTTTCGATTGGGGTTTATTTTTCCTGGGGAGATTGGAATGAAGTAGGAAAAGTATTTATAAAAATGATCTTATTAACGACTTTAATTGCAATCGGGCTTGGAATAAAGTATCAATCCCGAACATGGTGTCAGTCAGTATGTCCAATGGGAACGATCTCAACACTAGTAGTAAAAGGAAAGCAAAAAAACAAGGCGAAAAAAAAGACAATTCAGCAGGGGATGGCATAAATCTATGAATAACAAATTAACCTTCAGCAATATCCTGAAGGTTAATTTGTTTAAAGTTATTCACACATTCACTTTACGAGCAGGAATTTGTTATACGTTAGGTAAGTTATAAATTTTTAGCGAAGATGATTACTCGACGTTGTGAAAAAATTAAAGTCCCAAGTATAAGAAAAACTAAGCCTTTCGCAGTAAGGACTTGCACTAAAGCAAGTTTTTTAAAAGCCTATGGGATTAAGTTAACATTTTTTATAGTTAAAACAACTTGCACCTATAATGATTAATAAGATAAACAACACTAAAATTAAGGTAAAATCATTAATATGATGAGTAGGGCCCCCATAGCCATAACCAAAAGCAGGAGCTGTATAGGTAGGCATTGGAGGAATATTTGGAGGTATATTTGCTCCGAGAATCGGAGGTGCGTTTACGTTAGAATACATTTTGACACTTCCCTTCGTCGTGTTAGTATGTTTATACCTATATACTACTCTCAGAGTTGAAATTGGAGCCCGTCTATATAAAAAATGGGTAAGTGCAATGGATTCTACGAAGATCTATTAAGCAATTTGTGATAGGTACATGCCCATTGAATAAATAAGGAATTCAGCTAATTCTATGTATCTTCTTTCTTATTAATTCTATTAAAAAGATAATATAGATACTGCACATATGATATAGAACTTTTATTATGGTGTACAATAGGATGTTGAATTTTGTATGCTCTACGACTTCTTTGCTGACTTACTAAACTGTCTAAATAGTTAAAAGAAGGCCTTGTCACTAAATTTGTCAAAATAGCTGTTTGCTGACTGCCTGGTATTCTATTTTCATTGAGAATTTGAATTATTTGTTCCATAGTCCTTATGGAAAATCCATGTCCAAAAAATCTACCATCGTTGAGAAGTATGGCATTAAGGCCTCTAAACCATGGTGTATTCGGTTGAAAGTCAGGATTATTAAAATAAACAACATCGCCGGGTAATAAATGATTCGAATAAAAGGTAAATATACCAAGATCAGGATCAGTATGCCAGCTATAAAGGTAAAGATTTTGAAACAGAGAATTAAATAAATATCTGCCAAAACTATACAAAGTGGCGTAGTAATAGATGATTACAGCAGCAGTTGCACATTCAAATGCATAGAGTGAACTGTTCCTATAAATGTCTAAAATTGCATCTGCAGGTTGCACATCAGGTCTTAACAGAAACCCGCCTTCCATGGTTAATTGCCAGTACTTAGGATTGCAGCGGGCATATTCAAAAGTTGTAAACAGAGCTTGACTTTGCTTCATTTCGTTTGCACTTATGATAATGTTATTTCGTACTTTGATTTCAAACAAAAATTCATCCACGGAATAATAAGAATATAAGACGGGAGCATTAAGCATATCTTGAATGATTGTTCTTTCAATACTTTCTAGCTTCCACTTTGTATCGGGTTGAAACGGGACCCCTGATATTTGTATCATACAATCCTCCATTCCAAGCTTACTTTTCATCTGGCACAGTAGAAGTCAAACGGGACAAGAATTGTAGTTTTTACAGGTGGCGTTGCAAAGAACTTGGGTGGACGAAAGTTATTAGAAATACGAATAAAATTGAAAATTTATCGTGCCTGAATATCTAGAGTATCATGGAGCAATTAGGTGAGACATAAAAGTAGCTTCGTAGTTGAAGCTGCTTTTTTCGTTTGGTTAGATACAATAGCACCAGCGTCCTAATATAAATAAATTTGACGTACACTCAAGTTGAGTATATTCAATGGAAGGTGCAGCAATTACTAAAGTCTAGAGATTTACTTGTGTTTGAAATTTTTACTGATAGAATTTACTTTATCATATGTGCATGGTACTATATGTGTACAATGATTTATAAACTATACGAATGGGGGAGATAGAAGTGTCTTTAGCCCATGCATTGCTAGGTTTACTACGCAACTGTCCCGCTACTGGCTATCAACTTAAAGATGACTTTCAAAATTCTGTTAATTTCTTCTGGAATGCCACTTTACCTCAAATCTATCGTACTTTAAACAAAATGCAATCCCAAGGTTGGCTGAAGGCAGAGATTGAAACTCAAATAGGAAAGCCAAACCGTAAAGTTTATAGTTTAACGGAAGAGGGGCTAGAAGAATTTCTCCGCTGGCTAAATGAGCCACTGGAACCTAGAGAACAAAAATACTCCGCATTAATCAAAGTCTTTTTTGCCAACTATGCAGACCCAGAGAAGTTTACTGCTAACCTGGAGGAATTCCGTAGTCATTACGAAAAAATGCTGAACATTTACGAAACAGAAAAACTCGAAATAGAGCCTGAATACGGGGAAATAATTAATGACTTCGGAATACGTACAGCAAGAATGATTATTGAATGGTGTGATGAAGCCTTGAAAATCCATAAAAATATTAAGGAAGAAAAACAATAGCAAGAAAGTAAATCGTACAAAAAAAGAAAGGGGAATAATAAATGACAAAAAATCAAATGAGTATAAATGAAAAAACTTTTATAAAGGATGAAGTCGTACTGGAAATTCTTAAAAAGGCTAGAGAAGACATTGACTTCAAAAAACAGTTGTTTGATAATCCTCAAGAAGCTCTTGCTCAATTCGGCATTAAAATCCCAGATGGATCATTGACAACTGGGTTGATGGAGCGAGCAGTATTTTTTGCATGGTTCTACAAGTCAATATTGAATGAACTAAAGGAAGAAACAGCCCAAAGACAAGAAGACCCAAATTGGCACACCAAAGAGAATTATGAGTTTTATTGGCACTAAGGGCTACTAGTGAAACAGTGGTTTTCACAGGTGGAGTAGCATAATACTTGGGTGGATGAAGGTTACTAGAAACATGAAGACAAAAGTAATTCCATTTTTATTTGAAGATGCCGCACCCCTCACAAACCCGGGACAAGGGACCTGTCCCTACGTCCTGATCAAAAACTATCCTAGTAATAGGATAGTTTTTTGCCGTTAATAGCCATTATAACACCAGTGGCAAGTTGAATAACCGAAAGAGAGTAAGACCGGTTTTGGGGGGGAGAGCATATATTCTTTGACATAGTATTTCTAAACGATTTAAATCACCTAAAATCGTTGATCACTGGAGTTTTTCGCTAGTTAACATAATACATATTATTCCTTGTTTTTTTGTTGACAAACGACACATAAGGTGTAAAAATACACTAAAGGAGTGATTTGGTTATAATGGAAAAAGATATATTTATAAGAATGGTATCGTCAAAGATGAAACTTGTAAGAACGGAACAAGATTTTACACAAGAAAAGATGTCAGAAATTCTTGGAATTTCAAAAAAAACACTAGTTCAAATCGAAAAAGAAAGAACACAAGCTAATTGGACAACAGTTGTAGCATTTTGCGCTTTATTCAATCACAGTCAATTACTAAATTCCGCTATTGGAGATACTCCAGTTAGTTTTGTACAGTTAATTGCAAATAAAAATAGCAGTAGACCAAAAGAGAAGACTATGGGTGGGAGAATTTGGTGGAATGATGTGGATAAAAAAGGAAATTTTCGTTTGCAACAAAATCTGATAAGCAACCATTATCGTATTCTAGATAATGACGATTATCGTTGGTTTAGCTCTTTTGATAAAGATGAGAGTTTGCAGCGTTTAATAGAATTACAACGACAGCAGCAATGACGTTTCTCATTGAAAGAACAGGGAACTCCATGGATGGCTAAAGATTGTGTTTCTATATTAACCGAAAAGGAGATTCGAATGATGAGGTTATTCAAATTTTTTAGCTTTTGGCTTACTTTATTTTCGTTAAGTATTTGTTTATTTAATTTAGCTGGCTATAATGATAAGAACTTATTACTTTTTTTTACAAGTCCAATTTTGTGGTTTTTGGAAGACTACTCATCTTTTTTAATGCGTTTTATTTCATACCAATCGTTAATATGGTTAGATTATTTCCTTAACATTTATTTTTGGTGCTACGTTGGATTGTTCATCGATTCAATTGTTCATGCTTCTAAAAGGAAGAAAATTAAAGTTTATCTTATTAGAATAGGAATAATTTCATTTGTGTTTTTCCTACTTTCTGTCATGTTTTACACATTTCATAACACAGAGAAAGCAATCAGTAATATTCTTAGACACCCAGACAAATACAACGAACAAACTGTTCTATTAGCAGTTAATAAATCAGCAGAAGAAGGATACGAAGATAAGTATATAGATGAAATGGAAATGATATTACAAAAGACAAAAAGTAAGGATGTTTTTATCAGTGTCGTGTCCGTGCTAGGAAGGATAGGAACACCTCAGTCAATAAAAATGATTATTGAAAATTACAATGGTGATCCCACAACTATAAGTTACTCGCTAGCTAGTAATGAGAATACAGTGATATCAATGCTTGATTTAAACCAATCACAAGATATGATTTCCGCTGGTATAGAGGCAGCAAAATTTTTGGGTTTTAGTTCATTTATTCAGCCACTAAGAAATATTGAAAACAATCATCCTAACAAAGAAATTCAGGAAAAAGCTTCGGCAGTTTTACAACAACTAAATCTAAACCCGAAAAAAAATAATCCAAAATTCAATATTGATTAAAGAACTACTAAATTAAACAAAAGCTTGTTTAATACTAAAAATAGAAGATTGATTTATGTAATCGAGTCTTTTTTCTTCTTAATGATATCGGTTTTGAGCTTTAACAATTAAAATCAAAGGAGTAATACTATGAAGGATGTAAAACTTTATAATCTTATTTTTCCAATTTGGATTTTATATTTTTTTCCACCAGTCATTTTAATTTCGCTTTTCGGTAATTATGATACTATGTCAAGAAAATAGACACAGCTAAATGGGATTTTCTATTGCATCTACCGCGCTCCGCTTGCTGGCCGCTATATCAAGTTAAGGGACGTAACCCTTAACTTGATATAGCGGAAAAT
>JAKFDP010000086.1:0-7044 GCA_036676095.1 Anaerobacillus sp. | reverse complement strand
ACCTTTTTAAACCCTCCAGACCAGTTAATGACATTAAAACTATCATACTGTCAGAGGAATATTTGGTAAATAAGTGTTCAAAATTATTTGTCGGAAACTGTCTATTTTAGTTTAGCAGTTACATGCATGCAGCATCTATCGTTATTGCTGGTGTAACTGCATATGCAATTAGTACTGTTTGGGAGAAAATGAGAAATAGTGATTACGATTACTATACAGCGTACTTAGATGAGGATAAGACTGATGTATTTATTGGTCCAGCTCTAAAAAACAAGGATGCAGCGAAAGCCCACCTTAAAACAGGAAATACAGAAAACTATAATGTTTTTGCTACATCACAATCTCTAGCAAAAAACCTTGCAATAGATACCGGTAAAATTCCTACTTATATCCATCATACTAATTCTCAACATGGTGCTGGATACTATGCTCATTATCATCCAGTAGATAGTGCAACTTGGTACGGTTCTTACTATGGAAATAAGGTAAATAGAAAGAATCACGTTTGGTATAAATAAGAAAGATTAAGAGAGTTTCCTTTTGGGAACTCTCTTAATCTTAAAATAAAAGGTGATATATGATTAAAATATTTGCGTTTTTCTTTATGCTTGTTGATCACATAGGATATATTTTCTTTCCAGATTGGACATTTTTAAGAGTTATAGGGAGATTAGCATTGCCTTTGTTTACATACGGAATCGTACAAGGTTATATAAGAACAAGGAGTGTCAAAATGTATCTCTTTAGAATATTTTTACTGGCTATTATATCGCAAATTCCTTATATATACGTTTTTATTACTGGTTATTATAATGTTTTATTTACTTTAGGTTTTGGACTTATCATTCTCTTATTAATTGATTCTAAAATAAAATTATTTGTTAAAGTAATAATTTGTATAATTATAGTCTTTATTTGTGATGTACTGTATTTCGAGTACGGTATATATTGCATATTATTAATACTTAGCTATTACATATTCAGAGATAATTATACTAGATTAATATTAGCACAATTAATTATTACAGTATTTGCAATTGTAGCATACAATTATCCAATTTATCAATTTGTAGCTGTTCTCTCAATTCCTATAATTATGGTGTTACAATCTGTTGATTATAAACTTCCAAAAGTAGTTAGTTATGGTTTTTATCCAATTCACTTATTACTAATTTATCTTGTAAGCGTGTTAGTTTATTTTTAATTAGCATTGTTAAAAAACACCGATAAAAACAATTATAGGCAAGGGAAAAATATATTCCTACGTATGACTGAGAATGATTTAGAATATTTAGAGCTGTTACTAAATCAAAAAAGTTCGGAATTACCAAAGGGTTTTGTAGATGACATTAGAACAGTTGAGGAATTGTATTTTTATGATAACAAGTACCTGATACTACCTTGACGTAGTATCACAATTTTATATAAACAGAGGATATTGCCTAAAAAATATGCTAGGTTAGAAGTACCAGTAGTACTGGCCTTGATTATAAGGGCAAGGTAAATATCTATTGGACTATAGCTATTGCTGTAAAGCCTAATACATTGAATACAGAAGATTACACAACAAGTGGAATTGAGGAGTACTTTTATCCAAATGTAAATGAGTTTAAATTCACATCTCCGATAATAAGCATAACTACAAAAGGAATTTAATTACTCAGGAAGATGAAGTACAGGAATTATTAAATCAAAATTGGAAGCAAAGCAGGTACCCTGTTACAAAATCAGGGACTACGTACTTGAATGAACAAGAAAGAAGTGCGGAATTTAAATGGGACACGATTGTGAAAAAAGGTGTTTCTGTACAATATAAAAGTTTAAATTCTCCGTTTTTGGTTTTTCATGCCATGGATAGAAATATTGAGGAACACCTTTCTGACTTTTTTAATTACGCTGTTGTCGTTACAGTGGAGTACGAGAAGTAAACAGGAGACGCATATCAAAGCACTATTTCACAGTTTAACAAACTAGAAATTGCTCAAGTTAAAAATAGAAGTGAACTATTCATTAAGTAAATTAATTTATAGGTTTTATGTACAACAAGTATAAGTCTAGAGCGGTGTTTCCTGAGGAGAGAAAATAGAATAATGATATTCATATTAGAATTATTAGGAAAAATTATAACAAATTTGAAATTGTATTTTAAGAAGGTTAAAAATTGTGCAATAATAGGGATAAAAGAATTTTATAAGTCGTTCCTTTTCATTCTTACACTAAGTTTGACAAATCTTTTCTTCGCCACCATAGCAGTAGATTCACTTAAAATTAAAATATTATTCTGGTTACTATTCGTATATATACTCTACCGAATAATAATAATGTTCATAATGATACATAAAGAAATTAAAATTTTAAAGAGTTTTAAATATTATTATTTTGATAATTTTAAACACGATTTAGATCAACGAAAAAAGTGTATAAATAACATATTTAAAACTGTGTTGTTATTTGTAATGCAGGGGACATCATTGTTACAAATAAATATGATCTTAGATATAAATAATTCCTTAGTTGGCGAAAAATTCATTATACTTATCAGTTTAATTATTGTATTTTTTTTAATTATCCTTTTAGGTAATACGAAATTTGGAAGTGTATTAGTGGTATTTTCATCTACTTTATTTGGTTTTCTTATTATTCTAATAACTGTATTTCTTATTCTAATGATGTTTTTGAGTTTAATTAATTTTGTACAGGAATTCTTATTAGAAAGTACAGTTAAATTTTCCTTTCTAGATGTAATGAAAACGATATTTTCTGAAGAGTTCTATAAAATGTTATATGGAATTATTATTTTGTTTAATAATAAAATGGTAACAGTTATAAATACATTTATAGCAATTTTAATCCCATTAATAATAGTATTATTTTCGCCGAAATATTTATTTGGTAGAATTAAAATTTTGTTAACAGTGTCAAATTATACTTCTAATTTAACAGTATTGTTAATGCTATTTCTAAAGGAAGAAATTTCTAATATCGTCTACCAATTTTTTATAAGATTACCAAGTGAGGTAGTCGAAGAAATTACTGAGTTAGCTATTGAAGTATTAGAAAAACAGATAAATAGTGAAACTGATTTCATTAATATATTTGAAGTATTTACTAACGCAATTTTTTTGCCTTATATCGGAGGTTCATTTATTGGATTAATCATTATGGAATTAATTTGGGATTTTCGAACAAAAAAAGCAAAAGTGTATTATTATAAGGCATTAAGCTATTTTGAAGATGGAGATAATTATCAATACATATATTTTGCCAAAAAAAGTGTATTAAATGGTGGGGACTTATATGAATTAGGTATAAACGCTAATAAAAATTATAAGAATTGTTCAGATAACTTCTATGAAAACAATTACCAAAAAAATAAATTAAATTTTGAACAAAATAATGATAACTCTTTTGATGAACGTATATAGTAATACAATTAAATATGATAATGCTTTTAAAATTATTATGAAAAGAATGAAAAGAATAATTGATAAAGAAATCTTTGTATATTGTATTCTCTCACCTTCAAAGGGAATTAAAAAAAACAATCTAACAATTGGAAATTGTAACAATAACATAAATATCAAACAGAAGTAAAAATAACCTTTTAGTTGTTTATTGTTATTCATATTAGAACGTCCTTCCGCAATACACCTTTACACATTGAAGACTGATCGTTCGTAAAGATGATTGATTTGATTAGTAACTTTTTAGTCTAATCAAAATCTGCAGATGAAATGATTGTTGCTCATACGAATGAAGCAGAGTATCGATCATTTATTTCAAATAAGAAAAACGAAGCCTTGCATTCAAGGATTATTGTGATGCCAATCCCATATAACTTGCGAGTTTCGGAAGAAGAAAAAATATATCGGAAAATGATCAAAGACAGTGATATTTCTGATGTTCATATTGCTCCACATGCATTAAAGGTTGCAGCAATCTTTACCATCTTGACTAGATTAAAAGAATCGAAGAAGCATGGTGTAGATTCATTGAAAAAACTCAAGCTTTATGACGGGCAAATCGTTGAAGGCTTTAATAGTCAAGATGTTGAGGAATTGAAAAAAGAATTCCAAGACGAGGGAATGACAGGAATCGACCCACGCTATGTCATAAATCGTATTTCCTCGGCAATAATTCGTAAAGAATTAACATCGATTAACGCTTTAGATGTATTACGTTCAATTAAAGAAGGGCTTGACCAACATGCTTCGATCTCAAAAGAAGATCGAGAGCGCTATATGAACTTTATTTCCGTGGCTCGAAAAGAATATGATGAAATTGCGAAAAAAGAAGTCCAAAAGGCATTTGTTTATTCGTATGAAGAGTCCGCTAAAACGCTTATGGATAACTATTTAGATAATGTAGAGGCATTTTGTAATAAAAATAAACTTCGTGATCCACTAACTGGCGAAGAAATGAATCCAGACGAAAAGTTAATGCGTTCTATTGAAGAACAAATCGGTATTTCCGAAAATGCGAAGAAAGCGTTCCGTGAAGAGATCTTAATTCGTATTTCAGCATACGCTCGTAAAGGAAAGCGTTTTGATTACCGATCACATGAACGGTTAAGAGAAGCAATTCAAAAGAAACTGTTTGCTGATCTTAAAGATGTCGTTAAAATTACAACATCTACAAAAACACCAGATGAAAATCAACTTAAGAAAGTTAACGAAGTTATTAAACGTCTTATTGATGAACATGGCTATAATTCAGTATCAGCCAATGAATTGCTGCGTTATGTGGGTAGTTTATTAAATCGATAACTATGAATAAACAGCTTTCTCTCATTATTGAGGGAAAGCTGTTTTCTTAGTTTCATGAATTTTTTTTAAGGGATGCTGTCATCTATTTTAAATTATTAGATTAAAATAATAAAAAATGGAGAAAATGAACATATTATTAAATTTGCTTCTAAGTAGGAGGTGAGCCAAATGGAATTGAGGAGAATAATAAATATAGAAGAAAAAAAGAATAGACTGAAAAAAGAATTAATAGGTTGGGCAAAAATGTTAGTAATAGTTCTAATTTTAGTCGTGGCTATACGAACATTTTTGATTACAAATTATATTGTCTATGGGACTTCAATGATGCCAACCATTCATGATCGAGAAAGAGTTTTAGTCAATAAGATCGGTTATGACTTAGGTTCACCACAAAGATTTGATATGATTATTTTCCATGCGACTGAAACAAAAGATTATATTAAGCGAATAATTGGTCTCCCTGGAGATACAATTGAATATCGCGATGACAACCTTTATGTAAATGGTGAACTAATCGAAGAAACATTTTTAAATGGTATGAAATCTCAACATAAAGAACGACCATATACAGATGACTTTACATTAGAATTATTAACAGGTAAAAAGACGGTTCCAGAAGATCACATCTTTGTGTTAGGCGATAATCGCGGGAATAGTCTTGATAGTCGATATCTTGGTTTTATACCTATGGAAAAAATTGTAGGAAAAGCAAATGTTGCTTACTGGCCAATTAAAAATCTTCGCCAATTGAAATAAGACCACACGTTACGTGGTCTTATTTCGTACGTTATAAATTTTTAACAAAGATGTTTATTCACATCATGAAAAATTTAAAGTTTTAAGTATAAGTACAACTTAGGCTGTCCTAATTTTCAGATTTTAAGATAACTTTTATTTTCTTGCATTTAAATGCATGTCCAAATACAAAATCTCATAAATAATAGAATTATTTGTCAACTAAACTTTAACTTTGCATAGGATAGAGTAAATAAAGTAATTTTCTTTATTAAATTGTTAAATAATCACACTTTATCTACTCGTCGAATTATTTATATGCATGTTATCGAAAAAAAGTGATTAAAACCTAAAATATTTTTTCATACTTTAAAAAGTGATAAGAGGAGGGGATTACGGATGAAAGGCAGTAATGACAATAATTATGTTGTATCTCAAGAAAATTGGTCCCTCCACCGTAAGGGATATCAGGATCAACAGAGACATCAAGAAAAAGTTCAAGAAGCCATTAAAAGTAACTTGCCAGACCTTGTAAGTGAAGAAAATATTATCATGTCCAACGGCCGCGACGTCATAAAAATCCCAATTAGATCTCTAGATGAATATAAAATAAAGTACAACTACGATAAAAACAAGCACGTTGGTCAAGGGAAAGGTGATAGTAAAATTGGTGACATCGTCGCGAGAGATGGCAGTGCTGAACAAAAAAACCCTGGGCAAGGTCAAGGAGCAGGAGATCAAGCAGGTGAAGACTATTACGAAGCAGAAATTTCTATTATGGAGCTAGAAAACATGCTTTTTAAAGAGTTAGAGCTTCCAAACCTTAAACGAAAACAAGAAGACGACTTTATTATCAAAAATATTGAGTTTAACGACATTCGTAAAAAAGGGTTAATGGGTAATGTCGATAAAAAACGGACAATATTAGCAGCATTAAAACGCAATTCAATGAAAGGCAAGCCAAGAATTGCACCTATTTATAATGACGATTTAAGATTTAAAACGTGGAATGAAATAATCAAACCAGATTCTAGAGCAGTCGTTTTAGCTATGATGGATACATCTGGATCAATGGGCAAATGGGAAAAGTATATGGCGAGATCTTTCTTCTTTTGGATGACTCGTTTCTTACGAACAAAATATGAAACAGTAGAAATTGAATTTATCGCCCACCACACTGAAGCAAAAGTCGTTTCTGAAGAAGATTTCTTCTCTAAAGGCGAAAGCGGTGGAACAATCTGCTCGAGCGCCTACCGAAAAGCCCTAGAGATAATCGAAGCAAAATATGATCCAACCCGTTACAACATCTATCCATTTCACTTTTCAGACGGTGACAACCTAACCTCCGACAACGCCCGTTGCCTAAGCCTTGTTAACGAATTAATGCAAGTCTCGAACATGTTTGGGTATGGTGAGGTGAACCAATACAATCGACACAGTACGCTAATGAATGCATATAAAAATATAAAAGACGAGAGATTTCACCATTATATTTTGAAAGAAAAAGCCGATGTGTATCGGGCGTTGAAGAGTTTCTTTAAGA
>JAKFDP010000085.1:0-43201 GCA_036676095.1 Anaerobacillus sp. | reverse complement strand
TGTCTAGCTCCGAGCGCCAGCGGCTCGAGGTCAAATAACCTGTCAGATAAAAAGTGAAAAAGCGCACTTTTTACTGCCAGAACATTTGCTTGTCGCCGCTAGGCGGGCGCTCTGCGCTTTTCTAATTTAACTACCATATCCCTATTGACAAAATCATAATCTTTTCATAAAATTTGAGTAATCAAATTAAAACAGATGTATTTACTCGGAAATAAAAACATAGTATTCTTATAGGAAATACCTGACTGAACAAATTGGAAGTGACAGAAAGTACTTATTATATGGCTTTATGTCGACTTTTCTTATACAATTGAATAGTATATTTTGCAAAGGGGTGTCGATTTATGGGGGAATTGCTTTTTCATTCCGTGACGGATGAACAGTTATCAGAAGTTAATGGATTGTTAGCGAAAAAAGATGCGATTGATGTTTTGAAATGGGCGTATCAACAATATGGAGACAACATTGTTTATGCCTGTAGCTTTGGTGCGGAAGGGATTGTCTTGATTGATCTTATTAGCAAGGTGAAAAAAGATGCAACGATTACTTTCTTAGATACAGGGCTCCATTTTAAAGAAACTTATGAATTAATTGAAAAAGTGAAAGCGAAATATTCAACGTTGAATATTAAACTGATTAAACCAGACATCACTGTAGCCGAGCAAAATGAATTGCACGGGAATGAATTATGGAAATCAGCTCCTGATCAATGCTGTAGTATTCGTAAGTTAAAACCTCTAGAAGCAGAATTGTCTCAATTCCAAGCTTGGATATCGGGGTTAAGAAGGGAGCAATCGCCAACTAGAGCTCATGTCCAATTTGTTAATAAGGACAAACGTTTTCAATCGATTAAAGTCTGTCCGCTAATTCATTGGACTTGGGATGAAATTTGGATGTATATTAGACTTCATAAACTTGATTACAATGAATTACATGACCGAAATTATCCAAGTATCGGTTGTGAGAACTGTACATCACCAGTAGCTGATGGAGGAGATTCCCGCGAAGGTCGTTGGGCAAATTCAGGCAAGACAGAATGTGGGCTTCATCAGTAACAAAGGTAATATACAAAGAATTAAACTAAATTTTAGGAGGAATTAATAATGAGTTTAAGTATTCCACACGGTGGGGCGTTAGTAAATCGTTTCAATAGTCAATATGATTTTTCACACATTACGAATGAGGTTGAACTTGATGATTTTGCATTATCAGATGTAAAATTAATCGCCAACGGAGCGTTTAGCCCGCTAACTGGATTTTTAGGAAAAGCAGATTACGAAAGTGTCGTAAAAAATATGCGTTTAGCTGATGGAACAGTTTGGAGCATTCCAATCACACTACCAGTCGCGGAAGAAAAAGCAGACCAGTTAACAATTGGTGAAGAAGTGAAGCTAGTATCAAATGGGACAGTTTATGGGGTATTAACTCTTGAAGAAAAATATGTACCAAATAAAGAAGTTGAAGCGGAAAACGTGTATCGAACAACTGATCTTGCTCACCCAGGTGTGAAAAAGCTTTTTGAACGTCCGAATGTATATTTAGCAGGACCTATTTACTTAGTGAAACAGATTGAAGCAGATCGTTTTCAAGAGTTTTATCTTGATCCAACGGAGACAAGAGCAAAATTTGAAAGTTTAGGGTGGAAAAAAGTTGTTGGTTTTCAAACTCGTAACCCTGTGCACCGTGCACATGAATACATCCAAAAAACAGCGTTAGAAATTGTCGATGGATTATTTTTAAATCCATTAGTTGGGGAAACAAAATCTGATGATATTCCTGCGGATGTTCGTATGGAAAGTTACCAAGTATTGCTAGCAAATTATTATCCTAAAAACCGAGTATTTTTAGCAGTATTCCCAGCAGCAATGCGTTATGCTGGTCCACGTGAAGCAATTTTTCACGCGATGGTTCGCAAAAATTACGGTTGTACCCACTTTATTGTTGGTCGTGACCATGCTGGTGTTGGTGATTACTATGGAACGTATGATGCGCAATTAATTTTTAGTAACTTTACTTCAGAAGAATTAGGAATTACACCGCTGTTCTTTGAACATAGTTTTTATTGCAAAAAGTGCGGGAACATGGCAAGTACGAAAACATGCCCACATACTAAAGAAGATCATGTCATTTTATCAGGAACAAAAGTACGTGAAATGTTAAAGAACGGTGATATTCCACCAGCTGAATTTAGTCGCAAAGAAGTTGTTGAAGTGTTGATCAAAGGTTTAGCAGAAAAAGCAGCTTTAGCATCGAGATAATTGGTATTCCCGTACTTAGGAAAGGGAGAGGACGATGGCATTAAACATCATTGCGTTTATCATTGCTTTCTTTTTTGCAATGAATATAGGAGCAAGTGGAACAGCGGCAGCCATGGGACCTGCATACGGAAGTGGCGCGATTAAAAAGAAACGTAATGCAATGCTTATCGTAGCTGTATGTGCTTTCTTAGGATCGTTAGCTGGAGGCGAGGTAGTTAAGACGATTGGTGGAGAAATTATTCCTGCAGACATTATCAATGTTAAAGTAACACTTATCATCTTGGCTGCTGCTTGTTTAACACTATTTATTGCAAATTTATTGGGGATACCTTTATCGACGAGTGAAGTCGTTGTTGGCTCTTTAATTGGCACTGGGGTTGCCTTTAAAGCGGTTTACTTTGATCGTCTCTTAGTTATTGTCGCATTTTGGGTGATCATTCCGCTTATTGCCTTTTTATTAGCAATTATTGTTGGACACTTTATTCGTTTCTTAGAAAAAAAGTTTCCAGCCTTAAAAGGAAAGGGCAAGTGGCATAAGTGGCTCGTCCTTCTCCTGATTATCTCAGGAGGTCTAGAAGCATATGCTGCTGGAATGAACAATGTCGCCAATGCTGTTGGCCCGCTAGTTGGTGCTGGTCTTATTGAGATTAATAAAGCAGTAATCGTCGGTGGTTTGTTTGTTTCTTTAGGTGCAGTTATTCTTGGTGGAAAAGTATTAGAAACGAACGGAAAAAAAATTACGAGACTTTCACTTTTACAAGGTAGTGCAGTCTCGATTACAGGCGGAACGCTTGTCATTATTGCTTCAATTTTTGGTTTACCTGTTCCATTGACACAAGTAACTACTACAGCGATCGTTGGAATTGGAACAGTGAATACTGGAATGAAAGTATTACAAACAGACATTATTAAAAAGATTGTCATGGTCTGGGTAGTTTCTCCGGTATTCTCACTTGTTCTTTGCTACGGCTTAATTACGTTATTTTTGAAATACGATTTTTATACAAGCTTTGTCATCATTAGTGTCTTTATTGCGACGATTGGCTCTGTTCGGTTAGCTGAAGTAACCAAAAAAGAACAAAGAGCGATTCACGATCAAGGTGGCGGAATATAATAACGTGACTCAAGAAAGTTCCTTAGTGACAAGCTAAGTTTTAAATTAAGAAAGAAGTGGGGATTATAATGGCTGAAAATATTGTTTGGCATGAAACAACAATTTCAAAAGCAGATCGACAAGCAAAGAAAGCGCATAAAAGCTGTATTCTATGGTTTACTGGTCTTTCCGGCTCAGGAAAATCAACTGTAGCCAATGCAGTTGAAAAAGAATTATATCAACGAAATGTTCATACTTATGTCCTTGATGGTGACAATGTTCGTCATGGCTTAAATAAAGATCTTGGCTTTTCAGAGGATGATCGTAAAGAAAATATTCGTCGTATTGGGGAAGTTTCCAAATTATTTCTAGACGCTGGTGTAATCACACTTACAGCTTTTATTTCGCCATTTCGAGAAGATCGCGAGGTAGTAAGAGCATTAGTAGAAGAAGGAGAATTTATTGAGATTTTCGTCGATGCCTCACTTGAAACTTGTGAGAGTCGTGATCCTAAAGGTCTTTACGAAAAAGCTAGAGCGGGAATTATTCCGAATTTTACTGGTATTAGCTCACCTTACGAGAAACCAGATCATCCGGAATTAGTGATCGAAACAGACAAGCTCACAATCGAAGAATGTGTCGCAAAAATTATCGCTTATTTACAAGAGAAAAACATCATTGCTGGCTAACATTCATCTTTGATGTTACCAACATTGTTTTATGAAAAGAGTACGCCAAATATATGACGTACTCTTTTTGTTATTTAGCTTAGTATAACCACGCAGCTCCAATAATCACTAGTAAAATAAATAATACTAAGATTAACGCAAAACCTGAAGCGTATCCTCCACCATAACCTACTCCAGTAGGTTGAACACCACAACCAGCCATTTAAAAACCTCCTTTGTTATTTGGTACAATTTAACGTATGCTTTAAAGTCAAAATTGTTAATGAAAGGGGCTAAAATAGGCAGATACTGCATAGTTAACAATATAAAACAAGGCAAACAAATTTATCTCAAACTTGTTTGCCTTGTTAACTTTATGGTGCTCTCCGCTTTTCGTACGTTAAGAAAGTATAAATATTTAGCATAGATGTTATTCAACGTAGCGAAAAATTTTAGGTCCTAAGTATAAGTGAAACATAGCGTGACCTAGGAGCAAAGCGACTAAGGCACGACTTATGCTCTGTGAGTGCTAAGGGTCAGCCGGCGCCCGAGGGCTTGGCAAAGCCCGAGTTTTCTTTATATTATTTACTTAAATTTATGACTTCTTCAGATTTTGAATCATATTTTAACACGAAATTTGTTGTTTCTTCGTCAATAAATGTATAGTAATTAGGAAATTTAATAACCACTTGAAAAATTTTCATAATTGAAATCGATTCACCTGCGTAAAGCTCTGGTGGTACTCCTAATTGAGTGCCAACTACTCCAGCTCTAATTGATTTTAGAGCTTCAAGTTTCCCGCCTCTTGTAACGGAATCTAATAAGTCAAAGAAAATATTTCCCCCGGCAAACAAATTTGAGTTGATTACTCCTTCTTTTTTCACAACGATATCACCATTTGTTTTAATCGTAGCCATGTTTGCGGAATCAATTTGAACTTGGCTTGCATCAGTAATCATTGACTCCATTTCAGTAATGACATCTTTAACCGAAAAGAGTATACTATGAAGTTCAGCCTCAGAATGTACAGTACGAATGGTATGAGGATGTTTAAATTTTAATAAGGAATTCAATAAAATTCTAAATTTCGCTGATACCTTTGCTTGGTTTGGCATTTCTTGAATAATGGTAAAAATATCGTTTGCGTTTTGGATAATCCGACTAAATTTAGCATCTATTAACGTTGTTAAGACGTGTCCAAAATCAAATGCTAATCCTTTCGCTTGAAGAGAACTTTTCAGTTGATCTAATGCTTCTTGTAGTTTTACAATCGTGATTGATAAATCTTGAGAGAGTTTATAAATACTACTATAAAAAACACTTAGTTGACCTGCAATTACTTTACTATTAATAACAGTACCAAATATATATATGTGCTGTGTTGCCGTCAAGCGAGCGTTGTAAACATTCCCATAAACAAACAAACTACCTGAACATTCAACTGACATGTTGTCTCGCACATTTCCTCTTACGATAACATCTCCATTGAAATAGATGTTACCTGTTTTCATACAGACATCTCCCTCAACTATATAAGTGTCCAGAATATCAATATGTTTGACAGTCCGACCTGTAATTGAAGGTCTACCAGATTGGAGGGCAATCACTGTGCCATCATCATTTAAACGCACTCTAGGCTTTACTCTAACTTCAAGTTTTTTCGGTGGTTTTGGATGAAGTATATCACCGAAAATATTAATACCATCCTTCCCTTCCTTTGGAGGGTGGAGTTGAGCGATCACTTGTCCAGCCTTTACAGTCGGTATTTTTAGGCGGTTTTTAAAATCTACTTTGCCATCAACTTCTTCCATTATTTCAGTGATATTTTGTACAATGAAGCTTTCTAACTGCGCATCAACTGCTGGGATAAATGGTAAGCCTTCAGCAACTAATATAGGTTTAAAAGTTGGATTCATTAATTCTTGCATAATAAGCGTAGTGTTAACTTCTACGCGAATGCCTTTTTTCATTACTTCTTCAACTATTTGAGAACTATACTCTTCAACATCACATTCTGCTGGAACTGTTTCCATCTCTAGCATTAACTGATTTGCTCTTTTTTTATTTTTTAGTTGATACTTTTGAAATAATTCAGGATAGACTTGCAGGAAAACAGATAAATGATCTTTACTAACCTGAACCGCATAGGCAGGTGATGTTATATTATTTTGAACATGAATTTTGTCATGTTCAAAAACAACTCGTTCTCTAGTTAATACTTGTCCATTAATTGTAATATGAAGATTAATATTAGGAAGAAGGATTGGTTGTTTTCCCCCCTCTTTTGCATCGATGACAAAAATTTCATGATCACGAACTTCAATAAATCCATCAATTTCATCAAGTTTTCCTTCGTCTTCAGTTATGACTTCCATTTCATGCATAGTCATTGGAATAGAATCTTTAATATTTATTTCTTTAATTAAATCAATTAAGTATTTTTCGTTTTTAGACATCGTGTTATCACATCCTTTAAGGAAAGTGTGCCGAACTGGAATATAAATTTATCAATCTACTATATAACTAATTCCCATCTATTCAATATCGAAACTAATAGTTGTGTAAAAGTCTTATGTAATAGTATTCCTATTTTTTCGTCAATGGTATTAATGTAAAGGTTTAAGTAGTAGAGAATCTCAAGGCTTGGCTGTGCCAAGATAAGAAAGTTTGAACGCTCTGCGCTTTCCTTTATTAATTATAATAATTAATCAGAAAAAACAAAATGGAAATAAATTATTATTTCTAAAAAAACAACTTGCCAAAATATGCATATCAAGTATAATAATAACTGTACTATCAATAATAATACACCTAATACACACAACACACTTAAACTACTTTGAAAGGAGGCCTTCAATGTTTCAGTTAGACTTGCGAAGTCGAGTTCCAATTTATGAGCAGCTAGTTGAAAAGCTGAAGGAGTTGATCATTCATGAAGTGTTTCAAAAAGATGAACAACTTCCTTCGGTTAGAGCATTAGCTACAGAATTAACAATTAATCCAAACACAATTCAAAAGGCATATCGAGAGTTAGAACTTCAAGGCTATATTTATTCAATTCCAGGTAAAGGTAAATTTGTCTCACCCCAAGCACATGCTACAAATAATGAAAAGGTGAAGGTTATGAAAAAAGAGTTGATTAAACTTATTTCTGAAGCACTCTATTTAGGGATAGAAAAAGCAGAGATTTTATCGATCATTACTGAGGCAGAGCAAAAGCTGAAAGGAGGAGAAACTAATGATTCAAATTCATAACATCAAAAAACAATTTGATGGAATCGAGGCAGTTAAGAATTTGAATTTAAGCATTAAAAAAGGGTCGATTTTCGGATTGTTAGGTTCTAATGGGGCAGGAAAGACAACGTTGTTAAAAATGATCGGTGGGATTTATAAACAAGATTCAGGCGAAATTTTCATTCATGGTGAACCAATCTTTGAAAATATTAAAATGAAAAGCAAAACTATTGTTTTAACAGATTCGCTTTATTTTTTTCCGCAAGCTACTATTCAGCAAATGGCTAATTTTTATAAAAATATATATGGTGACTGGAACGAGGAGCGCTTTCAAAAGTTAGCGAAAGTATTTCCGATTCAAATCAATAAGAAAATTCACCGCTTGTCAAAAGGGATGCAGCGCCAAGTAGCATTTTGGTTAGCCTTATCAACAATGCCCGAACTACTTATTTTAGATGAACCGTTTGATGGTCTAGATGCAGTAATGCGACAAAAGGTGAAAAACCTACTTGTCCAAGACGTTGCTGAACGTCAACTAACGATTTTAATTTCATCACACAATCTTCGTGAAGTAGAGGATCTTTGCGATCAAATTGGTATCCTTCATCACGGTGAAATAATGATTGAAAAGGAATTAGATGATTTAAAATCAGATCTTCATAAGATGCAAGTCGCATTCAAAGATGAAGTACCACCAACGTTATTACAAGGCTTTGAAGTCTTGCACAAAGAAGAACGAGGTAGTGTTCGTTTGTATATTCTTCGTGGAAAAGAAACTGAAATTTCGACACATGTTTCCAATCATAAACCAGTCTTATTTGACTTATTGCCACTTACATTAGAGGAAATATTTATATATGAAATGAGGGATGTTGGTTATGCAATTGAAAACATTATTGTTTAATCGAGGCATATATACACAAAATTTTCGAAATGTAGGGTGGATTGGGATTGCATATCTTTTATGCTTATTATTTGCCTTGCCGTTACAAGTTTTAATGATTACTAGTAACGACGAGGAACTATATAATGTGCATTATTTACTTTCAGCAGAAAGTTTATTTCAATTTTCTAATGAATTTCAAATTATCCTTATGTTTACCGTTCCAGTAATCCTAGCAATCTTCTTATTTCGCTTTCTTCATGTGAAGTTGGCTGCCGATTATATCCATAGTTTACCGCTTAAACGGGAGGCTTTATTTCAGCAAAATATTATTTTTGGTATTTTAATCTTAGTCCTTCCAGTGATTATTACCGGGGTTAGCTTGTTTATTTTAAGTGGAATAGTTGATGCACCACAAATCTTAAATGTGCCATTCATTAGTCAATGGGTCGGTATGACAATTTTATTTAACATCTTTGTCTTTATGGCATCCGTATTTGTCGCAATGTTTACTGGGATCTCGGTTTTCCAAGGAGTGCTTACATATATTTTGTTTCTGTTCCCATTTGGTGTAACCTGGCTATCTTTCGTAAATGTTTCTTATTTTGTGCACGGGTTTGCTGTAGATTATTATTTCAAGAATAAAATTTCAGATTTAATTCCTTTTAATTTAGCAACTAACCTTTACAATAGAACGTTATCAGGAAAAGAAATTGCTATTTTGTTCCTTTTAATTGTAGGTTTCTATCTCGTTGCCTTACTTGCCTACAAAAAACGAAATATTGAAACAGCATCACAGCCGATCGCGTTTCGGACATTTCAACCCGTATTTTTATATGGTGTTACTTTTTGTACGATGATGTTAGGAGGGATGTATTTTGGTGAAACCCAAGGAACGTTAGGCTGGCGAATTTTTGGCTATTTAACTGCCTCGATAATTGGCTATTTTGTGGCATTAATGTTTTTAACAAAATCATGGCGGGTGTTAACGCGCTGGAAAGGGTATAGCATTTTTGTTGGGGTAATGAGCGTGATCGCTTTATTGTTTACATTTGATATAACTGGTTATGAAAAGCGGATTCCTGCTGTAGAAGAAATTGAACGTGTTTATTTTGCTGAAGGTTTTTATATGCTGGATGAATTTCGAGAACAAGAAAACAAAGCTAAGGAACACCTCATTTATCAACAAAATGAATATGAGGAACAACACGCCTATTATCAAGTTCAAGAAAATATTGAAAATATTCGTAAGATTCATGAGCAAATAGTAAAAAACAAAGCTGACTTTGAGCAATTTCCACCATTTTATCGGAATGTTGTTTTTGCCTATGAGTTAGCCAATGGCAAGAAGCTAGTTCGGCAATACCGCGTTCCAGAAGAGTTTTATTCACAACCGAATGAACCGTTTGGGGCATTGTTAGAGTCGAAAGAGTATAAATGGAATCACTATGGAATTTTACGATTGAACGATGGAGCGAAAATCAACAAGATTACACTTCAATCTCATCAAGGTACAAAACAATTAACGCTTACAAACCCTGAAGTGATTGAAAGCTTTCATCGGACGCTACAAACAGAATTTAACGAAGAAACTTCCGAGGAAATTCTTAATAATCCAGGTGAATGGGCGCAAATTGAATATTTATTGAACGAAAATCAATTTATTTATTCATCCTGGAGTAAATCCTATAGTAAAATTGAATCATGGCTAGTTGAAAGAGGTTTATTAAACCAAGCTCGTCTCACAGCTGAAGATATTGCTTATGCTATTATCGTAAAAGAAAATACAAAATCATATTATGAATATACACGTAATAATAAAGCTGAGATGTATTTTGAAAATAGAGCAGATTCGCTACGAATTGAAGATCAGGAGCAAATTGAAGCTTGCTTAAAAGCTTCTAAATGGGATGACCGTGATGAGTATATAATTGCTTACTATCTTACGAAAGGTCAGCGAGAACCAATAATTGAAACGATTAATGCTAAGCAGGTTCCGAGTATGATTAAAAAGAAGTTGGAATAAGCAGATGTTATTTTACTAATCTGGATTAACTAGCTATTAATAAAAAATTAATTGAGATATAAGTTGATGTACCTGATATCGTTTTTTTGGCGGTGTCAGGTTTTTTTATTATTTGCTAATCGCCGGGAGACGGGAAGATGACATTACACTGCTGCTCAAACTAGATGTGAGTGGGAATTCAATGTAACTTGGTACTTTTGTTTTTTTAATTATTTAGGAAACCCCTGTTATTTATCATGTATTTCAGCTAATCTAGAATAGACTGTCGAGGAAGGATTTGAAAATAGTGACAACTGAAAAATTTTTTACAAATAAATACGGAGTTGTTTTAGCAGCGGTTGTTTGTATGATGCTTTGGGGGAGTGCATTTCCTGTCATTAAATTAAGCTATCAAGCATTAAATATACAGCAAGGGGAAATTGCTCAACAAGTGTTATTTGCTGGCTATCGCTTTTTTCTGGCAGCATTGTTCATTTTGTTGTTTATGGTGAGCTTACACCAGAAAGTTAGCTATGAAAAAGCTACCATCAGACCACTCTTGAAAATTGGTTTTTTTCAAACATTTTTCCAATATTTATTATTTTATATAGGGATAAGCTACAGCACTGGGATACAAGGGGCAATTATCGCTGGAACATCTTCATTTTTCCAAATTATTTTTGCGCATTTTATGTATCAAAACGATAAACTATCGTTACAGAAGACGATAGGTCTTTTTGTTGGTTTTCTTGGTGTCATTCTTGTTAATATTACAAGAGGTACTTTTGAATTTCAGTTTGGTTTTGGTGAATTATGCTTAACAATTGCGACGATTTCTGCAGCATACGGAAATATCCTTGCTCGGAATGGTACGGCAAAGATGAATGTCATGTATTTAACAGCTTATCAAATGCTTTTAGGTGGAATAGGTTTACTACTTGTAGGAATTACTTTCTCAAGCTGGATGCCGTTTCAATTTACCGCCTATACATTAGGGTTATTGATCTATTTAGCATTTTTATCTTCAGCCGGATTTGTTATTTGGAATCATATTATGAAATATAATAACGTTGGCCAAGTTTCCATGTACTTATTTTTAATACCAGTATTTGGAGTGTTATTATCCTCATTTTTATTAAATGAAGCTATCCATATCTTTGTCTTATTTGGCCTTTTCTGTGTAACAATTGGAATTATTATTGTTAATCAAAAAAAAGTGAAGTGTTAGATAAAACGAAGAAAGTAATTGAAAATGACAATATTATAACAATTAACATAAATTAATTTTTAAAATGTAGAGATAGTTATATGATAAAACTATAAAAGTGTACAGAAAGGTGGGCGAATAAATGAAAAAGATCGCTGTATTTTGTGGTTCAAGCACAGGTTTCGACCCTTGCTATGTAGAGGCAGCAAGAGCACTAGGGAAAAAATTAGCTGAAGAAGAAATAACATTGATTTATGGGGGCGCTCGAGCAGGGTGCATGGGAGCGGTTGCTGATGCGGTCATCGAAAATAATGGTAAAGCAATTGGCGTGATTCCAAAGAAACTAATGCGAGTCGAGACGGCTCATGATAAATTAACGGAACTCCATATTGTTGAAACAATGCATGAACGAAAAGCAATGATGGCTGAATTAGCTGACGGATTCATTGCATTGCCAGGTGGTTCAGGGACATTAGAAGAATGGTTCGAAGTGTTAACGTGGGCGCAGATCGGTTACCACCAAAAACCATGTAGCATCTTAAATATTAATAATTATTACACTCCACTACTTGCATTATTTGATCATATGATAGAACAAGGTTTTGTGCGAGAAGAATATCGACAACTAATTATCATGGAAGACGATCCAGCCCAAATTATTGCACGTCTTAAAACTTATCAAGCAAAAGCGGGCGAATGATGCCCGCAAAAGGGGAAAAAGAGCTTCTACGGTCATCAAAGCGTGGGAATGATGCCCGAAAAGGGGGAAAAAGAGCTGTTACGGTCATCAAAACGCCCGAATGATGCCCGAAAAGAGTAAAAAAGAGCTGTTACGGTCATCAAAGCGGGCGAATGATGCCCGGAAAAGGGCAAAAAGCGCTGTTACGGTCATCAAAGCGGGCGAATGATGCCCGAAAAGAGTAAAAAAGAGCTGTTACGGTCATCAAAACGTGGGAATGATGCCCGCAAAAGGGGAAAAAGAGCTTCTACGGTTATCAAAGCGTGGGAATGATGCCCAAAAAGAGGCAAAAAGAGCAGTTACGGTTATCAAAGCGTGGGAATGATGCCCAAAAAGAGGCAAAAAGAGCCGTTACGGTCATCAAAGCGCCCGAATGATGCCCGAAAAGAGTAAAAAAGAGCTGTTGCGGTCATCAAAGTGAGCGAATGATGCCCGAAAACGGACAAAAAGCGCTACTCCGGTCATCAAAGCGTGGGAATGATGCCCGAAAAGAGTAAAAAAGAGCTTCTACGGTCACCAAAGCTGGCGAATGATGCCCGAAAAGAGGCAAAAAAGCTGCTGCGGTCATCAAAATGGGAGAATGTTACCTATACAAAGCATATATACTAATTTCTTAACGTATTAATCTCTATTAACATAAAAAGATGACTTACCATGTCCCATAATTTTAAAGTTTGTTGAGAGAATCCTTCTAATAATTTTTTTAGACTTAATTATTTTACACCAATCATAAATAGCATTTGTCGTTATTTTTCTGTCTGGAAAAAGAATTTTAAATTCCTCTATACTTCTTAATACTGCTAGTTCCATATTTTCTTCATTTTTTCCACACTTATTACATACTAAATGCAATTTTGTGAAAGTATTTATAAACGAGTGGCAAAACATACAAGTAAGACCTTTTTTGAGTTGATCATAGTGATACTCAGGTAACCGTATGTAAGGTGATTCGGTTAATAAAATCGATAGTAATTGTTTTACGAATTTTGAGTGTTTTTCTTTTAAATTCGATGATTTGATGTTGATTTGATTGATAAAGCGATTAAGCTGTGTTGGAAAAATAATTGGAAGGTTCAGAGGGGCTTGATATAGATGAAAATTAGAATTTATAAAAACAAGGTATGTTTCGATTGTTGAGGTAAATCCAAGATCTTGAAGTAATTGGCGGAATAAGTTCTCACTCCGCTTTAATTGAAGTAGAGGATTTTTTATTTCATTTCTTGAGATTGTACACCACTTATCAGCTTCGATGAAAAAATCCCCTTCATAATTTTTCACATCGAAAATGTAAATTGTCTCAGGAGATATTAATAAAGTATCAATTTGAAAGACAGTGTTGTTATATTCAAGTAATACATCGTTTAGGACATATGAATCAATCGATAAATTTTCTAACCATTTGTCAAACTTTTGCTCACCTATAAAGCCTTTCTCAATAATCCAGTAGTAACTTTCATCCTTTTTCGATAAGTTCATTCGTGCCTTTAAACTTCTTAAAATTTTTAATTCCAACGATTCATGGCGAGGTTTAATAATCATTTCCACAGCCCCCAATCATTACTTTTTTTAATTTTAAGAAAATTTCGTAAAATTTACAAGCATTATTATATTTTTTAAATGAGAAAAAATTTTTAGCAATAAGTAAAATGTCAATGTCAATTTCTAAGTAAAGGACCAACACTACGGTTGTTTCACTATCTGTAAATCATTCTGGAAAGTCATGACTGTTTCTAATACGTTAAGAAAGTATAAATTTTTAGCATAGATGTTAATTCGACGTAGCGAAAAATTTTAGGTCCTAAGTGCAACTCAGGCTCAGCTGCGAGGGCTTGGCAAAGCCTGAGTTTTCTTTATTTTACAAAAATAAATGTAATTATTTGATTTCCTACGGCGATGTGGTCAATATCTTTTAAACAAAAATGCTCCACCACATGAAAATCAGCCGAATAAAATAAAAGTGAATATTTTTCTTGATTATAGTCAAGAATCTTTCCATAAAGAGAGGTTAACCCTTTATAAGTTATCTTTAGTTCAATTGTTACTGGAGTAGCATTTTTAATAATACTTTCAAGAAATTCCATTAAAGTTCACCTTGTATGTTATATTTTGATTAGGACCTTATCTATTTTAGACTATTTATTAATGGTTATGTCTTTTTTAAATAATTTTTTTAAAATTTGAAAAGGATTTTTTAGATTGATAAAGAATTTCATATATGATAACTTTTTCTAGAATGTTATAAATTTTTTTAGGAGTGTGTTGTATTTTGTTAATAGCTGAACAATTTAAAGGAATTCCTACAACGGCAGTTTCTGACGCATTAAACGGGATGAATAATTTAGAAGCAACAATTAAACCGGTTTCCTCCCATCTAAGTGTTGCAGGAAGAGCTTTTACGGTAAAAGTACGTGCGGCCGATAATAAGCTTGTTTTACGTGGAATTGGTGAAGCAAGTGCTGGTGATGTATTAGTAATTGATGCTAAAGGTTACATGAACAATGCGGTTGCTGGTGATTTTGTGATTGGCTTAGCGCAAACATTAGGACTAGCAGGTGTTGTTGTTGATGGAGTAGTTCGTGATATTGGAGCAATTAAAGATATGAACTTCCCAGTTTTTTGTAAAGGTGTTACGACTGCAGCAAGTGATAAACGCGGTTCTGGGGAAGTTAACGTTCCAATTTCTTGCGGTGATACAGTCATTTCACCAGGCGATATCATCGTTGGTGATGAAGATGGAGTTGTGTGTGTACCTCAAGCAAGAGCTGAAGAAATTCTCCAAAAGGCAAAAGATAAGATTAAGAAAGATGAAGAAAGAGAGCGCGGCGTTTTAGGAAATCCTGAAGCAGCAAGAGCTTTTATTTTGGAGCAAATTAAATAAACTTACGATAAAAACGCTAGGGTTACTAGCGTTTTTTATACGTTAAGAAAGCATAAATTTTTAGCATAGATGTTAATTCGACGTAGCGAAAAATTTTAGGTGCTAAGTATAAGTGCAACTAAGGCTCATATTTTCATTCACATAAGAGTTAATGCTACAATAAGTTATAGTACCTGGTATTTATCTAGTTTTGGTACATAATAATAATTCGATTTTCTATTTTAGAAAGGGGATGAAAAGTTGATGGCAACGACACATACGTATTCAAAAGGGGAGGAAATTGCTAATGCTATTACCCATGGAGTCGGGGTAATCTTTAGTATTTCAGCATTGACGTTGTTAATTGTGTTTGCAGCAATCGAAGGTTCCGTAGCCTCGATTATTAGCTTCACAGTCTATGGGATTACTATGGTACTTTTATATGTATCTTCGACATTGCTTCACGCTTTTCCAGAAGGAAAAGTAAAAAATCTATTTGAGATTTTCGATCATTCCTCGATTTACTTATTTATTGCTGGATCATATACACCAATATTAGTAACAGTAATTGGCGGACAACTTGGTATTTCTTTACTTATTTTATTATGGTCGATTGCAAGTATTGGAATTTTATTTAAAGTCTTTTTCGTAAAACGCTTTTTATATACGTCAACGTTCCTTTACATTGTCATGGGTTGGCTAATTGTGTTTGCTTGGAAACCTTTAATTACTAATTTTGATGATATAGGTGTAATCTTATTAATTATTGGGGGTTCACTGTACACAATTGGGGCAATATTTTACATGTTCCGTTGGTTTCCGTTTCACCATATGGTTTGGCATTTATTTGTGTTAGCAGGAACTGTTGTCCATTTTTTAGCAATTCTATTATTTGCTTAATTAAAAAGCTGCCTTAAGTATAGAACGTGGGTTCAATTAGGAAGAAAATGTAAAGAAAAACATTAAAAAACAATATAATTAACAAGGCTTGCGAAAACGCAAGGGAAAATTTCCGCTTGCGTTTTTTCGCTTTTTGATTGTATTTTACTCAAATAACTAGAGGTTTACTTCTAAAAGAAAGCGCCACTGTTTCCGTAATGCAGCGTTATGAACAATTTTAAGTTAGTTTCTCTTTTGTAACACCACAACTT
Organism: Anaerobacillus sp.; assembly: GCA_036676095.1. Lineage (GTDB taxonomy): Bacteria > Bacillota > Bacilli > Bacillales > Anaerobacillaceae > Anaerobacillus. The sequence continues at coordinate 27,106 of JAKFDP010000085.1, read as the reverse complement.
GAAAGGATAATTACCCCTGTCCTAATCTACTATGGTAGGTAACTCCATACATCTAAGAATTTAATTACAAAATATAATATCATCACAAATGGTAAAATACGTAACCGTTGTAAATTATCATTAGGCAATATTATAAACAATAAAATTCCTGATAATAGAGTAAATCCTGTTGGGATGGACATATGGTATAGAGGAATGGTTAAAGTTCTGAAAAAAAACCAACCGTCTATTAATAGAAAAGATATTGGAAACGCCGCACAAAGAGCTGCAATCCATCCATTCCCCCGTGCATACCATATAAAAAAGCCCCATATTGGTGAAAATAAAGCAATGCTCCCCCATGAAATAAAATAATATTTTAGAAAAAATCCAAACAACACCATAGAATAAATATAATAAACGGTAAGCATTGCCACCAAGAATATTAATACATGTAAAGCAGCTAGTTTAGGTGAACAACTCCAAGCAGCAATAATTGTTGTTACTAATATCCAAAAAACAAGCTCTGTTCCAATTAGTCCTACAATCGACCCATCTAAATATTTTGCTAAAAAACCCAAAGCTGCCCCTACTAACAATACTAAAAATGAGTGCAAAAGTTTTTGTTGTATAGAAAGCATAGTAACATTTCTTGGCCTAATATTATTCAAAATATCGATCATTGTGCGAATAAACCTTCTTTACTTTTTATTTATTGTTAAAAAAAACAAAGGCAAAAATATCACGTCCTTCCTTTTTAGTAATATAATAAAGTCGCTTATTACCGCATTTTCCCCCTAGCGTCTACTAGCCATTCGTCAATAATCACTCCGTTTCGATGCACATAATACGTTTCAAAAAGATTAGCTACAACACAGGAATGGTTTGGAATTATTTGAACTTTATCATTAAGTTTCAATGATGTTTCACCAGTAATAGTTGCAACGCCGTGTTCCTCTGATAGTCTTGCAATTGTAATTTCAGGGTGATTAATCACTTGACCGTAGCCGACGATGCTTTTATTCCCATGGACGCCTTGGTCAAGTGAAAGCGCCTTACTGCCAGTATCAAAAATAATCCGCCCTTTTTTTACACTAACGACAGAAGCAAGAACGCTTAAGGCACACTGACTAGTTGTTGCTACTCCTAATCCTACTTGACACATATCATAAAAGGCGGCATTTCCTGGACGGATTTCAGTAATACCTTTAACCACTGCACCATATTTAAACGTTGGAGTTGAACCGATGCTCTGATGCACAATTGGGATACCTGCTTGTTCACAAGCTTTCGCAGCGGCTAAAACAGTTTGTGCTTCACAAATGGCAATTGTTTTAATTTGTTCTAAAGATGCTGCAGCGTATGAATGACCTGCATGAGTAAAAATACCAGTTAGTTGTAAATTAATTAATTGTTTAAGTTCTTTAGCAAGCGCCACTACTTCATCAACTTCGACTCCACTGCGATTTAAACCAGAATTAACTTTGATCCATACTGCTAATGGGGGAAGGCTGTCAAAAGCAGCGTTAACAAGTTGGGCTTGCTCAAAGGAATCGATTGCAATCGTAACCTTAGCTTTTTCTGTAAGTTTTCGAAGTCGTGCTAACTTTTGGGGGCTTGATAATGGATAAGCGACTAAAATATCATTAATTCCAGCGTCAGCCATCACCTTAGCTTCCTCTAGTTTCGCAACTGTAACCCCGCAAGCACCTCTCGCCTGTTGCATTTTTGCAATCTCAATACTTTTATGGGTCTTGATATGCGGTCGCCAGTTGATTTTATGATCATTAGCAATCGAGCTTATTTCATCTAAATTTTTTTCAAGGATGTCTAAATCAAGCAATAACGCAGGCGTATCAAGCAGCTCAATGGAACGACTAATCATCGAAGTCACCTCAAATTATTTTTTTAAAATCATAACTTATACCGAGATAAAATTACCGGTTTTATCAAAAAAAGGTTGTAATTTAATGAAAAATGGTGTGTGGTGTATTATAACAGTAATGTACTATACTGGTTTTTAGTAACGATTTATGTCTGACAATATGCTACATTGAATAGAAGCAACTGTAAATAGAATAGTTGCTTCTATTATTTATTTTAAGTTAGGAAGGGGTTATTCAACCTACATAAAGTGCCACGTAAATCAAAATTTGTAAGAGAGAGGTTATGAAATTGAAAAAGTATGTTAGGATTTTTGCTATTTTTTTAGGTTTAATCATAGCTTACATTGCTGTTGTTCATAGCTTAATGAGTAATGCAGCCAAACAATCTCCCCCGAGTGGGATCAGCCATGTAATCGTTTTAGGAGCTAAATTAAATGGAGATGCGCTAAGTCTCTCACTTTATTATCGAGTTCAAGCAGCAATGGAGTATTTAGAAGCAAATGAAGCAGCTAAAGTAATTGTTTCTGGTGGGCAAGGACCCGGTGAATCGATAACAGAGGCTGAAGCCATGAGCAATTTCTTTATTAAAAATGGCATTGCAGAGAATAGAATTATTCGCGAGGATTTATCGACAAGTACGTTTGAAAATTTTAAATTTAGTCGTGAAATAGTTGGAGAAGAAATTAAAGAGATTGTAGTTGTTACCAATGATTTTCATATGTATCGATCATTGGTAATCGCAAAACGTCAAGGTTTCAAACCATATTCCCTAGCAGCCCCAACTCCTTTGATTGTCAAAGGAAAATTATTAATTCGTGAATATTTGGCAATCTTAAAAACAGCAATTATCGATTGGTAGAAGACTTTTACAAGCGAGACGACTATTTTTCTTTTCAGTTTCTAAGTGACGGAAAATTGTAACTTTTAATGAAAAATTAAGTTATTATGATAAATTTCGTAAGGATATATTGGTAAAAAAATAATGCCAAAGATGTCGAAATTGAATATAGATAAATTGATAATTCACAATTCTTCATTCATAATTGAGGGAAGAGGTGATCACATGAAAGCTGGAGCAGTGATTTTAGCAGGTGGGAAATCGAGTAGGATGGGACAAAATAAAGCATTGTTACCGATCGGAGGTCTTACTAATATTGAAAGAATAAAAAATTGTTTAGCTGAAGTTTTTGATGACATCATCATTGTTGCTAATGCTGAAGAACCGTATCAATTTTTAGATCTTCCAATCGTTAAAGATAAAATCATTAATAAAGGCCCATTGGCAGGAATTCAAGCTGGTTTGCTTGCAGCAAAACATGAGACAAATCTCGTGGTGGCCTGTGATATGCCTTTTATTTCAGCACAGATCGCAAAGCAATTAGTAGAACAAAGTCAAGGGTATGATGCAGTTGTTCCACTAGTGAAGGGAAAACACCAACCTCTATTTGCAGTTTACAAAAAGGCGCTTTTACCGCTAATCACGGCTTGCCTTGAAACTGATCAATTACGGATGAAGGATATGCTAAATCAAGTGAAGGTTCTTTATCAAACAGAAGAAAATCTGTTAAAAAGTTTAGAATTGGATGATCTCTACCAATTCTTTTATAATATGAATAATCCGTACGACTATGAAGAAGCAAATCGAAAAATGGCATCATTTGGTAAAGTGGAAGGATACAGACATAAACCTTCATAGGAAGTCGCGTTTTCTTTAGAAGTGGAAAGATCCAAAACATATTGGGAGGAACAGGGACGGTTTAGCTGGGTTAAAAATCAAGATTCGTGTGACAGGAATTTAACTTCTAGATCCAAAGACAGAAACGTATAATATACCGTATACCGAGAAATATTTACCCATAAGTGATATCGTTGTTATTTCGTTTTAAAAACCCGAGATTAGATTTTCTTCCTGTTTCAGAATGAAAAATATGATATAATTAAGACAAGGCGCATTGATGAAAGTGATTTCTAGAAGTCGCTTAATCAACTGAATTTTTAGCTGTGATTGAACTATTAGGTGGGTATTAAGTTATTTGCGTGAATTCACCTGATTAATAAACTTACTATTTTATCATTAAGGGGGAGAACTTATGCTAGGAAACATTGGAATTCCAGGTTTGATTTTAATTTTAGTTATCGCCTTAATTATTTTTGGTCCAAAAAAATTACCTGAAATGGGAAGGGCAGTTGGGCAAACATTAAGAGAATTTAAAAAATCTACGCGAGAATTAACGAGTGATTTTGACGAAGACGATAAAAAACCGACGAAAGTTGTACAAGCAAAAGAAACAGATGAGAAATAGAAGAAAAAAGTAAATTATGATATAAAGCAAAAAAGGATGAAGTATAGTTATCTTCATCCTTTTTTATTTCTTATATTTTTACAACGTTAACAGCTTGTGGGCCGCGGTTGCCAGTTTCAATCTCAAAGCTAACAGCTTGACCTTCTTCTAGAGTTTTGAAACCCTCACCTTGAATTGCAGAAAAATGGACAAATACGTCATCTTGACCGTCTACTTCGATAAAACCAAAGCCTTTTTCTGCGTTAAACCATTTTACTTTTCCTTGTTGCATTTAAAAATTCCTCCTAAAATCAAATCCTTAATTTTATACCAAATACTAATAATAAGTAACTGATATTTTGTAATTTTACCTTAATCAACTAGAAATATTCATAAAACAAAAATTTTTGTAAACTTTAATCGCTTAATTGTTTTTCGGAATAGATTTTAACGTTTCAAAAATACTATAAACAAATGAAGATAAATCCTTAATAAAGCGAGCGACAATTATGGCAGAAAAACAAACGTGGGATCTTATGTCCTTAGCATCAATTCCCTTAGTTATGACCTTAGGTAACTCGATGTTAATTCCGGTTCTACCGACCATTCAAAAACAATTGAAAATAAGTTCCTTACAAGTAAGTATGATTATTACAGTTTATTCAATCGTAGCAATTATTCTTATTCCGATTGCCGGTTATTTATCAGATCGGTATGGCCGAAAACGAATCATTATCCCAAGTTTGCTGATAGCTGCGTTTGGAGGCTTGATTTCCGGTTGGTCCGCTTGGCAAATAAACAATCCATATGAATTTATTTTATTTGGTCGTCTCCTTCAGGGGATTGGTGCTGCCGGAGCTGCTCCAATTGTCATGCCATTTATTGGCGATATTTTTCAAAATGATAATGATGTTAGCAATGGTTTAGGATTAATTGAAACAGCAAATACATTTGGGAAAGTTTTAAGCCCAATTTTGGGGGCAATTCTTGCGGCATTTATTTGGTTTATGCCATTTTTTGCTTTTCCAATCTTTTGTTTAATTTCTATTTTTATGACATTATTTCTTGTGAAATCACCATCATTATCTACTGAACTGCCGAAGCTTGATGCTTTTTGGCGTTCAATAAAATATATTTTTAAAACGGAAGGTACTTGGCTTTATGCTGTTTTTATCATTGGTTGTATTTGTATGTTTATTCTCTTTGGCGTCTTATTTTATTTATCAACAATGCTAGAAGAGCAACATCATATTAATGGGATTAAAAAAGGAATTATTTTAGCGATTCCTTTAGCAGCGCTTTGTTTTTCTTCTTATTTGACGGGAAAAATAATTGGAAAAGAAAAAATGAAAATGAAGCTTGTAACAGCTGTTGGAATGGTTATTCTTTCAATTGCTAACATATCTGTAGCCTTTTCAAATGATATTTATGTATTACTAACGGCAATGTTTGCTTCTGGCTTAGGAATTGGTTTTGCTCTGCCAAGTTTAGATGCACTTGTCACTGAAGGCATTGCAAAAGAAGAACGAGGAACAATCACTTCAATTTACAGTAGCATGCGTTTTGTTGGAGTTGCTCTAGGTCCACCAATTGTCGCAATTGTAATGAAAAATTCTCATTTTATGTTGTTTGCTTTGATTTCATTGTTAAGCATAGTAACATTATTAATAACAATTGTATTTATTAAACCATCTGAAAACGATGAATATCAATGGAGTTAATTGCTGCTTTTTTTTCTAACGATTGTGTATAATAGAGAATAACTTACGGGAGAATGGAGTGTTGATAGATATATTGCAAAACCAAATTAATTCGTTTATTGATTTTTATAAAAATAAAGTTGAGTTTTCCTATGCTTATCAGCCATTTTCAAATGTTCCAAAACATGTCTGGGTCGTATGTAAATGGAAGGGGAAATGGTTATTAACTAGACACGAAGAACGAGGAATTGAGTTTCCAGGTGGAAAAGTAGAAGAAGGAGAAAAACCAGAAGAAGCTGCAAAAAGAGAAGTTTATGAAGAAACAGGTGGAATTGTTGAAACACTAACGTACATTGGTCAATATCGGGTAACAGCAAAACATGAAATTGTTATTAAAAATGTTTATTTTGCGCAAATCGAACGGTTAGAAGAAAAAAAACACTATTATGAAACGTTTGGTCCAATTTTATTACAATTAATCCCGCATAACATAAAAAGTGATCACAAATTTAGCTTTATTATGAAAGATGATGTCCTCGTGTATAGTTTAAAATTCGTAAATAAGCAAATTAAAGCAAATTCTTAAAAATTTGACCTCGAGCTGCCAGCGCTCGTAGATAAATACTTTTCAAAGTTTTATAAAGTTACTTAGCTATAAGAAAAACGTACTAAGTTTTAGTACGTTTTTCTTAGTTTACGTTCGAGTAACTCCACACCTTGATACATAAGTGTTGCGATTACAGCGATCACTAATAAACTTAAAATGACTAAGTTAAAGTTAAAAACTTGGAAACCGTAGATAATCATGTAACCTAAACCTTGTCTAGAAACAAGGAATTCACCGACAATGACCCCTACCCAGGATAAGCCAACGTTGACTTTGAGTGTTGAAATAATGGTAGGAATTGTTGCGGGTAAGATTACTGCGTGAAATGCTTGTTGCTTCGTTCCTCCAAATGTTTGTACAACCTTTACATAGTTTTCATCAACATTTTTAAAGGCATTATAGACAACAAGAGTTGTTATAATAACCGAAATTAATGCTCCCATCGCAATAATTGATGAATAACCAGGTCCTAAACCAACAATTAAGATCGGCCCTAAGGCAATTTTAGGCATGGAATTAAGTACTACTAGGTAAGGGTCGAGAACACGAGATAAAAATGGTGACCACCAGAGGATGGCTGCGATGACTGTCCCGATAACGGTTCCTAATACAAAGCCGGCAATCGTTTCAAATAATGTTACAGATGTGTGGGTTAGAAGAGTTCCATCTTGGAGTTTATCAATAAATAGTGCCCATACTCTTGATGGCATGCTAAATAGAAGGGGATCAATCCAACGCATCCTTCCGGAAACTTCCCAGATTGCGAAGAAAAGGACGATTATACTTAGTTGGCTAAATCTAATTTGAATTTGTTGAAGGCGTATTTTTTGCTTGTATTTTTCATGAAGTTTAGCTGTGCTGTTGCTCAAGGCTCTCCAACTCCTTCCATATTTGTTGAAAGAGCAAATTATAATTACGATCGTTTCTTGCTTGAAATGGTGATAGTACCCTTAATGATTCTGGAACTTGAAAAATATTTTGGATGCGTCCAGGACGAGCTGACATTAGAATAATTCGATCAGACATTGCAATTGCTTCACCAATGTCGTGAGTTACTAAAATCGCTGTCTTTTTTTGATCTTTAATAGTAAAGGAGACTAGGTCTTCAAGTTTTAATTTTGTTTGATAGTCTAAAGCTGAAAATGGCTCATCTAACAAAAGTAGCTTTGGAGAGGTCGCTAACATCCGTACAAGGGCAACACGTTGACGCATACCACCTGATAGTTGGCTAGGAAGATCATTTGCCTTATCTTCAAGTCCCATTTTCGCAAGTAATGATAAAGCATAGGCTCTCGTTTCTTCATTTAACTTTTTCATTGTTTTTAAACCAATTGTAATGTTTTGTTCGATTGTCAACCATGGAAATAAATAATCTTGTTGTAACATATAACCCGTTTTTGCTGATGGTCGAACGATTTTTTGCCCCTCAATCGTAATCTCTCCATAGGTCGGGTCGATTAGACCAGCAATTAATGATAGGAGTGTTGTTTTTCCACAGCCGCTTGGACCGATTAAGGAAATAAATTCACCTGTTTCAACAGAGAGTGATATATTTTTGAGGGCGGTTGTTGCAGCTTCTTGTGAAAAAAATATTTTATCAACATTTTTAATGTTTACAATTGACATCGCAAAACCCCCCTTAAACATTAGCTATGGTTGATGGTTGTCTAGACAGAAGTCGGGATGGCGACATTACGCCGTTGCCCACAGGACGTGGTCAGCTTTTAGGCGTAATTTGGTGCTTTCCGCTTTTCTTGATGTCTAGCTCCGAGCGCCAGCCCCTCGAGGTCAAATAACCTGTCAGAAATAAATGTGATAGGCCACACTTGTGCTCCTGTGCCGCTACGCTTGCTCGTCGCAAAGCTGCAAAGAAGAAATTTCAAGCAGCAGCTTTTCTGCCTTGTTACTTAATCGCTTTTTCAGCAATTTCTGTATTTACGAGATCGCGATAGTCAACTTTCATTGGTAGTTCGCCTGCTTCGTCCATGATGACGTGTAAGTTTTCCCAGGCATCTTCTTGAACGATTGGTGATGTTGCATAAGAGCCTTGAGATTTGTAGCGATCGACCACACTTTCAATGATTTCTAATGGTGTATCATCAAAAAAAGGTTGAATTGATTTAGCAATCTCTTCTGTTGAACTTGTTTCAACCCATTGTTGCGCTTTGTAGAGGGCTCTTGTAAAGCGATCTAACACATCGCGATTGTTTTCGATATAACTCTTTTTTGCCATAAATCCAGTATAAGGGACTTTGCCAGACTCAACTCCAAATGATGCAACGATATAACCAACACCATCTAATTCAAATTGTGTAGCCGTTGGCTCAAATAGTTGAACAAACTCACCTGTTCCAGAAGCAAAAGCGCTTGGAATATTTCCAAATTCGATATTTTGAATTAACTTTAAGTCTTTATGAGGATCAATCCCATGCTTTTTCAACACATGTTCCCCGACCATTTGCGGCATTCCGCCTTTTCTTTGGCCAAGGAAAACACTACCCTTTAACATTTCCCAGCTGAAATCATCAATTTTTTTCCTTGAAACGAGGAATGTACCATCGGACTGGGTTAATTGCGCAAAATTAATGGGTGGATCATTTGCCCCTTGAGCATACACATAAATCGATGTTTCAGCACCTACAAGGGCAACATCAGCACCATCTGCTAGGAGTGCAGTCATTGTTTTATCTCCACCCCAAGTAGTGGTTAAGTCAATTTCAATTCCTTCTTCCGCAAAAAAACCTTCGGTAATTGCCACATATTGTGGGGCATAGAAAATGGAACGGGTAACTTCTGCTACTCGCACAGTGTCCGTTTCTTTCGTCGAAGAACAACCTGCGAGTAAGATAACGGTTAAAATAGTTAGAAAACATAAACTTATGATCTTACCAGTTAAGCTTTTCATAGTAACCTCCTCCAGACTTAGTGAAATAAAGATGTGATAGTGTATGTTCATTCGCCTAGAAGTGTGTATGTATCTATTTCTCTTTCTGTGGGAATGAAGGGAAGGACAACATGAATAGTTGCTATTCGTACATGAAAAGCACAAAATACAGCAGTATTACTACACGAAAAGTTGAGAGTATCGGTTTCCAAATTTTAATATACTTAACGCAACGTAGTTTAATAGAATAAAGGCAAGGATCATCCAATAATTAGACGTTGACAATAGTTTCGACACGATATATGATAATTTTTATGGTAAATACAAAAATTGGAGGTTATTACACGAAAAGGATATTGTTCATTCTGAGAATAGAACTATTCTAACACAATAGTATAGTCTCCTGAATTGTTATCAGAAGTCATAGGTACTTTTTTAGCAATAAAGAAAGTTTTGTGTAACTATAATTATCTTCAATAGGTAGTAAAGTATGCTTATATATTTTAATTTTTTAAGAAAATGGAGGGTTTTACAATGAGAAAGTACACTTTTGCTGTTTTTGCTATGCTGCTTTGTTTTACTATATTAGTTAATCCTGTAGCGAGTGCTGTTGCTGCTACAAAAACTAATGTTATATTGAATGGTAAAAATATCAATTCACTACGTCGAATAAACATCTGTGCAAAAAATTTACACTTTCTTAACGTATTATAAAACCCCCACTTTTGAAACAAAGTGGGGGTTTTTAACTAATTTAAATGTGAATTTTATTAAATCTGAGGTCCAGCGTTACGAATTGCATCAGAAACTTGCGCAAACTTCTTAAAGTTTTCTTGGAATTTTGAAGCTAGTTCTTTTGCTTTTGCAACATAGGCATCTTTATCTGCCCATGTTTCTTTGGGTTGAAGAACTTCATCAGGAACACCTGGGCATTGTACTGGAATATTTAAGCCGAAAATAGGGTCAACAACTGTTTCTACAGAATTTAATTCCCCAAGAAGAGCTGCTTGCACCATTGCACGAGTGTAAGCTAAATTCATTCGCTTACCAACACCGTATTCGCCACCAGACCAACCAGTGTTCACAAGAAATACTTGAACATCATTTTGGTTAATTTTATCACCTAACATTTCTGCATAACGGTAGGCAGGAAGTGGTAAGAATGGTGCACCAAAGCAAGTTGAGAACGTTGCTTCAGGACTAGTTACGCCACGCTCAGTACCCGCTAATTTACTTGTGTACCCTGATAAGAAATGGTACATTGCTTGTTCTTTTGTTAATTTACTGATTGGAGGTAAAACTCCAAATGCATCAGCTGTTAAGAAAATAATTGTATTTGGATGTCCTGCAATACTTGGAAATAACGTATTAGGAATTAATTCAAGTGGATATGCAGCACGTGTATTTTCTGTTAAAGTTGTATCATCATAGTCAGGAAGTCGATTATCATCGTCTAAAACAACGTTTTCTAATACCGTACCAAAGCGAATTGCATTGTAAATTTCTGGCTCTTTTTCTTCAGTAAGATTGATACATTTTGCATAGCATCCACCTTCAATATTGAAAACACCAGTAGTTGACCAACCATGCTCATCGTCACCAATTAAATGACGGCTTTGATCAGCAGATAATGTTGTTTTTCCAGTTCCTGAAAGACCAAAGAATAAAGCTACATCACCTTCGTCACCAACGTTAGCTGAGCAATGCATTGATAAGACATTGCGTTCCGGTAATAAGTAGTTCATAATTGAGAAGATTGATTTTTTAATTTCACCAGCATACTCAGTTCCACCAATCAGCACAGTACGTTTTTCGAAAGAAACAATAATGAATGCTTCCGAGTTCGTACCATCTACAGTTGGGTCAGCTTTAAATCCTGGAGCAGAGATTACAGTAAACTGAGCTTCATGTGTTGTTAGTTCATCAGCTGTAGGGCGAATGAATAATTGACGAGCAAATAAGTTTTGCCAAGCGTATTCATTAATCACTTGGATAGGAATTTGATAATTTTTATCAGCGCCAGCAAAATTTTTCGAAGCATAAATTTCATCTTTTTTTGCTAAATAAGCAAGAACTTGGCTATAGAGTTTTTCAAAAATTTCTGCACTAATTGGTTGGTTTACAGAACCCCAGTTAATTTTGTCTTGTACGGATGGTTCTTCAACAATGTACTTATCTTGAGGTGAACGACCTGTGTATTTACCTGTCGTTACTCGAAGTGCTCCAGTAGAAGTTAAAATCCCTTCTTTTCGCTCAAGAGCGCGCTCAAGTAAGATTGATACAGGTAAATTATGCCTAACGTTCTCACCTTTTAACAGTTTATCTAATTCTGTTTCATAACTTAATATACTCATTGTGCTCCATACCCTTCCTTAATTAAATTTATTTATCAATTTTTCTAAGTATATGTTAAATATATTCTTAATTCCTATGCATTAGTATAACACAATTAAATAAATAGTCTATACTATATCTAATATTTTATTGAACAAAATTTTATATCATCATGTAGGTTTTTACAAGACAAATATTGTATATTATGAAGAAATTAAGAAAATTAGTTTAGTAATAATAGATAGAAAAGAAATCGAAAAAAATGGGACTGTCAATGAAAATAGGTTGACATTGAAAGTCTGGTGCGATATGATATGACCCGAACGGATACTCTTATCCCGAGTCGGTGGAGGGACAGGCCCGAAGAAACCCGGCAACCAACACTTATTATGTAAGCGAGAATGCTTATATTTCATAGTAGTGAAAAGGTGCTAACCTGCAAGACTAAGGTCTTGATCGATAAGAGGCGAAAGGCGGATAATCAAAACCTTTCCCTTGTATAGGGAAAGGTTTTTTCACAATGTCTAGCTCCGAGCGCCAGCCCCTCGAGGTCAAATAACCTGTCAGATTAAAAGTGAAAAAGCACACTTTTTTCTGCCAGAACATTTGCTTGTCGGGGCTAAGCGGGCGCTCGGAGCTTTTCTTGTATGAGGCTAATCATTTTTGGTGTCAGACACCTGGGAAAATGAGTACCGTATCAAAGAAACGCATATCCTAGTAGGGATAAAGGAGGTACAATCAATGTCAGAAAAGCAAACTCGTCGTTTATTTACATCAGAAAGTGTTACGGAAGGACATCCAGATAAAATTTGTGATCAAATTTCTGATTCGATTCTTGATGCCATTTTAGCGAATGATCCTAATGCTCGTGTTGCTTGTGAAACATCCGTAACAACTGGATTAGTACTTGTAGCAGGTGAAATTACAACATCTACATATGTTGACATTCCAAAGATTGTTCGTGAAACAATTCGTGAAATTGGCTATACTCGTGCTAAGTATGGTTTTGATTCGGAGACTTGTGCAGTCTTAACATCGATTGATGAGCAATCAGCAGATATTGCTCAAGGAGTGGATAGAGCTCTTGAGGCACGTGAAGGATTAATGTCCGATGCCGAAATCGAAGCAATTGGTGCCGGTGACCAAGGTTTAATGTTTGGTTATGCAAATAACGAAACACCTGAATTAATGCCTTTACCAATTTCTTTAGCTCACAAACTTGCTCGTCGTTTAACAGAAGTTCGTAAAGAAGAAATTCTGCCATATTTACGTCCAGATGGCAAAACACAAGTAACAGTTGAATACGATGAAAATAATCAACCGGTACGTATTGATACAATCGTTATTTCAACACAACATCATCCAGAAGTTGCGCTAGAACAGATTCAACGTAACCTTAAAGAGTATGTTATTAAACCAGTTGTGCCTACTCATTTAATTGATGAACAAACAAAGTACTTCATTAATCCAACAGGTCGTTTTGTTATCGGGGGACCACAAGGTGATGCAGGTCTAACAGGTCGCAAAATTATTGTTGATACGTATGGTGGCTACGCTCGTCATGGAGGTGGCGCATTCTCTGGGAAAGATCCTACAAAAGTTGACCGTTCTGCTGCTTATGCCGCTCGTTATGTAGCAAAGAACATTGTAGCTGCGGGTCTTGCTGATCGTTGTGAAGTTCAACTTGCATATGCGATTGGTGTTGCCCAACCTGTATCGATTTCTATCGATACATTTGGTACAGGCAAAGTTTCTGAAGAAAAATTAGTTGAAGTAGTTCGTTCAAATTTTGACCTTCGCCCAGCTGGTATTATTAAGATGCTCGATCTTCGTCGCCCAATTTATAAGCAAACTGCTGCTTATGGACATTTCGGACGTACAGATGTGGAGCTTCCATGGGAGTTTACAGATAAGGCAGAAGCATTAAAAACACAAGCGTTAAAATAAAAGAAGAATTAAGCTAGCTTGTTTCACTAAATGTGAAATTGAGCTAGCTTTTTTTTATTTAAAGATAAGAACGGATAAAGTTTTTGAACTTTGAATACTGTTTAGCACAGAGCGCCTGCTCTGAACTTTTCTTGTAAGGTAATTTGGCTCTCTTTCGCATTTCTATCTACAAAATAAAACAATCATAAGTCGAAATATTAAATGGATTGCAATATTTTGTAATAAAAAGCATATATTTTTCGTATTTTTTTAATATGGAATAAAAGGTGAAAAATCCCATACCGTCGAACATGTAACTATAATTAGTAGGTAGTGAAACTTATTAAGTGAGGGGGAGCTTGTGATCATAACGCAAAAACCTAGTGATTACGAACTTTATTTATTTCATCAAGGGAATTTATTTCAAAGCTATTCCTTCATGGGGGCACATTTGTCCAAAGAGAAAGGAAAAAAAGGGGTGCGTTTTACTGTTTGGGCACCACATGCTGTAAAGGTCAGTGTAGTTGGAAGCTTTAATCAATGGAAGGGAAAAAATCATCCGATGAAGCGTATTACTACAAATGGCATCTGGACGACATTTATTGAAGGTCTAAAAGCGGGAGATTTGTATAAATATGAAATAGAAAGTAAGTCTGGTAGGATGTTTCAGAAATCTGACCCCTTTGCTTTTTATTCAGAAATCCGACCAGATACTGCCTCTTGTGTAGCCTCTCTTGATGGATATCAATGGAACGATGCGACTTGGCAGCAGCAGAAACAACAACGGAACAATTTGGAAGAACCCCTACTTATTTACGAAGTTCACCTTGGGTCATGGAAATTAAATAAAGAAGGAAAGTTTTACACATACCGGGAGTTAGCGCATGAATTAGTTGACTATGTAAGTGAAATGGGCTACACCCATATCGAAATCTTACCTATTTTGGAGCATCCATTTGATCGATCGTGGGGATACCAGCTTACTGGCTACTTCTCAGTGACGAGTCGTTACGGAAGGCCAGAAGATTTTAAATACTTTGTTGACCGTTGTCATCAAAAAGGAATTGGCGTCATTCTTGATTGGGTACCCGGCCACTTCTGTAAAGATGATCACGGTTTGCGTCTTTTTGATGGAGGACCTGTTTTCGAGTACGAAGATTTACAGAAAGCAGAAAAAAAAGAATGGGGCACATTAACGTTTGATTTTGGCAGAAATGAAGTTGTTTCATTTCTAATCTCCAATGCCTTATTTTGGCTCGATGTATATCATATCGATGGATTACGTGTCGATGCAGTCTCAAGTATGTTGTACTACAATCACGGGAAGAGTGATGACGATACCGAAATCCGTAACAAATATGGAGGTTTTGAAAATTTAGAAGCAATTTCTTTTCTCCGTAAGTTAAATGAAGCAATATTTCAGTATTATCCAAATGCGTTAATGATCGCTGAAGAATCAACTGCTTGGCCAAACGTTAGTGGTCCTACTTATCTTGGGGGGCTAGGATTTAATTTTAAATGGAACATGGGTTGGATGAACGACATGCTTAAATATATGGAGTTAGATCCAATTCATCGCAAGTATCATCACCAACTAATAACCTTTTCATTGCTTTACGCATTTTCTGAGAATTTCATTTTACCGTTATCCCATGATGAGGTTGTTCATGGAAAAAAATCATTGCTAAATAAAATGCCTGGTGACTATTGGCAGAAATTTGCCAACTTGCGAGTGTTTTATGGATTTATGTCAGCACACCCCGGAAAAAAGCTCTTGTTTATGGGAGGGGAAATTGGTCAATTTGATGAATGGAAAGATCTAAAAGAGTTAGATTGGGAGTTACTAGATTTTGAGATGCATCGAAACATGCAACTCTATGTTAAACAGTTAAACAAATTTTATATAAATGAGTCTGCATTATGGCAGTTAGACCATGAACACTATGGGTTTGAGTGGATTGATCCAAATAATTGCGATCAAAGTATTATTTCATTTATTAGAAAAGGTCATCAAAAAACAGATCAATTAATCATCTTATGTAATTTTACTCCTGTTGTTTATCATAACTTTAAAGTCGGTGTTCCGTTTCTTACCGATTATTTAGAAGTGTTTAATAGTGATTTACAGATGTTTGGGGGATCAGGACAAAGAAATGAAGGACTAATAAAGGCTTCATGCGAAAACTGGCACAATCAACCATATTCGCTTGAGATTACCGTTCCACCACTTGCATTCGTTGTTTTTCGCCCGATGAATATTCCAATTCTTGAAAATAATGAGGAGGGTATACAAGTTGAACAGAAAAAAAGAGTGCGTTGCAATGCTACTAGCAGGAGGAGAGGGACGAAGACTAGAACTCCTCACTAAAAATTTAGCTAAACCTGCCGTTTATTTCGGAGGGAAATATCGAATTATTGATTTTCCATTAAGTAATTGCACAAATTCAGGAATTGATACTGTTGGTGTCTTGACGCAATATCAACCACTTATTTTAAATACGTATATTGGTATTGGTTCAGCATGGAGTTTAGATCGAAAACATGGTGGAGTGGCTGTTTTGCCTCCTTTCCAAGCGCAAAACGGTGGCGATTGGTATAAAGGAACAGCTGATGCTATCTATCAAAATATTAATTTTATTGAGCAATATGACCCTAAATATGTCTTAATTTTGTCTGGCGATCATATTTACAAAATGAATTATGCCAAAATGTTGAAATACCACAAACAAAAAGAAGCCGATGTCACCATCTCTGTCATTGAAGTACCTTGGGAGGAAGCAAGTCGATTTGGCATATTAAATACGACGGATGATTTACGTATTCATACATTTGATGAAAAACCAGCAAATCCAAAAAGCAATTTAGCATCGATGGGAATTTATATTTTTAATTGGGATTTATTAAAAAGCTATTTAATAGCTGATGCCCAAAATCCATATTCGAGTCATGATTTCGGTAAAAATGTTTTACCTGCTTTATTGCATGCTGACAAACGACTTTATGCTTACCAATTCCAAGGATATTGGAAGGATGTAGGGACAGTTGATAGTTTATGGGAAGCTAATATGGATTTACTTGAGGATGAACCAAAGTTTACATTAAATGATTATCGTTGGCGGATGTACTCAGTAAATCCTGATCAACCGCCTCAATATATTTCGCAAACAGCTACTGTAAATCGTGCTCTTATTAATGAAGGATGTTTAGTTCATGGCATTGTAGATCATTCAGTCTTGTTTTACGGTGTTCATGTCGGTGAAGGCAGTTCAGTTAAAGATTCAGTTATCATGCCAAATGTAAAAATTGGGAAAAACGTAGTAATTGAAAAAGCTATTATCGGTGAAAACACAATCATTGAGGATGGTGTAGTAATTCGTCCTCAACAAGGACAAGAAAAGAAAATAACCCTGATAGGTGAAAATAGCTATATTACCCTAGAAGAAGATACAGTTCATGCACAAGCATATTGAGGAGGATAGTTATGGAAATTATGGGAGTGATTAATTTAGATAATGAGCAAGACTTCTTAAATGAATTAACGTATTTTCGCTGTGGTGCAGCTGTACCGTTTGGGGGGAGATATCGTTTGATTGATTTTGTCATTTCTAATATGACAAACGCCGGAATGATTGATATTGCAGTATTTGCCCGCAAGAAATATCGTTCGCTTATGGATCATCTTGGAAAAGGTAAGGCATGGGATTTAGATACAAAGTATGGTGGTTTATTTATTTTACCACCTGATTGGAATGATCCTACTGACATATCAAAAGGTGATCTCCAACATTTCCATAATAATTTAGATTATTTTTACCGCGGCAAAGCTGAATATGTCCTTGTATCGGGCAGTCAGCATATTTGTAATATTGATTATCAAAAAGTTTACGAACACCATCTTCGCACAAGTGCCGATGTTACCCTTATCTATAAAAAAGTAGAAATGCTTGAACCTGAACATAAACAATGTCAAAAGCTCGAAACAACTGCTGAAGGTCGGGTTCTTAACATCACAAATGAAGAGTACAATAACAATGTTTATATGAATATGTACTTAGTAAGTAAAAAACTATTATTACAGCTTGTTGAACATGGGATTGCTCACGGAGCAACTCATTTCTTTAATGATTGTATTAAACGTGAATTAGCCAATTTATCTGTTCAAGCTTTTGAATATCAGGGTGTCCATTCAGTAATTAATTCAGTGCCAAGCTATTACAAAAATAATTTGCAGCTATTAGATCCTGAGTTTTATCGAAAATTGTTTTTTGGAGAGCAAACCATTTTGACAAAAGTAAAAAACGAACCGCCAGCTAAATATTTACAAGGCTCTAATGTTTCTAATTCCTTAGTCGGTAACGGCTGCGTCATTGAAGGAACCGTTGAAAATAGTATTCTATTTCGAGGGGTCGTAGTTAAAAAAGGTGCAGTCGTCAAAAATGCAATTATTATGCAACGGTGTGAAATTAAAGAAAATACTATTTTAGAAAATGTCATCCTCGATAAAGACGTTACTTTAACTGAAGGAAAACGGTTAATTGGAAATGAGCATTTGCCATTTGTCATTCCAAAACAGAAAGTAATCTAATAGTTCTTTAAGAAAGTTGGGATAACGCCTATCTTTTTTGAACAAAATCTATAAGGAGATGTTGGAAAAATGAAAGTCCTATTCGTAGCTACAGAGTGCACCCCATTTATCAAAACAGGAGGGCTAGCGGACGTAATTGGTGCTTTGCCAAAAGAGCTCAAAAATGAAGGTGTGGATGTCCGCGTGATGCTTCCCAAATATGAAGCAATCACTGCTAACTATAAGGAACAAATGATCAAAATTTCTACTGGTAGTGTACCAGTGGGCTGGCGAAACCAGTACGTTGGGGTTGAAATGCTGTTTAAAGATGATATTACCTATTACTTTGTTGACAATGAATATTATTTCAAGCGAGTAGGACTTTATGGTTTTTATGACGATGCAGAGCGTTTTACTTACTTTAATCGCGCAGTATTAGAAATGTTGCCACAAATTGATTTCCAACCTGACGTTATTCATTGTCATGATTGGCAAGCAGCGCTCATTCCTTTGTTTTTAAAAACACATTATCGTGAACACTCATTTTACCAAAAAGTGAAAACAATGTTCACCATTCACAATCTAAAGTATCAAGGAATATTTTCAAAGGAAGTTCATTATGACTTGCTATCTTTAACCGATGAGCATTATGAGAGTGTTGATTTTGATGGATGTGTTAACTTTCTGAAAAGCGCCCTCATTCATGCTGACCTATTAACAACTGTCAGTGAAACATATGCTAAAGAAATTCAAGATCCGTATTATGGCGAAAAACTTGACGGATTACTCAGGGACCGGAAGGATGATTTGTTCGGGATTGTCAATGGCCTAGATTATCAAGAATACGATCCAATGAAAGATCCGCATTTGACCTTTCCATATCGGAATTCTAAAGCCAAAAAGCAAAAAAACAAACGGGAATTACAAGAACAGCTGGGATTACCACAACT
This sequence comes from Anaerobacillus sp., assembly GCA_036676095.1. GTDB lineage: Bacteria > Bacillota > Bacilli > Bacillales > Anaerobacillaceae > Anaerobacillus. Next base: position 7,994 of record JAKFDP010000085.1, on the reverse strand, counting down.
TGTTGATGTACCTATGCTCGCAATTGTTACTCGCCTCGTTGAACAAAAAGGATTAGATTTACTAACTCATATTTTTACTGAACTATTAAATGAAGAAATTCAAGTTGTCATTTTAGGTACAGGTGATGCCGAATATGAACAATTTTTCCGTTACGTAGCTAATCAATACCCTGAAAAAGTTTCAACGCATATTACTTTTAATGAGGCCTTTGCAAGAAAAATTTATGCAGCAAGTGACTTGTTCCTTATGCCTTCTCGGTTTGAACCATGTGGGATTGGCCAATTGATTGCCTTACGCTATGGAAGTGCGCCGATTGTTCGCAAAACAGGTGGTTTAACAGATACGGTTATCTCTTTTAATGAAGAGACATTACAAGGCAATGGTTTTAGTTTTACTAATTATAATGCTCATGATTTTCTGTTTACGATTTGTAGAGCGATTGCAATTTATAAAGATCCAAACTTGTGGTCCGTCCTAATGAAGAATATGACCAAATCAGATAATAGCTGGAGTAAATCCGCCAAGGCATACATTGATCTCTATAACAGGATAGCTGGAGGTAAATTAAATGTCGTTCACTCACGATGAGAACAATCAAGATCGAGCAGCTGACAGTACGAATATGTTCTCAAGTAAAGACAACTTTATTAAAGAGTTTATTGAAACATTAGCTCATCATAGCAGCAAAGAAATAGATGAAGCGTCGACCATCGATTTTTATAAGACATTAGGGACGATGATTCGTAGTCATATAAGTAAAAATTGGATTAAAACGAATAAGCAATATGAACAAAGTGGCGAAAAACAAGTGTATTATTTTTCAATGGAATTTTTAATGGGTCGGCTCTTACAAACAAATATGTTAAATCTCAACCTTTTACCAGTAGTGAAGGAAGGTCTTGAAGAATTAGGGATTGATTTAGATTTGATTATTGAAGCAGAACATGACGCCGGGTTAGGCAATGGTGGTCTAGGTCGACTTGCTGCTTGTTTCTTAGATTCAATGGCTTCTTTACAATTCCCGGGACACGGTTGTGGTATCCGTTATAAATATGGACTTTTTGAACAAAAGCTCATAGATGGCTATCAAGTCGAATTACCTGACTACTGGTTAAAAGAAGATTATGTTTGGGAAGTTAAACGTTCGGATCGTGTGGTTAATGTTCGTTTTGGAGGTCACGCTGAAATAAAGACGGTAGATGGCGAGATTGTGATTGATCATAAAAACTATGAAACAGTTCGAGCAGTTCCGTATGATGTGCCGATTGTTGGCTTTGAAAATAAAAATGTAAATACATTACGGTTATGGAGTGCTGAATCTTCGATAAAGGAAAATGATATCCATACGTCCAATCGTGAAAACTATTATAAATTTTTAAATTATAAGCGTTCAATTGAATCGATTTCAGAATTTTTATATCCTGATGATTCCCATTTTGAAGGGAAAAAGCTTCGTTTAAAACAGCAATATTTTTTCGTTTCTGCAGGTTTACAAAGTATTTTAAATTCTTATAAGCGAAAATCGAAAAAAAGCTTACGGGATTTGCCGAAGAAAGTTGTTTTTCATATTAATGATACTCACCCTGTTTTAATTATCCCAGAGTTAATGCGCTTATTGATGGACGAAGAAGGTTTTGGCTGGGATGAAGCTTGGGAAATTACAACCCAGACGTGTGCTTATACAAACCATACAACCTTAATTGAAGCCTTAGAAAAGTGGCCAGTAAGCTTATTTAAAGAGCTATTACCACGAATTTATATGATAGTTGAAGAAATAAATGAACGTTTTTGTCATGATTTGTGGAAAAAATATCCCGGTGAATATGAACATATTAGTAATTTAGCAATCATAGCTCATGAGCAAATTCGGATGGCGCATCTAGCGATTGTCGGCAGTTTTAGTGTAAATGGTGTAGCCAAACTACATACTGACATCTTAAAACACCGAGAAATGCACAACTTTTATACAATTTTTCCTGAAAAGTTTAACAATAAGACAAATGGGATTACGCATCGCCGTTGGCTGATGAATGCCAATCCAAAGCTTTCTATATATATTACTGAGGCAATTGGACAACGATGGATAAAGCAGCCACGAGATTTAATTGGATTATTAAAATATGCGACAGATGCAGCTTTTCAGGAAAAAATAGCAGCTGTGAAACTAGAAAATAAAATCACTCTTGCAAAATATATTAAAGAAAAAACGGGGATTATAATCGACGAACATTCGATTTTTGATGTGCAAGTTAAACGGCTACATGCCTACAAGCGTCAATTGTTAAATGTTTTTCACATTATGGAGTTTTATAATTTGTTACGTGAAAACCCGAATATCGATATGGTTCCGCGAACCTTTATTTTTGGAGCAAAAGCTGCTCCGAGTTATCTTTTTGCCAAAAAAATCATAAAATTAATTAACACAGTTGCCAATGTTGTAAATAATGACCCTTATATTCAAGGAAAATTAAAAGTTGTTTTTCTGGAAAATTATAGCGTATCAATGGCTGAAAAAATCATCCCAGCAGCTGATGTAAGCGAACAAATCTCAACAGCAAGCAAGGAAGCTTCAGGAACTGGCAATATGAAGTTTATGATGAATGGTGCTTTAACAATCGGGACTCTTGATGGAGCAAATGTCGAAATTTACGAGATGGTTGGGAAAGACAATATCTTTATTTTTGGTCTAACATCAGATCAAGTTTTACATTACTATACTCATGGCGGTTATGTAGCTCGAAATATTTATAATAGTGATCCTAGAGTTCGGAATGTTCTTGATCAATTACATGATGGATTTTTCGGTAATGAAAAGGTTGAATTTAAAGATATTTATTACCAAATTCTTTCAAATAACGATGAATACTTCGTTTTAAAAGACTTTGATAGTTACGTAGAAGCACATCAGAAAGTAGATCTTAATTATCGTGATCAAAAAGAGTGGCTAAAGAAGTCAATTATTAATATTGCTCATTCCGGGAAGTTTTCAAGCGATCGCACGATTTCTGAATATGCGACAGGCATTTGGGGGATTAGACCGTTTGTTGTACAGTAGGAAAGTGAAAAATTTTAGCTCATTATAGGACAGAGATTCCGTTATTTTTTAAAAAAACCCTTTTTTTAAACTTTAGCGGACACCATGGTGTCCGCTAATTTTTTCACGTATATTATTATTTACCTACATACCCGCTAAAGGCTGCTTCCCATACTTACTTTATCCTCTAAGTTAACCTCACTTTGTACGCCGATTTATTAAAAGTGAAAGATCGCACTTTGCTCTTGCGCCGCTAGGCGGGCACTCTACGCCTTTTCTCTGAAAGTAAAATTGAATATGCTACTTTCATCCAGGGGCGTGAGTGTTAAATCATGTGAGTTTCTTATAATACTGGCCTTTTTCCACATATTCACGACGAATTCGCTCAATGTCTTTTATGTCTTCTTCATTTAATTCACGGACAACTTTTGCAGGACGACCAAATGCTAAGCTATTTGGCGGAATTTTTTTTCCTTGTGGAACGAGACTTCCAGCCCCAATGAATGCTCCTTCGCCAATTTCAGCACCATCTAAGATAATGGAGCCCATGCCAATTAGTGCTCCTTTTTTGATTTTACAGCTATGTAATAACACTTGGTGACCAACAGTAACGTCATCTTCTAAGATCAAAGGATACTTAGGATTTTGGTGTAGGGTACAATTGTCTTGAACATTCACACGCTCACCGATGATTGTTGGAGCAACATCACCGCGAATAACGGTATTAAACCAAATACTTGAAAATGCACCGATTTTGACATCGCCAGTGATTGTGACATAATCAGCAATAAATGCTGTTTCTGCAATTTCAGGATATTTGCCATTATAAGGATAGATCATTTGAATCTCCTTTCAAATCATGTTATTTTTTATACTATCAGAAAGCATTTAATTTTTGAAATTTGTAAGATGTCTAGCTCCGAGCGCCAGCGGCTCGAGGTCAAATAACCTGTCAGATTAGAAAAAGTGGGCTTATCGCCAGCCAAATGGCGAAAGCCTTAGTTTTTCTTATAATACCATTAAAGCCAAGATATGACAAAGGAGTTTAAAGTATTGAGTATTCCGAAACAACCGTGGACAATGATGTTGAAGATCTATAAAGAAGTCTTGCCACGAGTTCATCAGCATTTAGATAGTTGGAAACAGCAAGCTCGAAACATCCCTAATCAAGAGCTGCGTCAGCAAGCGTTAGCAAGTATTGAGACGAAAACCTTCCATTGTGAGGGTGGGAGTATTTATGGGTTATTATCCGAGGAAAAAATTGATGATGTGATTCGCTTTATCGTTGCCTATCAAACGATTAGCGATTATTTAGATAATTTGTGTGATCGTAGTACATCTTTAGATTGTAATGATTTTCAAGCACTTCACAATTCAATGTTACATGCTTTAACACCTGGTGCTCCATTGGAAAATTACTACCGATATCGTGAAGATCAAGATGATGGTGGCTATTTACATGATCTTGTTACGACTTGCCAAGAAGTAGTAAAAAGTTTACCTGCTTATGAGCAAATTTTTGAGTATAATCTAGAACTTGCCCAATATTATTGTGATCTTCAAGTGCATAAACATGTCGAAAAAGCCGATCGAGTGCCACGACTTCAAGCATGGTTTGATACATATAAACACAACTTACCACCGCTTAGTTGGTATGAATTTTCGGCTTGTACGGGTTCAACTTTAGGTATTTTTTGTCTCGTTGCCTATGCTACCAATCATAATTTTACTAAAGTAGAAGCTGAAATGGTGAAAAATGGCTATTTTCCATGGGTTCAAGGCCTTCACATAATGCTTGATTATTTTATTGATCAAGAAGAAGATCGTAACGGAGGCGATTTAAATTTCTGTTTCTATTATAAAAATGAAGCCCAGTTAAGTAAACGACTAGAAGTTTTTGCTCTAGAAGCTGAAAAAAGTATTCGAAATTTGCCACATCAACAATTTCATTACTTCATTAACAAAGGTTTATTGGCCATTTATTTAGCAGACGAAAAAGTTAGCAAGCAAAAAAAAGTTAGAAAACTAGCAAAAAGGTTGCTTAGCATTGGTGGTCGCTCAACATTGTTTTTCTTTTTTAATGGCTGGATTTATCGGAGATTAAAGAAGTAAGATAAAGAAAACTAGGGCTTTGTCAAGCCCTCGGGCGCCGATGAGCCTTAGTTGTACTTTCTTAACGTACTAGTTAAAACGTATGTCCTAATGGAGATACGTTTTTATTTTTTTTTGAATGGGTAACATAAAAATAACTATTTGTACAAATATTGAGCTAACTTTATTTATAATGGGGAGTTTTTTTGAAATGAAACTTACATCAGAGAAACACGTTCTATTACATGGTTTTAATAATTTAACGAAATCATTAAGTTTTAATATGTATGATGTTTGTTATACGAAAACTAAAGCGGAGCGAGAAGCTTATATTGAGTATATTGACGAGCAATATAACGCGGAAAGATTAACAAATATTTTAACAACAGTTGCTGAGATGATTGGCGCTCATGTTTTAAACATTGCTAAACAAGATTATGTTCCACAAGGAGCAAGTGTAACGATGTTAATTTCAGAAGAGCCAGTCGTCGAAGTTCCAATTGAGCACTCTGAACAATTACCGGAAGCCGTTGTGATTTCATTAGACAAAAGTCATATTACGGTCCATACATATCCAGAGTATCATCCTGATGAAGGAATCAGTACATTTAGAGCTGATATTGATGTATCTACATGTGGTGAGATTTCGCCATTAAAAGCGTTAAATTATTTAATTGATTCCTTTGAAACAGATGTTATGACACTCGATTATCGTGTTCGTGGATTTACGCGAGACATTAGTGGACATAAATTATTTATTGATCACGATATTCACTCGATTCAAAATTACATTTCTGACGAAGTAAAAAATTTATTTCAAATGATTGATGTAAATATATACCAAGAAAAAATTTTTCATACGAAATGTAAGTTAAAAGAGTTTGATTTGGATCACTATTTGTTTGGCTTTAAGAAAGAAAAGTTAACTGCAACAGAAGCCAATGAAATTACAGAAAAATTAACGATGGAAATGGATGAAATCTTTTACGGGAAGAATATTTATAACTAAAAAATAAAGGCTATCGCTATGAAAATATAGCGATCAGCCTAGTGAAATCTCTGCGCTTTACTGTGAAATTAAAAATTGAATATGCTGCTCTCATCCAAGGGTGTGAGTGTTAAATCATGTGAGTTTCTAATTAGCGTTTTTCAATTGCAATAATAAATGGCGGATTATTTTTTTGATTAATAAATTGGTAGGTTAATACATGAGCTTCCGTTTGCTCCATATTACAAGCATAATCCATAATTTCATTTTTTTCTTGAATTCCTTCTTCATGTCCGTGATAAATGACAAGGACAATCAAACCACCTTTTTTTAACATTGAAAAAATAGTAGCAATTGCTTGCAACGTCGTAGTTGGCTTAGTGACAATTTTCTTATTGCCACCGGGTAAATAACCAAGGTTAAAAATAGCAGCAGAGATTTTCCCATTTTCTTTTTCCGGGATCAGCTGTTTTGCTTCTTCATGTCCTGTTTGAAACAGCGTTACTTGCGAAAAAGCATTGTTTTCTTTTAAACGCTCTTTTGTATTACTTATTGCCTTTTCTTGAATGTCAAAAGCATAGACACGTCCACTGGCTCCTACAAGCTGTGCTAAAAATAACGTATCATGGCCATTTCCAGCGGTACCGTCGATTACAGCATCTCCGTTGTTAACTACGTTTGTTAGTAATTGCCTTGCAAATGGGAGAATTCCTAATACATTCATCCTAATTTCCCCCTTGCTGATATTTTCCTTGCCAACTATTTCTGTTGCGTAATTCAGCATCAATCCCATTAAGAACTTCCCACTTGTTTAAGCTCCACATTGGACCAATCATTAAGTTAGCAGGACCATCACCTGTTAAACGATGGATGATCATTTGTGATGGAAGTACTTCAAGCTGATCGCAAACAAGCTTTATGTAATCATCTGCACTCATAAATTGTAACATTCCTTTTTCGTATTGTTTCACCATTGGTGTTTTCTTTAATAAATGAAGCAGATGAATTTTGATTCCTTGAACATCTAGCTTGGCAACTTCTTTGGCAGTTTCTATCATCATTTCGTAAGTTTCCAGCGGTAATCCATTAATGATATGCGCACAAACACGAATATTGTGTTTACGTAATTTTTCCACCCCATTGACATACGTTTGGTAATCATGTGCTCGATTAATTAAATCCGCTGTCTGTTGATGGATCGTTTGTAAACCGAGTTCAACCCATAAATACGTGCGTTGATTAAGTTCGGCTAAATATTCAACAACGTCGTCAGGCAAACAATCGGCTCTTGTGGCAATCGAAAGACCGACAACTCCTTCTTGCTGTAAAATAACTTCATACATTTCTCGTAATTGTTCAACAGGAGCAAACGTATTTGTATATGCTTGAAAATAGCCTAAATATTTTCCTTTCGGCCATTTTTTGTGCATTTTTTCTTTAATTGATTTAAATTGAGTGACTAGATCGTCTTTTCTATTTCCTGCAAAATCGCCAGAGCCACGCTCACTACAAAACGTACAACCACCAGTAGCAACAGTTCCATCTCTGTTAGGGCAATCGAATCCAGCATCTAGAGGAACTTTAAAGATTTTTTCCCCAAACTGCTGTCGAAGATGAAAACTCCATGAATGATATCTTTTGTCACCGAACATAATTGGGACTTGTTCAATTTTTCTACTCATAATAAATCCTTTCGATATTTTATAGAATGATTATTGCTGCATTGAAAGCTTTGTTCTACGTTAAGAAAGTTTTTAAACTTTGAATACTGTCTAGCTCCGAGCGCCAGCGGCTCGAGGTCAAATAACCTGTCAGATAAAAAGTGAAAAAGCGCACTTTTTACTGCCAGAACATTTGCTTGTCGCCGCTAGGCGGGCGCT
>JAKFDP010000084.1:0-59619 GCA_036676095.1 Anaerobacillus sp. | reverse complement strand
CTCGTTCCCATGCCGAACACGATCGTTAAGCTCTTCTGCGCCGATGGTAGTTGGGGGTTTCCCCCTGTGAGAGTAGGACGTTGCTAGGCAATAAAGAACACATTCCAAAGGGATGTGTTCTTTTGTGCGTCTGCAAGTATTGCTACGAAGTAAGCTTCCTCGCTTTTAGGGGTATTTTCTTTCGTTTTTCCTATAGCATTTGAGATTCATTAGCCAGAAGGAATGATGATTATTCTACGTGTTGAAATATTTCAAAGTACCAAGTATAAGAAAACTCAAATTATAACCAATATAATTCATGTTAAGTACATATAGTATTATTTAAGTACGGACATGTAAAGAGAGGGAGTTATTATGGATTATTTTGAATTATTAATAAACAGTGATGTGGCAATAATGACAGTTCGTCTAATTTTAGCTGCAATTTTAGGAGGAATTGTTGGGATAGAAAGGGAGTACAATAAACATCCTGCTGGATTTCGGACACATTTACTTGTGTGTGTTGGTGCCTGTTTAGTTATGATACTAGCCATGTTTGGTTTTCAACAGTTTATGGAAGAAAACCGAGAGTTTGTAAATTTTGACCCCTCGCGTTTAGCAGCTTATGTAGTTAGTGGAATAGGCTTTCTAGGGGCAGGAACAATTATGGTTCAAGGATACACAGTTCGAGGATTAACAACGGCAGCATCCATTTGGGTTGTAGCGGGAATTGGATTAGCAATAGGTATTGGCATGTATTATGCAGGAATTTTTACAACAGGCATTGTAATCTTAAGTTTAGTATTTTTGAATAAAGTAGAGGATTCATTTCTTAGAAGGAAGAAAGAAGATGAGGCAATTGTCATCCATGCTACACCCCAGGATGCAACGTTGTTTTCAATTATTGAGATATTTGAAGAAAACAAGGTAAAAGTTAAAAAAATAATGGTTGAACGAGATCGTACTTCTGACATAACAGACTTACTAAGGTACCAAATCAGAGTTATTTATCCAAACAAAAATGTTAAGTTAATAGTTATAGATAAACTATACAAACTAGAGCAAGTTCACAAAGTGTATACTTTGTAGGATGTAAATCAAAAGAGATGGAAATAATGATTGCAGATAGTTGAAAATTTTTTAAAAATGAATATAATAAAATTATAGTCAAAGATAGTCAAAGTCAAACAACTGCATGAGAGGGGGGGTTTGGTGCGAAATATATCTGACATAATTGAGCAATATTTAAAAAGTATTTTAAGTAGTAGTGATAGTAATTTAATTGTAGTAAAACGAAGTGAGTTAGCGGAACGTTTTCAATGTGTTCCATCGCAAATTAATTATGTTATAAGCACAAGATTTACGGCTGAAAAGGGTTATTTAGTTGAGAGTAAAAGAGGCGGTGGAGGCTTTATTAGGATTTCGAAAGTAAAGATTGACAACATGGCAGAACTTTATGATCAAATGGTAGCTCTTGTAGGTGATAAAATAAGCCAAAGCGGGTCTGAAGACATTATTTACCGACTTTATGAGGAAAATGCGATTACGAAACGTGAAGCCAACCTTATCCAGTGTGCAACAGCTCGGTCTGTATTAAATTTGCATTTGCCTTATCGGGATCAACTTAGAGCCAATATTTTAAAAGCAATCATTTCTACTCTTAAATTTAAGTATTAATCTAGAGAGGAGAGATAACATGTTATGCCATGACTGTAATCAACGAGAGGCCACTTTACATTTCACAAAAATTATTAATGGCAATAAAACTGAAATTCACTTGTGTGATAAGTGTGCGAGAGAAAAAGGTGAATATATTCCAGGCTCTAACGGTTTTTCTATTCACCATCTATTATCAGGACTATTAAATTTTGAGCAAACATTTCAAAATTCTCCAAATAGAGCACCGCAGCAAAAAGATTTACAATGTGAAAAATGTAAAATGACATTTCATCAATTTGCTCGTGCGGGGAGATTTGGGTGTGCCCGATGTTACGAAACTTTTCATTCAAAACTTGATCCAATGTTAAGAAGGGTTCATGGTGGAAATACAACTCATATTGGAAAAATTCCTAAAAGAATTGGAAAAGACATTCAATTGCAACGAAAAATTCAGCAGTTTAAACAACAGTTGCAGCACCACATTTCTAGGGAAGAATTTGAAGAAGCTGCTAAATTAAGAGATGAAATTCGTTCACTTGAAAAGCTTAGTGGTAGGGGGGATAATTGATGTCACTTGAAAAGTTTATTAGTGAAGCAATTAGTCCTTGGATGAAGCATCAAGGTTCCGAATCTGAAATAGTGCTAAGTACACGAATTCGTTTTGCCCGAAATTTGCAAGATTATTCATTTCCAATTGTTTCTAGTATTGAAGAGGCAAACTTAGTCGTGAAACAAGTAAAGGAACATTTTGAAGGCAGGAAATATGATCAATTTGGTCCATTCGAGCTGTTAGAAATGGATGATATGAAACCAAATGAAAAAAGGGTATTAGTTGAAAAACATTTGGTTAGTCCACAATTAGCAGACGAAGCTAAAAAAGGTGCCGTTTTATTAAGTGCGGATGAATCCATTAGTATTATGATTAATGAAGAAGATCACTTGCGAATCCAATGTTTATTTCCAGGGTTTCAAATCAATGAAGGACTTGTTCTTGCAAATGGAATTGATGATTGGATTGAAGAAAAATTGACTTATGCTTTTGATGAAAAAAAAGGTTTTTTAACAAGTTGTCCAACTAATATAGGAACAGGATTACGTGCTTCAGTTATGATGCATTTACCAGCATTAGTTTTAACGAAGCAATTAAATAAAATTTTGCCTGCAATTAACCAATTGGGGTTAGTTGTTAGAGGAATTTACGGAGAAGGTAGCGAAGCTTTAGGTAACCTCTTTCAAATTTCTAATCAAATCACATTAGGAAAATCTGAAGAGGATATTGTTGAAGATTTACGTGGTGTTGTTTTTCAGCTTATTCATCAGGAGAAAGCAGCCAGAGAAATGTTAATCCAATCTTCAAAGCTACATTTAGAAGATCGTCTCAATCGATCATATGGAATTTTAGCTTATGCAAGGACAATGGATTCGAAAGAGGCATCTCAACGTTTGTCTGATGTTCGGTTAGGAATCGATCTTAACATCATTCAAGGTGTTTCCGCTAGTATTCTTAATGAACTGATGATTTTAACACAACCTGGTTTTTTACAACAATACGCGGGTGAGATTTTATCAACTGAGCAACGAGATGAGCGAAGAGCTGCCATAATAAGAGAACGCTTAAGGTTAGAAATTGATAAGTTTCACTAATATTTGGAGGTGGAGTTCTATGATGTTTGGTAGATTTACCGAAAGAGCACAAAAAGTATTGGCATTAGCACAAGAAGAAGCAATCCGTTTAGGACATAACAATATAGGAACTGAGCATATTTTATTAGGTTTAATTCGCGAAGGAGAAGGAATTGCGGCTAAAGCTCTTTTAGGTTTAGGGTTAGGCTCAGACAAAATTCAAAATGAAGTTGAAACTCTAATTGGTAAAGGACAGGAAGGCGCAAAAACAATTCATTATACTCCTCGGGCAAAGAAAGTAATCGAGTTATCAATGGATGAGGCTAGAAAGCTAGGACACTCGTATGTCGGAACTGAACACATTTTATTAGGATTAATTCGTGAGGGAGAAGGGGTTGCTGCTCGCGTTTTAAATAATTTAGGTGTTAGTTTAAACAAAGCACGTCAACAAGTGTTACAACTTTTAGGAAGTAATGAAACTTCAAGTGGAAGTCAACAAAGTGGACCTGCTGCTAATGTAAACACACCAACATTAGATAGTTTGGCTCGTGATTTAACAGCGATGGCTAAAGAAGAAGGTTTAGATCCTGTAATTGGCCGCAGTAAAGAAATTGAGAGGGTCATCCAAGTTCTAAGTCGACGAACGAAAAACAATCCAGTCTTAATTGGAGAACCGGGTGTAGGGAAAACGGCGATTGCTGAAGGACTTGCGCAACAAATTATTGCAAATGAAGTACCAGAAACGTTGCGTGGCAAGCGAGTGATGACCCTAGATATGGGAACCGTTGTTGCAGGTACGAAATATCGTGGTGAGTTTGAGGATCGCTTGAAAAAAGTGATGGATGAAATTCGTCAAGCTGGTAATGTAATTCTCTTTATTGACGAGTTGCATACGTTAATTGGTGCAGGAGGAGCAGAAGGTGCCATCGATGCATCGAATATTCTTAAGCCATCGTTAGCAAGAGGCGAACTTCAATGTATCGGGGCAACAACATTAGATGAATATCGAAAGTATATTGAAAAAGACGCTGCTCTCGAAAGACGTTTTCAACCAATTCAAGTAGATGAGCCATCAACTGAAGAATCGATCTTAATTTTAAAAGGGTTAAGAGATCGTTATGAAGCACATCATCGGGTGACGATTACAGATGCAGCAATTGAAGAAGCTGTAAAGCTTTCTGACCGCTATATTTCTGATCGATTCTTACCAGATAAAGCGATCGACCTTATTGATGAAGCCGCTTCAAAAGTAAGATTAAGATCTTACACGATTCCACCAAATTTAAAGGAACTTGAACATAGATTAGAAGAAACGAGAAAAGAGAAAGACGCTGCTGTCCAAAGTCAAGAGTTTGAAAAAGCAGCATCATTACGAGACAGTGAGCAAAGACTAAGAGAAGAGCTGGATGGATTAAAGAAGGAATGGAAAGAAAAACAAGGTCAAGAAAATACCGAAGTAACGACGGAAGACATTGCCCAAGTAGTTGCAAGTTGGACTGGTATCCCTGTTTCTAAGCTTGCTGAAGAAGAAACGGCAAGATTATTGAAAATGGAAGAAATCTTGCATCAACGTGTCATCGGTCAAGAAGAAGCGGTGAAAGCTATTTCCAAAGCAATTCGCCGTGCAAGAGCGGGCCTAAAAGATCCCAAGCGCCCAATTGGTTCTTTTATTTTCTTAGGGCCAACTGGTGTCGGAAAAACGGAGTTAGCTCGTGCTGTAGCCGAAACGTTGTTTGGAGATGAAGATTCTGTTATCCGAATTGATATGTCTGAATATATGGAGAAACACGCAACATCACGCCTTGTGGGTTCACCTCCAGGATATGTTGGACATGACGATGGTGGTCAATTAACGGAAAAAGTACGAAGAAAACCGTATTCTGTAATTCTTTTCGATGAAATTGAAAAAGCGCACCCTGAAGTGTTCAATATTTTACTGCAAGTGTTAGAGGATGGCCGGTTAACTGATTCGAAAGGTCGAACAGTCGATTTCAGAAATACGGCAGTCATTATGACATCTAACGTAGGGGCAAGCGAGCTTAAGCGGAATAAATATCTTGGATTTACAACGGAAACAGAAGGTCGAGAATATAAAGATATGAAAGATAAAGTAATGGCCGAACTCAAAAAGAGCTTCCGTCCAGAGTTTTTAAATCGAATCGATGAAATAATCGTCTTCCACTCCTTAGAGAAGAAACATATTCAAGAAATTGTTTCATTAATGGCTGAAACATTAAAGAAACGTTTAAAAGAGCACGAAATTGATTTTGAAATTACAGACGTTGCAAAAGCGAAAATTGCTGACGAAGGATATGATCCAGAGTATGGAGCTCGACCACTTCGCAGAGCATTACAAAAACATGTTGAAGATCGCCTCTCAGAGGAATTGTTAAAAGGCACAATTTCCAAAGGTCAAAAAGTAATTTTTGATGTAAAAGATAATGAATTTGTGGTCGAAGGAAATCCAACAACAACAACAACTGTTTAAACATTTAAGCCAGAAGTAATCGTATAGACTTACTTCTGGCTTTTCTTCATACCATATAAACAAATTGTTATATATAATAAATTGTAAACTAGGTGATGTTATAATAACGTATTTTAATTTTATGTTAAAATACATCTTAAGTACTGCGTAGAAAGGAATTGTTCGATGGCAAAGCGGAAAACAAAATTTATTTGTCAAGATTGCGGGTATGAATCCGCTAAATGGATGGGGAAATGTCCTGGATGTCAAAGTTGGAATTCGATGGTTGAGGAATTTGCAGAACAAGATTCGAAAAAAAGAGGATTTGTGACATCAGGAAGTACAGTTACGATAAAACCACAACCGCTTTCACAAATTGAAAGAGATTTAGAACCAAGGGTTAGTACAGATATGCTTGAACTTAATCGGGTTTTAGGGGGAGGAATTGTTCCAGGCTCGTTAGTTCTTGTTGGTGGTGATCCGGGAATTGGTAAGTCCACACTATTGTTACAAGTTTCAGCGAAATTAGCAAATAATAATTATCGAGTCCTCTATATCTCAGGTGAAGAATCAGTTAAACAAACAAAAATTAGAGCGGATCGTTTAAATATTAGTTCAGAACATTTGTTTGTGTTAGCAGAAACTGATTTAGAAATAATCGAAAAAGCAATTGCTGAAATTAACCCCGTGCTAGTTATTATTGATTCTATTCAAACAGTTTATATGCCTGAAATTACCTCAGCACCGGGAAGTGTATCACAAGTTAGAGAAAGTACAGCAACGTTAATGAGAATAGCGAAGACAAAAGCGATTGCCATTTTTATCGTCGGGCATGTCACCAAACAAGGAGCAATTGCTGGGCCAAGATTGCTTGAACATATGGTTGATTGTGTTCTTTATTTTGAAGGTGAACGTCACCATACATATCGTATTCTCCGCGCCGTGAAAAATCGTTTTGGCTCAACAAATGAAATTGGAATTTTTGAAATGAAAGAGGTTGGACTAGAAGAAGTATTGAATCCGTCTGAGATTTTCTTAGAAGAACGATCAAAAGGAGCTTCTGGTTCGATTGTTGTTGCTTCTCTGGAAGGAACAAGGACGGTTTTAGTAGAGTTGCAAGCACTTGTTTCACCAACTACGTTTGGGAATCCGCGCCGAATGGCAACAGGAATAGACCATAACCGAGTTTCTTTATTAATGGCAGTCCTTGAAAAACGAGTGGGACTTCTATTACAAAACCAAGACGCTTACTTAAATGTTGCTGGTGGTGTTCGGTTAGATGAACCGGCTGTTGATTTAGGAATAGCAATAAGTATTGCTTCTAGCTTTCGTGATTATCCTACTAATCCAACAGATGTGGCGATCGGTGAAATTGGTTTGACAGGAGAGGTAAGAAGAGTTTCTCGAATCGAGCAACGAGTTCATGAAGCAGCAAAATTAGGGTTTAAAAGAGTCATTATTCCAGAGAAAAATTTAGAGGGATGGAATAAACCTCATGGTATAACTGTTATCGGAGTTTCTACGGTTAAAGAGGCATTGGATATCTTAATGGGAGGTTAAAAGAAAAAATGGATCATGGTAGTAAAACGGAATTTATTAATAATGTGTTAAAAATAGTTGCTCCAGGTACACCTCTACGTGAGGGAATTGATAATGTTTTACGGTCAAAAACGGGTGGACTCATTGTTTTAGGATATAACAATGAAATGATGAATATTGTTGATGGTGGTTTTTTTATTAATTGTGACTTTTCGCCAGCTTATTTATATGAATTAGCAAAGATGGACGGAGCAATCATTTTAAATGAAGACGGTACACGGATTTTATATGCCAATACTCAATTAGTACCTAATTCAACAATTACATCGACTGAAACAGGCATAAGACACCGAACTGCGGAAAGAGTTGCTAAGCAAACTGGTAATTTAGTGATTTCAATTTCACAAAGAAGAAATGTCATCACTCTTTATCAAGGAGATTTTCGTTACTCATTAAAAGATATCGGAGTGATTCTAACAAAAGCAAATCAAGCAATTCAAACGCTAGAGAAATATAAATCAGTTCTTGATCAAGGAATTACCAATTTAGGAGCGCTCGAATTTGAAGAACTGGTGACTTTTCAAGAGGTATCACAAGTAATCCATCGTGTCGAAATGGTACTTCGAATTAAAAGTGAAATATTGAACTATGTAAATGAACTTGGGGATGAGGGTAGGTTAATTTCAATGCAACTTGAAGAACTCGTTTCAAATATTGAAAAAGATGCTGGGCTTTTAATTAAAGACTACGTGAAAGATCATCAACAAGATGTAGAAGTCATCTTAAAGCAGCTTAAGAAATTATCAAGTGAAGAATTGCTAGAAGATCAAGCCATTGTTAAGTTATTAGGGTTTCCAAAAAATATCAATTTCACAGAGCAAACGATTACACCACGTGGTTATCGAATATTAAATAAGATTCCGCGAATTCCGGCTGTTGTTGTCGAAAATTTAATTGAAAAATTCGGAAATATAACCTATATAATGCGAGCTTCGATCGATGAACTTGACGAAGTTGACGGGATTGGTGAAGCAAGAGCAAAAAAAATTAAAGAAGGATTAACAAGAATTCAAGAACAACTATTTATTGATCGACATATTTAGAGAAAATTCTTGACTGTTTTGCATAATGACGTTATAATTAAACGTTTTTTGTATAATTTGACATTTAATCGGTACTCTGATATTTTTATATTACGTATTTCACTATTTGAGAATAGCTTCATATGAAGTATTAAAATATCGTTTAATTCAAGTTTGAGTGCTGAAATAAATGTCTATACTAATAAAGGAGGTGAAGTAGATGTTGAGGTGGATTGTGAAAATTTTCTTTATTTTTTTAGGTGGAACGTTAGGTTTTATTTTTGTTCCTGACCTACTACAAATTTTAAATTTTGGGTTGCCTAATTGGATTACTAATTCATATGTAGGTGCAGGAATCGGTGCAATTATACTATATTTATTATCATTTTGGATTACAGATTATGTTGTTGGCTTAATTCGTTTGGTCGAAGAAAAGTTAGTTAAAGCTCCAGTAACAGATGTGATATTTGGAACGTTAGGAATTATTTTTGGACTTATTGTTGCTTTTTTAATTGTTTTACCTCTAAATACAGTGAAAATTCCTGTTTTTAGTACTGTGTTACCGACTTTTTTAACACTGTTATTAGGTTATTTAGGATTTCAAGTTGGTTTTAAAAAGCGAGATGAACTAATTAATTTATTTAATAGAAAAAGTGATAAGAAAAAAGAAATAGAAGAAGTAGTAAAAGAAAGACATGGTGTGGAACTAAAGATTCTTGATACGAGTGTGATTATTGATGGCAGAATATCAGATATTTGCCAAACTGGTTTTCTTGAAGGAACATTAGTTATTCCTCAATTCGTTTTGGAAGAATTACAACATATTGCGGATTCTTCTGATGTATTAAAACGAAATCGTGGACGTCGTGGCTTAGATATTTTAAATAAAATTCAAAAAGAATTACCGATTAACGTTGAGATTTATGAAGGTGATTTTGAGGAAATTCATGAGGTTGATAGCAAATTAGTAAAGCTTGCTAAACTTGTATCAGGACTTGTTGTTACCAACGATTTCAATTTAAATAAAGTTTGTGATCTGCAAGGAGTGCCGGTACTAAATATTAATGATTTAGCTAATGCCGTGAAACCAATTGTTTTACCAGGTGAAGAATTACATGTCCAAGTAATTAAAGACGGGAAAGAACATAATCAAGGAATTGCTTATTTAGATGATGGGACAATGATTGTCGTTGAAGGTGGTCGTGAATATATCGGTAAGTATCTTGAAGTGATTGTGACAAGTGTTCTACAAACATCCGCAGGTAGAATGATCTTTGCTAAACCAAAATTATTAGAAAAAGCATTATAATACACTGGACTTATATTAGGAACGTTAGGTTGATAGTTGTTGACCTAACGTTTCCTTTTTGCACGTTAGCTAGGAGTTATTCGACGAAGTGAAAAATTTAAAGTCCAAAGTATAAGAAAAGCTAAGGCTTCCGTATTAAGAATTTGCGAAAGCCTAGATTTTCTAATGAAGAGTTCGTTATAATCGATATAATATAGGACTTTCACTTTAAAAGATAAGAAAGCATAACGTTTTTGATCTTTGAATGCTGTCTAGCTTCGAGCCGCTAGGCGGGCGCTCTGCGCTTTTCTATAGAATCTGTACTACAAGGGTGAATTAGAATGAAATATTCAGTAGTTATTCCGGCAGCTGGTCAAGGAAAAAGAATGAATTTAAGCAAAAACAAACAATTTTTGCTATTAGAAGATAAACCAATCATTATCCATACGTTAGAAATTTTTCAAAATGACGACTGGTGTGAAGAAATAATTGTTGTCGCAAATCTTTATGAAGTTGAAGAAATGAGGGAACTAATAGATAAATTTACGCTTACGAAAGTGAGAAAGGTTGTTCCAGGAGGAAATGAACGGCAACAGAGTGTTCATAATGGGCTAAAGGCTGTAACAGGAGTGAAAATTGTACTTATTCATGATGGTGCTAGACCTTTTATTACAATAAATCGTATTCATGAATTAGTAGTAGCGACTACCGAAAATGAAGCAGCTATTTTAGCAGTTCCCGTTAAAGATACGGTCAAAAGTTGCCAGGAACAAATGATTTTACATACGATTGATCGATCAAATTTGTGGTCAGCACAAACACCACAAGCATTTCAGCTACAAACAATTATTGAAGCACATCAGTGGGCAGAGAACAACGATTTCTTGGGAACGGATGATGCTAGTTTACTTGAACAACTACACAAAAAAGTTACAATTGTAGCGGGAGATTATTACAATATTAAAATAACAACACCTGAGGATATTGTGTTTGCACAAGCTATTTTGCAAGTAAAGCGAGGGAAAAACTCATGATAAGAATTGGACAAGGCTATGATGTACACCAACTAGTTGTTGGTCGTCCTTTAATCATTGGAGGGATTGAAATCCCTTACGAAAAAGGGTTGTTGGGACATTCAGACGCAGATGTTTTACTACATACAGTTGCCGACGCAGTACTAGGAGCGATTGCCAAAGGAGATATCGGAAAACATTTTCCAGATACAGATCCAGCTTTTAAAGGAGCAGATTCCACAAAGTTGCTTTCCGATGTCTGGAATTTTGTAAGGGAAAAAGGCTATAAATTAGGCAATATTGATTGTACAATCATTGCCCAAAGACCAAAAATGGCTCCGTATATCCCACTAATGAGACAAAAAATTAGTGAATTGCTCGAAGCGGATTTAGATCAAGTAAATGTCAAAGCAACAACAACGGAAAAGCTAGGGTTTTGTGGTAGAGAAGAAGGAATTGCTGCCCAGGCAGTTGTTCTTTTAATTAAAGATAAAATGTATTAGAATAAGCTATACGAAAGAAATGGAAGGTGTCATTTTATGTCAAAACAAGTAAGAGTGCGTTTTGCTCCAAGTCCAACGGGACATTTACATATAGGAGGAGCAAGATCAGCCCTATTTAACTATTTATTTGCACGCAATCAAGGTGGAAAATTTATTGTTAGAATTGAGGATACTGACCAAGCACGAAACGTGGAAGCTGCCCAAGAGAAGTTACTTGAAAGTATGAAATGGTTAGGAATTGAATGGGATGAGAGCGTAGATGTTGGTGGCGAGTTTGGTCCATATCGTTGTATGGAAAGACTTGATATTTATAAAAAGTATATTCAACAGCTTCTGGACAGTGGCAAAGCTTATTATTGTTACATGACTGAAGAAGAAAGTGAAAAAGAAAGAGAAGAGCAGTTAGCCCGAGGTGAAACGCCTAAATATAGTGGACGTGACCGAAATTTAACGCCAGAGCAGCGGGAAAACTATGAAAACGAAGGTCGCAAACCAGTTGTTCGTTTTCGTGTTCCAGACAATAAAGAAGTTGTCGTTGATGATGCCATTCGCGGGCGAGTAAGCTTTGATACGGATGGGATCGGTGATTTTATTATTGCTAGACGTGATGGAATCCCAATGTATAATTTTGCCGTAGTAATTGATGACCACTTAATGGAAATTTCTCACGTTATTCGTGGGGAAGAACATTTATCTAATTCGCCGCGCCAAGTTTTACTTTATGAAGCCTTTGATTGGGAGACACCGAAGTTTGCTCATGCATCATTAATTTTAAATCAAGATCGCCAAAAGATGAGTAAGCGAGATGAGTCGATTATCCAATTTGTCGAGCAATATCGTGAATTAGGCTATTTACCTGAAGCGCTTGTGAACTTCTTGGCTCTCTTAGGTTGGTCACCGGTAGGAGAAGAGGAAATTTTTTCGAAGCAACAATTAATTGAACAG
This sequence comes from Anaerobacillus sp., assembly GCA_036676095.1. Classification (GTDB taxonomy): domain Bacteria; phylum Bacillota; class Bacilli; order Bacillales; family Anaerobacillaceae; genus Anaerobacillus. The sequence continues at coordinate 47,521 of JAKFDP010000084.1, read as the reverse complement.
TTTAGTTTAGAAAGAGTTTCTAAAGCTCCAGCCGTTTTTGATACACAAAAACTGGAGTGGATGAATAACCAGTATATGAAAATCGCAGAGGCTGACAAAGTAGTCGAGCTTGCATTGCCACATTTAGTAAGTAGTGGTAAACTTGCAGTAGATATGAACCCGCAACAACTAACTTGGGCTCGTGATCTTATTTTGCTACACCAAGAAAAAATGAGCTGTGGTGCGGAAATTGTTGAACTAACAGAGTTGTTCTTTAAGACAGAAATTGAGTATAATGAAGAGGCAAAAGTAATTTTAAGTGAAGAGCAAGTTCCAGTTGTCTTAAGTGAATTTAATACCCAGCTAAGTGCCTTGCAAACCTTTACAGCTGAAGATATAAAAGCAGCAACTAAAGCAACTCAAAAAGCAACTGGCTATAAAGGAAAGCAACTTTTTATGCCAATTCGTGTTGCCACCACTGGCCAATCACACGGCCCGGATTTACCACAAACCATTAGTTTATTGGGGAAAGAGATTGTTTTAAATCGATTAAAAAATTTATTATAACTACTAAAAAACGTTGATGAGGATAAGTAAAAGCATTTATTTTTTTGCAGAGAGAACTGCCTTGGCTGTAAGCAGTTTAAGAAATGAGCTTTGAAATGCCCCTCTGAGTCCTGTACTAAAAAGCATTAGCTAAGTAAGTATAGGCGGTTACTTCCCGTTAAAAGAGTTAAGTGGAGTATATATTTATACTCAAACAGAGTGGAACCGCGCCGAAAGCGTCTCTGTGCATCAATTGCACAGAGACGCTTTTTATATTAAAAGATAAAAAAGTATATCGTTTTTGGACTTTGAATGCTGTCTAGCTCCGAGCGCTCTACGCTTTTCTTATTTTCATTGGAGATTTTTTGTATTGGTGATAAGAAAATTACTAATAAAAACAATGCTTTGAAGGGAGAGGATTAGATTGTTTAAAACATTAAAAAATGACATTGATGTAGTCTTTGAACAAGATCCAGCTGCAAGAAGTAGGATTGAAGTGATTTTTTCTTATTCAGGTCTCCATGCCATTTGGGGGCATAGAATCGCCCATATTTTATGGAAAAAAAGAATGTTTTTTTTGGCAAGACTTTTATCGCAATTTGCTCGCTTTTTCACAGGAATAGAGATTCATCCAGGTGCTGTTATTGGTCAACGTTTGTTTATTGATCATGGGATGGGGGTTGTCATTGGTGAAACTTGTGAAATCGGTGATAATGTAACAATTTATCAAGGTGTAACATTAGGAGGGACAGGAAAAGAAAAAGGAAAGCGTCATCCGACAATCGAGGACAATGTTTTAATTGCTTCAGGGGCCAAAATTTTAGGTTCAATGACAATTGGTCGAAACTCGCGAATTGGAGCTGGTTCAGTTGTTTTGAAAGAAGTTCCACCCGATTCAACCGTTGTCGGTATTCCTGGGCGGGTTGTCGTCCAAGACGGTGTCAAAATTAGTCGAGACCTTGATCATATTAACCTTCCAGACCCAGTAGCAGATAAATTTAAAGAGTTAGAGGAAGAAATTAAACGACTAAAAACGGAACTTGATAACTTAAAAAAGTAATAATTGGGGGTTAAATTTCTTTACAGAGGTTAATACAGAAAAAAAGAGGTGCAAAAAAGATGACAATTAAAGTGTTTAACACGTTGACGAGACAAAAGGAACTGTTTCAACCAATCGAAGAAGGAAAAGTAAAAATGTATGTCTGCGGTCCAACAGTTTATAATTATATTCATATTGGGAATGCAAGACCAGCAATTATCTTTGACATGGTCCGTAGGTATCTTGAATTCCGAGGGTATGATGTAAATTACGTATCTAACTTTACTGATGTAGACGATAAGTTAATCAAAGCGGCCAAAGAGTTAGGGGAAGATGTTCCAACAATAGCGGAACGTTTTATTAAGGCTTATTTTGAAGATGTTGGAGCGCTAGGAGTTAAACGCGCAGATGTTCATCCGCGAGTGACAGAAACAATGACAGAAATCATTGAGTTTGTTAAAGGACTGATTGATAACGGTTTTGCTTATGAAGTAAATGGCGATGTTTATTTTAGTACTAGAAAATTCAAAGAATATGGAAGACTTTCGCAGCAATCGATTGATGACTTGCAATCTGGAGCAAGAATTGAAGTCGAGCAAGATAAAGCAGATCCACTTGATTTTGCGCTTTGGAAGAAGGCTAAGCCCGGCGAAATTTCATGGCAAAGTCCATGGGGAGAAGGCAGGCCTGGTTGGCATATTGAATGTTCAGCAATGGTCAAAAAATATTTAGGTGAAACGATCGATATCCATGCCGGTGGTCAAGACTTGTCGTTTCCGCATCATGAAAATGAGATTGCTCAATCAGAAGCGATGACGGGCAAAAAAATGGCTAACTATTGGCTTCACAATGGGTATATTAATATTGACAACGAAAAAATGTCAAAATCATTAGGAAATTTCATTTTAGTCCATGACATCTTAAAAAAATATGATCCGCAAGTGATTCGCTTCTTTATGATGACCGCCCATTATCGTAGTCCGATTAATTTTAGTGATGACCTCTTAAATAGTGCCAAAAATGGCTTAGATCGCTTAAAAACAGCTGTTCAAAATCTCGAATATCGTTTAGAAGAAACCGCAAATCTTGGCGGAAACGAGTCTGAGTGGATAACGAAAATTGACGAACAAAAATCAAAGTTTATTGTAGAAATGGATGACGATTTTAATAGCGCCAATGCAATCGCGAGTTTATTTGATTTAGCAAAGGTTGCTAACGTTTATTTACGAGAAGATCATACTTCCAAAGCTGTGCTTGAGCATTTTCTTGCTACGTTTAAAGATTTGTCGTTCGTACTTGGCTTAGTTTTGTTTTCGCCAAAAGAGTTACTTGCTGAGGAGATCGATCAATTAATTGAACAAAGGAATGAAGCTAGAAAAAATCGTGATTTTGCCTTAGCTGACAAAATACGCGATGACTTAAAAGATAAGAACATTCTTTTAGAAGATACACCACAAGGAGTTCGTTGGAAGAGGGTCTAATAAAGAAATGATGAAAATGATGGAACCAAAAATAGATTTCCGGCAATTGAATGCGTTAGCTCTCGCCTATATGGGTGATTCCATTTTTGATACGTACGTCCGGTATCAACTTATTGCCTTAGGAACAGTTAGACCCCACCAACTCCATAAACATGCAACAAATTACGTATCGGCTAAGGCGCAGGCAGAAGTAATCAACTGCCTGTTAGCCAGCGATTTTTTAACAGAAGAAGAAAGAGCCGTTGTTATGAGAGGGAGAAATGCTAAACCTGGGAATGTTCGCAAAAGTACAGATTTACAAACGTATCGCCAAAGTACCGCTTTTGAAGCATTAATTGGCTATTTATATTTATTGAATAGATATGAACGGCTTGATGAACTAGTGAAACAGGCGTTTGTATTGATTGAAAAAAGAGAAGGGAGTGAAAATAATGAGTAGTGAATTTATTGTAGGCAAGAATCCTGTGTTAGAAGCATTGCGATCTGGACATGCCATTAATAAAATTTGGATTGGCGAAGGTGTGCAAAAAGGACAAGTAAATCAAATTGTCAATCTTGCTAAAGAAAAGGGAGTGCAATTCCAATTCGTCCCTAAAAAGAAACTAGAATCGTTAGTCGATACCGACAATCATCAAGGGGTTGTTGCTTCAATAGCAGCATATGAGTACGCCGAGCTTGAAGATTTGTTTGCAAATGCCGCAAAAAAAGATGAAGCGCCGTTCTTTTTGTTATTAGATGAAATTGAGGACCCTCATAATTTAGGATCCATTCTCCGTACTGCCGATGCAGCAGGGGTCCATGGAGTAATTATACCGAAACGTCGTGCTGTCGGCTTAACGGCTACTGTAGCAAAAGCTTCAACGGGTGCGATTGAATATGTTCCCGTAGTTAGAGTAACAAACTTAGCCCGGACAATTGATGAATTAAAAAAGCGTGGACTTTGGTTTGTGGGAACGGATGCCGAAGGAGATACTGATTTTCGACAAGCAAGTTTTGACTTGCCCATTGGAATTGTAATTGGCAGTGAAGGAAAAGGTATCAGTCGGTTAATTAAGGAAAAATGTGATTTTTTAATTCGAATTCCAATGCAAGGAAAGGTTACTTCTTTGAATGCATCTGTTGCGGCTAGTCTGTTGATGTATGAGGTTTTTAGGAAGCGAAATCCAGTAGGAATGAATTAACATGCACGAAATACTTTTTGTAGATGGCTATAACATTATTGGCGATTGGTCAGAATTAAAGGAATTAAAAAAGCATGATTTGGAGGGTGCTAGAGATCTATTGATTGAGAAAATGGCAGAATACCAAGCTTATAGTGGAATGAAAGTTTTCGTTGTTTTTGATGCCCACATGGTACCTGGGATCGGAAAAAAGTATAAAAATTTTCGTCTTGAGATTATTTATACAAAAGAAAACGAAACTGCAGATGAACGAATTGAAAAACTAGTCAAAAAGTATAAACGAATTGACACTCAAGTCTATGTTGCTACATCAGATTTTGTAGAGCAATCAGTCACATTTGGTTATGGAGCATTACGAAAATCTGCCAGAGAATTACGCACGGAAATGGTGGTTATTGAACAAGGGATAGAACGTGAGGTAATAAAGTCGAAATGTAAAGAAAAATCAACAAAAATTCCTATTTCTGACGAAATTGCCGAAATTTTTGAAAAATGGCGTCGAGGCGACATGTGAGTGGTTGACGCTGTTTAAAACAATACTATATAATATGGCTATGTTTAGGCAACTCAGTTTGTTTGAAAGGGAAATAAACCATATTCCTTTTTAAACGGATACAATTCATCAATGAGTCGGAGGGATTATGGTGAGCATAGACCTCATAGAAATCACAAATGCTAACTTTGAACAAATGGAAGATGAATGTTTAGTTGTTTATGTGCGTGAAGGAGATAGTGGTGCACTAGAGTTTCTTATTAACAAGTATAAGAGTTTCGTAAGAGCTAAAGCTAGATCTTATTTCTTAATTGGCGCTGACCATGAGGACATCGTTCAAGAAGGAATGATCGGTCTCTATAAAGCAATTCGTGATTATAAAGGGGACAAGTTGTCGTCATTTAAAGCATTTGCTGAACTTTGTATTACAAGACAAATTATAACTGCTATTAAAACGGCAACTAGGCAAAAGCATATTCCTTTGAATTCTTACGTTTCATTAGATAAACCGATTTATGATGAAGAAAGTGATCGGACACTTCTTGATGTCATTTGTGGAACTCGTGTTACTGATCCTGAAGAACTTCTTATTAATCAAGAAGAATTTGATGATATCGAAGTAAAAATGGCTGAAATCTTAAGTGACCTTGAAAGAAAAGTGTTAATGTTATATTTAGACGGGAGATCGTATCAAGAAATCTCTGTCGATTTAAAAAGACATGTTAAATCCATTGACAACGCATTGCAAAGAGTCAAACGAAAGCTAGAACGTTACGTGGAGTTAAAAGGCATCAGCATTTAAAAACAGGGAAAACCCTGTTTTTTTATATACTATTAGATGGGATAAATAAATCTATAAATTTACTAAGGTTTGGAAAGGGTAATTTTGGTTACAATAGTATAAGCCAATATTGACACTGTCTAGGCCCTGTGATATGGTTGATTAGTATGTGAATATGATCATTTGTAAGAAGATTGGGGTAGTGTAGTAGTGCGAAAAAAAGTAGTACTAGCTTGTGATATTTGTAAGTCTCGTAACTATTCGACAGCAAAGAAAAGCAGCGAAAATGAAGTTCGTACTGTATTGAAAAAGTTTTGTAAAGCTTGTAACGAGCATACCCTACATCTTGAAACGAAATAATTGTTGCTAATCAAATTAAATTTATGTACAAGCCAGTTATATAAGAATAATTGGCTAATCGGCTATATTCACAACTAACGACTACCAATCGCTTAGTGTGACTTGTACTTTTTCTAGTACAAGCAGTAATGGCGAAAGCCTACTTCAATTTTATAACATTGTTTGAAGTTAAATGTATAAAAATTTTCGCTTACAGTAATTGTTAAGAGGGCGGAGGTGCGTCAGTGGCTGGAGTATTTAGGAAATCAGGTCAATTTTTACGTGATGTAGTAAAAGAGTTAAAGAGAGTATCTTGGCCTACTCGCAAAGAGTTATTTCGTTATACAACAGTAGTTGTGATAACAGTAGTAATTATGGCAATTTTCTTTGGTATTGTTGACTTAGGTATTTCTAGATTAATTAAATTAATCTTAGAATAATTGGTCTATCCTTTTTATTTTTTTAAGTAGGATTGATCCATAGAGGAGGGAAGGACGTAAAGGTCCTGTTCATTATGGAGAAGAATTGGTATGTTGTTCATACTTACTCAGGGTATGAAAATAAAGTAAAAACAAATTTAGAAAAACGAGTCGAGTCTATGGATATGGCAGATAAGATTTTTCGTGTTCTTGTACCTGTTGAAGAAGAGACAGAAACAAAGAATGGGAAAACGAAATCTGTTACCCGTAAAGTTTTTCCGGGTTATGTCTTAGTAGAGATGATTATGACAGATGATTCGTGGTACGTTGTTCGAAATACTCCTGGAGTAACGGGATTTGTTGGTTCGGCTGGAGCAGGCTCAAAACCAACGGCATTGCTTCCTGAAGAAGTAGAAGCGATCCTCCGCCAAATGGGGGTTGAAGAACCACGAGAAGAAATTGATTTTGAGCTAAAGGAAGCAGTAAAAGTGAAAGAAGGTCCGTTTACAAACTTTGTTGGCTCAATAGAGGAAATTGTGATTGAGAAAAGGAAGCTAAAAGTACACGTTAATATGTTTGGTCGTGAGACGCCTGTTGAATTAGATTTTTCTCAAGTAGAAAAAATTTAAAATAAACTTTGCTTTTCTTTTTGGGATATGATAAAATTTTCATGTTCTTAACGTAATTTTGAACATAGCTTTCAATTATAGAAAGTATTGAGTGGGAGGATCAATAACTAAGATCCGGTTACCACATCACGGACTTAAGGAGGTGTGTCGCGTGGCTAAAAAGGTTATTAAAATGGTAAAACTACAAATTCCTGCTGGTAAAGCAAATCCAGCACCACCAGTTGGACCTGCACTAGGTCAAGCGGGAGTCAACATTATGGGATTTTGTAAAGAATTTAACGCTCGTACTGCTGATCAAGCTGGTTTAATTATTCCGGTAGAAATTACGGTATTTGAAGACCGTTCATTTACATTTATTACGAAAACTCCACCTGCTGCAGTTTTACTTAAAGTAGCAGCTGGGATCCAAAGTGGATCTGGTGAACCAAATCGTAAAAAAGTAGCAACAGTTAAGCGTGATAAAGTTCGCGAAATCGCAGAACAAAAGATGCCAGACCTAAACGCAGCTAGTGTAGAGTCAGCAATGCGTATGGTGGAAGGTACAGCACGTAGCATGGGAATTGTTATTGAAGACTAATCCCTTATAAGACAATTTTGCAGGGATTTAGGAGGTTGCGACTAAGCCAAAGGTTTGGCTCGCAACCTTTATTTAAGACTATTTGTCTAATCCTAGAGATTTGTCTCGCGCTTTGCGCTTTTCTTAGTGGGAGGTACTACCGCTAAAACCACAATCAAGGAGGAAATTAAATTGGCTAAAAAAGGTAAAAAGTATCAAGAGGCTGCAAAGCTTATTGATCGTACAAAAGCTTACCCTGTTGAAGAAGCGATTGAATTAGTGAAAAAAACTTCAGTAGCATCATTTGATGAAACAGTTGAAGTTGCATTTAGATTAGGCGTTGATCCTAAGAAAGCAGACCAACAAATTCGTGGAGCTGTTGTTCTTCCGCATGGAACTGGGAAAGTTCAACGTGTATTAGTATTTGCTAAAGGTGAAAAAGCGAAGGAAGCTGAAGCAGCTGGAGCAGACTATGTTGGTGATGAGGATTACATTAACAAAATTGCTCAAGGTTGGTTTGACTTTGACGTTGTAGTTGCAACTCCAGACATGATGGGCCAAGTTGGTAAACTTGGACGTGTATTAGGACCTAAAGGTTTAATGCCAAATCCTAAAACTGGAACAGTTACATTTGAAGTTGAAAAAGCAGTAAACGATATTAAAGCTGGTAAGATCGAATACCGTGTTGATAAAGCTGGAAATATCCATGCGCCAATCGGAAAAGTTTCTTTTGATACGAACAAGTTAGCTGAAAACTTAGCAACACTTACTGAAACGTTAATTAAAGTTAAGCCTGCAGCAGCTAAAGGAACTTACATGAAAAATATTGCAGTAGCTTCAACAATGGGTCCTGGAGTAAAAGTAAACGTAGCATCTGCTACTAAATAATTCCAGTTGACTTGTTAATAAATTAAAGCTATACTTACGATTGTAAATTTAATAGTTCATACCGTAGACAGTAGGTGCGTGATAATTGCTTAATTTCCTACCGAGGTTTGTTAAATGGTGATTTAATTACTATAAACAAAAGCCTCCGTGTGTCTACATGGAGGCTTTTTCTATCGAACGATTGCCTCGGCAAAACGGTGTGGTTTTACTACTATTATTGCTAGGTAGATAAGAAAAACTAAGTTGATTTCTTATCTTTTCCAATAATTATAGGAGGTGTAATAATGAGCATACGTGAACAAAAACAACAATTAGTATCTGAGATTGCTGCAAAGCTTCGTGAAAGTAAAACAACAGTAGTAGTTGACTACCGTGGTTTAAACGTTGCCCAAGTAACAGAATTACGTAAACAATTACGTGAAGCGAATATTGAGTTTAAAGTTTACAAAAATACAATGACACGTCGTGCAACAGCAGAAACAGAACTAACTGAACTTGATCAAGTTTTAGTAGGTCCAACTGCAATTGCTTTTAGTAATGACGATGTAATTGCTCCTGCAAAAATTCTTAACGAATTCGCGAAAAAGAATGATGCTTTAGAAATTAAAGCAGGTGTTATTGAAGGTCGATATGCTACTTTAGAAGAAGTGAAAGCACTAGCGGAACTTCCTTCAAGAGAAGGCTTACTTTCTATGTTGCTTAGCGTGCTTCAAGCTCCAATGCGTAACTTTGCATTGGCTACAAAAGCTGTTGCTGAACAAAAAGAAGAACAAGGTGCTTAAGCACCCGTTAAATTATAAATCAACTTACAATTAGGAGGAAATATAAAATGAGTAAAGATCAAATCCTTGAAGCGATTAAAGAAATGACAGTATTAGAATTAAACGATCTTGTAAAAGCAATTGAAGAAGAGTTTGGCGTAACTGCAGCTGCTCCTGTAGCTGTTGTTGGTGGCGGTGCTGCTGCTGCTGAAGCTGAGCAAACTGAGTTTGACGTAATCCTTGCATCTGCTGGTGCTTCTAAGATCAACGTAATCAAAGTTGTTCGTGAAATTACTGGTTTAGGCTTAAAAGAAGCAAAAGCATTAGTTGATGGTGCTCCAGCTCCACTTAAAGAAGGCGTTTCTAAAGAAGACGCTGAAGCTATGAAAGCTAAACTTGAAGAAGCAGGCGCTTCTATCGAGGTTAAGTAATTTATAAACTAAAAGAACTCGCATAATTGCGAGTTCTTTTAGTTTATACTATTTGAAAGTATGATTTATGATAAAGTATTATCAAATGAATATTGGTGAAAGAGAAAAGGTGTGGTGAAAAGTGACAAATCACTATTATTCAGAAAAACCAACGGTTGAAAGTTCACGCAGAAAATGGGAATCGATATTAAGAGGAAGAAAAATGTTTTTTACATCTGATGCGGGTGTATTTTCGAAAAAAGAAATTGATTATGGCACGAAATTGCTGCTCGAAACATATCGCTTTCCACAAGCGTCTTGTCATATTTTGGATGTAGGCTGTGGCTATGGTCCAATTGGCTTAACTCTAGCAAAAGAAAGAGCTGAAAGCAGCGTTTATTTAGTTGATGTTAATGAGCGGGCCCTTGAATTAACAGAAATCAATGCAAAACTAAATGATATTGAAAATGTCATTATTAAAAAAAGTTATTTATTAAGTGAACTTAAAGATCAGAAGTTTTGCTCTATTTTATCTAATCCACCAATTAGAGCAGGGAAGAAAGTAGTTCACCAATTGTTTGAGGAAGCATATGAATATTTAGACCATGGTGGAGAGCTTTGGATTGTGATTCAGAAAAAACAAGGAGCTCCTTCTGCACTTGAAAAACTAGCAAGTTTATTTACAGAAGTAGTTGTAGAAAAAAAGTCAAAAGGCTATTATATTATTTCCGCAAAAAAAAGTTGACTCTAAATCCAATTTGTGTTAGCATTGTTTAATGCGTATGTATACTCATTTAAACTAAATTTCTTCAAATGTCAACAGTAATTTTTGGTATAAGATTTTGATTTATGGGAAAACTAATATAATCGAAATACATTACTGATTATTATTTAATCATGGTTTGAGGTTAAACCAATGTGTACATAGTGTTTTAACAGCTAGGTGAAGAATTTTGTTTAAAACAAGTGGTCTTTTTTATGTTAAATACCTTAAAAAAGGTCTTTAAGCTATGGTTTTTTAGTAAAACCATTTTTTCTTTTTCTCTAAAAACGAAGCCTCATTTAGTCATTCGACTAATAGATGGACACTAAAACGCTAGATTTAAGGGGTGAATCAGTTGACAGGTCAACTAGTTCAATATGGACGACACCGCCAAAGAAGAAGCTATGCACGAATTAAAGAGGTGTTAGAATTACCGAACCTAATTGAAATTCAAACAGCTTCTTATCAATGGTTTCTTGATGAGGGGCTAAGAGAAATGTTTCAAGACATCTCTCCGATTCAAGATTTTACAGGAAACTTAATTTTGGAGTTTATCGATTACAGTTTAGGAGAACCTAAATATTCTGTGGAAGAATCGAAAGAACGAGATGTTACTTATGCAGCTCCATTAAGAGTCAAAGTACGTCTAATTAATAAAGAAACAGGAGAAGTAAAAGAACAAGAAGTTTTCATGGGAGATTTCCCATTAATGACAGAGACAGGTACGTTTATTATTAATGGTGCTGAACGTGTTATCGTTTCCCAGCTTGTTCGTTCTCCAAGTGTTTATTATAGTAAGAAAATCGATAAAAACGGGAAAAAAGGTTTTACAGCAACTGTAATTCCAAACCGTGGGGCATGGTTAGAACTAGAGACAGATGCAAAGGACGTTGTATACGTTCGAATTGATCGCACAAGGAAAATTCCTGTAACAGTTCTATTACGTTCATTAGGATTTGGATCTGATCAAGAGATCATTGATCTATTAGGTGAAGATGAGTATTTAAGAAACTCATTAGAAAAGGATAACACCGATAGTACGGAAAAGGCTTTATTAGAAATTTATGAACGTTTGCGTCCTGGTGAGCCTCCGACAGTTGAAAATGCAAAGAGCTTATTAGAATTGCGCTTTTTTGATCCAAAACGCTATGACCTAGCAAGTGTTGGTCGTTATAAGATAAACAAAAAGTTACACATTAAAAATCGGTTATTTAATCAACGATTAGCTGAAACGTTAATTGATCCGGAAACTGGTGAAGTTTTGGCAGAAGAAGGAGTGATTATTGATCGTCGCCTTCTAGATCGTTTAATTCCTTATTTAGAAAATAACGTTGGCTTTAGGAATGTATCTTTGCATGGTGGAGTAATGGATGACGTTGAAGTACCATTACAATCTATCAAAGTGTACGCACCTAATAGTCAAGATGAAGAAATCATTAATGTGATTGGTAATGGTAATGTTGATAAAAATATTAAAAATATTACCCCTGCCGACATTATTGCCTCGATCAATTATTTCTTTAATTTACTTCATGGAATTGGCGATACAGATGATATTGACCATTTAGGAAATCGTCGCCTTCGTTCTGTCGGAGAATTATTACAAAACCAATTTAGAATTGGACTTTCTAGAATGGAACGTGTTGTTCGTGAGAGGATGTCAATTCAAGATGCAAATATGATTACGCCACAAGCGTTAATTAATATTCGGCCAGTGATCGCTTCTATTAAAGAGTTTTTTGGTAGTTCACAGCTATCACAGTTCATGGATCAAACGAATCCGTTAGCAGAATTAACTCATAAACGTCGTCTTTCGGCTTTAGGGCCAGGTGGTTTAACTCGAGAACGTGCAGGATTTGAAGTTCGTGACGTTCACTATTCTCACTATGGTCGTATGTGTCCAATTGAAACACCGGAAGGTCCAAACATTGGTTTGATAAACTCATTATCTTCCTATGCGAAAGTGAATGAATTTGGCTTTATGGAAACGCCATACCGTCGCGTTGATCCAGAAACAGGAAAAGTTACGGCGAAAATAGATTATTTAACTGCCGATGAGGAAGATAATTATGTTGTTGCCCAGGCCAATGCGAGATTAGGCGATGATGGTTCATTTATTGATGAAAATATTATTGCTCGTTTCCGAGGAGAAAATACGATCGTTAAACGTGAGCGCGTTGATTACATGGATGTATCACCTAAACAAGTTGTTTCTGCCGCAACGGCATGTATTCCATTCTTAGAAAATGACGATTCAAACCGGGCGTTAATGGGAGCGAACATGCAACGTCAAGCAGTTCCTTTACTTCAACCACAAGCTCCATTAGTTGGTACAGGAATGGAACACGTTTCTGCCAAAGACTCAGGTGCTGCAGTTGTTGCTAAATTCAAAGGGATTGTCGAACGAGTTACGGCAAAAGAAATTCAAGTTCGCCGCCTAATTGTTGCCGACGGAAATGAAGTGAAAGCGGACATTGATCGTTATAATTTATTAAAGTTTGTTCGTTCTAACCAAGGAACTTGCTATAATCAACGTCCGATTGTAAAAGTAGGTGACGTTGTAGAAAAAGGAGAAATCCTAGCTGATGGTCCATCAATGGAACAAGGAGAACTCGCTCTAGGTCGTAACGTGCTAGTAGCATTCATGACTTGGGAAGGGTATAACTATGAGGATGCGATCATCCTTAGTGAACGCCTTGTAAAGGATGACGTATATACTTCCATTCATATTGAAGAATATGAATCAGAAGCTCGTGATACGAAACTAGGACCAGAAGAAATTACGAGAGATATACCAAACGTTGGTGAAGAAGCGCTACGTAATTTAGATGAGCGCGGAATTATCCGTGTCGGTGCTGAAGTAAAAGATGGTGATATCCTTGTAGGAAAAGTAACTCCGAAAGGAGTAACTGAACTTACGGCTGAAGAACGTCTTTTACATGCGATTTTCGGTGAAAAAGCAAGAGAAGTTCGCGATACGTCCCTAAGAGCCCCTCATGGAGGAGACGGGATCATTTTAGATGTGAAAGTATTCAACCGCGAAGATGGTGACGAACTTCCGCCGGGAGTAAATCAGTTAGTTCGCGTTTATATTGTTCAAAAACGTAAAATTCATGAAGGCGATAAAATGGCCGGACGCCATGGTAATAAAGGGGTTATCTCGCGAATTATGCCAGAAGAAGATATGCCATTTTTACCAGATGGAACGCCAGTTGATATTATGCTTAACCCACTTGGAGTACCATCGCGAATGAACATCGGACAAGTGCTTGAGTTACATTTAGGAATGGCTGCAAGAAGATTAGGAATTCACGTTGCTTCTCCAGTTTTTGATGGTGCGCGTGAAGAAGATGTTTGGGGTACGCTTGCAGAAGCGGGAATGGCAAGGGATGGAAAGACTGTTCTTTATGATGGAAGAACAGGTGAACCATTCGATAATCGAATTTCTGTTGGAATTATGTATATGATCAAACTTGCTCACATGGTTGACGATAAGCTTCATGCTAGATCAACTGGACCTTATTCTCTTGTTACACAACAACCGCTTGGCGGTAAGGCGCAGTTCGGTGGACAACGCTTTGGAGAAATGGAAGTATGGGCACTTGAAGCCTATGGTGCAGCTTACACATTACAGGAAATTCTTACTGTTAAGTCTGATGATGTTGTTGGTCGTGTCAAAACGTACGAAGCAATTGTCAAGGGTGAAAATGTGCCAGAACCAGGTGTTCCTGAATCATTTAAAGTATTAATCAAGGAACTACAAAGTTTAGGTATGGACGTTAAAATGCTCTCTAGCAATGAAGAAGAAATTGAGATGCGTGAGCTTGACGATGATGACGATCAAACAAACGATAAACTCACATTAAATCTTGATCCAACTGAATCAAACGGATAATCGTAGAACCTGAAAGCCGAAAGGGAGGTTGACCCCTTGATAGATGTAAACAATTTCGAGTATATGAAAATTGGTCTTGCTTCACCGAACAAAATTCGCTCTTGGTCACGTGGTGAAGTAAAGAAACCGGAGACGATTAACTATCGTACCTTAAAACCAGAAAAAGATGGTCTTTTTTGTGAAAGAATTTTTGGACCAACAAAAGATTGGGAATGTCATTGTGGAAAGTATAAGCGCGTTCGTTATAAGGGCGTTGTTTGTGATCGTTGTGGTGTAGAAGTAACGCGAGCAAAAGTTCGTCGTGAGCGAATGGGGCATATTGAATTAGCTGCCCCTGTCTCACATATTTGGTACTTTAAAGGTATTCCAAGTCGAATGGGGCTTGTATTAGATATGTCACCACGTTCGTTAGAAGAAGTAATTTATTTTGCTTCGTATGTCGTCACAGATTCCGGTGATACACCACTTGAAACAAAACAACTGTTATCTGAAAAAGAATATCGTACGTATCGGGAAAAGTACGGGAAAGGCTTTACGGCCCAAATGGGTGCTGAAGCAATCAAAAAACTTTTAGCAGATATTGATTTAGAAAAAGAAGTAGACTCATTAAAAGAAGAGCTAATGACAGCACAAGGTCAACGTCGCACAAGAGCCATTAAACGCTTAGAAGTGTTAGAAGCATTTCGAAATTCAGGAAATGAACCATCTTGGATGGTCCTTGATGTTCTTCCAGTTATTCCGCCTGAACTTCGTCCAATGGTTCAGTTAGATGGTGGTCGATTTGCAACATCTGATTTGAACGATTTGTACCGTCGCGTAATTAATCGTAATAATCGTCTAAAGCGTTTATTAGATCTTGGCGCACCTAATATTATTGTTCAAAATGAAAAACGGATGTTACAAGAAGCCGTAGATGCTTTAATTGATAATGGTCGTCGTGGTCGTCCTGTAACAGGTCCTGGTAATCGCCCATTAAAGTCTTTATCACATATGCTAAAAGGGAAACAAGGACGATTCCGTCAAAATCTACTCGGTAAACGTGTTGACTATTCGGGACGTTCAGTTATCGTCGTAGGACCACAATTACAAATGTATCAATGTGGTTTGCCAAAAGAAATGGCCCTTGAGTTATTTAAACCTTTCGTGATGAAAGAGCTTGTAGCTAAGGGGATTGCTCATAATATTAAAAGTGCAAAACGAAAAGTGGAAAGAGTTCAACCAGAAGTTTGGGATGTACTAGAAGATGTTATTAGAGAACACCCAGTTTTACTAAATCGTGCACCAACCCTTCACCGTCTAGGAATTCAAGCGTTTGAACCAACGCTTGTTGAAGGTAGAGCGATTAAACTTCATCCACTTGTGTGTACAGCTTATAATGCTGACTTTGACGGTGACCAAATGGCTGTTCACGTTCCACTTTCTGCAGAAGCACAAGCGGAAGCAAGAATTTTAATGTTAGCAGCCCAAAATATCCTAAATCCGAAAGATGGAAAACCAGTAGTTACACCATCTCAGGACATGGTATTAGGTAATTATTATTTAACACTAGAGCGTAAAGATGCTGTCGGTGAAGGAATGATCTTTAAAGATACAAATGAAGCGTTGATCGCTTATCAAAATGGGTATGTACATCTTCATACACGTGTAGCAATTCCTGTAGCATCTTTACAGAAAACAACATTTACTGAAGAACAACAAGGGCAAATGTTGTTGACTACCGTTGGAAAATTAATTTTTAATGAGATTTTACCAGAAACGTTTCCTTACATTAATGAGCCATCAATGACAAATCTTCAGGAAGCGACTCCTGATAAATATATGGTGCCGCTAAATTCAAATGTGAAGGAAATTTTCCAAGAGCGAGAAGTAGTTTCTCCTTTTAAGAAAGGTTTCTTAGGGAATATCATTGCTGAAGTATTTAAGATCTTTAAAATCTCTGAAACATCAAAAATGCTTGATAAAATGAAAGCATTAGGGTTTAAACACTCGACAAAAGCGGGTATTACAGTTGGGGTAGCGGATATTGTCGTTTTACCTGAAAAGAAAGAGATTTTAGCAGAAGCAGAAACGAAGGTTGACCGAGTTGTTAAACAATTCCGTCGTGGGTTGATAACAGAAGAAGAGAGATATGATCGTGTAATCTCAATTTGGAGTGCAGCCAAAGATGTAATTCAAGATAAGTTAATGGGAACGCTTGAGCGGTTAAATCCAATCTTTATGATGAGTGACTCTGGTGCCCGTGGTAACGCCTCAAACTTCACCCAGCTTGCTGGGATGCGTGGACTAATGGCCAACCCATCTGGACGGATCATTGAGTTACCAATCAAATCTAGTTTCCGTGAAGGGTTAACTGTATTAGAGTACTTTATCTCTACACATGGAGCACGTAAAGGTCTTGCCGATACAGCTTTAAAAACGGCTGACTCAGGATACTTGACACGACGTCTTGTCGACGTAGCGCAAGATGTGATCGTTCGTGAAGGTGATTGTGGTACTGATCGTGGTTTAGAAGTTTCAGCAATCAAAGATGGTACAGAAATCATTGAAAGTTTATATGACCGCTTAGTTGGACGTTTTGCTTTTAAAACGGTTTATGCACCAGAAACAAACGACGTGCTTGTTAGGAAAAATGAACTAATCACAGAAGATATCGCTAGGGAAGTTGAAGATGCTGGTATTGGCAGTATAACGATTCGCTCAGCATTTACTTGCCATACAAGACATGGAGTTTGTAAGAAATGTTACGGTCGTAACTTAGCTACGGGATCTGATGTTGAAGTAGGCGAAGCTGTAGGTATTATTGCTGCTCAATCAATTGGTGAGCCTGGTACACAGTTGACCATGCGTACGTTCCATACTGGAGGGGTAGCTGGAGACGATATTACCCAAGGTTTACCGCGTATTCAAGAGTTATTTGAAGCGCGTAATCCGAAAGGGCAAGCAGTTATCTCAGAAATTGACGGAAAAGTTATCGATACTTCAGATGTTCAGGATAAACGTGAAGTAACAGTACAAGGTGAAATTGAAACAAGAAATTATTCAATTCCTTATGGTGCTAGAATTAAAGTAACTATCGGTCAAGAAGTTCTTGCTGGTCAAGAGTTAACAGAAGGCTCAATTGATCCAAAAGAATTATTAAAAGTTTCAGGGATTAACGGTGTTCAAGAATACTTGCTACGAGAAGTACAAAAAGTTTATCGTATGCAAGGGGTAGAGATTGGCGATAAACACATTGAAGTAATGGTTCGCCAAATGCTTAGAAAAATCAGGGTAATGGACGCAGGAGATACGGAAGTATTACCAGGATCACTTGTTGAAATTCAACATTTTAATGATGTAAATAAAAAGGTATTAATTAATGGCGGGCAACCTGCAACGGGACGTCCGGTGTTACTTGGTATCACAAAAGCATCACTAGAGACAGATTCCTTCTTATCTGCAGCTTCATTCCAAGAAACAACACGTGTGCTTACGGATGCGGCAATTAAAGGTAAGCGTGACGAACTCCTTGGTTTAAAAGAAAATGTCATTATCGGTAAACTTGTTCCTGCCGGTACAGGTATGACAAGGTACCGCGACATTGATCTTAAGATTGAAGGTCAAGATGAGACAATGGATTTGCTAGAATATGAAACTGAAAAAGAAATTATTCTAAATGACTAAAAGATATTGACAGTCATATGTAAGGATGATATTATATCAAAGTGCGTCAAAGAAACCTGATACTTTGGAGGATGAGTTATGTCTTATGAAAAAGTAGCACAGGCTAAGGAAAAAGTAATTGGCACGAAGCAAACTCTAAAAGCTTTAGAGGCTGGGATCGTTAATGAATTATATATAGCAAGTGATGCTGATGGCAAAGTTGTTCAAAAGGTTCTTGCTTTAGCTGAGAAAAAAGACGTCCCTACCATAAAAGTTCAATCAATGAAAAAGCTTGGAAAAGCTTGTGGAATTGATGTTTCAGCAGCCACTGTAGCGATTATAAAGTGAATACGTTTTTGCTAAAGGGTTTCCCTTTGGCAAAAACGTTCCTTTTGGAAAGTGATGAACCACCTGGCTCAGTGGTCTTTAATTAGTTTTTAGAAAGGAGGAAAATAAATGCCTACAATTAACCAATTAGTACGTAAACCTCGTAAAGCTAAGATTAAAAAATCTGACTCACCTGCGTTAAACAAAGGTTACAACAGTTTCAAAAAGTCACAAACAGATCAGTCTTCACCACAAAAACGTGGTGTTTGTACTCGTGTTGGTACAATGACTCCAAAGAAACCAAACTCAGCGTTACGTAAGTATGCGCGTGTACGTTTAACAAATGGAATTGAGGTTACGGCATATATTCCAGGAATTGGTCACAACTTACAAGAGCACAGTGTTGTTCTTATCCGCGGTGGTCGTGTAAAAGACTTACCAGGGGTACGTTACCATATCGTTCGTGGAGCTTTAGATACAGCTGGTGTACAAAACCGTATGCAAGGTCGTTCTAAATATGGTACGAAGCGACCTAAAGCACCGAAAAAATAATTAAAATGAAATTTTTAATGATTGAAAGGAGGGGAAATTATGCCTCGTAAAGGACCTGTAGCACGTAGAGATGTATTACCTGATCCACTTTATAATTCAAAATTAGTGACTCGTCTTATCAATCGCATCATGATTGATGGAAAAAGAGGAGTAGCTCAAACAATTTTATACCGCGCGTTTGATTCTATTAAAGAACGTACTGGTAATGATCCAATGGAAGTGTTTGAACAAGCAATCAAAAACATTATGCCAGTTCTTGAAGTTAAAGCTCGTCGTGTTGGTGGTGCAAACTATCAAGTACCGATCGAAGTTAAACCTGAGCGTCGTACGACATTAGGTCTTCGTTGGTTAGTAAACTATGCTCGTCTTCGTGGAGAAAAAACGATGGAAGAGCGTCTAGCTAACGAAATTTTGGATGCTGCTAATAATACTGGAGCATCTGTTAAGAAGCGCGAAGATACACACAAAATGGCTGAAGCGAACAAAGCATTCGCTCACTATCGTTGGTAAAATAGCGAACTTATTATTTTTTATACTTTAAGAAAGTTTAACTTTGTTAAAGGATTAAAGTATAAGAAAAACTAAGGCTTTCGCCATAGACTTGGCGACAAGCCAAGTTTTTCTAATAGCAAAAAAGTCGGGCGGACGTTTAGTTTTAATGCTAAACGTCTATCGTCAGGCTTGTTATGCTATGGAGACAAAAATACACTTTCAACAATAGAAAGGAGAAAGAAACTTATGGCAAGAGAGTTCTCCTTAGAAAAGACACGTAATATCGGGATCATGGCTCACATTGATGCTGGTAAAACAACATGTACTGAACGTATTCTTTTCTATACAGGTCGTATCCATAAAATTGGTGAAACTCATGAAGGAGCTTCACAAATGGACTGGATGGAGCAAGAGCAAGAACGTGGTATTACAATTACGTCCGCTGCAACAACTGCTCAGTGGAAAGGTCACCGTATCAATATCATCGATACACCAGGACACGTAGACTTCACAGTAGAGGTTGAACGTTCTTTACGTGTACTTGATGGAGCTGTAGGGGTATTAGATGCACAATCAGGTGTAGAACCGCAAACAGAAACTGTTTGGCGTCAGGCAACTACATATGGTGTACCGCGTGTTGTATTTGTAAACAAAATGGACAAAATCGGTGCAGACTTCTTATATTCTGTAAAAACTTTACATGATCGTTTAGGGGCAAATGCACACCCAATCCAATTACCAATCGGTGCGGAAGATCAATACGAAGGAATTATTGATCTTGTAGAAAATGTAGCTTATTTCTATATGGATGATCTTGGTACAACACCTGAAACGAGAGAAATTCCTGATGAATATAAGGATCAAGCTGAAGAATATCGTACAAAACTAATTGAAGCAGCTGCTGAATTAGATGAAGAATTAATGATGAAGTATTTAGATGGGGAAGAAATTACGAAGGAAGAGCTAAAAGCGGCAATCCGTAAAGGCACAACTAACGTAGAATTTTTCCCTGTAGTATGTGGATCTGCGTTCAAGAATAAAGGTGTTCAGTTATTACTAGATGCTGTTCTTGATTATCTACCTGCACCAACAGATGTTCCAGCAATTAAAGGTACTTTACCAGATTCAGATGAAGAAGTAACTCGTGAATCAAGTGACGAAGCTCCATTTGCCGCACTTGCTTTCAAAGTTATGACTGACCCTTATGTTGGGAAACTTACATTCTTCCGTGTTTACTCTGGGACAGTAAACTCTGGTTCATATGTACTTAACTCAACAAAAGGTAAGCGTGAAAGAATTGGTCGTATCCTGCAAATGCATGCAAACTCACGTGAGGAAATTTCATTAGTTTACGCAGGTGATATTGCTGCTGCCGTAGGTCTTAAAGATACGACAACTGGTGATACATTATGTGATGAGAAAAATGTTGTTATCTTAGAGTCAATGGTCTTCCCAGAGCCGGTTATTTCATTATCTGTAGAGCCGAAATCAAAGGCTGACCAAGATAAAATGGGTATGGCTCTTGCGAAACTTGCTGAAGAAGATCCAACTTTTAAAACTCATACAGATGAGGAAACTGGACAAACGATCATTGCTGGTATGGGTGAACTTCACTTAGATATCATTGTAGACCGTATGCGTCGTGAATTTAAAGTAGAAGCTAACGTAGGTGCTCCTCAGGTTGCTTACCGTGAAACAATTCGCAAATCTGCGAAAGTTGAAGGTAAGTTCGTTCGTCAGTCTGGTGGTCGTGGACAATACGGTCACGTTTGGATTGAATTTTCACCACTTGAAGAAGGCGAAGGATTTGTTTTTGAAAACAAAATCGTTGGTGGTGTAGTACCACGTGAATACGTACCTGCTGTTGAAGCTGGTATTAAAGAATCAATGCAAAATGGTATGCTTGCAGGTTACCCACTATTAGACCTTAAAGCAACGATCTTTGATGGATCTTACCATGATGTTGACTCTAACGAAATGGCGTTTAAGATTGCTGGTTCGATGGCTCTTAAGAACGCGAAAGCACATTGTGCCCCAGCTATACTTGAGCCAATAATGAAAGTTGAAGTCGTCATTCCTGAAGAGTATATGGGAGATATTATGGGCGATGTAACAAGCCGTCGTGGTCGTGTAGAAGGAATGGAAGCTCGCGGAAATGCACAAGTAGTTCGAGCGATGGTTCCACTTTCTGAAATGTTTGGTTACGCTACGTCTCTACGTTCTCGTACACAAGGTCGTGGAACATATTCTATGCACTTCGATCATTATGAAGAAGTACCTAAGAGTATTTCAGAAGAAATTATTAAAAAGCAAACAGGACAATAATTTTCTAACGTTATTGTATCTATTAGTAAAATGTTGTAATCTAAGAAAGGTGGTTTAATGATCGCCTTTCCTATTAGAATATAAATTAATTTTCATAATTTAAGGAGGCTTTTCAAAATGGCTAAAGAAAAATTTGACCGTTCGAAAACGCATGCTAACATTGGTACAATTGGACACGTTGACCATGGTAAAACTACATTAACTGCTGCTATCTCTACAGTTCTTCACAAGAAAACTGGTAAAGGTGTAGCAATGGCTTATGATCAAATCGATGGTGCTCCAGAAGAGCGTGAGCGTGGTATCACAATCTCAACTGCACACGTTGAGTATGAAACAGATGCTCGTCACTATGCACACGTTGACTGCCCAGGACATGCTGACTACGTTAAAAACATGATCACTGGTGCTGCACAAATGGACGGCGGTATCTTAGTAGTATCTGCTGCTGACGGCCCAATGCCACAAACTCGTGAGCACATTCTTTTATCTCGTCAAGTAGGTGTACCTTACCTTGTAGTATTTATGAACAAATGTGACATGGTAGACGACGAAGAATTACTTGAATTAGTAGAAATGGAAGTACGCGATCTTCTTTCAGAGTACGACTTCCCAGGAGATGACATCCCTGTAATCAAAGGTTCTGCTCTTAAAGCTCTTGAGGGAGACCCTGAGTGGGAAGCAAAAATCTTCGAACTTATGGATGCAGTAGACTCTTATATCCCAACACCTCCTCGTGAAACTGACAAACCATTCATGATGCCAGTTGAGGACGTATTCTCAATCACTGGTCGTGGTACAGTTGCTACTGGACGCGTTGAGCGTGGACAAGTTAAAGTTGGGGATGTAATCGAAATCCTTGGTTTAACTGAAGAGCCAAAATCAACAACTGTAACTGGAGTTGAAATGTTCCGTAAGCTTCTTGACTATGCTGAAGCTGGAGACAACATTGGTGCATTACTTCGTGGTGTAGCTCGTGAAGACATTCAACGTGGTCAAGTACTTGCTAAACCAGGTACTGTTAAAGCACACACTAAGTTTAAATCAGAAGTTTACGTTCTTTCAAAAGAAGAAGGTGGACGTCACACTCCATTCTTCTCTAACTACCGTCCACAGTTCTACTTCCGTACAACTGACGTAACTGGAATTATCCAACTTCCAGAAGGCGTTGAGATGGTAATGCCTGGAGACAACATCGAAATGACTGTTGAACTAATCGCTCCAATCGCAATCGAAGAAGGAACTAAGTTCTCTATTCGTGAAGGTGGCCGTACAGTAGGCGCTGGAGTAGTAGCAACAATCGTTGAGTAATAATTATTAACTAAGTAAAGGTAACCATTTGCGGTTACCTTTATTTTTTTGTATAGTTAAATGTTATGAAGGCGTATTATTACGAGTTGAATGAAAGTATTAAAGGTGCGGGTGTACGAATATAGAGTAATCGTGAAGTCGATAGAGAATTATAGCAGTGCGGGTACACGAATATAGAGTAATCATGCAATCGTGCGAGAGTTTTAGCTGAATGTGTACATGAATAGTATAACTAGGCAGTTGGTTAAGAAGTCTCATTCTCAAATATGAGCGTTAACTAAACATAGTAAGACGATCTACCGTGTTTCATTAATTTAAAATATTTAACTAAAATCTCTTGAAGTGATCTTTTTGAAACGACCCCACACCAATCCATCATACAAGATGTGGTGATTAGCCGATTTGGAAACAATAATTTATATTCTTCAATGCTTCGTAAAATAGCTGGTTCGATCGCTTCCTTATTACCACAATTGTTACAACGTAAATAACCAAAAAGGCTATTATTTGTATAGAACGCTTGACAAGAGGTACAAATTATTCCTTTTTTCACCTGTTTAATATCATATTTCTTTATTTTGGTAAAGGGAGTATCCTTAATGTGTAGTGAAATTAATTTTTCTACCAACTTAGTATGTGTATCATTAAGCTTAAGATCAAAACTCCTTATTTGTTTTAAAAAACGGTTGATTTGGTTTGGAAAGACTAACGGAGAATTAAGAGGAGCATTATATAAATAGAATTCGGGATTGATAAAAATGATATAAGCTTCAATTGGGTAAGAAAAACCATGAACCTGTAGAAGACGACGAAAAGAAGTTACACTTCGCTGTAATTGAATAAGTGGGTTACTTATTTCCGTATTTGAGATAGAATACCAGCTATCCCCATCTATAAAAAAATTACCTTCATAATTTTTCACTTCAAAAATAAAACCTTTTTTGAAGCAATAATAACCTTATCAATTTGAATAAAAGAGTTATTGACCTCGAGGAATAGATCATTAATAATAAACCAGTTGCAAGATATGTTATCAACCAACTCATCAAACATTTTTTCACCTATAAAACCTTTCTCAAGGCTTCGAAAGTAGTGTGAATCTTTTTCTGATAACTTCAAACGTAAATTTAACTGACGTAATACGGTCAGCTCTTCGCTTTCTTTACGATATTTATAAATCATAAACCACTCCTCTCTAAGGTATTAATTTTATTTTATATTTATTTAGAGTAATATACAAATCTCTACATTTTACATCAGCCAATAAACAAATAAAATTTTGACCATCACACATAATTAACTTGCATTCTCAAAAAGATCTCTATATAATATTAAAAGTGCGACCCGATAGGTAAAGAAAATACTTGCTTTCGTCTATTATAATCTATATAATAGATAATGTTGGTCGTTGACAGCGATGATGTGGAAGGTTGCTGACACACCCGAACCCGTTGCCATGGTTAAGGTGAGGAAATTTTCACGGAGTATGTCTATTTTAAAAAATGGGCGATAAAGGAGGTTATCAAATGGCAAAGCAAAAAATTCGTATTCGTTTAAAAGCGTATGATCACAGAATTCTAGATCAATCTGCTGAAAAAATCGTAGAAACAGCTAAACGTTCAGGGGCACAAGTTTCAGGACCGATCCCGCTTCCGACTGAAAAGTCAATTTACACGATTTTAAGAGCGGTTCATAAGTATAAAGATTCTCGTGAGCAGTTTGAAATGCGTACACATAAGCGTCTAATTGACATTGTGAACCCAACACCACAAACAGTTGATGCTTTAATGCGTTTAGACTTACCGTCTGGCGTAGACATCGAAATCAAACTTTAATAGCAAGACCAAACAAACTTTAAATGGCAAAAAAAATAAATTTTTTATATCAGGAGGTGTGACTCATGACCAAAGGAATCTTAGGAAAAAAATTAGGTATGACGCAAATTTTCACTGAAAAAGGTGACGTAGTACCAGTTACAGTTATTGAAGCAACTCCAAACGTTGTTCTTCAGAAGAAATCAGTTGAGTCTGATGGATATGTTGCAATTCAATTAGGATATGATGATGTGAAAGCATCTCGTGTAACAAAACCAGCAAAAGGCCACGCTGAAAAAGCCAATGCTACTCCTAAGCGCTACATGAAGGAAATTCGTGGCACAGACTTTGCTGCTTACGAAGTTGGTCAAGAAGTCAAAGTAGATACATTTAGCGAAGGTGACATTGTTGACGTAACTGGAATTTCTAAAGGTAAAGGTTTTGCCGGTTCTATTAAACGTCACAATCAATCTCGTGGACCAATGGCTCACGGTTCTCGTTATCACCGTCGTCCTGGGTCAATGGGACCAGTTGCTCCGAACCGTGTATTTAAAGGTAAATTGTTACCTGGACGTATGGGTGGAGAACAAATCACTGTACAAAATTTGGAAATTGTTAAAGTAGATACAGAGCGTAACCTACTTTTAGTAAAAGGGAATGTACCTGGTGCTAAAAAGAGCTACGTAACAATCAAGAGCGCTGTAAAAGCGAACTAATTGACAGAAAGAAAGGAGGATACCTCATGCCAAAAGTTGCATTATATAACCAAAACGGAACGCAAGTTGGAGATATCGAATTATCAGATGCTGTATTCGGTATTGAGCCAAATGAAAGTGTATTACATGATGCTGTTGTAATGCAGCAAGCTTCATTACGTCAAGGTACACATGATGTAAAAGGACGTTCAGAAGTTCGTGGTGGCGGTCGCAAACCATGGCGCCAAAAAGGAACTGGTCGTGCTAGACAAGGTTCTATTAGATCACCTCAATGGGTTGGTGGTGGAGTTGTGTTCGGACCAACACCTCGTAGCTATAGCTTCAAATTAAATAAAAAAGTCCGTCGTTTAGCGATTAAATCAGCATTAGCTTCTAAAGTCAAAGCTGAGGAAATCGTAGTACTAGAAGGATTAACATTAGACGCACCAAAAACAAAAGAAATGGTGGCGATTTTAAGTAGTTTATCAGTTGATCGTAAGGCGTTAGTCGTAACGGGTGACTATAACGATAATGTTGCTTTATCTGCACGTAACATTCCTGGCGTAACTTTTGTAACTGCTGAAGGAATTAACGTACTTGATGTTTTAAAGCATGATAAACTAGTAATTACTAAAGACGCCGTTCAAAAGGTAGAGGAGGTGCTAGCGTAATGGAAAACGCTCGTGATATCATTAAGCGCCCCGTGATTACAGAACGTACTACTGACCTTATGTCAGAAAAGAAATATACATTTGAAGTAGATGTTCGAGCAAACAAAACTCAAGTTAAAGATGCGATCGAAGAGATCTTTGGAGTGAAAGTAGCAAAGGTAAATACAATGAATTACAAAGGTAAATTCAAAAGATTTGGACGTCACTCAGGCTACACTCCTCGTCGTAAAAAAGCGATCGTTACGTTAACTGCTGAGAGTAAAGAATTAGAATTCTTTGAAGGTGTTTAAGTTTTAAGTGAAGGAGGGAAATAACTATGCCAATCAAAAAGTATAAACCGACCAGTGCAGGTCGTCGTGGAATGTCTGGTTTAGACTTCCAAGAGATCACAACTGACAAACCGGAAAAATCATTACTGGCGCCTCTTCATAAAAAAGGCGGACGTAATAACCAAGGTAAATTGACTGTACGTCATCAAGGTGGCGGACATAAGCGTCAATACCGTGTAATTGATTTCAAACGTAACAAAGATGGAATTCCAGGACGCGTTGCTACGATCGAATACGATCCAAACCGTACTGCTAACATTGCATTAATTAATTATGCTGATGGAGAAAAACGTTACATTTTAGCACCAAAAGGCTTAAAAGTTGGTATGGAAGTAATGAGTGGACCAACAGCTGATATTAAAGTAGGTAATTCTTTACCGTTAATTAACATTCCAGTTGGTACTGTTATTCATAATATTGAGTTAAAACCAGGAAAAGGCGCACAATTAGTTCGTTCTGCTGGTACAGAAGCTCAATTATTAGGGAAAGAAGGAGACTATGTATTAGTTCGTTTAAGTTCTGGAGAAACTCGTATGATTCTCTCTAACTGTCGTGCTAGTATTGGTCAAGTTGGTAACCTTGAGCATGAGCTTGTGAATATCGGTAAAGCAGGTCGTTCTCGTTGGTTAGGTATTCGTCCTACAGTTCGTGGATCTGTAATGAACCCTAACGATCACCCACACGGTGGTGGTGAAGGTCGTTCACCAATTGGACGTAAATCACCAATGTCTCCATGGGGTAAACCTACTCTTGGATACAAAACTCGTAAGAAAAACAAACATTCAGACAAGTACATTGTACGTCGTCGTAAAAAATAACGGGATTGCACTACGGTTCATAAGAGCCGTAGCCCAATCGCGAAGGGAGGCACACTCATGGGTCGTAGCTTAAAAAAGGGACCTTTTGTCGATGATCACTTGATGAAAAAAGTTGTTGAAATGAATGAAAAAGATGAAATGAAAGTAATTAAGTCTTGGTCACGCCGTTCAACAATCTTCCCAGAATTTATTGGTCATACAATTGCTGTATATGATGGACGCAAACATGTACCAGTATATGTTACTGAAGACATGGTAGGTCATAAGTTAGGTGAATTTGCACCTACTAGAACTTATAAAGGCCATGCTGCAGATGATAAGAAAACGAGACGTTAAGATGAGAGGAGGTACTCTAAATGCAAGCAAAAGCAGTTGCTAAACAAGTGCGTATTGCTCCTCGTAAAGTACGTCTAGTTGTAGACTTAATTCGGGGTAAGCAAGTTGGTGAAGCTGTAGCGATCCTACGCCACACACCTAAAGCAGCTTCTCCAGTAGTGGAAAAGGTGTTAAACTCAGCTATTGCAAATGCAGAACATAACTATGAAATGAACGTTAACAATTTAGTTATTAGTGAAGCATTTGTTGATGAGGGAGTTACGTTAAAAAGATTCCGTCCTCGTGCTATGGGACGTGCTAGTAAAATTAACAAACGTGCTAGTCATATTACTATTGTTGTATCAGAAAAGAAGGAGGGATAAAGCGTGGGTCAAAAAGTAAATCCGATTGGACTTCGTGTAGGTATCATCCGTGACTGGGAGTCAAAGTGGTACGCTGAAAAGGACTATGCTGATCTATTACACGAAGATTTAAAAATTCGTGAATATATCGAAAAGCGACTTAAAGATGCATCTGTATCAAAAATTGAAATCGAACGTGCTGCAAACCGTGTGAATGTGACAATCCATACTGCTAAGCCAGGTATGGTAATCGGTAAAGGTGGTTCAGAAGTTGAAGCTCTTCGTAAAGCTTTAAACGAACTTACTAGCAAGCGAGTTCATATCAATATCTTTGAAATTAAACAAGCTGATTTAGATGCTAAATTAGTTTCAGAAAATATTGCTCGTCAATTAGAAAACCGTATTTCTTTCCGTCGTGCAATGAAACAAGCAATCCAACGTACAATGCGCGCTGGAGCAAAAGGAATTAAAACTGAAGTATCTGGTCGTCTAGGCGGAGCAGATATCGCTCGTTCTGAACACTATAGCGAAGGAACTGTTCCACTTCACACATTACGTGCTGATATTGATTATGGAACAGCAGAAGCTGACACTACTTATGGTAAGCTAGGGATTAAAGTTTGGATTTACCGTGGTGAAGTCCTTCCAACGAAAGGAACGAAAAAAGAGGAAGGAGGAGAATAATTATGTTAATGCCAAAACGTGTAAAATACCGTCGTGAACATCGAGGAAATATGCGCGGAAAAGCGAAAGGTGGTACGGAAGTACACTTCGGTGAGTTTGGTTTACAAGCTGTAGAAGCTTCTTGGGTTACAAACCGTCAAATCGAATCAGCTCGTCGTGCAATGACTCGTTATATGAAACGTGGCGGTAAAGTTTGGATTAAGATTTTCCCATCAAAGCCTTATACAGCTAAACCTCTTGAGGTGCGAATGGGTTCTGGTAAAGGTGCTCCTGAAGGTTGGGTAGCGGTAGTTAAACCAGGAAAAGTTATGTTTGAAATTGCAGGTGTATCTGAAGAAGTGGCACGTGAAGCATTACGATTAGCTTCTCATAAATTGCCTGTTAAATGTAAGTTTGTAAAACGCGAAGAAGTGGGTGGTGACGCAAATGAAAGCTAATGAGATCCGTAACTTAACCACTGCCGAGATCGAGCAAAAAGCAAAGTCACTGAAAGAAGAGTTATTCAACCTACGCTTTCAATTAGCGACTGGACAGTTAGATAATCCAGCCCGCATTCGTGAAGTTCGTAAAGCAATAGCTCGTGCAAAAACAGTATTGCGTGAGAGAGAGCTAGGTATAACTAACGAATAATTTGAAAGGAGGTTTGCGCAATGACTGAGCGTAACCAACGTAAGGAATATACTGGTAAAGTGGTATCTGACAAAATGGATAAAACAATTACAGTATTAGTAGAAACTTACAAGACTGATAAGTTGTACGGCAAACGTGTTAAGTATTCAAAGAAATATAAAGCTCATGATGAAAACAATACTGCTAAAATTGGCGATATCGTTAGAATTATGGAAACTCGTCCTTTATCGAAAGATAAACGTTTCCGTTTAGTAGCAATCGTTGAAGAAGCAGTTATTATCTAATAATAGTAGATCTTAGTATTATTTCCGAAGGGAGGTAAGATCGTATGATTCAACAAGAAACTCGTTTAAAAGTAGCTGATAATTCTGGCGCGCGTGAAGTACTTTGTATTAAAGTATTAGGTGGTTCAGGCCGCAAAACTGCAAATATTGGTGATGTAATTGTTTGTTCAGTGAAACAAGCAACACCAGGTGGCGTTGTTAAGAAAGGTGACGTTGTTAAAGCTGTTATTGTTCGTACAAAAACAGGTGCTCGTCGTAACGACGGTTCTTATATCAAATTTGATGAGAATGCAGCAGTTATTATTAAAGAAGATAAGAGTCCTCGTGGTACTCGTATTTTTGGACCAGTTGCTCGCGAACTTCGTGAAAAACAGTTCATGAAAATCGTTTCTCTTGCTCCAGAAGTTTTATAATTATGAACGGACTTATTTAGAAATTGCCTTTTAAGGAGGTGCAATTATGTCAACACCTAAAATGCATGTTAAAAAAGGTGACACTGTTAAAGTGATCTCTGGTAAAGATAAAGGAAAGCAAGGCGTTATTTTAGAAGCATACCCAAGTAAAGGGCGTGTTCTTGTTGAAGGAGTTAACATGGTAAAGAAACATGCTAAGCCTTCTCAAGCAAACCCACAAGGCGGTATTATAACTATGGAAGCGCCAGTTGCTTCATCTAACGTTATGCCAATTGATCCTAAAACAGGTGTGCCTACTCGTGTAGGATATAAAGAAGTGAACGGTAAAAAAGTACGTATTGCTAAAAAATCTGGCGAAGTATTAGACAAGTAGTCAGGTCGTGAAAGGAGGTCAATCAAATGAATCGTTTAAAAGAGAAGTATCAAAACGAGATCGTCCCTTCTCTAGTTGAGAAATTTAACTACAGTTCAGTAATGGCTGTGCCGAAGGTAGAAAAGATCGTTGTAAACATGGGTGTTGGAGATGCTGTTTCTAACGCAAAGGCTTTAGATAAAGCTGTTGAAGAATTAACTCAAATTACAGGTCAAAAGCCACTTATCACAAAAGCGAAAAAGTCAATCGCAGGATTTAAGCTTCGTGAAGGTATGCCAATTGGTGCGAAGGTTACTCTTCGTGGCGAGCGTATGTATGAGTTTTTAGATAAATTAGTTTCTGTTTCCCTTCCACGTGTACGTGACTTCCGTGGAATTTCAAAGAAAGCTTTCGACGGACGTGGAAACTATACGTTAGGTGTTAAAGAACAATTAATTTTCCCAGAAATCGATTATGATAAAGTCGATAAAGTTCGTGGTATGGACATCGTAGTTGTAACTACTGCTAATTCTGATGAAGAAGCACGTGAATTATTAACATTAATGGGTATGCCATTTCAAAAATAGTCAGTAAATCTTTGAAGAAGGAGTGAAAACTTTGGCGAAAAAGTCTATGATTGCTAAGCAGAAACGTCCACAAAAGTTTAAAGTGCAAGAGTATACTCGTTGCGAACGTTGTGGTCGTCCTCACTCAGTTATTCGTAAATTTAAATTATGTCGGATTTGCTTCCGTGAGTTAGCATATAAAGGTCAAATCCCGGGCGTTAAAAAAGCAAGCTGGTAATTTCCAAGTACGGAAGGAGGTAAAATAGATGGTCATGACAGATCCTATTGCAGATATGCTTACAAGAATTCGTAATGCGAACACTGTTCGTCACGAAAAACTTGAACTACCTGCATCAAAGTTAAAAAAGGAAGTCGCTGAAATCCTTAAGCGTGAAGGATTCGTTCGCGATGTTGAATTTATTGAAGATAACAAACAAGGTATCATTCGCATTTTCTTAAAGTACGGTGCGAGCAATGAACGTGTCATTTCAGGACTAAAGCGTATTAGTAAGCCAGGCTTACGTGTATATGCGAAAGCAACTGAAGTACCTCGTGTTCTTGGTGGTTTAGGAATTGCGATCGTATCTACTTCTAACGGAATTCTTACTGATAAAGAAGCACGTCAACAACAATTAGGCGGAGAAATCTTAGCTTACGTTTGGTAAGAATATTGAAAAGAAACGGAGGTGTATTAGATGTCTCGTATTGGTAATAAACCAGTTGTAATTCCTGCTGGTGTAACAATTACATTAGATAAAAACAAGATTACTGTTAAAGGACCTAAAGGGGAGCTTTCTCGTGAGCTTCATGCGGACATGATAGTAAAAGTTGAAGAAAGCACTCTTACTGTAGAGCGTCCTTCAGATAATAAATTACACCGTTCTTTACACGGTACTACTCGTAGTATTATCAGCAACATGGTTGAAGGTGTAACGAATGGCTATGAAAAGAAATTAGAGTTAATCGGTGTCGGTTATCGTGCTTCTAAACAAGGAACAAAACTAGTTCTTAACGTTGGGTATTCTCACCCAGTTGAAATTGAACCTGAAGCTGGACTTGAAATTGAAGTACCTGCAAATACAAAAATCTCTGTTAAAGGGATCGATAAAGAGCGTGTAGGTGCACTTGCATCAAATATTCGTTCCGTACGCTTACCTGAGCCATATAAAGGAAAAGGTATTCGTTATGAGGGTGAATTCGTTCGTCGTAAAGAAGGAAAAACTGGTAAGAAGTAAGCAATAAGTTAACGGAAAGGACTGACGTTCAATGATTACGAAGCCAAGCAAAAATCTGGCACGTAAGAAGAGACATGCACATGTTCGTCGTACAATTACTGGAACTGCAACGCGTCCTCGTTTAAATGTATTCCGTTCTTCTAAGCATATTTATGCACAATTAATTGATGATGTTGCAGGTGTAACTGTAGCTAGTGCAAATAGCTTAGACAAAGAACTTAATCTTGAAAACGGCGGAAATATCGAAGCAGCTCAAAAGGTTGGCGAACTTGTAGCTAAACGTGCTATTGAAAAAGGATATCAAACAATTGTTTTCGACCGTGGTGGATATTTATACCATGGACGTGTGAAAGAATTAGCAGAAGCAGCCAGAGCAGCTGGATTGCAATTCTAAACAACAAAGGAGGGAAAATAATGCGCATTGACCCAAATACTTTGGAACTAGAAGAAAAAGTAGTAGCGGTCAACCGTGTAGCAAAGGTAGTTAAAGGTGGACGTCGTTTCCGCTTTGCTGCATTGGTTGTTGTTGGAGATAAAAACGGTCACGTTGGCTTTGGTTTAGGAAAAGCACAAGAAGTACCGGAAGCAATTCGTAAAGCGATTGAAGATGCAAAGAAAAACTTAGTATCAGTGCCAATCGTTGGAACTACAATTCCACATCAAATTATCGGTCGCTATGGGGCTGGTAATGTATTATTAAAGCCTGCAAGTGAAGGTACAGGGGTTATCGCTGGTGGACCAGTACGTGCTGTACTTGAGTTAGCTGGTGTAGGTGACATCTTATCAAAGTCTTTAGGTTCAAATAATCCGATCAATATGGTACGTGCAACGGTTACGGGACTTAAAAACTTGAAGCGAGCTGAAGATGTTGCTAAATTACGCGGAAAATCTGTAGAAGAACTATTAGGATAAGGAGGGAACTTAAATGGCTAAGAAATTAGAAATTACCCTCACTAGAAGCTTAATTGGTCGCCCTGAGGATCAACGTGTGACTGTTAATACATTAGGTCTACGTAAAATGCATCAAACAGTAGTACAACAAGATAATGCTGCTATTCGCGGTATGATTAATAAAGTTGCACATTTAGTTACTGTAAAGGAAATTGAAGCTTAATTTTTAAAGATTAGGAGGTGTCAATATGAAACTTCACGAACTTAAACCTGCTGAAGGTTCCCGTAAAGAGCGTAATCGTGTAGGTCGTGGGATTGGTTCCGGTAATGGTAAAACGGCTGGACGTGGGCATAAAGGTCAAAACTCTCGTTCTGGTGGTGGTGTAAGACCAGGTTTTGAAGGTGGTCAAAACCCATTATATCGTCGTCTACCAAAACGTGGGTTTACAAACCCAACTCGTAAAGAGTATGCAATCCTTAACCTTGATCAGTTAAATCGCTTTAACGAAGGTACTGAAGTGACTCCGGAGTTACTTCTTGAAACTGGTGTTGTAAGCAACGCGAAAGACGGTATCAAAATCCTTGGGAACGGTAAGCTTGAAGTGAAGCTAACAGTTAAGGCTAACAAATTCTCTGCGTCTGCAGTAGAAGCAATTGTAGCTGCTGGCGGAAAAACTGAGGTGATTTAATGTTTCAGACGATCTCCAATATTATGCGCGTGGGTGATTTGCGACGTAAAGTCATTTTCACCCTGCTAATGCTCATTATTTTTAGAATCGGTGCATTTATTCCTGTACCTGGAGTGGATGCTAATGTGCTAAAGTTCCAAGATCAAATGAATGCTTTTGGTTTTTTAAATACTTTTGGTGGAGGCGCCCTTAAAAATTTCTCAATTTTTGCAATGGGGATTATGCCATACATTACCGCATCAATTATTGTTCAGTTGTTACAAATGGATGTAGTGCCAAAATTTGCAGAGTGGGCAAAACAAGGAGAGGCGGGAAGACGTAAATTAGCTCAGTTTACCCGTTATGGAACAATCGTACTAGGTTTTATCCAAGCGATTGGAATGTCGGCTGGTTTTAATAGAATCCTTCCAGGGTTAATTCCTAATCCTAGTTTAGGAAAATATCTTTTTATTGCATTAGTGTTAACAGCAGGAACTTCTTTTCTGATGTGGTTAGGAGAGCAAATTACCGCAAAAGGTATTGGAAATGGGATCTCTATCTTAATCTTTGGTGGTATTGCAGCTGGATTACCTAATGCCGCTAACCAAGTGTATGCAACGAAGTTTGAGAATGCTGGTGAAAATCTATTTTTAAATATAGTCATCGTTCTGTTATTGTTACTAATTCTTATTGCAATTATTGTTGGGGTTATTTTTGTGCAACAAGCATTAAGAAAAATTCCAGTCCAATATGCTAAAAGGTTAGTTGCTGGAAAACCTCAAGGTGGTGGCTCAACGCATTTACCGCTAAAGGTTAACGCTGCTGGGGTTATTCCTGTCATTTTTGCATCGTCATTATTTATATTTCCACCAACGATTGCTGGATTTATAGGCACTGACAATAAGGTAGCCCAATTGATAACTACCTACTTTAGCTTTACTAACCCGTTTGGGATGGTTTTCTATACAGTTTTAATTATTGGCTTTACGTATTTCTATACGTTTATCCAGGTTAATCCTGAGCAAATGGCAGAAAACCTTAAAAAGCAAGGTGGATATGTTCCTGGCATTCGTCCTGGTAAAACAACACAAGTTTACTTAACTAGAATTCTTTATCGTTTAACTTTTGTTGGTGCACTTTTCATAGCGTTAATTGCCGTTATTCCAACGTTATTCACAACAGGACTAGAATTGCCATCAGCTGTTCAGATCGGCGGAACTGGTTTGTTAATTGTTGTTGGTGTAGCACTGGATACGATGAAGCAAATTGAAAGTCAACTGATTAAACGACATTATAAAGGGTTTATTAAGTAATGAGGGCAGTGGGGAGTTAATCCCCATAGCCAGTTGTTAATATGGACAATGGAGGGATCGTGTTGAACCTTATTTTAATGGGACTACCAGGTGCCGGTAAAGGCACTCAGGCTGATAAGATTGTAGAAAAATATGAAATTCCACATATATCTACTGGTGATATGTTTCGGGCAGCAATTAAAGCTGGTACTGAATTAGGAAAGCAAGCAAAAGCATTTATGGATGCTGGAAATCTTGTTCCTGATGAAGTAACAATCGGAATTGTTCGTGAAAGATTAAGTAATGAAGATTGCAAACGTGGTTTCTTACTTGATGGTTTTCCGAGAACGAGTGCTCAAGCAGAAGCATTAGAAACAATGTTAGCATCTTTAGATCGAAAAATTGATTCTGTTATTTATATCGAAGTTCCAAAAGAAGACTTATTTGAACGTTTGACTGGACGTTGGGTTTCACCTACATCAGGAGCTAGTTATCATGTGAAGTTTAACCCACCTAAAGTTGAAGGTATTTGTGATAAGGACGGTAGTCAACTTATCCAACGAGATGACGATAAGCCAGAAACAGTCGCTAATCGCTTAGAAGTTAACTTGCAACAAGCTCAGCCTTTAATTGACTTTTATTCTGAAAGAGGAACAATGAAAAAAATAAATGGGAATCAGGACATCGCAAAAGTTTTTGCTGATATTGATCAACATTTGAAAGGAATCAATGAATGATTATTTGTAAGACGCCTCGAGAATTAGATATTATGCGTGTTGCAGGGAAAATCGTTGCATTGACTCATCAAGAATTACAAAAATATATTAAGCCAGGCATTACTACTAAGGAATTAGATTCAATTGCTGAAAAGTATATTAGGCAACATGATGCGATTCCATCTTTTAAAGGCTATAATGGATTTACCGGTAGTATTTGTGCTTCAGTAAATGAAGAGTTGGTTCACGGAATTCCAGGTAATCGAGTACTCAAGAACGGTGATATTATTAGTATTGACATCGGTGCGAAATATAATGGATATCACGGCGATTCTGCATGGACATATGCAATTGGTGAAATTTCTGAAGAAACGCAAAGGCTTTTAGATGTAACTGAACAGTCTTTATATAAAGGACTTGAGGAAGCAAAGCCAGGCGAAAGATTATCAAATATTTCCCATGCTATTCAAACATATGTTGAGTCGTTTGGCTTCTCAGTTGTTCGAGAGTATGTTGGCCATGGTATTGGCCAAGACTTACATGAAGATCCACAAATTCCACACTTTGGACCACCTAATAAAGGACCTAGGTTAAAGCCAGGGATGGTACTAGCAATTGAGCCGATGGTTAATGCAGGAAAACGGTATGTTCGGACACTTGCTGATAATTGGACGGTTGTAACAACAGATGGAAAAATGTGTGCTCATTTTGAACATACTATTGCAATTGTGGAGACAGGGTATGAAATTTTAACGAAAGCCTAGGTGATCCGTGATTAATCACTTAGAATTTTTTAACTTTATTTCTCCAGAAGTGAAGAATAGTATTGACAAACGGGTCGTGTAACCAATGTGAAATTGCGCTTTGTAATTTCCACTTTTATGAACAATTACCTGATGGAAGGAGAGTAAATTCATGGCCAAAGAAGATGTAATCGAGGTAGAAGGTACGGTAATTGAGCCGTTGCCAAATGCCATGTTCCGAGTAGAGCTTGAAAATGGACATAAAATTTTAGCTCATGTTTCAGGTAAAATTCGTATGCATTTTATTCGTATTTTGCCAGGAGACAAAGTAACTGTTGAATTGTCACCGTATGACTTAACACGTGGGCGTATCACGTATCGTTTTAAATAAAATAAGAGTTTGTTCAAGAACGAGGGATTTTGAATATTCTCTAAAGAAATAACGTGACGACACTCCGTAGTAATAGGGAGGTAAAAAACATGAAGGTAAGACCATCAGTTAAACCGATTTGTGAAAAGTGCAAAGTAATCCGTCGTAAAGGTACGGTAATGGTTATTTGCGAAAACCCTAAACATAAACAAAAACAAGGTTAACAATAAGGAGGTGCAAGCATAAATGGCACGTATTGCTGGTGTAGACATTCCTCGCGATAAGCGCGTTGTTGTGTCTTTAACGTATGTATATGGTATCGGTAGAGCTAGATCTTCTGAAATTCTTGCTGAAGCTGGTGTATCTGAAGATACTCGTGTACGTGATCTAACAGAAGATGAGTTAGGTAGAATTCGTGATGTTATTGATCGCTACAAAGTAGAAGGTGACCTTCGTCGTGAAGTGTCTTTAAATATTAAACGTTTAATTGAAATTGGTTGCTACCGTGGTTTACGTCACCGTCGTGGATTACCTGTTCGTGGACAAAATACGAAAAACAATTCTCGTACACGAAAAGGTCCTCGTCGTACTGTAGCAAATAAGAAGAAATAGTAAAGGAGGTAGCATAGAATGGCAAAAGGTAAAACAACTCGTCCTAAACGTCGCGCTCGTAAAAATATTGAAGCTGGTGTTGCTCACATCCGTTCAACATTTAACAATACAATCGTGACAATCACTGATACACAAGGAAATGCAATCTCTTGGGCTAGTGCTGGTGGTTTAGGATTTAAAGGATCTCGTAAATCAACTCCATTTGCTGCACAAATGGCAGCTGAAACTGCAGGGAAAGCAGCTATGGAACATGGATTGAAAACTGTTGAAGTATCTGTTAAGGGACCAGGCGCTGGTCGTGAAGCAGCTATCCGTTCATTACAAGCAGTAGGACTTGAAGTAAGC
This sequence comes from Anaerobacillus sp., assembly GCA_036676095.1. Taxonomy (GTDB): domain Bacteria; phylum Bacillota; class Bacilli; order Bacillales; family Anaerobacillaceae; genus Anaerobacillus. Next base: position 9,910 of record JAKFDP010000084.1, on the reverse strand, counting down.
ATGATCCGTGACGTTACTCCAGTTCCACATAATGGCTGCCGTCCACCAAAACGTCGTCGTGTGTAAAAAAAGAAATCGATTCTTTGTATAGATTTCCTTGAATTGTCAATAATGTGTAAGAAGTTATTTTTAGGCTAACCTATAGTACGGTTCTTACAAAGATTGACTCAATTAGGTATGAGCGGCTCAGAACTACCTAATGAGGAATTCCGGTTGTACTAAACCAAGTCGGCCGGAGTTTCGACGTTTTGAAGGAGGGTTTGTTTAATGATAGAAATTGAAAAACCAAAGATTGAAACGGTTGACATCAGCGACGATGCTAAGTATGGAAAATTTGTCGTTGAGCCACTTGAACGTGGATATGGCACGACTCTAGGTAACTCTTTACGTCGTATTTTGCTATCATCATTACCAGGTGCAGCGGTAACTACAGTTCAAATTGATGGAGTTTTGCACGAATTCTCTACAATTGAAGGTGTCGTGGAAGATGTTACTTCAATCATTCTTAATTTGAAACAACTTTCTCTGAAGATTTATTCTGATGAAGAAAAAACATTGGAAATTGATGTCCAAGGAGAAGGTACAATTACAGCAGCAGATATTACACATGATAGCGATGTAGATATCCTAAATCCTGACTTGCATATTGCAACTCTTTCAAAAGGTGCACATCTTCACATGCGTTTAACTGCTCGTCGAGGACGCGGATACGTTCCAGCTGATGGAAACAAGAAAGAAGACTTGCCTATTGGAGTGATTCCGATTGATTCTATTTACACACCAGTATCTAGAGTCAATTATCAAGTGGAAAATACTCGTGTTGGTCAAGTAACAAACTATGATAAACTAACCCTTGATGTCTGGACAGATGGAAGTATTCGGCCAGAAGAAGCTGTTTCTATTGGTGCAAAAATCTTAACAGAGCATTTGAATATTTTTGTTGGTCTTACTGACCAAGCACAAAACGCTGAAATTATGGTAGAAAAAGAAGAAGATCAGAAAGAAAAAGTTCTAGAAATGACAATTGAAGAACTAGATTTGTCTGTTCGTTCTTATAACTGCTTAAAGCGTGCTGGAATTAATACCGTACAAGAGTTAACTCATAAGACTGAAGAAGATATGATGAAAGTTCGTAATCTTGGACGTAAATCATTAGAAGAAGTTCAAGAAAAGCTTCAAGAGCTCGGACTTGGTCTTCGTAAAGAAGATTAATCGTATTTTTGCTAGATAGATAAGTCTGGTTAGTCGCGTACTTCGATAGATTTTTATATATATACAACATGAATAGAAGAGTTTATATAAATGATATCTCTTCTTACTTCAATATAAAAAGGAGGGAATCTCTAATGGCATACGCAAAATTAGGTCGTGATAGCTCTGCTAGAAAGGCTTTATTCCGTGATTTAGCAACGGATCTAATTATTAATGAAAGAATCGAAACTACTGAAGCAAAAGCTAAGGAACTTCGTTCAATCGTTGAAAAAATGATTACACTTGGTAAGCGTGGCGATCTTCATGCTCGTCGTCAAGTTGCTTCTTTCGTTCGTCGTGAAGTAGCTAACCAAGAATCAGGTGACGATGCAATTCAAAAGCTATTTGCTGACATTGCTCCACGTTATGAAGAAAGACAAGGTGGCTACACTCGTATTTTAAAACTTGGACCACGTCGCGGTGACGGCGCACCAATGGTTATTATCGAGTTAGTATAATTTGTACATCGATGAAGGGCAAGACAAAGAATTATTCTTTAGTCTATGCCCTTTTTTATACGTTAAGTAAAAAAGGTTGTGTCATTCGTGAAAAGAATTAAATGTACAATCGCCTATGATGGTACCCTTTTTAATGGATTTCAAATTCAAGCTAAAGGCCGGACAATTCAGGAAGAAATTGAAACTGGACTACGAACGCTTCATAAAGGAACACCGATTAAAATATATGCCTCCGGTAGAACCGATACGTTTGTCCATGCAAAAGGACAAGTGTTTCATTTTGATACACCTTTAGAAATTCCATTACAACGCTGGCTACGGGCGTTACAAACTGTTTTGCCTAGTGACATTGCTGTAGTGGATATATGTGAAGCAAGTTCTGGTTTTCATTCCCGATTTGATGTGGTCAATAAGGAGTATCGTTATTTTGTTCAACGTGGCAAAAAAATTGATGTATTCAAACGTCATTATCGCTATTTCTATCCTTACGAATTGTCTGTAGAAAAAATGGTCGAAGCTGCTAAGCCACTCTTAGGAACACATGATTTTACTTCATTTTGTTCAGCGAAAACTGATAAAGAAGATAAGGTTCGAACAATCTTTTCAATTGAAATTATTAATAAGGAAGAAGAGATTGAGTTTCGGTTTGTAGGGGATGGGTTCTTACGGAATATGGTTAGAATTCTTGTTGGAACGCTACTTGAAGTTGGCAGAGGCAGACGTAATTCAGATGATATGATTCTGGTGTTAACTTCAAAAGATAGGCAACGTGCCGGTCATACGGCACCGGGACACGGCCTCTTTTTATGGTGCGTAAATTATAACAACTGATCCTAGTGTAACATTTTGTTGACATTGAGCTCTGAATATTATAAGATGTACTATGGTATTTCAAAAAACCCACTAGCCCCGGGTTTGAGAATGTTACTTAGATACGTAGTATAACAATTGATATTAATTTTGAATGAAAGCTTTAGGAGGGAAAAACATGCGTACGACATATATGGCAAAGCCAAACGAAGTTGAACGTAAATGGTATGTTATCGACGCTGAAGGTCAAACTTTAGGTCGTTTAGCTAGTGAAGTTGCCTCTATCCTTCGTGGTAAAAATAAACCAACATTTACTCCACATGTGGATACTGGCGATAACGTAATTATCATCAATGCAGAAAAAATTCATTTAACTGGTAAGAAGTTAACGGACAAGATCTACTACCGTCACACTAACCACCCAGGTGGATTAAAGCAAAGAACTGCGCTTGAAATGCTTAATAACCGTCCAACTCAAATGATTGAGTTAGCGGTAAAAGGAATGCTTCCTAAAAACACTTTAGGACGCAAACAAGGTATGAAATTACACGTTTATGCTGGTAGTGAACATCCACACCAAGCTCAAAAACCAGAAGTTTACGAACTTCGCGGTTAATATATAAGGAGGGTTTTCTTTGGCACAAGTACAATATTACGGTACTGGTCGTCGTAAGCACTCTGTTGCACGTGTACGTTTAGTTCCTGGAGATGGACGTATCGTGATCAACGGTCGCGACTTAGACGAGTATTTCGGATTAGAAACATTAAAGCTTATCGTTAAACAACCACTTGTAGAAACAGAAACTGTAGGCAAATACGATGTATTAGTTAACGTGAATGGTGGAGGATACACTGGTCAAGCGGGCGCTATTCGTCATGGCGTATCACGCGCTCTTTTAGGAGCAGATCCAGAATTCCGCGCTTCATTAAAACGCGCTGGTTTCTTAACACGTGATGCACGTATGAAAGAACGTAAAAAATACGGTCTTAAAGCAGCACGTCGTGCACCTCAGTTCTCAAAACGTTAATATTTACGTTTCAAGGCTCTCAAACCTTTTGGTTTGGGAGTCTTTTTTTAGTAATTTGGTCGTTTATGAAAAATGTAGTAAGATATTGATTATTATATGGTTTTGGAGGATTGTGCATGGATGTAAAGCAAAACAATTTACAAGCTTGGAATAATGGAGTTTATCAAGCTTGGATCAATCGATTTGGCCCTGCAAAAGAAGCTGTGAATAAAATTAAGGTAGACCCTGAAAAAAGAATTGGTTCTGTTCTGCAATATATGGGTGATCTAAAAGGAAAAAAAATTATAAATTTACTTGGATCGAATGGTAATAAAGCTGTGGCGTTAGCGTTACTTGGTGCAGATGTAACTGTTGTTGATTTTTCAGTTGAAAACCAACAATATGCCAATGAATTAGCCCGTCATGCGGGTGTAACAGTTCGTTATCTTGTTTCTGATGTTTTACAGTTACCAGAAGGAGAGTTAACGGGAGAGTATGACGTTGTTTTTATGGAATTTGGAATCCTTCACTATTTTAAGGATTTACATCCTTTGTTTCGTATAGTCACAAAATTACTCCGCAAAAATGGTCGTCTAGTATTGCAAGATTTTCATCCTGTATCCACTAAGTTAATATCTTCGCGAGGCACTACAGCGAAAATTAGAAAACATAAGGTCACTGGAGATTATTTTGATACATCGTTAGAAGAAAAAGAAGTTTCCCATTCCAAATTTTTAAATACTGATGAAAAAAATCCGATGATCCATAAAGTATTATTGCGTAATTGGACACTTGGTGAAATTGTGACCTCAATTGCTGCTGAGGGTTTGTTTATGAAAGTATTAGAAGAATTACCTAATCAATCATCTGAAGTATTTGATAAAGGGATTCCAAAAACATTTACGATTATCGCTGAAAAAATCAACGAAACAAATTAACAAAATAATCAGTTCTATACTTTTTTTCCCTATAAAGACGCTAATTCCATAGCATTACCTGGCTCTCCTTGAATGAAACTAATCATAAAAAAGGAGGGCGACAACATTGAATGTCATTACTACCTTTGAAGATCGCAGAAGGAAAAAGCAATGGAATTTTGAACGTCAAGTATTACGCAAGCTCTCTTTATCAACAATTAGAGGGTATATTCATAATCACTTCCCAAGCTATTTTGAACAGCAACAAATGGGGGGAGGATTTATTGAAGATATTTGTGTTGATTTTGCGATAGATGCCTATTTATTAGGAGCAGAGTATAGCCGCTTTGGCTATTTTGGGGAATCTGAAAGTTTAGTTCGCAATCGTTGTCAGGAGGAACATAACGAATTAGTCCACCATTTATTTAACCAGTTTTCAGTTTGGCTTTCTGAAGCAGAGCAAGATGAAAGTTTTTCCCAGTCGTGTGAACAATTTGTCATTTACTGGTGGGAGAAAGGCTTCCATGAAGGTGAAAAAAGGTATCGAATGAAATTACACTAAATTAAACTCATATTTTCTTCCTTGTCCCAATATAATGTACGGAGACGATTGGAGGGAAACTAGATGAGCAAGTGGTTGATGGGTGGTGCCATCGCAACTGGAATTATCCTTTTCTTTTTATTTATTCAATATAAATTTATGAGCATGGATTCTGGAACGTCATGGTCACTTCCGTTATCAGGGAAAATTATTGTTGTCGATGCCGGGCACGGCGGAATAGATGGAGGTGCTGTTTCAAAATCTGGTCTTTTAGAAAAAGAAGTATCGTTACAAATAAGTTTAATGTTGAGGGATTATTTACAAGAAGCAGGAGCTCTTGTCATCATGTCCCGAGTAACCGATACAGATTTAGCTGATCCCTCTACAAAAGGAATTCGAAATCGTAAAGTTCAAGACCTTAAACGTAGAACTGAGCTTGTAAACGAAGCTGGTGGTGATTTATTTATTTCACTTCATCTGAATGCAATTCCTTCACCACGGTGGTCAGGAGCGCAAACTTTTTATAATCGTTCAATAAGTGAAAATGAAAGATTGGCTAAATTTATTCAAGCTGAAATTAGAATTAATTTAGAAAATACAAGTAGACAGGCTAAACCAATTAATAATGTTTACTTATTAAAACAAGCTAAAATTCCAGGAGCGCTTGTTGAAGTAGGCTTTTTATCAAATCCAAATGAAGCACAAATGCTTAATACCGAACAATACCAACAGAAAATCGCTGCTTCTATTTATCAAGGGATAATGCGTTATTATACAAACGAACCAGATCCTTCTTTCTAAAACAAAGGACTGGTTTTTTATTATTTTTGAGGTTGTATGCCAAGTTTTATTTATTTATAAGACATTAATTTCAATGAAAAATTAAATTTGTGTTATACTAAATACCATACACGAATACATAAGGGGTGTTTCTCTTGCTAACACAAGAAAAAATATTAGATGCATTAAAAACGGTGAATGAACCGTTTCTAAAAAAAAGTATTGTTGAAATTGATGGAATTAGGGAAATTAAAATTAAAGAAGGTTTAGTAAGTCTTAAAGTGGCAATTGCAAAAGTGGGGACTACTGAACAAATGAAGCTTCAAGCTCAAATAGTAAATGTAGTGAAAGAAGCAGGTGCAGATTCAGTAGGGTTACGTTTTGAACAATTGACAGATGAAGAACTCAATAATTTAGGTCTTGAAACTGAAAAAACAACAAAATCATTATTAGATGAGGGAGTTAAAACAACTTTTATTGCCGTAACAAGTGGAAAAGGTGGAGTTGGTAAATCAACAGTATCAGTAAATTTAGCTACTTCACTAGTGCGCCTCGGGAAAAGAGTTGGAATTATCGACGCTGATATTTATGGTTTTAGTGTTCCTGATATGATGGGAATTGAGGAAAAACCAATGATTAAAGGTGAGAGAATTTATCCTGTCACTCGTTTTGGAGTTCAAGTAATTTCGATGGGCTTCTTTGTACAAGACAATTCCCCAATTATTTGGCGTGGTCCGATGTTAGGGAAAATGTTAAATAATTTCTTTTCGCAAGTAGAGTGGGATGAACTAGATTATTTAATATTAGATTTACCTCCTGGAACAGGGGATGTAGCACTGGATATCCACCAAATGTTACCTAGCAGTAAAGAAATCATTGTTACGACTCCACACCCAACTGCTGCGTTTGTTGCGGCTAGAGCAGGAGTAATGGCTTTAAAAACTGATCATGAAATTTTAGGAATTGTTGAAAATATGGCCTACTATAAAAGTCAATTATCAGGAGAAAAAGAATTTGTGTTCGGTCATGGTGGTGGCGAACGCTTAGCTAAAGAATTAAAAACCGATATTTTAGCACAAATTCCACTTGGACAACCTGATATTGATGAAAAAGATTTTGCACCATCTATTTATGCCGAAGATCACCCAATTGGTCAAAAATATATGAAGATGGCTCAAAAAGTGATTAAGAAAATCGAAGGATAATAAGTAAAAGGCTCGACACTTTGTTGTGTTGAGCCTTTTCACTATTATTTTTCTTTTCCTTCTTCTTTATCTTTTGATTCCTTTTTCATTTGTTCACTTGCGATTTTCCCTAAAATTTCACTTATTTTTGCTTTAAAATACGGACTTTCAAAGGCTTCAGCCATAATGGTTGTTACTTGTTCACGATATGCCTTACTCTTCATTAAATCTAATGCAGCTTTCTCCATTTCCGGGTCTTTTAATATGTCCATCATCATTGTCTGATATTCAGGGTCTTTCATTAAAGTTTTCATAAGCTTTTCAATTTCAGATTGTAAACTTTCAGCAAATGTTTTTGCAAACTCGGGATCTTTCATAAGATCTTGCCAAAACTGTTTTCCTTTTTCAGAAGTTAGTACTTGTTGAATGGTATCTTTTACAAAGGTTGGCTCCATCACGAGCTTTTGTTTAACTTCTTCATCACCTAAGACTTCTTGAATTGATTTTTTTCCTTCATCCGTTTTTAGCATATCAACCATCATTTTTTTTGTACTTTCATAATCCGTTTGATTGCTATTTTCCTCTGTTTGAGCACAGCTAGCCATTAGTAATAACATAAAAAGTAAGAGGAGCTTTTTAAAGCTTTTCAAGGTTTTCGCCCCTTTCGGTAGTATTTCATCTTTAATATGATACAAAACAAAGGGTTTTATCCAACAAAAAGGTAAAAAAATGAAATAAAAAATCGAATTTACAGACATTATTAAAAAAGTATATTACTAGCTTTTTATTTCGTATATTTGGTACAATCAAGCTGTGAACTATAATAGATGGGGGTTCAATGTGAATTCTAAAAAGGTCGTTTATTTATTTTTTTCAACGTTATTACTTGGTGCGACTAGTGGTGCATTCATTGGTTTTATTTTAGATTGGAAAGGCCTAATAGCTTTAGGAATTCCTGATTTTATTTTTGTGGCCGTATGGTTATTAGGGATAAGTGCGATGTGGAGCTTAATAAGCCAAATGGGATTCTTTGCTTATTTAACAGTCCATCGCTTTGGTTTAAGCCTTTTTAAGTCAGCAAATGGTTGGAATATAGCCCAAATTGTTATGATTGCGTTTGTTTTACAAGGGTTGGCTTATTTTCGCTATACTGCGTTTGCAACTAAAGATGAAACTATTTTCAGTTATATATTGATCCCATTATTATTATTTTTATACGGTTTAGGAATTGCTTATTTAAAAAGTAAACAAACAAACTTTGGTGCATTCATCCCTGCTCTTTTTTTTATGATTGTTGTTACAACACTAGAGTGGCTTCCTGCCCTAAGAGTAAATGATCCGAAGTTGCTTTGGATTTACTTTGCTCCGTTAATTGTTGCAAATAGTTGGCAGCTTTTAGTTTTGCACCACTTAATTAATCGTAAATGAAACAGTAGTTACTCTATAAGCAATTAATAGGTTTACATTTAATAAAAGGCTGACTCCATCGCTAATCGCGAATTTGAGTCAGCCTTTTGGATTATTTAATTTCGGAACTTTTTGCATTAGTACTTGCCAGTAGTTCTGATACTGAAACGAACTGATAGTTTTTATTTTTTAACTTGTTTATAATCATAGGCAAAGCCTTATGTGTTTGTTTAACTCGGTCTGAAGCGTGAAAGAGTACAATATCTCCGTTTGATATATTGTCTAAAACGTTAGTAATAATTACTTCAGCTCCAGGATTTGTATAGTCTTTAGAATCGATACTCCAATGGATAAGTTTTAATTTTTGTGCTTCAGCTATTTTTATTACTCTTTTATCAAAATTCCCGTTCGGGGGACGAAGGAGTTTTGGTGCCTTATTTGATAATTCGGATAAAATCTGCTGTGCTTTCTGAATATCTTTACGAATTTTTTCATCCTCCCATTGCGGGTAATTTTCATAGCGATACCCATGGTTTCCGATTTCATGACCGTCTTTAACAATTTGTTCTACGATATCTGGATGCCTTTCTGCCCAAGAAGCGGAAAGGAAGAAAGTAGCGTTATTAATTCGATTTTCTTTTAAAATCTCTAAGATTGGTATTACTTTTTCCTCACCCCAGCTAATATTAAAAGTCAAGGCAACTTTCTTTTCATTTGTTTCAGCTTTATATATGGCGTTTGCATCTGCAATAGGCAATAATACTGTAAATTGACTTTTCTCTACATACAAAATTCCAGCTGTAAAAAAAGCCGCAATGATAACAATTAAATAGTGCTTTATTTTTTTTCCGTTCCATATCCAAATAAAATTCATATATGTCCTCCTTGTCCATTTTATCTGCTTTATATGTATGCTCTTTTAACAAGAAGTATGAATAAAAAAAACAAAAGAAGAAAATAATTTCATAGAAAAGTTTTCCGTATTTTAAGTTTTAAATTTGTGAAAGGAAGGGTCATAAATGTTAGGGGTAATGTTAAATAATAAAGAAACGCTCGAAATTGAGTATTTGTTAAAGCGAGAGTTAGAAGAGCTATTGTTAGATTTAACCGATTCAAGAATTGACGGCATTGTAAAAAGAGCAATGGAAGAAAGGTATAAAATTATCTTTGGTTTATATAAACGCTTTGCAACTCCAAAAGATTGTTATAAGTACATTAGAACTAAACGCCATCACTATAAAAAAATATGAATATAATATTGACACATTTATCTTAACTATGGTATATTAACATTCGTCGCTGTTGAGAAATTTAAACTAATAAGAATTTTAATACTAATTTCAAAAAAACATGTTGACTAAAGTATAATAAAATGTTACATTATAAAAGTCGCGAATTTCACAAGAGTAAAATAACGATTTTAAAAAAGTTATTGACGGATTGAAAATTATCGTGATATAATGAAATTCCTGTCACTGAGATAGGGATCGAGAAATGAAAGTAGTTTCGTTCTTTGAAAACTGAACACACAGCCAAGCGAATTAAAGAGATAGAA
>JAKFDP010000083.1:0-13805 GCA_036676095.1 Anaerobacillus sp. | reverse complement strand
TTACTTCCATGATTATTTAACGAGCAAAGAATACCGGAGAAAAATCGACTTTTCAAGCGGTAATACGAAAAAGCTACTCGAGTTCGATCAGAAAGCAGTTGCTAAACTAATCTCAACAATGCCAATGACAAAATGGAGTGGCAGTTCAAAAGGGCTGATTTCCTTTGACAATAACATATTTAAACTAGAATTTGATGTTGCTCCTGAGGATAAAGAAATACTTTATGAAATGACGAAGCAGATATGTGACTATCGATTGAATAGATATTTTGAGAGGAAGGGAAATAAGAATTAATTTACTTTAATAGGAATAATAGAATTGATTGCCCTTTCAACCAAGTACAAAATAGGAGTGACTTGGCAGGATAGCACAATAAGAAAAAGGGGGATTATTTTTGTTGAAAATTCTACGTTATGTTTTATCAGTAATAACTATTTTATTTGCTTCCTATGGACTAATTACAAAAAATTTTGAATTTAACCAAATTATGATATTTCTCTTAGGTCTAACAATGTTGATTACGGGGTTAGAGGAATTTCGAAAAAAGCGAAAAATGTATAGTTGGCTAATGGTTCTTGTTTTCCTATTTTTATTATTTGTATCAATTCAAGAATTTTTATTGAATTAAAGGTAGCATTATTAAATTTAACATTCTACTGATTACAATAAGGTACGAGTGAAAAAATTAAGGGTTACGGATAGGGAAAAGTAATAATTGGTAAAAAAGAAAATGAAACTAAATTTGAAACCTTTCTGTGTAGTGATTTTAATTATGTAGAGAACTGGGGGAAGTAAAGTGGCGATAGGATTAATTTTATTGGGTGTTATTATATTTTTTTTAGCGCTTCTAACACCGATAAACTTAATGTATACACTTCCGACATCATTAATTGTTATGATTTTTGGAATAATACGATTAATAAAAAATAAGAAATAGCTTTATTAAAGTAGCGAAGAGTGTTAGTTCAAGATGAAACCCTTTGAAAGTCATTTCATAGATATGGCTTTTTAGTTCCAATTCAAGGTAAATGCCTTAGACCTTGATCCGCAAATTGCAATGCTGGTAAAAACATTAAATTATGCAGGCATTACAGCTCTTGCTGGATGTAACGGTGATCACCGCTATGAACCGAATGTCCAATTTTTAGGAGTATTTCAAGGTGCTTGGTTCAAGGTGATTCAAGAGAAAATGTTGAATAACTGTTCCCTTCATTATAAATGGAATGTTCATTTTGATAATCGCTCTGGAAGTTGTATTGAGCGGAAAAGGTGTTATGAAAGAAACAGCTAAAAATTTGTTGAGGAAAAAAACTATAGTGGGCTTGCCCCTGGCTTGGGGACCTGAATTAAGCAAACGTTAAATCATGTTTGACTTTGTTCTTATTCATTTATCAGGTGCTTTTTCTTTACATATGGCTGCGAAAAAGCAGCCTTTTCTTTTTCGACTAATCGGTTAGTTTATTAAAGAATTTAATAGTTATGCCGTACAAGATACCTATTATTCACTTCTTTTGGGGAAGTTTAAATAAAAAGGAGTGAAAACAATTAGAAAAAATTTTTTTATGCTTAGTAGTAATGATTTTAGTTTGTCATACAGGAAAAGCATATGCAGTTCAGAGAGTTGTTACATCGCACATTATATCTGATGTATGGTATGAAAACATTTTTCTAATTGCAGATAAGGCAGAGGGTATGGCTACTAAAAACTTTACTGTTCAAGTCGGCGGTGGAGTAGACAGTGTAGGTGGTGAATTATTATATAACTTTCCAAATTGGTATAATTCCAAGTTTGCCCCTAATTTATTTTATGAAGATATTAATAGCGATGGACTAAGAGAGATTATAGTCGCATTGATTTCTGGTGCTGGTTCTGGAGTATCTACAAAAGAAATTCATGTTTTGAATCAAGTACATGACCCTTATCGAAGATATGAAGAAGCGCCGGTTGAATCAATCAATGATGCAGTCAAACGATTTGTAAAGATGGAACAAAACGGCAATGAAATTGCTATTCAAATTGGTAAAAAGAAATACATAGTGGACTATTTAAAATTTGGTTACTACACACTTGTTGACCGTCCAGGAGTAGGCTCAATAGAGGATTATAAGCCTGAAAATGGAGTTCTTTATGGTTATACTACTGTATTTGTATCTATTCCCGAGGCAAGTATTGGTAGCCTAAAAGTTAAGTATCATTAGGATGGAAAAATGTATAAAGCAGAATCTGTTACTTTTAGCGAAGCATAGCCAAAGTCCCCGAAATAATATTAATGTATAGTCGAAACAAGATTCTGTAACTTACTGAATCTTGTTCAACTAATGGGGTAAGTCAGCGAAAGTTCGGAGCTGTCATTTTGGCAGCTCTTCTTATTAAGCTAAGAATAAAAATCAATAATCATCTAACAACTACAATAATTGACCTTATACTAATAGTCGTAAGAAATGAGTCCGATTCTACTTTAGTGGCTACTTTTAAATATCATAAATATTAATAATCCTGCAAAAAAGTGAATAAGGTAAAACAGCATATTCTTGAAGGGGGAGTCTAATTGAAACACTTTACAAAATGGATAAATCAGACGTTCAATCATTATCCTAGAAAAAAATTGACTCTCGTTATGGGTGCTCAATACGAACCGCAAACATTTGGACAACCAGTTGAACGAAACCAAACTTCGTTAATAAGTACCAGAGATGCCGAAAAATACTTTCGTCCTTCCCGCCTCCCTATTAAAAATATCCTTGTCAAGAACAGCCAATTTTTTGATCCCTATTATGAAAAAAACTACAAAGAAATTAAACTCCCTGCAACATTAACTCGGACTCCTGATGAAACTGTTTTAAACTACTTTAGTATTTTAAGAGAGGCAGAAAACCTCACTCAAAACCAGCTGGGTGGTTGCGGAACTGTGGGGTTGGCAAAGTTGCCCTATCCAATTGCTTATAACTTTTTTACTAAAGACTATCACAAAAGGGTTTCCTATAATGAGTATCTTCAATCTTTTGCTGGAATTGGACATCTAAATTTAATTAAGATGAACAAACTTCCTGATGAAAAAGGTATTGTTCCTTATTTCATTGAACTAGAAAGCATCGAAGGTTCATCAAAGGGTGTCACCTATTTTGCTTATTATTACGGTTATGTCCAATTAAAAAAAGTTCAAAACCTGTATAAAATTGAACAGATGAAATTGTACGGAGAGGACTTCCTTTGTGCACCCTATCATCTCTGGCAGCATGATGCGGAGGCAGTCGTTGCTATTATGTATGGAGAATGGTGCAAATTAATAAAAAAACAGCTACCTACTAAACAAGATGGTTACGTCAAAACCATTGATTATATTGGTACGGATGGAGCCGATTATCGGTTTATCTTTTATCAAATAACAAATGATACAGATGTATTAATTTCTCAATATAAAAAGGATTCTGAAGGAAACTGGGAATCCATCAGAATTGATCCTATCAAATGTCTAAAAAACTAAGCGTGATATTAAAGAACCAAACCTTTACTCTAAAGCACATCTTTTTTCTTTGTTAAATATTGTACTAAGGGGTTGCTTTTTTTGAAGAAGAACAACTAACATAATCAAGAATGGATTGAGGGACTAGCTCAAGCTGCAGTACAGCATAAACGTTCCTAAGAACATCAAAATCATTTTTTCTCTAACGGAAATAAGACTAAGACTTAAACAGACCGCTACTCAATAGGAGATGGCTCTTAAATAACGATTCTTGATTAACTTGTTTGAAGGAATTATTTCCATTTTTTATAAAAACTAAGAACAACAATTCGTTATTTTTTGGTATTATTGTTTTATGAAGATCCATGATATTGTGAAGGGTTTCACTTAAACTCCCATGAAGCCTTGCTTCATGGATGGCTAACGGGCAGGAGTGTTTAATAATTATATGAAAATTATGGTAAAAATACTGTGATAAAGGGGGAGATAATCATTTTTTCATTAATCGCATTCTCTGCATTGATAATAGCAATTGTGTCAATATTTTTTGCTATTAGAGGTAAGTATCAATTTTACTGGATTTCTGCCATTGGAATTTATATTTTCAGCTTTATAGCAGGTTTTTCGATAGGACAAATGACAGTTGGTTTAACCTTTATACCATTAACTTTGGCTATTGGATATTCTTTTGGTTGGATAAAAAACAAAATACACAGCATTATTTTTCTTTGTTTAGGTATTTTAATTGGATTTCTTATGGTGATTTATGTAGGAAACTTGTTATTCTATCCGTTATTTCCACTATTCAAGCAAACGGGGGCTATTGTTCAATTAGAGCAGTCGCTTCTTGTACTATTAAAGCAGAAGAGTTAAATAAATCGTAACGTAATAACGTGTGGGGGGAGAGATAGAAAGTTGAAAAAAAGGTTAATGTACATGAGATTTTGGTGGTTTGCGATGTATTTTACAATCTTTTGGATTTTGTATGGATGCTTTGTTTTTATAAAGAAATTAGTTATGGAAAATAACTTTGATATACAACCTTTGTTTTTGATTATAGGTATGTTCCTTTTCTTTTTTCAATCAAAAGAGGAATACAAAAAAGCGAGAGAGCTAGTATTCAAGTAAAGAACTAAGTTGCTGCGACAACCTTTTTGTTATTGTGCTAACGATCAGGTCAGTGGAAAAAATTACATAATAATTTCTGTAACAAAGAGCTAAAACAAGTCGTCTTATTCATATAAGGAGCGTGATAGGTTTGAAAATAATAAGCTTAATTTTGTCTTTTGTGGTTTTATCAATTCTTTTACTTGGTTGTCAACAAAACAATGAAAAAGAGTACATGGAATTCCGACAAGTGGCTTGGGAAAGTTTATCCGAAAATACAAAGGACACTGTGATTGGTGATTGGCAGAAAGCAGAAGTAATAGAGGTAAGTCCTGATGATGTACCACAACATATTAAATTAGAAAAAAATCAAAAAGTAGTAAAAGTTGTTTTCAATACAGAACAAGATCTCTCATTAGGTCCTATCGGATTATATATAGATCGTTCAAGCAAAGAAATTATTGGTGCTGATGCAAGAAAGTAATTATAAAGTTAACGGGTAGCTATTGTTCAATTAGAATAGTGCTTTTTCACTAACGTAGCAGACTACTTGAATAACATTAGATGGTAAAATGGTGATACAAAAGTTTAAGGGGGATTAAAATGGAATACGAACTTTTAATACTTATAAGCCTAATTTATTTATTTGTATTCTATTTAATTATTAAAACAGTAGTTACTAAGGGTATAGATGACTCAAGATCGATAAACGAAATGAAAAAAGAAATTAAAGAGTTAAAAAAGCAAATTAAGTCGGAAGAACGAATAGGGAAGAAGCTAATCTCATTATAAATAGTAAAGCGTAAATCGGTTATTGCACTAAAGGGTACTTTACTGGAACAGCGACAATTCTATGTCTTATTAATGTTATGACATGAAAAGGATATTGTTCACTCTGAGAATAGAACTATTTCTAACACAATAGTATAGTCTCCTGAATTGTCACCAGAATTCATAGGTGCTTTTTTAGGGATAAAGAAAGTTTTGGTAACAATAATTCTTTAGATTGGCATTAAAGTAAGCTTATAGATTTTAATTTTTAAAGTAAATGGAGGGTTTTACGATGAGAAAATACACTTTTGCAATTCTTACTATGCTGCTTTTTTTCACCATATTATTTAATCCCGTAGCGAGTGCTGCTACAGAAATTAATGTTATATTGAATGGTAAAAATATAGATTTTAATCCTACAGCTTATGAAGCTAATGGTAATACAATGGTGACTTTCCAACAGCTTTTTGAACAATTAGGAGCTACAGCATCATATGATGAAAAAACAAAAATTATAAAAGCTTATAAGGATGATACTGAGATTCAATTGACGTTAAATTCAATGGAAGCTTTATTGAATGGAGAAAAATATACACTTATTCAAGCACCGTGGGCTGATGATTACGGAATAATTTATGTCAATCTACGATTTATTAGTGAGGCATTCGGTTACAAAGTACGTTGGGAAAAATCAACATTAACCGTACACATTACCTCAAAATAACATTTATAGAGGCTGACTCAAAAGATCGCAATTAGCGACCGTTTTGTGTTAGCCTTTCGTTTCTTCGCTGCCGCAATCTCTATTGAAGTTGCAAAGTGGATTTTAATAGCGGTAGGTTGTGAACAAATTTACCGAGAAAATAGTTCACCATTACTTAGCTATGCCCATAAAAAACCGTTGGTAGCTTTTACTGAATCTTTACAAAAGGCTCTTTTCGTAAAAGTTGAAGAAGAACAATCCTAACATTTCTGATATATTTTTGGATGGGATAAAAGGATAATTATCCTTTGTTTATTATTTAAGTAATAAGAGTGATACTTGAATAAGGCATCGCATTGCTTATTGTGCTAAAGGTCAGTTTAGTCGAAGAAAGTGTTATTATTCTTTGATATGGTTAAATTTACAAATAAGCAATTATGTTAAAAGGAGAGGAAATAGATTGATTGAAACAAATATGAGAATATTACAATGGGTAGCTTTAAATTTAATGCCATTCCTTTGTATAACCTTTATTTTAAATTGTGTAAGTTTAGCAAAAAAAATTAAAAAAGGTGATGAAAATACTGCAAAAAACACGATTTTGGTAACTATTGCTTTTACTCTTATAATGTACTCATTAATAGGTGTAGCATATTGAACAAACGGATGCGTTGGTTTACCTATACCGTAAAAAACTATCCTGAATAAAGGAGGTTCCAATGAACATTATTACTAGAGAAGAAATTGAAAAGATGTTTGAAACACTAAATTCCGAATTGGATTTATCAAATATTATCACTGTTGAGGATGAAGAATTATCAAAGGTATTAAACTATTATTTGTTTTTGAAGCAGTTTGAACAAGAAATAGCTGCTAATTTTTCATTTACCTACGAAGTGATCCTCTACAGCCAGTATTATTGGTTTGTTTATTTTAAAAATTATTATTTTCCTAAGTTCGGATATGATGGAGGAATGGACCAACAGGCATTTATACTTATCGAGATTTTAACGAACGAGCTTGAGGGTGAAGTTGATTGGGAATTAATTGAAGACATCGAAAAACAGTTGAAAACAGACTACTAATATTAGTCTAATTTAGTGGTTTGCAAAGGGTTTATTTTCAAAAAAACAATTAATGAAGAAAGAGCAGTTCGACCACCGAGTGAATCATCTTGTATAGGGGCTTGGATTAGAAAATGGTTATCTGTAATCCATTTCGAAGCACCTTCAACCCTATTCCAAGCTCTTGGATGAAAGTCATTTAAGTAAGTATCGACTAGTTCGTTCACTTCGTAGCTTATTTCATTATTCAGTTCAAGAATTTCTGCTAAATGACTACTTTACGTTTTTCAACTATCAATAATCCAGTTAAGGTCCCGTAGTAGTAGGCATTGAATTCTGTTTTGATTTTCTGCCGCTTGTATTGGTAGACGGTTTCTTTGAAGGCTTTGATGATTGTTGGAGTGAAGAACTCAATTGGATCATCAAATTTCATTGAGCGGTAGGCGATGAGGGCACGATCCCAGAGTTGGCATATTTCTTTGGCGCGGTCAAAGAAAGGACGAACGGTTTTGGTGAATTCGAATGGAACGTAGCTTGGTACGTATGTATAGTCTAGTGAATCAAGGCTAATACGACGAAGATCTTTATCTTTTTGTTTGATTTCAAACTTATTAGTTTTGCCGTGTTCTTTTGAAGGTTGAACCGTTGCTGCTATTGGCTCTTTCGATGTTTGCCGCTCTGTCAATTTCTCGCTAGACGTTCCGTCAATACGGTGAAAAACGTAGACGCTATGGGAATAACCGCCTTTTTTTCTTGTAGTATGGTGGATCGTCAAAATGCCAAGCTGCTTTATTTTTCTTAACATACGTTCGAAGGTGGAGCGGGAAATTCCGCCTTTTTCTTTTTGGGCAGCTTCGACTAGTTTACAGATACGAGCGTTGCAAATGCCAATTTCTTTCACACAATAGCGGGTAAGGATTTGAAAAGCAAGCCGTTCTCCTTTCGTCAATTTGTGACCGTATTTTGCTAATGCTTGTTTCATTGTTTCATTAAATTGCTCGATCGTTTTGAATTCGCTTAAGTGGGCATATTGTGTAATGACTCCAGGTTTCATTGAAAGGCTCCTTTCGCGGAATGGGAATGGGGGATTTTTTACAATTGTGAAATTGACTATATTAAGTTTTCTAATACGTTAACAAAGAAATTTTTACCCAAGATGTCAATTAGACGTAGTGAAAAATTTTAAGTTTTACGTTTAAGGGCAACTAAGGCTCAACCGGCGCCTAAAGGCTTGGTTTTGCCAAGTTTTCTAATAGGAAAGTTCAGTTTTTGCCAAATCAAACAAGGGCTGTGAAAAACGGATCATGCAGTATGACGTGCGCTGCATTTGTTTTTCAATTGTATAGTAAGAAATAGGTAAGGTTAATTGAAAGTTATTTTTGAAGGTAATGATGGACCCTTTTGTCTGATTTGGAAATGAGTGTGGCTTGAGTGAGCGGATGTGATGCTGGAAGATCCAAGAGCATTCGAATTGTTTTGGTGAGTGGGTAGGGAAGGCGTAGATTTGCTCAAGAGGGTTGATAGGGATTGGAACTTTATTTTTTGCTCCGATTAAATAGGCAACTGCTTCTCGTCTTCCTTCATAACTCGATCCACCTTCTAAACAAGCATGTTTGATTAGCTGCAACGGTGTTTTGCGAATTTGGTATTCGCCACAAGGCTCTATGGCGATGGTGTTATAGTCTGGTTGAAAGGTGGGGAGTAAGGCTAGTGTGTTTTTGTTCACTTCATAGTTCGTTAACACATCTTTGTTCATTTTCAGACAGCTCCTTTAATATGTATTTACATGTTATTGTATGCTAAATGAAAGAAGTAGATAGTAAGTAGACATGAATCCCCCTTGAACAATTCACTATTAAATTTGATATTTTTTGAATATGTAATAGTGAGAAAAATAATTAGGAGAGGGCTTATAGTGTGCTGTAGTAAGGGGATTTTAGCTATAAATTTTCTTCATCTGTTTTTTCATCTTTGAAAATAGAATAGTATTCTTCTTCAACGTCATCAATAATAGTAGATAGTGAGGTTTCAAGACCTTTGGCAATTTCATGTAGATACCAAATCTTTGTGTCAACTTCTCCTTTTTCAACTTTACTATAATGTTTATAATTAACTTCTGCTATCTCTTCAATATCCGCTTGTTTTTTTCCTAACATTTTTCTTCTTCTTTGTAAATGAGCACCTAATATTTTTAAATATAACGCTTTACGTTTCGCTAATTCTTCACGTTCCAAAAGATGTTAACTCCTTTTTAAAACTATTATCTAGTGGAGTGAAAATCCGATAAACAACGTGAAAGTGGAATTATGACATAAAAAGGAAAATGTTGAAAGAAAATTTTTTTGTTTGTATAAATGAGTTGACATAGAAAAGAAAAATTGAATAAATTTCTCGAATTTGAGACAATTAAGGATGATAGCTGTGGATATTCAGGAAAATAAACAATATGAAGATGATTTGTCTCTAAAGCTATTTATTGTATTATCAAGAGCTTTTTAATCAATTAGAAAGCGTGTTGAAGAAGACATAAAGTGTTTAGAATTAAATCCAAAAGAGTTTGCAGTTCTTGAGTTGATTTGTAGTAAAGGAGATCAAGCAATACGAAGTAGGATTTCCATTCATGGATGGCCAACGGACAGGGTTAGTTGGAACAATTTATAAATTGAATAGGTTTAAGTTTTGTAGAGCATTTCTTTGTAATGAGGAATGCTTTTTATCTTTGTCTAAATTAATCATTTGTTTGGTAATAAAAATATTATTAAAGTAAATAAAAATTTATTGTAAAGCAATAAATAATGTGTTAAATTCAAAGTGAAAATAAATTGTGAGGTGCTGCAACTACTCTAGATTAATGGGCGATAAATATTACTAGTTTTTAGAAGTTGGTGTGAAATGAAAAAGAAACTTTTGATGATTACTCCTGAAAATAAGGAGATTAACCGATTTAGAAAAAAACAGTTTAATAATTTTATTCAAATAACTATGCCGTATTTGGCAGCTTTCGTAGATGAGGAAAAGTATTTTATTACTTTAGTTGATGAATACAATCAAAAAATACCAATGGACCAGGATTTTGACTTAGTGGCAATAACAGTTAATACTTCAAACGCTTCACATTGTTATCGTATGTCAGCAGAATTTAGGAGTAAAGGAGCAAAGGTTGTTTTCGGTGGTCCACATGCAACATTATTACCAGATGAAGCAATGGAACATTGTGATTATTTAATAGTTGGTGAAGCAGAGCATTCATGGACTCAATTTCTAACTGAATTTTATCAAGGAGATTGTAAAAAGAAATTATACAAAATGAATGAAGTACCTTCTTTAGTAGGAATACCTACCCCTAGAAGGGATTTAATCTATAATCGTTATTTTACAAAAGGTGCCGTTATTGCCTCAAGAGGTTGCCCTTATCATTGCTCGTATTGTAATTTAAAACAAATCTATCATGATTCGTTTAGGACCCGACCAATACATGAAGTAATAGAGGACATAAGGCAAATTAAAAGTAAGTATTTTGTTTTTTGGGATGATAATTTCTTTGGGGATATAAAATATGCCAAAGCATTAATGAAAGAACTAAAAGCGTTAAATAAACGCTGGGCGGCACAAGTGACACTTGAAAGATGTAAAGATTCAGAGCTATTAAGGCTTGCTAAGGATGCTGGATGTATTTATTTTTTTGTTGGAATTGAGTCTTTTTCAAACGAGAGCCTTCAAAGCGTTAACAAAAGAATTAATAATGTTGAAAAATATGAGACCATCATTAAAAAGGTACATAAACATGGGATTTCTATACAGGCTGGAATTATCTTCGGATTTGATACTGATACCAAAGATGTATTTAAAAAGACACTAGTAGCATGTAATTATTTAGGTATCGATGGTGTTACTGTTAGTATTTTGACACCATTACCAAATACCCCAGTTTATGAACAGTATAAAAAAGAAGGTCGCCTTCTTACTGATGATTGGAGCGCTTATAATGGGAAAACAAGAGTCGCATTTCAACCAAAGCAGATGACCCCTGAAGAATTGTTTGAAGGATATATGTGGTTTAGGAAAGAGTTTTATTCATGGAAATCAATAATAAAAAGAATGAGAGTTTCGAGAACAAATTTGTTACATAACTTAATAGTGAATCTAGGGTATCGGGTGAGCATTAAAGGAACTTTAGGCGGGAAAAATTACTAATATGCAATTGAAAGTTATCATCTGCTAGTACGTACGTACGGATTGGAGGGGGAAATGTCTAACAAAGAAAAATCAAGAAAAATACTTTTAGATTTAGCAGTTACCTTAGATGGTTTTATTGAAGGACCAGAAGGGGAAGTTGACTGGTGCATTATGGACTCAGAAATGGGGTTTACTAATTTCTTGAATCAAATTGATACTATTTTATATGGAAGAAAAAGCTATGATTTATGGGGACAGTATTCTCCAGAAAAAGCAGAAACTGATACAGAAAGACAAATTTGGGAATTAGTACATAGTAAAGAGAAATATGTATTTTCCAGAACGATAAAAGGTACTGATAATCAAGTAATATTTATAAATGATAATATTTATGAAGAAGTAAATAAATTAAAGAATAAGCCTGGTAAAGACATCTGGCTTTATGGCGGTGCAAGTCTTATTACAACATTTTTAAATTTAGGGCTTGTTGATGAATTTAGATTATCTATTCACCCTGTTGTATTGGGAGAAGGAAAATCCTTGTTTAATGATATAAAGCAGAGGGTAAATCTAAAACTGGTTGAAACCAACAGGTTTTCATCGGGTGTTGTACAATTATGTTTTCATCTTAATGAAAGGTAACAAGTTTTTAGAAAGAGGTTAGGAGCAGGTGTAAAACTTAATTCTAAAATAATCATAGTTTTATCCAAAGAAAAAGCTGGTTATTAGCTTTTTTCATCAAGGTCATTTATTTCCCTTTCAATAAGAGATACTGAAATTTCGAATGCTTCTATACGTCTTTTTGCTAAGGTAATTTGAGATTTATATCTATTAGGATTTTCTTTAGCTTCAAAAGTTTTTACTGTTTCTCTTAGTTTGTGTAAAGTTGAATCTATTTGACGTTTTGCTTCAACTAATTCAGATATTTTAAATTTCATTTAAATACCTCCTCATTTATAACTTAATGATTATTAATTCTGCTTTTCGTTTATCAAATTTATATAAGATATCAGATGCTGAGAGGATTGTCAAGGATTAGTCTCGGTTAATCTTTTTTTAAGTTGTATTCAATACAGAACAAGCTGGCTTATTAGGCCCTTTCAAATTATATAGATCGTTCCATTCAAGCAAAGAAATTATTGGTGCTGATGCAAGAAAGTAATTATAAAGTTAACGGGAAGCTATTGTTCAATTAGAATAGTACTGTTTCAGTGATGGGTCAGGTTAATATAACAAGTAAAAGTGATACAATAATAAAATAGGTCTTGTTTTCAAGGAGGTACAGGATGGATTTCATTTCACCGAAAGAAGCGGCGTTAAAGGTGAAAAGGTGGCCTAAAGATACCATAGCGGCGGGGCGTCGTCATGCCGTTGGTCTTAAATCGGACGGCACGGTGACGGCTGTGGGTGATAATAAATATGGACAATGTAATGTAAGCGGTTGGCTCAATATTGTGGCGGTCGCGGCTAGTAATGTTCATATGGCGACGAACACGGGTAATGCTCATACAATCGGTCTTAAATCAGATGGCACTGTAGCGGCTGTAGGTTGGAATAAGCATGACCAATGCGATGTAAACGGCTGGCGCGATATTGTAGCGGTTGCCGCGGGTTGGCGTCGTACCATTGGTCTTAAATTGGATGGTACAGTGGTAGCTGTTGGCCGAAATAATGAAGGTGAATGCAATGTAAGCGGCTGGCATGATATTGTGGCGGTCGCGACGGGTGACTGGCATACCATCGGTCTTAAATTGGACGGCACGGTGACGGCTGTGGGCAATAATAGGTATCGCCAATGTAATGTAAGCGACTGGCACGGCATAGTGGCGGTTTCGGCGGGTTATCTTCATACTGTTGGTCTTAAATCGGATGGAACTGCGGTTGCTGTGGGTCAAAATAAGGTAGGCCAATGCAACGTAAGCGACTGGCGCGGTATTGTGGCGATAGCGGCGGGTAGTAAACATACCATCGGCCTTAAATTGGATGGTACAGTGGTTGCAGTGGGTGATAATGAATATGGCCAATGCAATGTAAGTGGCTGGTGCGATATTGTAGCGGTTGCTGCAGGTTGCGCTCATACTCTCGGCCTTAAATCGGATGGTACAGTGGTTGCAGTGGGTGATAATGAATATGGCCAATGCGAAGTAAGCGGTTGGCACGGCATCCAACTGCTCGGTAATTAGTTTTTAAGTAAAAAGAATCGCTACTCGGATGTTCACTAAAAGGCATAATTTTAAAGAAAATTATAATTGTTTTATAAACGGCACAATCATATAATTGTGTGAAAAAGGATGCGTACCATGCCGATTAATTCTTTTGAAAACTATCCGATGAGCTGGAAGCCATCGATTGATAAAACTGAAAAGCCTATATATAAAGCACTCGCAGGGCAATTGGAACAGGATATATTAAACGGAGTTTTATTACCTGGAACAAAACTTCCACCACAGAGAGAACTAGCTGATTATTTGGATTTAAATTTAAGTACCATTTCAAAAGCTTTTAAAGTTTGTGAGTTA
>JAKFDP010000082.1:0-50784 GCA_036676095.1 Anaerobacillus sp. | reverse complement strand
GGCATTGTTGAGATTAGTTTAGCAACTGCTTTCTGATCGAACTCGAGTAGCTTTTTCGTATTACCGCTTGAAAAGTCGATTTTTCTCCGGTATTCTTTGCTCGTTAAATAATCATGGAAGTAAAACGCTGCTTCTTTAGGTGTTGTTGGTTTGCTCCAATCTTCGACACCACGACTTAACATGTAATCAAGAACAACCATTTTATAACTTTTAGATATACTCGTTCCTTCAACTTCTATTAACCAGTTTTCGTATTGTTCAAATATGTCTATTTCCTGTTCAGTAAGCTCTTCTGCCCAATTTAGAAAACCGGCGTATGATTTAAATTCTTGTTTAAATTCAGCCGCGTTAACATTTCCCAATCGGTGCATTTCTAAGTAAGTTGGGCGTCTGCCTAGTTCCATTTTCAACTGTTCGTATGCTAGGCGAAGTTTTTGTTTGCGTGGCTGTTGTTTAGTGTACATTTCCTTGAGCAGGTCAATCACTTGAACATCAAAATCAAGTACACAAACTTCTGGTACCTCTGGTAAGAATGGCGTAGCAGTTTTCTTTTTATCTCCCTCACTTCTAGTGTCAAAAAGTCGAAGCTTTACATCTGCATTTCGGTAGTTACCGATAAGGTCAATGATGACACATTTGCTTTTTTCATCGAATAAGCGTAATCCACGCCCGACTTGTTGGGTAAATACGGTTAATGATTCAGTAGGGCGAACGAACAATAATGTATCAACGGCAGGTATATCTACCCCTTCGTTAAACAAATCAACCGTAAAAATGATCTCTAATTCACCTTGATCTAATAGGTTAATTGCATCTTTTCTAGAAATATTTACTGTCTTAGAATGTAGACTAACAGCTTTTATCCCTTTACTTTTGAAATAGTTTTCTAGAAATACTGCTTGTCGTATTGAAGAGCAAAAGCCAATCGTTCGTGTTTGTTTATACTTCATCCATGTGTCAAAGATTTTCTCTGACATTTCCGTTCTTAGTTGTGCCTGTAATAATTCTTCTTCGGCATATCGGGTCCCAAGCCATGTAATTTCTGCATAATTTGTATCATCATAAACACCATAATATTGAAACGGTGCGAGCCATCCTCGCTGAATTGCCTCTAGGAAATGGAGTTGATAAGCAACATTCCCATCACAAATAGCAAAAATATCTTTTCCATCCATCCGATCTGGTGTTGCAGTTATACCAAGCAAAAACTTCGGTTTGAAATAATTAATTGCCTTCTGATATGTAGATGCTGCTGCATGGTGAAATTCATCGACAACTATAAGATCAAACGAATGTTGTTCAAATTTTTCAAGATGCTGTTTATTTCCTAACGTAAAAATAGATGCAAATACACAGTCCGTATCAGCTACTTTTTCTTTTCCAGAATAAATACCAAAGCCTCTATCCCGTAATATTTTTTCAAACGAGGCTTTTGCCTGATATAATATTTCCTCACGGTGTGCAATGAATAAGACTCTTTTAAATTGGCGGGCAAAAAAGGCAGCTAAATATGTTTTTCCTAATCCAGTCGCCATTACAACCATAGCTTTATCATATTCTTCTTCTAAAGTGGTTTGTAACGACTCTAAAGCTTCTGCCTGGGCTTGTCTAGGTGTTATCACTTCATATTTAGTTGTAGTCTCAATAACAACTTCAGCCTTTTCTTCTTGCGGAGGAACAAACATGATCTGCTGTTCCTCTTCAGATGTCCAGTTATGATAAAGTTCTGCTATTTGTTGATGAGCTTGTTCATACTCTTTTTCATATAATTCAATCGATGCCTTGTTCACAGAAATGGTTTGTTCATGGTGAAATAGCTTTAAAAACTCATCCATCCCATAGGCGTAAGTATCCGGGGCGACTTTCGAATTCATTGCTAAATTCCATTCAATTCCCTTAGTTAAAGCAGATGATGAAAGATTGGATGAACCAACAATAAATGTTCCTTCGCCATCAACATGTTGAAATATGTATGCTTTCGGATGGAACGATGTTCCTTTACTCATCCATAACCGGACATCGATTCTTTCATCTATTGATATAAGCTGTTTTAATGCTTTTGGTTGAGTTACGTATAAATAGTCACCAGCTAAAATCTTCACTTCGACATCTCGCTCAATGACTTCCTTTAAATACGGTTGAATTAGCGCAACTCCTGATTTCATAACAAATGAAGTCATAATATAAATGGTTGAAGATTTTTTTATATGTTCAATTAGATCAGTAATTAAAAATTCAGTTATCAATTTTACATTACTCATCTTCAACATCAATCAGGAAAATTTGTTCCTGAAAGCCTCCTCTATTTTCTTCCTTTTGCTTCCTTACTTTTTCAATATCATTTAATGAAGCATTATGTATTTCCGCTAAAGATTTCATTACTTCCAGCATGTCAGCCAATTCTTCAATAGCATCTTGACTAGTTTTAGCCTCTAAATATTCTGTTAGTTCTTCTTTTAATTTCGATTTTAATTCCATTTCAAATTCTGCTTTATTAAGGATGCTCGTCCTAAATTTTTTTCCTGATTTTTCAATAATTTCAGGAATTTTATCTCTAACTAATTTATTGTATGTAGGCATGTAAATAGCTCCTTATTTAGTAAATTCCCTTTTTCTAGAATGGCACCTAGATAACTATTAAGACATTCGACAAATTTTAGAGGAATCCTGCAAAATTTGGTTTTATTTGGATTGATCATGTTAATAATCAGCAAAATATTAAAAAAACCGAACACAGTAAATGTTCGGTCAAATCAACAACATTGGCTAAAAGAACGGTTATGTAAAATGAGTAAGTTAATTTATAAGCCCGAGAACATTTTCATTCTAGTAGCTAAGGCAACCTTCTTCACTCACCAACAATAATCTGCCTCGTAAAGGAACCTTTTTTGGCAACGCAACGGTCGACGATTGAAAATCCAGCCATTTCAATGATTGAGTCAATCGTTTCAATTGTTACGATGACTACTTTCTTTGCAAAGCTGCGGGCGCTTTGCAGCATTTCCAACTGTTCTTTTGGATCTAGTACTGAACAAAGATTGTATGGCATATCGATGATTGCTACCTGATAATTCCCAGTCACATTGCGTATATCTCGTAATGTAACTTCGGTTTGAAAGCCGAAATAGGCAAGATTTTCGCGTGTTCCTCGTAATGCTAGTGGATTTAGATCACTACCGTCGATATCAATTCCCATCGATAATGCTTCGATCAAAACTGTTCCGATGCCGCAGCAAGGATCTATCGCTTTAATCCCCGCTGGATTTGGTACGGCAATATTCACAACCGCTCTGGCGACACGAGTGCTCAAGGCAGTCGAATAATTTTGTGGTTTGCTTTGGTGTTTATACCATACAGCTTCACTTGCAAAATATTGCCCGAATAGCCAACGTCCATTTACATTGATGATCGCAAACAGTAGCTCTGGATTTTGAAGATTGACTTTGCCTTGAATATGTAAGCCAACTTGACGTTCCCATGCTCGCCTCTTCTCAAAAGCCACTTTTTCACGTTTATCCAAGTTAATAAACACAACTTTGAACGTTGCTTCTAATTGTAAGTCAACGACTTGATGAACAATATCATCCAAGTTCTCTCCTTCGTAAATCACATCGATTCGTTCTTTGATAAACGGGCTTCGACTTGGATCGATTTGGCGGGTACTTTCTAAAATCGTTGTCTCAGTATCAAAGCCAAACAATGATCGCATTTCCAAGCAACATAGGGAATTTTCATCCTCATGCCGAGAAAACGTATAAATATAGTTCTTTGCTTTTTGTTTATTTTCTGTCAAGCAATACCATTCCTTATTAAAAAGTTATCCGTTTATTATACATGAAAAAACAACGGTTAAACAAAAAAAAGCAACTATCCTAACCATTAATCATGATCATAGATAGTTACTTTATAACGATCATTATGCTATAAGATGAGAAACCTATCCTTATTTCAGCAAGCGATCGACTTCAATTAAGGTGTCTCTAGCACTTCCTTCAATGACTAAATCAAAAAAAGATTGTTTTTCATTCATTTCCATATTAATATATATCGTTTTGCCATTTGTCATTTTTGGTAATTGACTTACTGGGTAGACTTGCAAACTAGAACCGATGACGATGACAAGTTCAGCTAGTTGAATATGATGGAGTGCATTGTTCCAAGCCAATTGTGGGAGATTTTCACCGAAAAGAACCACGTTTGGCCGAAGTTTACCATTACAAAGGCTACAATTTTCTTTTGAGAGAAATTGATGTTTACTAGCTTCATTTCCACAATCGTGGCAACTATAAATTAAAATCGAACCGTGTAATTCAGCTACATGTGTCGTTTGGGCTTGAGTATGTAACCCATCAACATTTTGCGTCACCACTCGTTGAATATGACCGTTTTGCTGCCATTTTGTTAAAATATAGTGGCCTTCATGTGGATGACAATTTTCTAATGCCTTTATTCTTGCACAATAAAATTCATGGAATAAATCGTAATTTGTTTCAAGTGCTTCAACAGTTGCTACAGTTAAAGGATCAATGTTTTTCCACCAACCTGAAGGAGAACGGAAATCAGGAAGTCCACATTCTGTCGACATACCAGCACCCGTTAATACAACTGTATAGTTTGATTGTTTTATTAGCTTGTAAAGTTCTGTAAAAGTTTCTTCTTGATGTGGATTTGTCATCCTTAAACCCCTCCCTAACTGTATTTTAAATCATTTTAAAATGGTGGTAAAATAAAATATTTTATTAGAAAAACTTGGCTTCCGCTAAAGAGATTTTTAGTAAGCGAATTGGGGGCACTAGAATCTCCTATGCTTTCCTAAGGTACAAAAGCACCTGACCCTCGATCCGTTAATGTATAAACGGCTCAAGGGTCAAGCGCTGAAATACGTAGCTTATGTGAATTGAAAAGTTAGAAACGGTTTAACTATCCTTACGTTTCTATTTATCTACCTACCATTATACCATTAATTTTTGGCTAATTAGCCCCATAGTTTATACCGCTCAATTGAACAAGTCTCGATAATTGAATAGGCTGCATTCGTGATTGCTTGCGCTAATGTCTCGCCAGTTGCTCGAATGTCATTAAAGCAAACCTCGGAATCTCCATTTGTCGAATATTTAAAGCCAAACTTTTCTAATTGAGCAACAATTAGCATTGCATGATCAAGGTATCGTTCAGGTTGAAAGTCATGCGTATAAACAAATTTACTCTCTTCATAATCATACCATCTATCCCATCTGTTTAATTTCCAACCTAGGATTCTTCGCGCGATTGATTCCGTTTTGTTCATTAACAATTACCCCTTTCAGCCTTTTTTTAAGTTATACCGAGCAATATTTGTTATACAACAATTCGCTTTATTATATTTTCATTATATAACAGCAGAGAAGTAATTGTCATTATTTTTTTCAAATAAATGTAAAGAAAACTTGGCTTTAGCCAAGTTTTCTATAGAAATGCTTTTCCTTTTGTTAAGATACAGGGAATTCCTTTACCAATTGCACCAGGTTTACTCATTTTGTCTAAATAAGCTAATCCACGTGGACATTTTTTCTTACAGTTTACACAAGTATTTGATGTGACCATCTTCATAGTATAGACGTATTTTTCATTATTTGTCACTGAAATAAGTTTTTTCTTTTTCCCCATTTTATCTCGCTCCTCCGTTTGATGATTTATTTTATGCATCAAATTAGGCGGAGTGATTGGGTGGGAAAAAATATTTTAGCATTCGGTCATTATTAAATTTCACCACGTTCTATTGCTTCAATAATATCATCTGTTGACAAGAAAAGCGTAGAGCGCCCGCCTAGCGACGACAAGCAAATGTTCTGGCAGTAAAGCTAACTTCTTGCCACGGCTTCTTTGCAGCTTTGCGACGAGCAAGCGAAGCGGCGCAGGAGCACAGTGGCGCTTTTTCACTTTTTATCTGACAGGTTATTTGACCTCGAGTCGCTGGCGCTCGGAGCTAGGCAGCATTCATAGTTCAAAAACGTTATACTTTCTTATCTTTAAACAAATGACCTTATCGAATAGTTTCCTCCAAATGGTCACTTCTATAATACGAATGAGCATAGGATCATTCCTCTCTGTGCTCCAACTTATAAGCGAGATGGATTTCCTATGCTCCTCTTTTGACATAAGTATTTCCTTCACTTCGTCTTAATACAATCGTTTTTCTGGAATAACTCCACGGACGCCGCCGCTTGGGTTGTCCATATCACCTTTGTAACGTGGAATTAAGTGAACGTGAACATGAAAAATTGTTTGTCCAGCAGTTTCGCCACAATTAATGCCGATGTTATAGCCAGCTGGTTGATATTTGTTGTCTAATAACTCTTTTCCTGCTTCTAATAATTGATTAATAGCCGCTCGTTCTTCTAACGTTGTCTCGAAGAAATCACGAATATGACGTTTTGGAATGATCAACAAATGTCCTTTATTAACCGGAAAAAGATCGAAAATAGCATAAGCAAGTGGGTGTGACAGGACGATTTTTTCAGGATTGCAAAATGGGCATGAGCCATGCATAGATGATCCTCCAATTTTTTTCAAATACATTTCCAATCTTCTTAACTAACAAATTGTAGCAGGTTCTAATTGTTTAATGAGTGCCACAACATCCTTAGCTAATTTTGTTTCATATTGCTCGTCAAGCTTTTTCATAAAGGCTTGAAAAACACTTGTAAAATCTTTCATTTGCGTTTTACTCATCGTTTCAAATAAATCTGTATAATTTGAAGAAATTAAATTTTTCCAAAGGGAGTAATCACATTGATCCCAGCTAGTAGAAGTTGCACGCTCTAATAATTCTCGTAAATCATAAAGTGTTGTTCTATATTTTCGAACGGTCGAATCGCTTTTTCCAAGCGTTTTTTCTTTATAAAATTCGAGAATGTCAGCAGTGTAAAATTTATTGGCTGTTTCAAGTGTAAAGCCTAACTGTTCTAATAAAGGAATATCTTCACTGTTTACGCTAGGTGAGCTGTGTATTTGCTTAGTGAGCGATACAGCCAATAATTCAGGAAAGTAGTTTGCTAGTACTTCTTTTTTACTTAACTTAGTTTGCTGTTCTATTTCAGCAATTTTTTTGACAACATTGTTAAGCTGTTGTGATCCAACTAATACTCTAGCGCCATTAAAATAATATGTTTGCTCAAACTGCTCTAACAATCCTAACGTACCATACCCCGGAAGTGATTCTGAAATAATTTCTTTATTATGTCTAACTGGATAGTGGTCTTTCGTTAATAGATCTTCAAAAATAACGACATTATCTTTAACTTCAATTGCTTGAACTAGTTTAAGTTGTAGCTTTATCCATGTTTCAAGCATTGATTTTTCAGCTGCTGTTAATTTAGAATGATTTTCTTGGTAAAACCACTCTACACCACGTAAGCCATTTTTAAATTTATGGAAAAAGTAGATGTAAAAACTTACATAAGGGCGCCTATACTGTTTCTCAATTTTTCGCTCACTTCGTTGATTGAAGTGATTTTCGATCTCTGTGACCTCATTATAAATCAACTTTTGTTGAATAAAGACATCGAGCATATTTACTAACCGATGTTTTTGCTGGAAAAACCTTTCCTCCTTTACTTCATTCAGTTGAACAACATTTTGTTTCTGTAAACAACACTTCTTGTATTTTTTCCCACTGCCACACGGACATGGCTCATTACGATTAATCTCCATTTTATGTAAACTCCTTTTTTCTTGAATACTATCTATCATCTTAAATTTAATTGGAGATAAATACAAGATTTAGCTGAACGGAATTAGCGGGAACAGAACTATACTCTAGCTTTATATCAACAAAAATACATCCTTAGCCTGGTGCGCGGAAATTTTTGTATGGGATTGAAGGGAGTTCCTTTTTACATCAGTACGTTCATGAAAAATTCAAAGAACTAACTAAAAGGGGGATCGGACACTCATTCCGTTATTTGCTCAAAATACTCTATTTTCATTGTGTTTGCGGACACCAGATCCGTTATTTACTGTAATTTAGACCAAATTTACCTTTTTGGGGCTTAATAACGGAACCTGTGTCCGTTTAATCTTAAAAAATACATTTTTTTGCAAAATAGCGGATCTACGGTCCGTTCAAAATACCGTTACACAAAATATTCAAACTTAGCAGCTGGAAAATACGTTTTAAGATAATCATTTAGCGTATTTTTTATATCGTCTTGTTCATCGGTTGGATAGACGAACTTTCCAATACCGTAACGGCCCCACGCCCATTTACGTTTCGTTTCTTCGAGTTCTAACTTTGTCATTGGATAGTTTTTTTGAATGACTTTTTTTGCTGGTTTCGTAAAACGGTGTTGAATAAATTCGAAGGTTAAGTTCTTATGAGCAGATTGTGGTATTTGTTGCTCTAAATTTTCAAACATCTGTTTATAACCTTCTTTCCAACCTTCATGTAAATAAATCGGAGCAACAATAAAACCTAACGGATAGTTGGCTTCAGCCACTTTGCTAGCTGCTTTGAGTCGATCATTCAGTGAAGACGTACCAGGTTCAAAGTTCTTTATGACATAGTCGGCATTAATACTAAACCGAAAACGTGTTTTCTGATTGTGCTTAGCATCTAATAAGTGATCGACATGAGCAAACTTCGTTACAAATCGCAAAAGTCCAAACTCCGACTGGCCAAAAAATTCAATTGCTCTTTTTAATGAATGTGTCAAATGATCAATCCCGACGATATCAGACGTACATGAAGCCTCAAAGCGGGTGATTTCAGGGGCACGTTCTTTCATATATTGTTCAGCTGCATCAAAAATTTCGTCAATATTTACATAAGTACGAATATATGGTTTACTGCCCATCGTTGTTTGTAAATAACAGTAATGACAGTGTCCCATACAACCAGTTGCTAAAGGAATCGCGTATTCTGCAGACGGCTTAGAAGTATCGAACTTTAATGTTTTTCTCACCCCAACGACGAGCGTTGACTTAGCAATTCGGTACTTTTGTAAATCATTTTCTCCTGGTAAATTACGGACTTGATTGTGAGAAGTTGTTTCCCTAATTTCAATACCCATTTGTTTAAATTTTTTCACTAATTGATTGCCAAGCGGATACTTTAAGGCAGCTGGTTCAACATAAACTAATTGCGGGATGAAGGGTTTAAGCATGTAACCCACCTGCGTCATTCATCTCAAAATAATAGTTGTAAGCTGTTTCGGCTTCTGTGGCTGTCTTGTAAATAGCGATTTGCTCATCAATTGGGTAATACGTTTCGTGTAAGAATAAACACAACTCTTCTGGTAAATCTGGATGGGCGACGACAACTGCTTCTTGGATTTGGGTAACATCTTGAATATGAGGATTTCGATAAATAACATAGACGATTTCACCTAAATGATATTGCTGCTTTTCGAGTTCACGATCTTCCACTGCTTACTTCACCTGACCTTCATTAATAAAAATTTTCTCAATATATTGTTACTTTAATCTGCTGAAATCATACTTTATGGCAAATCTTCTATAGGATCATGGTCAAGGAGTTTTTGAATTCGCTATACAAGTATTTAATAAATATTGGTCAAAACTAGTTTGTGTGCTAAACTACCATTGAAGATTAATGAATATTTGGAGGAATTTATGAAAAAAATCAAAAGAATTGGGAAAAGATTTTTGCTATTCTTTTTATTATTGGTTGGATTTATGTATGTAAATAACACTTCTTTGTTTACAAAAACTACAGCTGAAGATCCATTTTTGTTAGCCCATCGCGGCTTAGGACAAACTTTCCCTATAGAAGGAATTACTGCTGATGCTTGTACGGCGATGAGGATTTATGAACCAGAACATCCCTACATAGAGAATACAATTCCATCAATGGAAGCAGCCTTTGCAGCTGGGGCTGATCTTGTTGAATTTGATATCCATCCTACGAAAGATGGGCAATTTGCCGTTTTTCATGATTGGACGCTTGACTGTCGTACGAATGGAAAAGGAGTTACTCGAGAATATACAATGGAAGAATTAAAACAATTAGATGTTGGTTATGGTTATACTGCAGATAAAGGAAAGACATATCCTTTTCGTGGCAAAGGAATAGGCTTAATGCCAACACTTGCTGAAGTGCTTGAGCATTTTCCAGAGCAAAACTTTTTAATCCATATTAAAAGTAATGATCCAGATGAAGGCGAACAGCTTGGAGAATATCTCGCAAACTATTCTGAAAGTCGATTAAAGAATCTCACCGTTTATGGTGGAGACGAACCGATTGCAACATTAAAAGAAGCTCTTCCCGACATACGGGTAATGTCCAAGGAAACAATGAAACAATGTTTACTTCCTTATTTGGCAATAGGCTGGACAGGATACGTACCTTCCTCCTGCGAAAACACACAATTACATATTCCGGAAACTTATCTCCCTTGGATGTGGGGAAGCTCTGCAAAGTTTGTTAAGCGGATGAATGGTGCGGACACAAGAGTCATTTTAGTAGCTGGTAATGGTAGTTGGTCAGAAGGTTTTGATACCGTTGAAGATTTAAAGCGAGTCCCTTCAAATTATTCTGGCGGTATTTGGACGAATCGAATTGATAATATAGCTCCGTTTTATCAAAATAAAAATAATATACCTCGTTAGAATTTTTATGGTAAACAAAACCTGTATTAGAACATTTCGATGCATTCTTATTTGCCACTTAATTATAAAGAAAACTAGGCTTTCCCACAGTCTTTAATGCGAAAGCCTAGTTTATCTTATACTAATATCCATAAATTTCTTTCTGATAGTATAAAATAACAAAGAGCACCAGATTCAACTGATCCTTTGTTAATTAAAAATTTCATTTAAATATAATATGCAAAATCTTTACTCTTGCTCTTTCATGAATTGTTCAACTTCTAAAAGTGTTAATCCTGTAATTTTGAGAACCGTTTCCATTGTCAAGCCCTCTGCAAGCATTCCTTTAGCAAGATTTAATTTTGCTTTTTTTTCACCTTGTTGCATTCCCTGTTGCATTCCTTGCCGTAACCCTTCTTTTATACCTTTTTGTAATCCTTCTTCTATTCCTATCTCTAGTCCTTCTTTCTTAGCTTCTTCCATTCCTTTTTTAAATCGGTACTCTTGCTCTTCAATAAATGAAATTTCATCCAGATATTCTTTTAAGCGCGATTCGTATTCGTATCGTTTCTGCTTGTCAGTACTTAGTTGTTCCCAACTATACAATGCATCTCGCAATACTTCATCCCTCACTGCAATCGCCTCCAATTCAGTTAATATTTCTTGATAAGCTTTATTTTCTTTCTTATCTACCGTACCTATTAACAACAACCATCTAGCTAATAAGTCATCTCGTGGATTTAATTTTTCTTGTTTCCATTGTACCAATAATTTAGGGATTTCTACAAAATGAAATTCCATATCGTCTGTTAATTTGAAGTGATTTTTATCTTCATACAAATGAAATCTTGTATGAAAACGCTTTGTTTCCTTTCGAAACAGATGAAAATTAACAATGTTTATCATTATGACAGGTCTAAGTTTTGTGTAACCTTCACTATTATGAAGTTGCCCACAGAACACTCTTCCCCAATAATACAAGCTTCTTTTTACCATATTGTATTTATTATTAAACTGAATCTCTATATTGATTAATTCATCGCTAGCTGTTCTTGCTAATACATCTAATCTTGATTTTTTATCATCTGCAAATTCCTTACTTATTTCAGTATTCTCAAATGTAACATCAGAAATTTTTTCACTATTAACCCTTCTAAGTATTGCATTTAAAAATTCAATCGTAATTCTCTTATTTTTAGTATTTCCAAATAACTGTTTAAAAGCATAATCAATTTTTAAATCCATTAATTCATAAATATTCATTTCCATCACCTTTCAGGTTAAAAGTAGAAAAGAAAAAAATATTAAAATTTTAAACAATAAACTAATAATAGAAACTTACAGATATATTATAGCAAATAATCACAAAAATGAACATATGTTCTCATGAAAATCTAAAATAATAACACCGCTCCTAATCTCACACCTGTAACACTGGTATTAGAAATCAATAATGACAAGAACCGCCTTGTCGGAATTACTGAGAACTATGGCGATGGAACAGTGGCGATTACCACCCGAACAGAGTGATATAATCACTTGAGATAAATCAAAAAAACACTTAAAAGCTACTAGGAATAGGCTGTCGGTAGCTTTTAAGTGTTTTGCTTTCAAAAATTAATTTCTGTTTCCTTAAGTTCATCTTTTAATTGGTCTAGTGTTACATAATCGCCACGTTCAATTTCTTCGTCAACTTCATATAACATTAAATGTACTCAACATTCAATATAAATGGATAAATTCACCTTCGTTTATTCTCTCACTTTTCTTAATTATTTTGTTTTTTCTATATACTCAAATAAAAACGATTGACCATTACGATAAAAACGGGGGTCATAAATGCCTAAAATATCATTATCGTCGACAATTACGACAAATGGGGACCAGTCATAAAGAGTTTTTGCTTTATTGTTTTGTGCAAATAAATGATCTAAATCAGCATCTTCGTGACTTATTAAGACTACTTCAACGGTTGGTTCTGACCAAATGTTGGCATGTATTATTTCAACCGTTTCTTGATTTTTCCCAATTAACGTGTAATTCCAAGGTACAAAACTAGCTGAGAGTGCTTGTTGTTCATATTGATCACTATTTTGCTGATAAATAATGTAGCCTTGAGCTGTTTGCAAGGAAATATGAAAAATGATTGCTAACCATACAAAACGATAGATTTTATACGATGGCAACTTCATTTTTTTGGCAAAAATAAAACCTATTAAGATGATTGCCCAAATAACGAAATCGATAATTGGTACCGTACCAAAGGTGATCCTAGCTTGTGAAAAAGGTTCAAAATAACCAGTTCCCCAGGCATTAAATAAGTCGCTAGTATTATGAATAAACACGGCTAATGCACCCAGCAAAAAAATGCGTCTGTCCTTTACCTTCCAAAACAAATAACATAAAATTGCAATAAGAATAGCCCAGATTGGAATCATAAATACGGAATGAGTAATGCCTCGATGCCACATCTGATATTGACCTTCCGTGTCCCAAAGTTTTGATATAGCGTCAATATCTGGGATTTGACTTCCGACAATCGTCGTAAAAAGCAAGGCCCGCTTTTCTTTCTTTGAAAAATCCTGCTTATTTACTGCACCATATAATGTAAGACCAAATAAAGTATGGGTTATCGTATCCATCAATAAATCACCAATTTTCTAAAGCTTATATTAATATAATCATAGCAAGAGATTTATTTTTTTTACAGAAAGGATAAAGAAAATGTTAAAAAAATTTACTTTGAAAACAAATAACCGTGATCAAATGATCGATGTCACCCAACAAATTCAAGATTATATTACAGAAATGAACATACGCGATGGAGCGGTGGTAGTTTATTGTCCGCATACAACCGCCGGGATTACGATTAATGAAAATGCTGATCCCGATGTGCAACGTGACATGATTCGCCGTTTCGATGAACTATATCCTTGGCATCATCAACTAGATCGACACTTTGAAGGAAACACTGCTGCTCATCTGAAAGCAAGTACAGTTGGATTGTCGCAATATGTAATCATTGCTGATAGACGTTTACTTCTCGGGACATGGCAAGGAATTTACTTTTGTGAATTTGATGGTCCGCGAACTCGGACGTTTTATGTGAAAATTTTATAATAAAATTGTAGTTTGCTAACGACTTCGTTATAAATCTACTCATATTAACATGACAATTAGCATCTAAAAACGCACAGAAAACTGTGCGTTTGTTATTTATTTTCTCATTTCTAGTTCACTTGATCTTTAGCTTAGTTAACAAATTAGTTAAATCGGTATAGAGAAGAACTCAGGAAAATCAAAAGTCGAAGTCAGTATGTTGATGGACCATATGAAATTGCTAAAATCATTTTAAATGTGATTCGAATGATTCACTTTTAGAATGGATTTGGATGATTAGTAATATGTGGTAAAATTATTATAAAAGACCTTCAAATAAGGGATAGGAGGAAGACACAGATATGAATAAGTTTGGTGTTTTATCAATTGCAATGGTATTGGTTAGCATACTTATGTTTTTTATTATCAGCGGTCCAAATGCAAATGTGACATTAGCGATTACAGTTTTAGGTTCCCTTTCACTACTCGGAATAATTTTTGCTGTAATTTCTAAGAGATGGTTATATGGGGTAATTGGCGTTTTATCTAATGGTGCGGTCTTAGTAGTTGTATATTTACTATTGTTAGCAAAGGGAATAGCAGGCTAAATTTCACCTTATTTTAAAGAACTTTAATATTGTAAAAATAAGAAACGCTTGGAAAAGTCTTTATCCAAGCGTTTTTGTGTGTCAATTTAATTACCAATCCAATTGCTAAATGTAATTAAAAACACTTGTCAAACTATTTGCTAAAATGCTAACCTTTTGAAGTTTTCTCCGAGGTAAGTGAACTACTTTTATTTTCAAATAGTTTCCCCAATTGTCTTCTACATGATATAAAGTTTCTGAGTTAGGATTCTTCATAATCCTACAAATATAATCCATTTTCAAAATCAAAATAATACATAGCGAATTTATTCGCTTCATCATTTAACATATCATCTGCTAGTACTCCGTCCCAGATATTGTGCATTTTATCCCTTTTCAGGCATCATACGGCCTCTTTGATTACCGATATCGGGCTTTTTTTCACTTTTCGGGCATCATACGGCCTCTTTGATTACCGATATTGTGCTTTTTATCCCTTTTCGGGCATCATACGACCTCTTTGATTACCGATATCATGCTTTTTTTCACCTTTCGGGCATCATACCCCTCTTTGATTACCGATATCGGGCTTTTTTTCACTTTTCGGGCATCATACGACCTCTTTGATTACCGATATCGGGCTTTTTTTCACCTTTCGGGCATCATACGACCTCTTTGATTACCGATATCGGGCTTTTTTTCATTTTCGGGCATCATACGGCCTCTTTGATTACCGATATTGTGCATTTTATCCCTTTTCAGGCATCATACGACCTCTTTGATTACCGATATTGTGCTTTTTATCCCTTTTCGGGCATCATACGACCTCTTTGATTACCGATATCGGGCTTTTTATCACCTTTCGGGCATCATACGACCTCTTTGATTACCGATATCGGGCTTTTTATCACCTTTCGGGCATCATACGACCTTTTTGATTACCGATATCATGCTTTTTTTCACTTTTCGGGCATCATACGGACTCTTTGATTACCGATATCATGCTTTTTTTCCCCTTTCGGGCATCATACGGCCTTTTTGATTACCGATATCGGGCTTTTTTTCTCTTTTCGGGCATCATACGACCTCTTTGATTACCGATATCATGCTTTTTTCCCTCTTCGGGCATCATACGGACTCTTTGATTACAGATATCATGCTTTTTTTCACTTTTCGGGCATCATACGGCCTTTTTGATTACCGATATCATGCTTTTTTTCCCCTTTCGGGCATCATACGACCTCTTTGATTACAGATATTGGGCTTTATTAGAAAAACTTGGCTTGTCGCCAAGTCTATAGCGAAAGCCTTAGTTTTTTCTATGAAAATAAATTTTCATTCTGGGTTGTAGATGTAAAACAATGACTGTTTCTTATACTTTTAAACCTTTAACAAAGTTAAACTCTTCTTAACGAAGAAGCAAGGAACAGACAAAGTTATGGTCTGTTCCTTTATTTTATTCTTTGTTGTATTTCAGAGCTTGAAATGATGTTTTTTATTTCTTCAATAGTTTCACTAAGATTCGTGACCGTAAGATGGTGGGTGATTTGCGTTTTTTGCAAGGCTGTATAAGTGTATTTGGGGTCATAATAATTTGTTAGCAACATCTCAAACGCTGTTTCATAATCCTCAGTTAATAATAACTGTTCAATTTCAATTCCGATATGTCCTTGCATTCTTTTTTTAATAATCTGAAATGCTTCGAGAATTTCTTGATGATGTTTAGCAGGTTGATACGTTTCTAATAAATGGTTCACTCTTTCTTCAAGCGGAGCTTCCAGTTCAATTCTAACACCAGATTTTTTCCCACTGAGAATAAAATCTGGTAAAACAATGTTGCCAATTCGTTTACTTTCAGCTTCTATTATAAAATAGGCAGAAGTGTCAAAACGTTCTAATTCATTAACAAGTAGTGCTTCAAATTGTTTTTGCGATTTTGCTTTCATTCCAATTTTGCCAAAGGCTGAGCCACGATGTCCTGCTAAGTCTTCAAGATCAATAACTGGATAGCCTTCTCGTTTTAAACAGTGTAAAGCAGCTGTTTTTTTTGTGCCTGTATTTCCAGAAATAACATGAAATCGTTTCTTCCTACTTGTATATTTCTGAAGCTTAGCAACAATGAATTCCCGGTACGACCGAATTCCACCCTGTAATTGAAAACTATGAATTCCTACCATGTTAAGTGTTGACACTAAACTACTACTTCTTAACCCACCTCTTGCACAAACAACTACAAGTTCTTTGTTTGGAACTTCCTCTTTAAGTTTAAGAATGGCTTCATAAAAGAACGGAATTTTTTCGGAAAATAGTTTTAGTCCTAATTTAATTGCTTCGTCTTTTCCATTTCGTTTATAAACTGTACCAACTTTTTCTCGTTCTTGATTATTAAATATCGGAATATTTACAGAATTAGGGAGTGCAAATTCTGTAAATTCTTTAGGTGAGCGTACGTCAATTGTCTTATAGTTATCAGTATTCCATTGTGTTATAGCTAGTTTTGGTATTTTATATTGATCGTCTATCACTACAACCATCGTCCTCTTCTTAATTTCATACTGTCTAGTGATGAAAACAAACCTCTGAAAACAAGTTTACCCTAAATCATCTATCTTTGCCCACGTTTTTTGGCCTCTAGCAAACGTTGCATCGTAGCTTGCGAACTCGATTTCTGGTTGTTCCTACTAACTTTCGAATCTACTAGTTTTATTTTGCCCTTATCTTTTTCTACGATTTGTGCTTTATCCAGTTCCTTCTGACTTAGCTGAAACTTAGATACACTCTTTCGCTCTTCTTGTTGAAGATTTTTAGCTTTAACCTGACGGTTGATTACTGGGATTTTTGCTATTGGCTTTACTACTGAACGATCATCCTGATCAGCTTTGCTAAATATTCGACTCAACCTTGGCACTCCAAATCTACGAATGGCGACTTCAATAAAGAACAGGAGAAAGGCAAGTAAAATAAACCACTTTACAAGCGACTGACGTGAAACGGGACGTTCGGTTAACGGACGAAATGCATCAGCTGCTACTTCTAGTGCTTCGCCTTCACCGACATTAGCCAATCCTACTAAAAATTCTTTATTTGTCGGTTGCATTCGATACTCGTCTGGATAAGCAACGGTAATCCCTGTTTGGAAAACTGGCGTTTGTTGTAAATCTGTCAGCTGTACAAAATGCATTCCTTCTTGTCCAGCAAAGGTAACTTCGTACTTTCCAGGTGCTGTCATCCGAATGTTCGAATCAACTACTTGTCCTTGTTCATTCACTATTGTTGCCTCTAACGGGCGAGACTGATTATCTTCAGTCGTAAAGGTCAAAATACTTGTTGTTCCTTCGCGTTTCTGGGCTATCTCAAACGGTTCTTGAATATTTGCTGGGAAAGTCCAAGCAACTATATCGTTCCATAAACTTGACCAATTTTCCCATGCTGCCCATTGTCCTGACCATACTCCCTCTATATCAGACGTCCAAGCAACTGTTTTTCCTAGTCCATATTGCCAACGCGACAATACTGGATCCTCCTTTTCACTCGTCAAAATACTTGTTGCGCGCCCCTTTGGAGTCGTAGCAATATAAGCATTAAGCTGTGGAACACCACTTTTAAAATGTGTTGTCCATTCTGTAGTATTCAGTACATTTGGATAAAATGGCTGATCTTCGATATACGTTCGAGTCGTCAGCATCGTCTCTCGTGCTAAAATACTAGGGATTGTCGTTTCATCATAAACAGGGTAAAAACGTCCTGCCCCATATTCCGCCAACTGTTCTAGTAAATAATGATCAGCGTCAAAACCAATCGCAACCGTTGACAAAGTAATTTGATCTTCTTCTTTGCCAGCTTCAATTAATGCTTGATAATTCCCATTTTCAGGAGATTGACCATCTGTCAGCAAAATAATATGTTTTCGTTGTAACTCAAGTGGAGTTAGTTGATCGTAGGCATCAGCCAAACCAGGATAAATATTGGTCCCGCCGCCAGCTGTAATTCCTAATATTTTTTCGGTTACATCTTTAATCTTTGTGATCGCAGCTGTATCAACGATTTGCCACGTTTGATCATCAAAAGCAATCACTCCAACTGTATCACCAATCTGTAACAATTCAACGGATCTTGCCGCTGCTTCTTTCGCTAGTTCTAAGCGATTGCCCATCATACTGCCCGAACGGTCAATTACAAAAACAAGTCCTAATGACGGTAATTCCTCTTCACTTTTGATCTCCATTTCAACAGGAAGTACTTTCTCAATTGACGTATCTTTATAGCCACCAAGAGCAAAGCTATTTTCGCCTCCTGTCATAATAAAGCCAACACCAAAATCGTGAACTGCTTTTTCGATTAATTCCATTTGCTTATCTGCAATTCTCGTCCCTGACACATTGCTAAAGATAATTGACTCGTATTGGAGATAACCGTTTAATTCTGTAGGTAAAAGGTTCGCTGTAATTCGCTTAACGTCTACTCCTGTCGAAAGGAGTGCTTCTGATAATCGGTCTGTCTTTTTCGGATCCCCTTCAACGAATAAAACACGAGGTGTTCCGCTAACAACTGTTAACGCCGCTAATTGATTATTTTCAGGAATAAGATCTCCTTCGGTCAGCACCTCTGCTCGAAACCGTTGCATTCCGTTTTTAGTAATGGGGTATGTGAAGTGAAACGAATTTGTCCCTTGCTTTAGTTGAACTTTTTCCTGGACAATTGCTTCATTATTTAATAAAATCCGGATCGTTGTTTCTGTTTCTTCTGTACTATCGATTGCAAGGAACAACGACGCTTGTTCTCCTTTAAACATATGCCTAGGGACATCGAATTCTTGTAAGGAAACGTCCTTCGTAGATGCTTGATAAATTGGGACAACATCAATAGTAACCCCATGTTCTCTTACGATACTTGCTTGTTGCAAAGCATCCCCGATTGTCTCATTCCCATCACTTAAGAGAACAATTCTTCCCGACTTTTCTTTCGCAAGTAAGCTCGCTGCAATTTGCAGCCCAGATTCCAAATTTGTATAATCGGGGTTTACAGTACTCCACTCGCTACTAAAGTTCGACTCCTCACTAAGCATTCGTTCAATTGTCGCATCCATGCCAACAGAAACGATCGCAAAGGAATCGTCTGCATGCTTTGCTGTTACTGCCTCTCTGATAAAGGCTGTCATTTCAGCATTTTCATTGTTCATAGAGTTAGAGCGATCGACAATGAAAACTGTATGAATATTGTCGGTTGAAAAAACAAGATTAGGCAAGGAAAGGGCAAAAACTAGTAACAATACAATCAGACTTCTCAATGAAACAATGACGTTTCGTTCCCTTTTCGTTAATTGCACTTTTGTCCGTAAAAACAAGCCAACTAGAAGCAAAGCTGGTATGATCAGCAACAAGCGGAGTGGTTGTTCAAACTCGAATTCCACGTCTGTACACCTCCCATTCTATTAATAAAATGATAAAGGCAACGAGGAGTAGCCAAGGCCACCATTCAGATTGAACGTTATTGATCATCATCGTAGCTTCTGCTCCACCCTTTGAAAAAGATGACTGTGCTTGTATCTCTTTTTCACGATCATCTAAAGTTACCGCTAAATATTTCTTTTGCCCTTCGTTATCTAATAAGTAATACAAGCCTGGTTTTTGGGGTGCTTGAAAGTTTTCGCTGTTACTGTCAAAGGTCGCAATCACTGTCTCAGATTCGTCAACCAACTTGTATATTCCTGGCGTTTCCAATGGCAACTGTCGTTCTTCATTCGCTGTAAAATACCCTAGATGAGTAGACTCGCCTTTTAAAAAATCAAGAGTATGGTAAACAAAGATTGGAAAACTAGGCTGGAGTGACCAATCAGAATCTTGAATTGCAAATAAGAGCTGTACAAAACGGTGGCCGTTTTGTTCACCTTTTTGAATGAGCGGCACATCCCCACTTAGCATAATCGTCTCAATCAACTTATTATTAGGCAGTTTTTGTCTCCGTGCTTGACTAACAAAAAGCTCGTTGACATCAGCGTAAGCAAATAGCTCCTCGTTTCGCTTTGTTTCAATTTTATTTTTTAGAGGAAGCACTTCTTCCTTAGTTGATGCTAACAAGAAAAGCGGTTGTCTGAGCTCCTTTATCTGTTGATTCAATTCAGGACTAGCTAAAGTTGCAACAATGATACTATTTTTTCTAAACTCACGAATATCCTCTAGTTTTTCCGCTTGGATAATTTCGTGACCTAGATGGATAAACACTTTTTGTAAAAATGGATTGATATCGCCAATTAAATAAAGGACGGATTTTGACTCGATAGAAGAAAAGGCATAAGCAACATTATCTAATGAAAATTGATCTTCTTCTACTATTTTGACACGATAATATGTTGCAGGTGGTAGGGCTTCTACAGTTGCATAAGCTTGGCTATTGGCATCAATAGCAATCACTTCCGTATGAGCTATCTGCTTGTCAGCCATAAACTGAAGGGTGACTTGTTGTGTTTGACTACTTTCATTTTTTAACGTCACAACACCTGTTGTTTTTTCACGATTTGTGTTCACTCCAAATGTGATAATTGAAATATTATCGTTCTTTTTCGTGTCGATATTGATTGCCTGAAATGGCAATTGTATTTGGCTTTCTTTCCAGTCATCTTCGGTGATCCGATCACTGAAGACATAAATGCTCGCGGACTGCTGCTGACTTAATGCCTTGGCTAACGACAAGGCTTGCTTTACTTCACCATACTCGTAAGAAATTGTTAACTCCTCAACTGTCTTTTTCAATGCCTTTTCGTTTAATTCGCGGTTCATTACGAGCGTTGGTTTAGCGCCAAGCGAAATAATACTTACTGCTTGGTC
The DNA here is from genome assembly GCA_036676095.1 of Anaerobacillus sp. Classification (GTDB taxonomy): domain Bacteria; phylum Bacillota; class Bacilli; order Bacillales; family Anaerobacillaceae; genus Anaerobacillus. The sequence goes on along the minus strand of JAKFDP010000082.1, from coordinate 29,687 downwards.
ACGTGAACGCTTCTCTAAGAGAGACAGCGTCTCTTGTTTTGCTTTGGCAAATCTCGTTGTGCCTATTTCATCAATCACTGTCGCCATTGAAGCAGAACTGTCGATAATGATAATGACATGCTCCCCTTCGATCCCTTCACTAGAGACATAGGGACGAGCAAGTGCCAGCATCAAGAAAAACAGAAATAAAATCTGTAGCAACAAAAGGAGTTGCCTTTGTAGCTTTTTCCACCATTTTGTCGCCTGCCATTCATTCATCACTTGCTTCCAAAGCAAATTTGAGGAGACGACCTGTTGTGTGTATTCTTTTTTAAACATATAGAAAATAATAAGTCCAGCTATAAAAATAGAAAGACCAAAAAAAGAGGGAAATAATATTCCCATCGTACTGCCACCTCCTGACTTCCCTATGCTAACCAACCGTTTTTTCTCATTTCAAAAAAGAGAATATCCTCTAGCGATTGAGCGGTGTTCACTTGAATATAACCAATTCCTCGTTCATTGCACTGTTTTTCAAGTGTAAAACAATGCTGTCGTAACCTTTGCTCGTATTGCTTTAGAACTTGACGATTAACACTTACTTGCACAATGTCTGTCTCCTGTTCGACATTAATAAGCTGCAAATCACCTGACATGGTCGGGGTAAGCTCTATTTCACTAAGTAAATGAACAACTCGTAACTGTTGGTGGGCTTGCAGCACCTTCATTTGTTTTATCATCTCATCAACTTGTTCAAGACAATCGCTAATTAAAAAGCTTAACATCGACTTTGGCTGTCGAAACTGCGGCAATTGCTCAAAAAAACGATCTTCGACTGACGATTTAAACATTTCAATTTGTTGGACCATTTGCTTAGAGAAAACAATTCCTTTTTTATTCAAGAAAGGCACATTCCTCTTGGAAACGGGAATAATCGAGACACGGTCATCATTAGCCAAGCCAATATGGGCGATTGCCGCTGTTAAAGCTTTGGCCGTTTGCCACTTTTTCTCCTCTAATCCCATCGAAGAAGAACAGTCTAAATAAATCGTTAACGATAATTCTTGCTCATCTAAAAAGCGCTTAATATAGTGTCTTTTCGTTCGGGCATACACATTCCAATCCACTTGCCTAACATCATCCCCAGGCTGATATGGTCTGTAATCTGAAAAATCTAGTGAACTACCAAACATTTTCGAACGACGACTTCCCTTTTGGATGCCACGTTTCATCTGTGTAGTTTGCCATTGATATCGTGCTAATCTTACACGTAAATCAGAAGGAAGGAGCATCGTCATACAGGTTGGGCAACTGAGACTGCTTCGATGACATCAGCAATCAATTTGTCCGTTGACATTCCTGTTGCTTCTCCTTCAAAATTTAAAAATAAACGATGGCGTAATACTGGTAAAGCTGCTTGTTTTATGTCACCAATGGAAACATGATAACGCCCTTCCATTAACGCCCGTACTTTGGCAATTTTCATTAAACTTTGTAGTCCACGTGGACCAGAACCAAAACGGACATAGTTACGAACTGATTCTGGCGCAAGCTGATGATCGGCATGTGTAGCCATAACGAGATTAACAGCAAACTCAAGGATTTCATCGGCGACGAGAATATTTGTTGCTAAGTTTTGAATTGCAATGACATCTGTACAATTTATTTGTGCTTCAATCTTCGGTTGTTTATTTGTCACCGTCCGTTCAATGATCATTTTTAATTCTTCTTTCGTCGGATATGCAACATTTATTTTACAAAGAAAGCGGTCCATTTGGGCCTCAGGTAACGGATACGTTCCCTCTAGGTCCACTGGATTTTGGGTTGCTAACACAAAAAACGGTGTTGGTAACGAATGTGTTTCTCCGATAACTGTTACGGTTCGTTCGCCCATTGCTTCAAGCAAAGCACTTTGTGTTTTTGGTGTTGCTCGATTAATCTCATCAGCAAGGACAATATTGGCAAAAACAGGTCCGCGGTGAAAAGTAAATTGCTGTTTTCCATTTTCATTCGGTTCAATCATCATCGTTCCTGTAATATCGGCTGGCATGAGATCAGGAGTAAATTGGATTCTCGAAAAACTTAGTTCCATTGCCTCAGATATCGTCCGAATCATCATCGTTTTTCCGACACCCGGGAGCCCCTCTAATAAGGCGTGCCCTCCGGCAAACATTGCCCAGATGATTTGATTTAGCACATCCTCCTGGCCAACAATAAACGACTGAATTGCTTGTTTTGTTGCTTGTAGCTGTTGGCGTGCTGCTTGAAATTTTGCTTCCTCCACGTCTTTCACTCCTGTTCTAGATTTAGTTCACTAAAGTAATCACGGACAACTCCTTCTAAATGACGAGGGAGCTGCATTCGATTCATACTGTCCCGGAAACTTTTTTCATAGTGACCCACTACTTCTTGATATGGTCGAATAGAACCTTTTAAGACAGGCGCTTGTTCCGATTGCTGCTTTTCACCATTCCCATCCCCGAGCTCTCCTTGATCTATTTCAATGCTTGTCTCACCTTGTAAGCGATTGGGAACAGTAACTAATTCACGCGAGCCTTGACCAGTACCTGCACCTTGCCCTCCTTGGCCAGAGCCGTTGCCACCAGTTCCTGATCCGGCTCCCGTTCCTGATCCACCACCTGTTCCTTGGCCTGAACCACTACCATTTCCGCCTTGAGCTTGATTGGCGCTATTTCCATTATTACTTGTGGCGGATCCTTCACCTTGTTGTGCTGATGTTTGTCCTTCCCCCTGTTGACCAGAAGCTTGTCCAGAAGCTGAAGTTGACTTTTTTGCCTGACGTTGGGAAAAAGTTAAGGATTGGTTTGCCTTTAGACCGGCATTCGCCATCCCAGTATTCAGCGATAAAGCGGCTTGCTGTAATTGTTGCTGCAACTCAGAAAGCGATTCTAAAGTAAGGTTTTCTTCGATTAACTGTTGGAGAGATTCCTCTAACTGTTCGAATGCTTTTGCAAGTTCTTCTGCTGTTAATTGCTCAAGCGAGCCTAATTCTTTTCCGGTCAAAGCTTTGTTTATTTCAAGCAAAGCCTGCTTTTGTTCATCCGTAAGTTGTTCTAAAGCTTCTTGTAAGGCAGCTTCATTTAATTCCTTTAAGGCCTGCGCTAGTTCATTCAAGCCTTGCTGTTCCATCTGCTCCGTTATTTGATTGAGCTGTTGTTCTTTTATTTCTAATTCGAGTTTCATTTCTTCGAGTTGTGCTTCCGTAAGCAGAAGTTCCTGTAGTCCTTCCTCTGCAAGTTGAACTTCCTTTAACTGCTCTTTCAATTGTTCGAGCTTCTTTTTCAATTCCTTTTTCTCATGGTCGTCTAGTTTTTCTTCGCTGTCAGCTAGTTCTTCCTGTAATTCTTCGAGCAATTCTTTATTTGTTTGCAAATTTTTCGCAGCAAGCATCGGCTCACTCGGATATAAAAAAGAGAGAATGGTTCCGCAACTAAGGAGAACTGCAACACTTAACTCTTTCCAATAAAACATAAACTTCTGCTTTCGTAATACTTCTTGTTTTACTTGCTTCATAAGGGCAATTGTTTCTAGTCGCTGTAATCTTGCTAGCTCGCGAGAATCAGTTAAGAAGGAAAAAGTCGTCACGACGCGATTTTCCTTTACTTCTTGATCAAAAACAATCGCAGCCTCATTTGATGTTGGCCTTTTTTGATACCAATAAATGAAAACCCCTGCAAATAATAGGATTGATACGCCAAATAACCATAGATCGAGCCTTTGAATTATTACCCACCGCGCAACCATTGCTATAAAAAAACTTGCTACAGCAATATAGAAAAGGGCGTACTGAAAAAAACGAAAAAAGTAATATTTCAAAAGATTGTGTTTTACCTCATTGACGAGCTTTAAGAATTGGTTCTTTTCGTTCATTACAAATTACCCCTTTCTTAATAACTTGGCCCTTAAAATTCACCTGTCGTATAACATCATTACTAAAAATTTTCCGAATAAATTTTCTTTGTCAGACAAGCAATGTTTACTTACGCTTTTGGATATGCTTTTGTACGCATTTTTGGCCGTAATTTTCGGATCGCTATTCCTAAAGAAACCACAATCACTGTGCCGTACACACTAAAAAAGATGATCCATGGTGAAAATGAAAAACCTGACCATTGCTTAAGCTCATTGATCACAGATTGCTCGAATAAGGAGAAAAACATAACCGGAATATTAATTGACGCAAATAAATATGGCCATATATAATCTTGTCCTTGTGTTTGGAAGTCATAACTAAAACTTGCGAGCATAACTGTGATGACAGCGATGCCACCTGTCATAAAAAAGGCAATACTATACGTTGTAACCATCGCAATAATTGTTTTCCGAATCAGCGTTGAAGCTAACACACCGATACTGCCAATTATGAGCATTGTAAACAAATAAAGACCAAAACTAGCGAATACAGTCTCTGGAGAAATTCCTCCATATAAGAAAATAATCATATATATCGGTGCTGAAACAAAAACCATTAAAAGTAAAAATGCAAGTGAAGAAAAGAGCTTACTTAAAATAATTGAACTCGATGATTGGGCAGTTGTTAATAAAATGGGTAACGTCTGCCGTTCTCTTTCACTGCTAATCACCCCACCGGTTAATCCAGGAGTAATAAAAATAACGAGGATGAGCTGAAGCATACTAATTAATAAGAACATTTCTTTACTTTGTTCTGGTCGGAAAGTACCCATGTTATCAAAATTTAAGGTAATACCGATATACCCTAAAGAAATAATCCCTAATATCAGTAAATAAGCGGCAATTCCAATATAGCTTTTCGTTGATCGAAAGCGTAATCTAATTTCCTTATTTAACACAGGATTTAAAAGGATAGATTTCATCCTTCTTCAACTCCTTTCGTAATTTCCATAAAGACATCCTCAAGATTTTTTTCGAGTGGCTTAAAGCTTAGTAATGGAATGTCTGCTAGAACTGCTTTTTTCAGTAACGCTTGCTGGAGATCATCAGACCCGCGATAACCAAATTGGATCGTTCTATTTTCTAGAACCTGAAGGTTAATAACATCTGGATCATCTTCAAAAAAGCGCACGCTTCGTTCAACATCAGCATTAACGGTAACAATGATTACCTTTTGTTGTTGTAGTTTCATTTGAATATCGGTAACCGACCCCGTTGCCACTAACTTTCCACTATCGATCACCCCAATTTCATCACACATTTCTGATAGCTCAGGTAAAATGTGCGAGGAAATAATAATCGTTTTGCCCATCGACTTTAGTTCTTTTAATATTTCTCGCATTTCGACACGAGCTCGTGGGTCAAGTCCTGATGCGGGTTCATCGAGGATCAATACTTTAGGATCATGAATAAGTGACCGAGCAAGGCACAACCGCTGTTTCATCCCTCTTGAGAGTAAATCGACATAAGAATCACGTTTGTGACTTAGATTAACAAGTTCAAGAAGTTGTGGAATGACTTCCTCACGTTCAAGCGTTGATAAGCCGTAGCTTGCACCATAAAAATGTAAATACTCTACTGCTTTAAACTGATCATATACCCCAAAAAAGTCTGGCATATAGCCAATCAGTCGTCTCACTTTCGCTGCTTCCTTTGTAACATCTAACCCATTAATATAGGCTGTACCATAAGTAGGAGACATTAATGTTGCTAAAATTTGAAACGTCGTTGACTTTCCCGCGCCATTTTGGCCAACGAACCCATAGACTGTTCCTTCAGAGATTGATAGATTTAAATCATTTAAGGCTGTAAAGGAGCCGTATTTTTTTGTAAGATGGACTGTTTCAATCATGTTTTAATTCCCCTTTCAATGTTACTTCTGGCACAGCAAGTTGCTCAGGTAGATCACCTTTTTTAATGCGTATTAGGATTGAACCATACTCATTAACGTATTTTTCTGGATGAACAAAAGTGTTTTTATCCGTTATTGGTTCATACGTCTCTTCTCTTGTGTTAAAAATTTCATATTCGATTTGATCTTGATTACTAAATTTAATTGAAAGCTCAGAGAACGTTGTTTTTTCACCAACTAATCCCTCTGGTATTTGATAACTAAATTCAAAAACTCCGGAAGATGCATAAACGATACGACCTCCCCGCATAAGCTCACTATTATCTAAATAACCATTCCCTTCAACCATGTAAACTTCTGGTGAAAAATCATACGTTTTTAGGGTAAATGGTCCAACAAATTGATCTCCAATATTCAGAGCTTGTACGATAAGATTAAGGCGATCGACACGTGCCGTTTCCTTCTCAATTGAAGCGTGCAACAGTGAATCTTTCGTCAAACCAAGTAAGGCTGGCTTTCCTTTTGTATACATATTTACGTTTTGAATTGATTGTAGTAAATCTGCACGTCGGCGCTCGTTTATATCTTTTGTTTGCGTATATTGATTTCTTAATGCAGGTGTAGTAAAAATCGAGCCTTTTAGTTCAAAAGAAATATCAATTGTTTCTCCTGGCCCAATTGCTCCGAGGGAAACTTCTTGACGTCCTGACAACAACAGTAATTCATGGAAGGAAAGTTTCGTTTTATTAGTCAAACTTCCCGTAACTTTTTTGTCATCAACCTTTATATCAACTTCGAAGTTACCAACTTCTAAAGCAGTAATTGGACCCGAGACATTGCGAATGGACCAATATCCAACATCCTTAAAGAGGATATCAAGTTGATCTCCTTGATGGCGAATACCACTATTGCCTTCATTACTGCCGATTGAATAGTTATTTAATGGAAATGGATAGAAATTACCAACCGGAACGTTCATTTGATAATTCCCACTGTGATTGCTTAACAGTGCAAGACTCCCATAACCATCAGCCAATCCTTGCTCATTTAATTGTAAGATTGTCACTTCATTTATTTGGGGCTGTGCAATTCGATCTTTTCCACCAAAACCAAAGATCGCTCCACTAATAACAAGGGAAAAAACAGGCAAAACCCACCATGAATGCTCTCTTTTGTCAATTTTACGCAGGATAAAATACAGTGTTGGAAATATCAACAGTACATATCCTAGAAAAACAAACACAAGCATAGGAAATGGAAGAAAAGATGACGGGAACAAATTTGTAGTTTCCCCGATCAACCATGATAATTGGTCATAGATTGATTCTTGTGCCATCTTACTAGTTTGTAGCAAAGTAGGCTGGATGATATCTAACCAGTAGGACGAAGCACCATCCCAATTGGCAAAGGTTTGTCCACTAGGTGAGAAGGCTAGCTGAACAATCCCACCTTTCCCAATGGGACGATTAATAACTACCGGTGTACCATCCTTTGTTTTCTGGATCACTTGTGCATGCTTGCCTATTGTCCCAGTAATCAGCTCAATCGTTTCTGTCGGATAATTACGACGATCTTTTTTGTTAAAAAATTCGGTCGTAGACGTTTCCGTTTTAATATTTGTCGCCATTGGTAAAAGTGCTGCTAATTGTCCAAGTTTTTGGACCACACCAGGATCGCCGCCACCAACGATCAGTGTTCCACCACTTGAGACCCAGCCTTTTAGTGCTTCCTGTTGTTTCATAGATAATTCCGTTATGGCATATTGATCAATCAAGATGAAATTGAACATTCCAAGACCAATCGGATATGTTGGAACTTTTTCAGCATCGATTGGAATGGTAGAATAAGAGTTATCATTTTGCCATTTAACTGTTTTTAAAAATTGAAAAGCATCAGGTAAATCCGTTAACAAGCCTACCAATATATCATTTTCATTATACATACGTGGATTTAGCGTTGTTTGACCACCTAGTTTTACTTCCTTTCCATTTTGCCAGCCGCCTTCATAAAAGCGAATATGTTCGATCGATTGATTTCCATTGTAATTTGCATCATTTAGGCCAGGCAAACTTAGTTTAACCGTTTTTTCACTGTTCGCTGGGATATCAACAGCAGCAATAACATTACCAAAGTTTGAATTCCAACCTGGCGAAACAGAAATCACTAATTCACCAGAAATATCAGGACCATTATTTACGATTTTAACAGTGATTGGAAACCCTTGCAGACGTTTAACTTTATTATCAAACCCTATATCTGTTGCAACTATAAGTCGATCTCCTTCTGCAAATGCTGTTTGGAAGGAAACGCTAAAAGAAAAACAAATTACTAATAAAATGAATAGTTTTGTAGCTTTATGTACCATATTTCACCCTGCCTTCTTCTTTTAGTAAGTATTCAATTTTTTTATCATCTATGTTATTAATCTACCAATATAACTTACCATATTTTACAATAAATAGTTATATTTTTTAATAAATTTAGATTATATTGAAACGAGACACTCTTAAACATTTAATCATTAACCTTTTGAATGATAAATTTTCACCACGTGGAATAAACATACTTCTAAAAATGAAAAGCGCTACTTATTAACAACAAGTATCGCCTATCTGCTTTGGTGCTTTTATTAATACGTATTAACAAACAATTCGTCACCTTCTAACCATTCCGCATAAAACACTTGCTCTGGTTTAACAATTCCTTTTTTGTTTAGTTTATTTAGTAGCCAAGCTTCGTCATATCCTGCTTCTGCTAAATTGTCCCACAATACTTCTCCATCAATAATTAAACCAATTGGCAAATAGACTGGTTCGGGTGCTATATTTAATTCCTTTTTTGTCGCTTGCCCATATTGATGTTTTCGTAACACGTTCACAGTACCATTTGGTTCTAAAATGGCATACTCAACTTCTCTGATCGAAAATACATCTTTATCCCTTAGCAAATGCTGCAGTTGGTTAAGATCTAAATTATTTTTCTTTAATTGCTCTCGGTCTAATTTTCCTTGTCGAATAACTACAGATGGGTTTCCTTCTAGGAATGACCTCGTTTTTGCAAATTTTTGCGTAATTAATTCTAATAAATAGATAAACGTTCCCCATAAACCGATCGCATATAGAACATATTTAATTCCAACATCTTTATTATAAATTGCATTACCAACTAAATCTCCGATTACTAAAGCTGAAACAAAATCAAACGGCGTAAGTTGATTGATTTGCGTTTTCCCTAATATTTTTGTGATTATTAACAATGCAAAAAATCCAACAATCAATTCAATTGAAAGGTGATAAAAATTTTCCAAGACTTCTCCTCACTTTTACAAAAACTACTACTATTTTTGACAAAGACTAAAAATGTTAAACAAGCGAGGAAAAAATTATAGCTTACACCCACTGTCCTTCTCATCTTACAAATCAAAAAATGTCTTTTCTGTAAGAACTTTTTTCGGTAGTTGCGATAAAATAATGTATACAATCCTTTTTTAAACCTTAATAAATCGCGGATGTATTAGTCCGCTTGAAATAAACATTTGTTTTTCTAAGGTTGCTATTACTTCCGATCATTAGGAGGGATTAGTTTGAGCAAAAAGTTAGAAAGCTTTTTAAGAGAAAATCTTAATGGTTTAAAAGAAAAGGGACTATATAACACTATTGAGCCGTTGCAAGGTGCGAATGGACCGACAATTAAAATGCATGGGCATGAATTAATTAACTTATCTTCAAACAATTATTTAGGTTTGGCGACAGATGAGCGCTTAAAAATTGTTGCAAAAAAAGCAATTGAAAAGTTTGGGGTTGGTGCAGGTGCTGTCCGAACCATTAATGGGACGTTAGAATTACACACAAAACTTGAAGCGAAAATTGCTGAATTTAAACATACAGAAGCGGCAATTGCCTATCAATCAGGCTTTAATTGTAATATGGCTGCAATTTCTGCTGTGATGGATCAAGATGATGCTATCCTTTCTGATGAATTAAACCATGCATCAATTATTGATGGTTGTCGTCTTTCGAAAGCGAAAATTATTCGTTTCAACCATTCTGATATGGATCATCTACGTTTTCAAGCAAAAGCCGCTGTGGAATCCGTTAAATATTACAAAATAATGATTATTACAGACGGTGTGTTTTCAATGGATGGTGATATAGCAAACCTACCTGAAATTGTTCAAATTGCTGAGGATTTTGATCTAATTACTTATGTTGATGATGCTCATGGTTCTGGTGTATTAGGAAATGGTGCTGGAACTGTGAAACATTTTGGACTATCTGATAAAATTGATTTTCAAATTGGTACCCTTTCAAAAGCAATCGGGGTTGTCGGTGGTTATGTTGCAGGGAAGAAAAATCTGATCGAATGGCTAAAAGTAAGAAGTAGGCCTTTCTTATTCTCAACAGCTCTTCCACCTGGGGATATCGCTGCTTGTTATCGGGCGATCGAAATTTTAATGGAAAGTACAGAACTCCACGACCGCCTTTGGGAAAACGGTCACTATGTAAAGAAAGGCTTAAAAGCGCTTGGTTTTAACATTGGCAAAAGTGAAACGCCAATTACCCCATGTATCATTGGCCCGGAGAAATTAACACAGCAATTTAGTAAACGTTTATTTGCAGAAGGTGTGTATGCTAAAGCAATTGTCTTCCCAACTGTTCCTAAAGGAACTGCTCGTATTCGCAATATGCCAACAGCAGCACATACGCGAGAAATGCTCGATAAAGCACTTGCCATCTACGAAAAAGTCGGCAAAGAATTAGAAATTATTTAAACCAACTTTCTCCTTTTCGACCTAGATTTTAAGTATAAACAACGAGAAAAGAATAGGAGGAATATAGAATGAGGAAAGTTTTGCTGACTGGTGCATTAGGGCAAATTGGATCTGAGTTAACGGTAAAAATGCGCGAAATTTACGGAGCAAATAATGTAATTGCCTCAGACATTCGTGATAATGGCAGCAAAGTCGTTCACTCAGGTCCTTTTGAAATAATAGATGTCACTGATCCAAAAACAATGTTTAAGATTGCTAAAAAAAATAAAGTCAATACTATCATTCATTTAGCTGCCCTCTTATCGGCAACTGCTGAAGCGAGACCACTATTTGCTTGGCAATTAAATATGGGGGGTCTCGTTAATGCCCTTGAAGTTGCTAGAGAGCTAGACTGCCAGTTTTTTACCCCAAGTTCGATTGGTGCTTTTGGCCCAACAACCCCAAAGAAACAAACACCTCAAGATACCATCCAACGTCCAACCACAATGTACGGCGTAAATAAAGTTGCTGGAGAGCTGCTTTGTGATTATTACCACCACAAATTTGGCGTTGATACAAGAGGCTTAAGGTTCCCTGGTATAATTTCCCACACAACTCCTCCAGGTGGTGGTACAACCGACTACGCCGTTGAAATTTATTACAAAGCACTCGCAACTGGACGTTACACTTCTTATCTTGCCAAAGGAACGTATTTGGATATGATGTATATGCCTGATGCTTTACAGGCAATCATTGACTTAATTGAAGCTGATCCAACAAAGTTAATTCACCGTAATTCATTTAATATTGCTGCGATGAGTGTCGATCCAGAGGAATTTTCAACAGAAATAAGAAAACATATTCCAAACTTTTCGATCGAATATCGGATTGATCCAATCAGACAGGCAATTGCTGATAGTTGGCCAAACTCACTTGATTGCACAGCCGCAATTCAAGAATGGGGCTTTACCACGCAATATGACCTTGCGAAAATGACTAGCGATATGTTAGCACAGCTTAGGAAACGGATAAATTGATAAATCGCCAAAAGTTGACATTTCCGGAAAAGAAATAGGGTGAATTAGACGTTTCTAATTCACCCTAAAAGGTGGTACATTTATTTTCTTTTTTTAAATATTTTGCCGGGGTTATTTTTTTTAGTGTTTGATAGCAAAAGTTCCGCTTTTTTCACAAAACTATTGAGATCATGTACTTCAATTTTATAATTAGACACTGTATACAGGTGATCCTTGATATAAAGTAAGCGCGATATTTGCTTGTGATAATCCCAGTTATAGTAGTTATCCGCTATTTCTTTTGGGTCGTAATGGCTAATTTTCTTTTTCAATTGAAAACCGTTTACGAGATCAAGACGATAAATATATGCTCCTTGAAAGGCAAGGGTTGGTTCAAAGGAACTTTTATTATTATTTTCATATACTTCTATTGGAAAGCCGATGATATTTTTTGCCTTTGAAAATAGTAACGCTTTATGATTATAAAGTAGTTCAGAGTGTGTGCCACGATCGCCGATGATTTCAACGAATTTTTCTTTCGGATTGTTGACGTCTGTAATGTCAAACAACGCCATCTTAAAGCCCTGTACGACAGCACCACCTGTATTGTTATCAATTGTATCTTTCCCAAAGCCAATAAGATGATTTTCGTCATAAGGATGGAGATACTCACTAAAGCCAGGGATCTTTAATGCACCAAGAATGCCCGGCTTTTTTGGGTCCTTTAAGTCTACTACAAATAATGGATCTACTTGTTTGAAGGTAACAATATACCCTCGGTCACCCATAAAGCGGACAGAATAAATCCTTTCTCCTTTGGCAATTCCTGTTAACGAACTAACGACTTTTAAATTTTTATCTAAGATGAACAATAAGTTTTCTGAACGATTATTGTCCGACCACGTATCTCCTTTTGTCGTTGCAATTCGAAAATGACCATTGTATTCATCCATCGAAAATTGATTTAAGATACTGCCTTCAACTTTTCCTTCTGCTAAAAATGTTGGTAAACCATTTGCTAGTTTAAATTTATAAATAATCGTCTCTTGATTAGTCACGGGCTGTCTGATGAAAGTTGTGCTATTTTCCATTGGTGAATTGGCAAACTCATAGTGTGCTTTCGTCACATATAAATGTTGATTGGTAGCATAAATCGTCTGTCCTGCACCAAGATAGGAATTTACTGTGACTGGTTTCTGAATATCTGCTAAATCCAATCCTGAAACAAGTAAGTAATTATTTTCAGTTGATTCAGGGAAATAATACATTTTGTCCCAATTAATCACTTGTAATTCCTTAGCTATAACTGTATCACGGTAAGTTGGTTTCATGTCTTTAATAATTTTTTGGCGCTCTTTATTATGACGAGCATTATCTAACAAATAATAAGGCAAATGTTTATTAGTTACAACATATAATGCTTGCTTAATTTTTCTTGAAGATAAATAATAACCTTCCATTTCAACTTCACGAATAAGTTTTAGATCACGACGGTTATTCAATTGATAGATTTTTATTTTGGTATATTCTTTATGATACGAACCATTCTTATCGTTAGCCGGACGTCCTCCAATTAATACTAAGTATCGATCGTCAAGATACATTTCCTGCGGATAAAAATCATTGTAATCAAACTTCTCGGTATACACGACTTGAAGGTCCCGGATAGGATTTACTTTAGAGATAATCAACTGTTCTTCACGTAATTGATATATATAAGAGCTATCATTTTTTACGCGATCTGCTTCATCCACTCCCTCAACTTGAACGTTTGTAGATGAAAAATCTGTCCCATATTCAAGCGCTTCACGATCTCCATTTTTAAATGCTGACTCTTCACTTTTATCAACGAGATGCGCTTCAAAATATTGTTGTTTTTTATTCATTTCTTTTAAAATATGTTCAAAGTTTTTTGCTGACCCCACAATCGGAAGTTTTGCATTTTCCGCATTGTTTAATGCTTTGGAATAAGTTGGTTTTTGCATTAATAATGTAATGGTGATGACACATATAGTTACAATTACCAAACTTGTAAGAAAAAATTTTTTCACTGTAAGTCCCCCTCTTTTTTTGATTATATGGTTTCTTACTTGTTAGACGCCAATTATAACCATTTGTTTCATAAAAAAGAAAGAAACTTATAAAAAAAGCGCAGAGTACTGCCTAGCAGCTTGAAGCTAGACAGCATTAAGTTTAAAAACGCAAAAAACAAAAGCTACCGTAACAGCTAACGGTAGCATTTTTCAAGCTTATTTGTCGTTATTATCATTACAATCATCACAATTTAAATCTTGTGCATCATTTTCAGCTGCAAATTCAGTATTTACATTATTATTATTTAGTTCATCATTATTATTTTTACGGTTGTCGCGGTTTTTATTTTTTGCCATGTTCTCACACCTCCATTCAATTGTTATTATCTCAAGAAATGTCTTTTTTATGACTAGAAAGGCAATCTACATTGTTACTAACACTAAAAGATTAAAATGAGATCTTAACAATTAGGTTAAATGGCGCCTATATTCAGCATAACGGATAGCTTGATTTATTGCCTTGTTTATCTCCTGAATTTCTAAATAGTTTTGTTTTTCCTTTAAAATGATTGTTTTATTTCGACCACTTACAAACTTAAGTTTAATTGTAAATTGTTCATTTTGTGGCAAAGCCATTAGTAAAGCGATTAAAATTAAGATTAATCCTGTTAATTCAAAATAATTTGTAGCACTAAAAAAGATATTCATGTCTACCATTTGTGAAAGCTGACCAGCTCGAATTTTCCCCAACATAATACAGAAAATTCCAACAAAGGCAAAAGCGAGATTTACCGTTTGGTCTGGTTTACTAACAAATGCCTCTCCGCTTTTTAAATCATCTATTCTATAGCATCTATAAAAAATTCGCAGCATCTGATCTGTAACCATGATTTGTCCATCTTCACTTTCATAATAAATGATTTCACTCATTTCTCCACCGTCCATTCATTTCATTACAAAATTATATGTGGAGAAGGACAATCATATGTTACAAATTTAAGGGTGTCTATTTAAGGGTGTCTGACACCGCAAAAAGACATTTTTCTCAAAAGGTCTTCCTGAGGTGAACATTCATTCGGGGCGTGACTTAAAATCATCGTTCACCATCAGTAATTGGTATAACAATCATTACATATTTGAAATGGAAAATCCCAAGGTAAACTTTTCGCACAACGTTTACATTTTTTTGATAATTCTTTCACATCTGTTTTTAGACGTTCGTGGACATCATCACTTATTTCTTGCCGTAGCCGCTCCCAATAAACTGCTTCTGTGCCGCGGTCTAAGCGATACAAAAATAATAAATGTAAGCCAAGGGCCTTGTAGGATAGTTCTAATTCTTCAAGTGAACCTTTCGTAACAACGGGTTCTGGAATTTTCTTTCCTTTTACAATTGCAAACATCGTCTCGCGCCATTGTTTTAATAATTCTGGATCTTTTTTTGAAAACGGCAGATGCAAAAATCCATATAAATCCATCATTGATAGTCGTGCTTCTACTTCTGTATCACGAATTGTTGCATATAGTTCTCGTTCTTCTGAAAGTGAAGCTTTTTTTGTTCCTTTCGGACTCTCAAACTTAAACCATAGGTCGAAAAACTTGCTAAGATCACGATAATATTTTTGAAAGCGTTCAAAAACGGCATTCGTCGGGGCGATGGCAAACGTTGAAATTAAAACATCTTCTTTCTCTAACAACTTTTTCATTACACGAATTTCTTTCGTAAATGCAACTTTTCCAACATCGTAAATTCCTTTGCGACCCGCACGACCAGTTATTTGCTTTACTTCCTGCGAAGTAAGTCTGCGCCTTCTCGTTCCATCAAACTTTTCATTTTCTAAAAAAACAATTCTATGGATTGGTAAGTTTAGGCCCATGCCAATGGCATCTGTCGCAACGATTACTTTGGTTTCACCGACAATAAAGCGTTCAATTTGCTTTTTTCTCGTTTCAGGAGGCATACTGCCATAAATAATACTAACCGAATAACCATCATTTTCGAGCTTTGAAGCTGTTTCTAAAACACGTCTTCTTGAAAAACAAACTAAGGCATCGCCTTTTTTGGCATTCTTTATTTGAAATTCTTTCTTTTCAACAACGAGTGGAATATCTCGGTAATATTCATGGATTTCAATTTGCGAATCGCCTAACAGTTCAACAATCATTTCTTTACTATTTCGACTACCGATAATATGAACTTCGGCAGCATTTGCTTTTGTAATCGCTTTATACCAAGAAAACCCGCGATCTTTATCAGCAATCATTTGTGCTTCATCAATAACAACGATCTCAAAAATTGATTTTTCATGAAACATTTCAACTGTACAAGAAAGATGTCTTGCTCCCAATATTTCTTTTTCTTCTTCTCCTGTTTTTAAACTACAAGGAACCCCTTCTTTATTTAATTTGTCATAGACTTCTAGCGCTAATAAGCGTAGCGGTGCTAAATATAAGCCCGTCTTTGCTTTTTTCATTTTTTCTAAAGCATGATACGTTTTTCCAGTATTTGTCTCGCCAATATGCAGCACGTAACGAATGTTTCTCCCTGACGAAGGACTATACTCTCGTCCAAAAATATCTTCAATCATCCTTGACTCTTCTGCTTTTTTCCTTTCAATCTCTTGCAATTGTTGTTGTCTTTTTCTTTCTCGTTCTTTTAGTTCTGTTGCGTAAATTTCCCGGTGTTTGTGAATATTAAAGGGCTGCTTTGCAAGTTGTTGTAAATCCTCAACGTATTCAGCTTCGATTTTAGAAAAATAATCGTGTTTTAAGCCATTTATGTAATGAGCAATAATTTCTGCTAGCAACTGAAAGGTTAAAATTGTTCCGGTCACTGCTGTAAATTGTGCCAGCAACTCTGCAGAAATATGTTTAATGATCCAGTTTGGTACGAAATCTTTTAGGTACTCTTCGATTACGAGTTGATCCCTTTTTTTGTTTGTTTTATGTTCCAAGTTAAATGATTGTTCCCCTATTTCCTTTTCTCCATTTTGGGCAACATAATAGCGAACAAATAAATAGAAATCATCATAATTTTCATAAATGATTTGAGTAGAAAGGGCTTCAATTTCTTGATAAAGCTTTCGCTTTTTTTCAGCAATTTCTTCTGCCTCAATCCGTTTTAATAAGTTACTTCTGGCGATTGGATGTCGTGCTTCCCAAACTTCTTTGTCATGAAAAAATTGACGATTTAACCACTCGTTGACATCAAATGGTGTACATAATTTCATTTCATTGCGGAACAGTTTATTAATAAACTTTCTGTCTATTCCTTCAACCTCATACCCCTTTTCCGTCAAATACTGCTTTTTTTCTTTTCTAGGCACATCGTTGTTTGTAATATTTAGCCAAATACTTAACCAAATTTGGCTAACATATAGAAATCGTTCTACGAGATACTGTTCAAAACTGGGAGGTGTCGTTTTTGTTTCTAAAAATCGATCAATATCTTCATATACTTTTACTTTCGTTTGCTCAATCGCTTTTTGATATAGTTCATCCAGCCTACTCATCTGCAAAAATCTCCTTTCGTATTTTATGAACGCCCAATTATTTTCATTTCCGCAAATATCTAATACAAATTTGCTCTAATTGCATATGCTGTATTATCTTCTTAGGAGGTGGTGGAATAATGTACGGATACAACTATGGATGTGGTTACCAAACTGGTCCAGTTTCTACTGGTTATGGACTAGGATTCACTTTAATCTTAGTATTATTTATCTTGTTGGTAATTATTGGAGCAGCTTGGGTTACTCCATAATAATGATGGGAAAAACTACGGCTTCCGCTAGCAATTTCGCGGAAGCTGTAATTTTTTCGTATAAATTACTGGCAGCACCATTTTAATTAACTCCAAATTACTTGATACTTAATAAACTAATTTGAATAATTGTA
Source organism: Anaerobacillus sp. (assembly GCA_036676095.1). GTDB lineage: Bacteria > Bacillota > Bacilli > Bacillales > Anaerobacillaceae > Anaerobacillus. Next base: position 12,227 of record JAKFDP010000082.1, on the reverse strand, counting down.
AATCCTGTTCTTTCTTTTCATAATAATTAATAGGATAAAATAAAAAATTTTTTTAGAAAAGCGCAGAGCTAGACAGCATTCAAAGTTCAAAAAAAAACGTCATGCTTTCTTATCTTTCTAAAAAAGGAGCGAATACACATGATCAACCCTCAACCTATGCCAAATAAATGTTTGAAAGTCTCAGGTTTAGGTACAATTTCTGTATCACCTGATCAAGCCAAAATATCATTAGGAGTAATCACAGAAAATAAGAGTTTACAGCAAGCACAAGAAGAAAATGCAATTGCCATAACAAATATAATAGCTGCATTAGTCGCACTAGGAATTCCTAAAAAGAATATCCAAACAATTAATTATCAAATTGATCCTGTCTATGATTACAAAGATGGCGTACAAATTTTCCGTGGCTACAAAGTGACTCATCAACTGCAAATAACCATAGATAACATCGGACTAACCGGGCAAGTCGTTGATCATGCCGTTAATCAAGGAGCAAACACAGTCTCAAACATTCAATTCACGGTAGCCCATCCAGAAATGTATTACAATGAGGCGTTAAAACTTGCTTTACAAAATGCTTACGCCAAGGCATTATCTTTAACTTCACAATTACCCGTCACTCTTAACCCAGTACCGGTCAAAATCGAAGAATTTTCAACAACTTCAACACCCCCAGTACCATATCCATCTACATACATGTTAAAAGCGGAAGCCGCAACACCGATTGAACCAGGAGAAATGACGATTACTGCAAAAATGATCGTTAATTATTTATATTGTTAACATGAAAATTTCCATAAAATTGTTATAGCAAAAAAGGTCATTTTCTTTTATGATAGTCATGAAATATGATATTTATTTTCCTACCAGTAATAATTACTCCCGCAAAGTAACCTTTTATATAAGATAACGTCTAAAATGCTAAACAAACCAATAAACATACGACACTTTTCGGAGGTAATCATTTATGAAAAAATATTGGACAGTATTCTTAGCTTTACCGTTAACAACCTTTTTCCTAACAGCTTGTAATACAGTAGAAACAGATCAAAATAAAATCGAGCAACCTAATTTTCAAACACCTAGCGAAAATGAAAATGACCATAATAAAGAAGTAATTGAAGCTGCTATTTCAACTGACATCCAATTTTCAGCTGACAATTATACATTCAAGTTAAAAAATATATCCGACAAAAGTGTAACATTAACATATAATAGTACTCAAGAATATGAATATCAAATAAAAGACCAAACTGGTAATGTCGTCTATACGTACTCAAGCGATAAAATGTTTGGGCAAATGATCGTCTCTAAAACTCTAGCACCAAGCGAGGAATATCAAATGAATGTTAATACTGATTATTTTTCGGAATTAGAGCCAGGAACGTATACTTTAGAAATTTGGTCAATGGCCCAGGGATTAGCAAATTTAAAAACAAGCATCACTTTTACACGATAGCTTAATTATCTACTTCTTAACGTAAAAGTAAAATCCCTATTCTTACTTTTGAATAGGGATTTTTTGGAGTTAACTGCCAAATTGAACAACACCGGGGAAAAGGAGTTGTTTTATAGTAATATTGAAAGATTACCAAAACAAATAAAGAAAACGCTGAACGTTGTCAGAATATAATTGACAATCGTTCAGTGTTTTTCACTTTTATCATTCCCTATCCTCTCTTTGTGAACAAAATTCAATCGTTCGGACTTTAACATAAGTTGAAAATTTCTTATTCTTACAAACCAGTTCATACGATTTTCGATCAACAACTCCTCCAGCCATCGACATATGCCCCCCACCAGATCCAATCCCTTTTAGAATAAATTGAACTAGTTCGTTGGCGCGAATTTGATCATCATTACTACGAATTGAAAATTTAACACCGTCAGCTCGTACGGAATAAAGAACAACAATGTTAACTTCTTCTAATGAAAGCAAAATGTCCCCCATTGAACCGAGTAAATTATCATCGCATTCTTTAACTCTTGAAAAAACGATATCTTCATATTTTTCGAGTTTTTTCATTCCTTTTGCATAGGAATTTAATTCAGATATACTTAATTTCGAAAGCTCGATCTTTTTTATATCGCTAATTTTGACAATGTTTGATAGATAATAATAAACATCTCGGTCTAAACTTGAGGCATCTCTTAATAAATCGTTGCTATCAATTTTTATCCCATAATAAAGCATTCCAGCAATTCTTTCATTAATTGGGATTCGGTTTATTATATACATCTCGGCAATTAGTGAACAACAGGCTGCTGCGTCGGGCTCAATATAGGCGAAAACATAATCGTTTAAATTACTGGCAAATTCATGGTGATCAATACAAAACCGATGGTTTACTTCTAAATGAGTGACATTGATATTTCGATATTGGCAATCAACATAAATAATCACATCTTGTTTTTTAATTCTTACTTCGGACAACGGAATAAGGGTAATTTCAAAGACAGCCATCATTCTTATCAGACTTTTTTTTACAATTTGCCCACCGTATATTATTTGAACACCAATTCCAAATTCGGACAATAAATTCTTTAAGCCAATCGCACTTCCCACAGCATCTGGATCAGGATTGTCATGAGTTTGGATATAAATATTATTACCCTTACATTTACTAAGTTCATGAATCAGTACTTGGAGAAAATTTTTTTCTTGAATGTTGACAAGACTCATGTTTGTAACACTCCTATTTATAACTTATATATTTTTTCATTTAATGAGCAAAAAAGTTTGCGCAAACATTTTTTCCTTGATTCATATTCTTTAAACTCGTCTCATATTCTTTAACTAACTTTTGTTTTTGTTAGGGGATTGAATCAGTATGAATCTATTTTATCGTGGGGTTATCTTATTAGCAATTGCAGCTTTTATTGGTGAATGTCTTGACTTAGTGATAAATATTATTTTAGCTCGGGAATTAGGCGAAGAAGGCTTAGGACTATACATGTCGATCCTTCCAACAATGGTACTGTTTGCTGTCATAGCAAGTATGGAAATGCCCATTTCGATCTCTAAATTTATTGCTGAGAATGACAGACGGTTTCATCGAAGTATGCTATTTCATGCACTTAGTTTAGCGTTATTCATAACAGTCTCCTTTTTAGCAATTGCTTTCTTGCTTCTTCCATATATAACAATTTTCGATCATTATCACCCATATGTTAGAACGCTCGTTTACATCCTTATCCCAATCATCTCTTTTTCAGCGGTTATTCGTGGATATTTCATGGGCTCCCAACAAATGGGGAAAATAGCCTTTTCAAATTTTTTAAATAAGTTTGTTCAGTTATTTATCCTTGTATTTGTGTATCAATTGTTTGCATTTGAACACGAGGTTGCATTATTAATCGCCTTATGCACATTGATTGCCAGTGAATTTGTCGTCTTTGCCTATTTTGGTGTAATGTTTTTTATCCAACTGAAATCAGAAAAATTAAACAATCATGCTACAATTGATCGAACAATTGTCCGAAAAGCATTACTATCTGTTTCACTTCCGATGACAGGTGTAAGACTTTTTCATTCAGTCACATTTGCTATTAAACCTTTTTTAATTAAAGTTGCCTTAGTAAATGCTGGACTAACGGAAGTAATGGCTACTGCTCAATATGGGAAGTTAGCTGGAGTCGCCTTTTCGATTGGTTTTTTTCCTGCATTTATTGCTCATTCATTACTAGTTGTGTTAATCCCAACAGTTGCTGAAGCTAGTGCACAGCATAACTTTTTAAAACTACAACAGCTACTTAACAAAGTAATGAAAATAACGTTTTGCTATGGTTTGCCCTCGGTATTTATTTTTTACTTTTTTGCTGAGCCTTTGACTAATTTATTTTTCAAAAATTCACCAGCAGTTGTCTATTTACAGCTGTTAGTCCCATATTTCTTGTTTCATTTCTTTGTCATTCCACTGCAAGCGTATTTAATCGGCTTAGGTTTAGTAAAAGATGCCCTAATCCACGCTGTTTGGTCAACATCTATTTCTTTTTTACTGATGTATTTTTTAGGCTCCATTCCTACATTACAAATGCATGGGATTATTATTGGGATGAATACAGGTGTGATTTTACTTACATTTTTGCACTATTTAACCGTTTGTCATAACATTGGAATTTCACTTTCGTTACGGGGACCAATATTGAATAGATTATAAATAAAGAATAGTACAGAGCGCCCACCTAGCGGCTCGGAGCTAGACAGTATTCAAAGTTCAAAAACTTTCTTAATCATTTAAAGAAAACTCGGACTTTGCCAAGCCCTCGGGCGCCGGCTGAGCCGTAGTTGCACTTATACTTAGGACCTAAAATTTTTCGCTACGTCGAATAAACATCCTTGCTAAAAATTTATACTTTCCTAACGTGTAAAAATAGGCTGACCAAGTTTTTGCTTGCGTCAGCCTTATCTTTTTCAACATACAAAAAAAGAAGTTACTCCCATTCTTTCCATGATTTAAGGAACTTTTCTTTCTTTTCTTGTAATAACGTCTTCCCTGTTTGATTCGGTCGCTGTTTTTGCCATTCATAGAATGAAGCAAAGCCAATTAATGTTGCCCCACCAATTATTAAATACATCCACCATGGTAAGTGGCCCCAAAATGGTTTTGTTTGGATCAATACATTGACGAATAAGACACTCGTACCAACAAAGAAATAAGACTTAATTCGGTAATGCATCCCGGCAATGATAGAAACAAGTGCTAGTGCACCAACAATTAGCGCATCATAAATCGTATTACTAAGAAGTGCGTCGCGAACGATGAGTACTGCGACGCATACAAGCACAATCGCTTGCACCGTCTTCATAATCTCTCGACGATGATGCCACGCTTTTTTACTTAAGAAAATCGTTATGGAAATCAATGGCAATAACCGAAGTTCTGTTTCAATTATTACAGGTACACTTACATGATCAAGAATTAAGTAGTAAGGTCGTAACGTTGCTAAAGCTGTCGCCGAAATAACAATGTTTCTCACAATAGGCTCCCTGACCCGATTAATTTGCATAAACAATAGAAAAACAAATAGTACAGAAGGAATAAGCTTTAGCAATAATGGATCTGAAGTAGTAATTGTTTCACTTAAAAAAAGTAAGAACAACGGTGTGCTAAGGGTAAACCAATCAATTTGATATTTGCGAGAAGTTTGATCGTAAAAATATAAAGATTGATTAATCAATTTGCCGCAAATTTGTAAGAGAAGTAACACAACGATGTAGGCCATTATTTTCAGTGGTGGGTCTAAAGACGATATATAATTTTGAAAACAAATAGTTGCAAATAAAAGCGGTACAATTGAAAAAATATCCCACTTTCTTCTATATAATAGAAAAATGACAAATGCTGAAACAAGAATTGAAAGCAATAAGTCCAGTAAAATTAATGGCTCTACAATCACAAAACTCGATAATGTCACTAAGCTAAACGGCAGAATGTACAAATCAATTCTTGTTTTCCAAATATTTTTACTAACTCCCCATAATAAGCTATAAATGATGACTGAAATAGTTAAGCTATATTCAAAGCTAAAATTAATTTGATAGTAATCAACGAACAAAAGAAGATTGATTGGTAACGTAGTTAAAGCAAAATATAAAAATAGTTTTACTCCCCATTCAGATTTTGGGATAAATATGCTATAGCAATAAATGAACAATGGAATTAATAACGCTAATGGGAGATAATCTGTAATCAAATATAGACCTAGTGATCTTACGACAAATACTCCTAAAAACCCGTGGGCAGTCCAAAAAAAGTATGGTTTTAACTCTGGATATTTACGACCAATGAATTCAGCGATTAACAGCAATAATACAGGTACAATAAACAACGTTGTAACAAAAACGCTGGTATTTTCAGTTAGTTTGAAAAGTTCAATTAAGGATAAGAAAAAGGCCGCTGTGGTCATTGCAACAAATGTCCAAAAGTGCTTGTTTTTTGTCTGGTTTACCAAAACAAGATATACGCCAATTCCAATAAAATATAGGCTAGACTGAAGCGCTGGTAATAATGTAATACTAACACTACCTAGTAAACTAATTGAATAACCAGCGATACTAATTGTAAACATTGGCAAAAATAACGGTTCTCGAACCGTTCGTAACCAATAACTAACGGCCAACAAGAGTAGCGAACTTAGTGCTAAATGACCGACCATGCCAATGTTTATCACATAAAAATGATCGGTAAAAACAAACTCCTCGTAAATAAAGATCAACGCTAACAGCCAAGTAAGAGGTACGAGCCACGCTGCTAAATTTTGATAAACTTTATTAGGATGGATTACATTCGTCACAATTAAGATTACGCCGAACATAATTAATAATAATCCTAATTCTAGAAACTTCCCTTCAATAAAACTAGATAGGAAAGTTAAACCCATTGTGATGAAGGCGATATAAAAACTTGATTGCTTAATAGGAAGAAAATACTTAGAATTGTTTTTCACATAGATACCTACAAACAGCCCTACACCAACTGTAAACATATATAGTTCAAAAAAATCAAACGTTACCATTGGCGATAATAAATTCCAAGATTGATAACCAGAAGCTACTAAAAAAATAGGTGCTAAAAACTGAAACACGTTTCTGTTCGTTAGAAACGCTAAATATATATAATTACTGGCAATCAGGAAATAAGCAAGCAACAATATTAGTGAGTGGTCATCAGCCCGAAGGACGAGCCCCTCAAAACTAATATAAAGAAACGCCAGTCCTGAAACAATTCCGCTTGTTGCTGTAAAGATTTTCTTTAAGTAGTGATCGGATACCCGATCCTCTAACATAAGATAGACGAACCCTATCATTGCAAAGCCAACATAATTAAATGGTTGTAAAAAAGAATGCTCTAAAAATTGGTACATCCCGTATACAAACAATAACGTAAAGACATAGTGAAATTTCTTTTTATTGTATACAAAGACAATTGCCATATAAATAACAGCTGTCACAAGAATGTTAACACTGTAAAGCACGGAGTTTTCGAAAATAATTAACATCAATAATGAACTAATGACTAAGTTTAGTTGTGAAAATAACGGCAACTCACTAACAAAACAATTGTATTTTTGTTCATTTTTTAAGTAATGGTAGCCAACTAATAATAAACCGTTATATACGATCATGCCAAAATAAAATAAATCAATTGGCACGTAGGTAGCGGCTAGTAAAAATCCTGTAAAGGCTGTTAACGTTAAAAATGTAAGCCAAACAAATAACCGATGATTATTTTTAGAAGCAATCCAAGTGTACAACGGTAAACAAATCAAAGTCGTAATAATACCTAAAACGTATCTTCCCTCTCCATATAGCGAAAGCCATTCGCCAAACAATTGAAAAAAGCCAATACCTACAAATGTTACTGGTATTAACAAACTAGCTAACGTTAAAAAGGCGAAAGCAGTTTTTTCAATTTTTAAATACTTCCTCGTTAAATAACTAATTCCAAAAAATAACATCGAGACGAAAGCTAAAGAAAACACTTTCATCATCTGATTCATTTTATCCCAACTACTTGTAGCAAGAACTAACCCACCTAATAAAAGCAAAAAGACGCCTGCAATCAAAGCAAAACTAATATTTCGCTCTCTTATTTGTTCTGGTGTAAGTTTCTTCCTTTCTTTTTCTAGTCTTAGCTGCGCTTTTCGCTCTTCTGCTATTCTCATTACCTCTGCTTCTCTTGCTTTGCGAAGATCCTCTAAGCGCTTTGCTTCTGCTTGTTTTCTTTCCATGAGAATTGCATAATATTGATCGTAAGCATTGGAAACTTTTTCGTAATCTTCGTTTGCTAAATAATTATTTTCTTTTAGTCGCCGTAATTCTTCTTTAAAAATTGATTTGCGAGCTTCACTCACATACTCAACCTCCCTCGTTAGCTTCACGCTGAAGACTTATTTATAAAGTAATTTTCACAAAAGAGCATAAGACTAAAAGCTATGCTTATCCTGACATAACCAAACTTCCTGCTTAAATTATATACTACATAAAATTTTCCAAATGAACAATGGAATTATTGATCACAACATCTTTTAAAAAGCGCAGCGCCCACGAGCTAGACAGTATTCAAAGTTCAAAAACTTTATACTTTCTTATCTTTCAAGCATAAAAGCAGCTTGGAAACCAAGCTGCTCTTTCATTTAACGTATTTTATTTCACTTCAACTGTCCAGTTATATGGATCAGGTAATATCCCGGATTGGATCCCCGTAAGATTATCATATAATTTTTGGGAAACTTCACCAATTTTTTTGTTATTAATGCTAATTTTACGCTCATGCCATTCTAGTTCACCAATTGGAGATATTACAGCTGCTGTTCCTGTACTAAAGACTTCTTCTAAAAGCCCTTGGTCAAAGGCTTGATAAATTTCTTCAATTGAAATTTTTCTTTCGGTTACAGGAATGCCCCAACTTTTTAACATTTCAATAACTGACATTCTCGTGATACCTGGTAAAATACTTCCACTTAGTTCAGGTGTAATTACTTCCCCATTGATTTTAAAGAAGGCATTGCTTGTGCCTACTTCTTCAACATATTTTTTCTCGATTGCATCTAGCCATAAAACTTGTGAATATCCTTGACTAGAGGCGATCGTTTGCGCATTTAATGTTGCACAGTAGTTACCGGCAGTTTTCGCCATTCCGGTACCGCCACGAACTGCTCTTGTATATTGTTCTTCAACCTTTATACTAATCGGTTGGATTCCATTCTTGTAATAAGAACCAACTGGGGAAAGAATAACAATAAATTTATATTGTTTCGAAGGTGCTATACCAAGAAAAGGTTCTGTTGCAATAATAAATGGTCGAATATATAGCGATGTTCCTGAAGAAGCTGGAACCCAATCTTTTTCCACACTAATTAGTTGCTTTAAATATTCTAATACCTCTTCTTCATTTATCGCCGGTATACTTAAACGTTCGCTAGAAGCATTTAATCTACTGAAATTTTTCTCGGGTCTAAACAATAAAATTCGATTATCAGCAGTACGATATGCTTTCATTCCTTCAAATACTGTTTGACCGTAATGAAAAATAACTGCAGCAGGATCTAATGTAATTGGTTCATATGGTGTTATTCTAGGCTTAGTCCAACCTGCTTCGATCGAATAATCCATAACCAACATGTGATCAGTGAAATGTCTGCCAAAACCAAGATTTTCGTCATCTGGTTTCGTTTTTAAATTAGTTGCTTTCACAATTTCAACTACAGTGGCACTCATAAAAATAATCCCCTTTGCAAAATTTCTTATTCGTAAAATTTTCAGTTAATTCATTTTAAGACTACTTATTTAGATAGACAAGGGAATTTTAATAAAAATAAAAACTTTTTCAAGAACAAGCTTTCTAATATTACAAAGTTTTAGTTTCGTATTATCCCTGCTTTTAAATCATATTTAAGTATAAACGAAAAAGCTGAAAGAAAAAAGTAGTTCTTTAACGATTATTTTGTTGAAATTTTCGAAATCTTAATCAGATGTTCCATTTATCTTAGAAATTTTTTGCCCAGTTCATAAAATATCTAAGACTTGAATGTTACTAACATTAAGGTAATATGGATCTTATATGGAGGTTTTGTTATGAAAAATATCATTTGTACTGAAATTGAAAAGTTACGCCCAAACTTTTATTACATAAGTCAATTTATCGGTAAAAATCCTGAGTTAGGTCATCAGGAATGGAAGGCTGCAAAAATTCTCACTAAAGAACTTGCAAACCACAACTTTCAAGTAAACTTAGGTACATCTGGTCTTCCAACAGCATTTGATGCTTGTTATGACAGTGGAATTCCGGGACCTTCAATTGGTTTTATGGCTGAATATGATGCTCTTCCAGAAATCGGTCATGCTTGTGGACATCATTTAATTGGGACAATGGCAATTGCCGCTGCGATCGGTCTAAGCAAAGTTCTCCAAAGCTGTGGGGGAAAAGTTTTTGTTTATGGGACACCTGCAGAAGAAACTACAGGTGCCAAAGTCACTATGGCTGAAGCTGGGATTTTTTCTCATCTCGATGTAGCGATGATGGTTCATCCATTACACCGCTATGAAAAAAGTGGTACGTCGCTCGCAATGGATGCGATTCAATTTGAGTTTTTTGGAAAAGCAGCTCATGCTGCTGCAGCACCAGATCAAGGGATCAATGCTTTAGATGCGGTTATTCAAACATTTAATAGCATCAATGCCTTAAGACAACATATTACCTCTGATGCTCGTATTCACGGAATCATTACAGAAGGTGGAAAAGCCGCTAATATTGTCCCTGATTATGCCGTTGCTCAATTTTACGTAAGGGCCGAGCAGCGTAGCTATTTAAATAAATTACGCGAAAAAGTAATAAACTGCGCAAACGCAGCAGCATTAGCAACTGGAGCGAGGTTAGAAACTTCCTTTTTTGAATTATCTTACGATGATTTGAGAACGAATGAAATATTATCTTCAGTTTTCACCGAAAATTTAATGCAATTAGGTGTTCCCGGTGAAAAAATATATGAAAAAGGTAGTGGCGGTTCGCTTGATATGGGAAACGTAAGTCATGTCGTTCCATCAATACACCCATATATTCAAATTTGTGACCAACCATATGCCTGCCATACAAACGAATTTCGGGAAGCAGCTATGAGTGAGCAAGCCTTTGAAGGCTTATTGCTTGGAGCAAAATGTTTGGCAAATACCGCCTATGATGCTTTAACGAATCCTGACTTAATGAAAAAGATAAAAGCCGAATTTAATGCTGGAAACTAATTAGAAAAACTTGGCTTTCGCCAAGTCCTTAATGGCGGAAACCGTAGTTTTTCTTATACTAGGTTCCTAAAATTTTTCTCAACGTCGAATCATCATCTTTGCTAAAAATTTATACTTTCCTATCGTGTAAAAATAGACCATCAAAAGATGGTCCCTTCTTCAATACGATTGCACCCGTTAAAGAAGAAACACATACGAAAGGTTTTTAATATATCGCTTAGCATAAAGGAACTAAAGTACCTTCTGATAACTACAATTTTTTACTATTTATTATATGAGAAAAAATCCCTCACTTATAAATGTTCATGATATATAATAAAATGAGTTTGGAGGGAATTTGATGAAAAAGAAAAAAATATATAAGAAGATCATTTTTGCAAATTTCTTAGGAATGATGATATTATTTTCCATTATATTAAAACCTGTATTTGCACAGAAGTTATACGTAAATGCTAAAGTAACGAATATAAGCGAAGAGACCATTCCGTATATTAGAAGTAACGGGTGTGACCCAGGCGTTTCTGTTAATCTATTTACTGAAAGAAATGCTGAAATTGTTCAAGTAGGTGGTAAAATGTGGAATCCACTTTTAAGTTGCCATCAGGCATTACTTCAGCATTTCCTTTATCCAGATAAAACAATTCAAACATTTGAAGTTTTAATTCCACCAAAAGAAGGTTTTAAAGAAGATCATTTTGTAAAAATTAGGTTACAAAATGGACTACTAGGTAGCACTTCCCCTTATGACCCAATAGAGATCGAAATTCCTCTCATAAACGTAGAATAAAACCTAAAGTTCAATATAAACTTTAAGCCGATTCTTTATTATTAGAATTGGCTTGTTTACTATCTCCTCTACTTTTTTAGTCTTGCAAATCAACTCCTGGACCGATTTCTTCTACGACATTTTGTGAAATAAGTGTTCTAGCAGCACCAGTATCAACCACCATATTTTCAATTACTTTGCTCTTCCCTTTGAAAGTTAAATTAATATCAACTAAGAGTAATCCATATTTATATTTGATTTTCATAGTAGTCAAATCTCCTTAAACCAACGTCTTGACGGATTTCAAGGACAATATTCTCATGTATTGTATGATAACGGACACAGGAGACCTTATTTTACCGATTTGATCAAATCTTTCGATCTATCGGACATGAGGTACGTTATTTCATGAAAATCTACTAAATTTGACGCTAATTTACGAAAATAGCGAACCTGATGTCCGTTATCTTTTTATAATGCCCCTTTGTTCACAAATAACGGCTCACTTGTCCGATAAAGTTTAATATATACTAAATAACTCTGCTTATTACACTCAAGCTCCCTTTAGTTGAAGAAGGAAAATCATTATTTTACATATTTGAACCAATTTCATAATTCATTTTTTAAAAAAAGCTGACACTTCCAGAATAAAAGTAACATCGTTTTAAAAAAAATTAAGCTGCTAATGAATTGGTTGTAGATTGTTTACATGCTAAT
>JAKFDP010000081.1:0-22668 GCA_036676095.1 Anaerobacillus sp. | reverse complement strand
ATGCAAATGGGGATGAATCCATCACAAAAGAAAATTACGCAAATGATGAAAGCAATGAACAATCAAATGAAATAATAAAAGACAAGCACTCCAAAATGGAGTGCTTTTTCAATAGGTGATAGTTTGCATAAACAAATGATGTACTCAGCTTTAGAACACTTAAGGACAAATAGAGCTTTTTTCTTCTAACCTATTCGTAATTTTGATAAAATGAAGTACATGTTAAAAATTTGGAAAAATCACTAGGAGAAATAATTATGAAAGTTTTTATTCAATTAATGTGGTTTTTTAAGGAAGAAAAACGGAACTACTTAATGGGTATTTTTTTCTTAGCTTGTGTGGCGCTGTTAACATTAGTTCCTCCATATATTGTTGGAGTGATTGTGGATCAGATTGAAGCGCAGTCATTAAAAATGTCTAGTTTAGTTTCATGGGGAGTTGTTATAGTAACTGTTGGAGTACTTGTTTATCTTTTTCGTTTTTTATGGCGGCTGATGATCTTTGGAGCCTCTATTCGCTTGGCGAGAAAACTTCGCAATCAGTTATATGAACATTTTACAAAAATGTCACCTACTTTTTATCATTCAAGAAGAACAGGGGATTTAATGGCCCATGCAACAAATGATATTCGTGCTGTTGAGCATACGACTAGCATAGGAATCTTAACACTCGTTGATTCCCTATTAATGGGTAGTTTCGTGATTATTACAATGGCGGTAACAATTAGTTGGAAGTTAACCTTTATTTGTTTACTGCCGATGCCACTAATGGCACTTGCGACAAGCTTCTATGGATCATTACTTCATCAACGGTTCGGTAAGGCGCAAGCAGCTTTTTCGAGTTTAAATAATAAGGTTCAAGAAAGCATGTCAGGAATAAGAGTTATAAAAGCGTTTGGTTTCGAACAAGAAGACGGGGAATCATTTCGACGGCAATCTGAAGATGTTGTTCAAAAAAATATTGCTGTTGCTAAAATCGATGCTTTATTTCATCCTACAATTTCGTTAATTATTTCCTTATCTTTTTTCCTAGCCATTCTTTTCGGAGCAAGATATGTATTTCTTCGGGATTTAACAATTGGTGAATTGACGAGCTTTACGATTTATTTAGGGTTACTAATTTGGCCAATGTTAGCACTTGGTTGGTTATTTAATATTGTTGAAAAAGGAAGAGCTTCCTATAACCGTATTACGGAACTACTTAACGTAAATGCTGATATTATTGATACAGAACAATCAACCACCAAAACGCCTGTTGGAGATATAAAGTTCCAAATAAACCGATTTTCCTATAATGAAGAAATTGTTTTAAAGGATATTTTTTTTAACCTTAAAAAAGGAGAAACATTAGGTATTGTTGGAAGAACTGGGAGTGGAAAAACAACACTTATGAAGTTGTTTATCCGGCAGTATGATTTAACAAATGGGAATATTTACATTTCGAATCGATCAATTAAAGATTATTCACTGGCTGCTCTTCGGAAATCAATTGGCTATGTACCCCAAGATCATTTTTTATTTTCAGCGACAATCGCTGAAAATATTGCATTTGCCAAACCAAATGCGACAAATACAGAAATTATTAAAGCGGCAAAAATTGCTGCTATTCATCAAGAGATTATTCAGCTTCCTGATTGCTATGAAACTGTTGTTGGGGAAAGAGGTGTAACGTTATCTGGTGGTCAAAAACAGCGAATTTCGATTGCTAGAGCATTGCTTGCAAATCCTGAAGTATTAATTTTCGATGATAGTTTATCAGCGGTCGATGCGAAAACAGAGGAAGCCATATTGATTGCTTTACGTAAAGTACGTTCAGGCAAAACGACAATGATTACTGCCCACCGTTTAAGTGCAATTAAACATGCAAATATGATTATTGTCTTAGAGGATGGGAAAATCATTCAAAAAGGAACTCATGCTGACTTAATGGCGACAACCGGTTGGTATAAAGAGATGTATGAAAAACAAAAACTGGAAACACTCGTCGAACTAGGAGGCAAAAAGAATGATGGATAAAAGCAAGCCATCTTTACTATTTGAACCAATGAAACAAAAAATAGTCTTTTGGAGATTATTAAGCTATACAAAACCATATATCCGATGGTTAAGCGTTGCCTTTGTGTTATTACTGTTAGGTACGGGAGCACAAATTTTAGGACCGATCCTTTTGAAAACTTTTATCGACGATTATTTAACACCAAGAATATTTCCTTTTCAACCATTGTTTTTGCTTGGTGCTGGGTACTTATGTTTACATTTTGCAAGTGCAATCATTACGTATGTTCAATTATTTTTGTTTCAAAAAACTGCTTTACAAATCATTCAACAAATTCGAATTGATGTATTTGCGAAAGTCGAAAGTTTAGGCCTTGCTTTTTTTGATAAGTTTCCGACTGGCGGGCTTGTCTCGCGAATTACAAACGACACAGAAGCAATTAAAGATTTATACGTAAACGTCCTATCTAATTATGTTCAAAATACATTTTTTTTAATTGGTGTTTTTGTGGCGATGTTCTATTTAAATGTGCAGCTTGCTCTTTTTAGCTTGGTTATCTTACCTTTCCTATTCATTCTAATGCAAATCTATCGGCGGTTAAGTTCAAAATTTTATGCGGAAATGAGTGAAAAATTAAGTCAGCTTAATACGAAAATAAATGAATCGATTCAAGGAATGACGATTATTCAAATTTTTCGCCAAGAACAACGCTTACGAAAAGAATTTGAAACGATTAATGATGAACATCAAAAAGCATGGTTGAAAAGCATAAAGCTCGATGGTTTGTTATTAAGACCAGCTGTCGATCTTGTTTCAATTCTTGCGTTACTACTCGTCCTCAGTTATTTTGGGATGACTTCAATCAATAATAACAACGTTGAAATTGGTGTTTTATATGCATTTATTAATTATTTAAATCGTTTTTTTGAACCAGTGAATCAAATGATGATGCGACTATCGACTTTTCAACAAGCAATTATTTCCGCTAGTCGTGTGTTTCGCTTGTTAGATCATGACGAAATTGCTCCAACTCAAAAAGGAAAGGGGAATCCGCTTATTACTAAAGGTGAGGTAGAGTTTCGGAATGTAAGCTTTTCTTATGATGGGAAACACGATGTTTTAAAAAATATTTCTTTTACGGCGAAGAAAGGAGAAACGATTGCTCTTGTTGGGCATACTGGTAGTGGAAAAAGTTCACTTATTCATTTATTGATGCGATTTTACCCTAAAGTGAGAGGAGAAATCCTTATTGATGGTGTTACCATTGATAATTATGCAAATCAAGAATTACGTAAAAAAATTGGACTCGTCCTTCAAGATCCATTTTTGTTTGTTGGTACGATAGCTGAAAATATTCAATTTTACCAACAAGAGTTGTCAAAAGACGAGATTGTCGCAGCAGCCCAGTTTGTTCATGCAGATTCGTTTATTGAAAATCTTCCAGGGGGGTATCATGCGGAAATTGGTGAACGCGGTGCAACATTATCTAGTGGGCAAAGACAGTTGTTATCTTTTGCTCGAACGATTGCACTCAATCCAACGATCTTGATTCTTGATGAAGCAACCGCAAATATTGATACAGAAACAGAAGCAGAAATTCAAACAGCATTAGAAAAAATGCGCGTAGGGAGAACAACAATTGCGATTGCCCATCGGCTTTCAACCATTCAAGATGCTGATCAAATCATAGTTTTACATCAAGGAGAAATTGTGGAAAGAGGAACTCATCAACAGCTGCTACAACTTGGTGGACTATACCGTAAGATGTATTTACTACAACAAGGGGAGTTGCAGAAAATCGAATCAATTTTGTAAATAATTATAGAACGGAAAAAGCACAGCATACTCATAAAATTTGCTGTGTTTTTCACTTGACTCAAATACCCTTACGGGGGTATAGTATAATCATGAGGTGGTTAGATGGATAAAGATTTATTGAATATTCCTATTCAGTCGCAAAAAAGACCTGCTGTAAAGCGTTGCGCCAAAGAAAAGCAAAACCTTGTAAATCGGTTAAAACGAGTCGAGGGACAAGTAAGAGGAATTCAAAAAATGATTGAGGAAGACCGATATTGTGTTGATGTTTTAATACAACTTTCAGCAGTTTCAGCAGCGTTAAAAAAAGTTGGCTATACCCTCCTAGAGCATCATACAAGAGGTTGTGTTTCTAAAGCTGTTGTTGAAGGTCAAGGAGACGAAGCTATTGAGGAATTAATGAAAGTTATTCAACAATTTTCAAAATAAATTATAAGATTAGGTGATGTTAGATGGGCGAACGAAATATTCAGTTAAAAGTTATCGGAATGACCTGTGCCGCTTGTTCTGCTCGAATTGAAAAAGTCTTAACCAAACTTGAAGGTGTACAGACAGCAACTGTTAATTTGCCGCTTGAGCGAGCGGCAGTTGAATACGTAGAGGGGGTAACTTCTGAAGTGGAAATTATCCAAAAAATTGAAAAACTGGGCTTTCAAGCTTTTATTCAAAATGAGGAAAAAGTTGTAAATGAAAATCCGAAAAAAGCAGAAGTCGTAAAACAGAAAAAAATGTTTATCATGGCGTTAATTTTTTCTTTTCCTTTATTTGTCATGATGATTGATCATTTTTATCCCGAAAGGGCGTTCCTTCCCCACTGGACAATGAATGGTTACCTACAATGGGCGTTAGCAACTCCCGTCCAATTTTATGCGGGATTCCAGTTTTATAAAGGTGCTTATAAGTCACTAAAAGGTGGAAGTGCCAACATGGATGTACTTGTCGCTATGGGGACATCGGCTGCTTATTTTTATTCAGTGTGGCTTGTTTTTCAAGGAGAAGTACTGCTCTTTTTCGAAACAAGTGCCATTATTGTTACTTTAATTTTACTTGGAAAATTGTTGGAAGCGAGAGCTAAAGGCCGAACTTCTGAAGCGATTAAAAAGTTGATTGGTTTGCAAGCAAAAAAAGCAATTGTCATTCGTGATGAAATTGAATTAGAAATAACAATTGATGAAGTGCGGATTGGCGATATTGTTGTGGTAAAACCAGGTGAAAAAATCCCTGTTGATGGAGTTATTATTGAAGGGTATACGACTATTGATGAATCGATGTTAACTGGTGAAAGTATTCCTGTTGATAAAAAAATGGATGATGAAGTTATCGGAGCAACACTTAATAAACACGGTTCATTTAAATTTAAAGCGACAAAAGTCGGCAAAGAAACCGCTTTAGCTCAAATTATTAAAGTTGTTGAAGAGGCCCAAGGCTCAAAAGCGCCCATTCAAAGGTTTGCTGATATTATTTCAGGCTATTTCGTACCAGCTGCCGTTTTAATTGCGCTTATTTCGTTTATCACTTGGTATTTTGTAATTGGCGTAAGCTTTGAAGAAGCATTGATTAATTTTACCGCAGTCCTGGTAATTGCTTGCCCATGTGCTTTAGGCTTGGCTACACCGACTTCTATTATGGTCGGGACAGGAAGAGGAGCTGAAAACGGGATTTTATTTAAAGGTGGCGAGCATTTAGAACGAACCCACAAAACAGATACTGTCGTCTTAGATAAAACAGGGACGATAACGAAAGGTGAACCTGAGTTAACGGATATTATTACATTTGCAGGTTGGGAGAGAAAGCATTTATTAGAATTGGCAAGCTCAATCGAAAAGAATTCTGAACATCCACTAGGTCAAGCAATCGTCAACGCTGCAAAAACTGAAAATATTACACTAAAGGAAGTTGAGCACTTTGAAGCGATTCCAGGCCATGGCTTAAAAGCAGTTCATGATGGTCAAGAAGTCTTAATTGGAACGCGGAAATTGATTCGTGAAAACCAGATTGACTATCAAGATGTTGAAGAGCAAATGACTAGATTAGAGAGTGAAGGGAAGACAGCAATTCTAGTAAGTATTAGTGGTAAATTGGTAGGGGTGATTGCTGTTGCTGATCAATTAAAGGAAAGCTCAAGAGAGGCAGTAAAAGAATTAAAGAAAATGGGCTATACAGTAATTATGTTAACTGGTGATAACGAGCGGACAGCCAACGCAATTGCTAAACAAGTCGATATTGAGCAGGTGTTTTCAGAAGTTTTACCGGAAGAAAAAGCCTTAAAAATAAAAGGTTTGAAAGAACAAGGAAAAAAAGTGATTATGGTTGGTGATGGGATCAACGATGCTCCAGCTTTAGCTTTAGCTGATATTGGCATGGCAATCGGAACAGGAACGGACATTGCAATGGAAGCTGCAGATATTACCCTTATGCGTGGCGATTTACGTTCTATCCCAGCAGCAATTAAGTTAAGTAGGGCAACGATGCGTAATATAAAGCAAAATTTATTTTGGGCGTTCATTTATAATTCGATTGGCTTACCAATTGCTGCAGCAGGTTTGTTAGCACCATGGATTGCCGGAGCGGCCATGGCTTTTAGTTCAGTTTCTGTCGTTAGTAATTCTTTACGCCTTAAACGCGTAAAAGTTAAATAAAAAATAAGAAGGATGGATCAAAAATGGTAGAATTAACAATTTCAGTTGAAGGTATGAGTTGTGGACATTGTAAGGCAGCAGTTGAAGGAACATTAACAAAAATTTCCGGTGTCGTTAGTGCTGAAGTAAATTTAGCAGCGAAAAATGTAACCGTGAAATATGAAAGTGAGAAAGTAACCGAAGAAAAGCTTAAAGCAGAAATTGAAGATGCAGGCTATGATGTCGTTTGATATTTTAGAGAGACTTGGCGAAAGCCAAGTTTTCTTTATGGCTCTAAAGAATATTCACAAAAAAGAAAAATATGGTCGCTTTTTTTGCTGTAATACTATCGTTATTTTGTGATAAAATAAATTTATAATTATGATTATAGTGTTAATTATAAGGAGGATTATTGGCAAAATGACTTATTTAGCAACGGGAATTGTAATATTTATGGCGCTCATGGCGTTTTTTATACGAATGAAAGCAACTACCAAACCAGCTACTGTTAAAAAAATTATCTTACCACCGTTATTTATGTCATCAGGTTTTATGATGTTTTTTTATGAACCAGCTCAACTTAATTATTTGCAAGTAGCAGAAGCACTAGCAATCGGGCTGTTTTTTTCCTTATTTTTAGCGAAAACGTCTAAATTTGAAATAAAAGACCAACAAATCTTTTTAAAGAAAACGAAAGCTTTTTTATTTATTTTAATTGGACTTTTCATTGTCCGCCTTATCCTAAAATCTATTTTAGGGTTTTATATTGATCCAATTCATTTAAGCGGGATGTTCTTTATTATTGCTTATGGAATGATTGTTCCGTGGAGAATTTCAATGTTTGTCAGCTTTAAAAAATTAGAACGAGAATTAAAAAAAGAACAAGCTAGTCAACAATTAAGTGAACCAATTGTTACTGTTCATAATTAAGAATAATAATAAGAGCTCCCTAATTTAGTTTAGGTGCTCTTTTTTGATTTTCCATCTTCTTTTGGCATCTGCTTTAAAAATTTACGAAACATAAAAAAGCCACCGATAGAAATAACGACAAAAACAAAGATTGACCATAACAAGATAAACCACATGAAAAGTTGATTTGGCATCTTATTTTCACCTCAAAACTGATTTACAATTTAAAAGTATTGTAGCATAAAATTCAAGGACATGTAATTTTTTTGAATTAGTAGGCGCTTTCTTCACTCCGTATTTTTTTGAAGGCATAAAATAATTTGATTATTTTGATAAGGAGTGTTAGAAAGTGAAACCAGTTTCCGGCTATCTTTATTCTTCTGGTGGGGGCGGCGTACATTCACACAATCTCTATATTATAAATTGGGATGGTTATCTAGTGCATACTCATGCATTTAGAGGGGTAACTTCATTTGATGTCGGTCATAATCATCGCTATGCAGGAACAACAACACCGGCACCGAGTGGTGTGCAGCATCGGCATCGTTTTTTTACCGTAACTTCATTTGATGATAATCATGATCATGTCATTCGGGGAACAACAGGTCCTGCAATTCAACTTCCGAGTGGAGGCCATATTCATCAATTTAGTGGATTTACTACTGTTAATGGCGCAATTCCACATACCCATAGATTTAGTGGAAGAACGAGTATATAAAAAAGCCAACATCATATGTTGGCTTTTTTATACGTTAAGAAAGTATAAATTTTTAGCATAGATGTTAACACGACGATGTTAAAAATTTTAAGTACCAAGTTTTTCTAATGTGCAATACTGAAATATACAAAAAAAATCACAAATGATATTGATTATTAGTTGCAAATCTTGTAAGCTAGTAAATGTAGATATCCGAATATGGAATTATACATAAGATTAATTTAACAAACATTGGGGGTTAAGTAAATGAAAAAAGGATTAATGGTAATATCAAGTGCTGCACTTGCTTTGTTTTTAACAGCGTGTAATGGACAGGATGCAAATACAAACCCTGAACAAAACGAACCAAAAGTGGCTACTGAACAACAAGTAGAAGATGTTGATGCGCAAGTGAAAAAAGCAATTGACGAAGCTAAACTTTGGTCGGTTGAGCGTGTTGATGGGATTGTGACAAATGCTAACGAATTTGAGAAAGCAGTTCAAGCAGGAGATTATGAGAAGGCTAAAGAATTATGGCTATCGATGCAATTAGAATATGAAAAAGGGGAAGCATTATTTGCCTCACTTTCTGCAGAATTAGATGAATCAATGGATGTAAGTACAGAAACTGGTTTCCATGGTATAGAACAAATCTTATGGGGTAAAGAAGACCCAGCTACTCAACAAGCTAAAATCCTTGAGCTTGTTACTTTATTAAAGGAAGATGCGGCAAAATTAAAGACAATTGTAAATGATGCTCAATTAAATGAACAACTATTATTTGAAGCAATGACGGGTATTCTTCCAGAATTAGCAGGATTTGTTGAATCGGTATATACAGGAGAAAGTATTTCTGGTACGAGAATCGAAGACGCTCGTAAAGTTTTTGATGGTGTACAGTTATACTACGATGCTGTTTCCTTAAAAGTTGTCGAGAAAGCACCAGCAACAGATGAAAAAGTTCGTGCTCAGATTGAACAAGTTTTAAATGTTATGAAAGAAGAAAAACCGGATGTTGCAATTGTCGATCAAGAATTCGGTGCTCTGTTCACCTTGTTAGTTGAAGCAGCAACTGCAATTGGGGTTGAACTTTAAACTAGAAAAGGTAACTTTTAATGATCTTTGAATCATGTAAACAAAGCCCTTATTTTTCAAAAAATAAGGGCTTAAGTATATTTCTTCTTATTGTTAAGGGAAGGGGCAAAGTAAATGAAAGCAAGCAATTGGCTGCTTCTTTATCGAAAAGTAGCAGCAACACTCTGTTTTATCATCCTTTTTTCAATTTATAATCCAGTTTCCTATGCGACTTCAGAAGTGGATTCATTTGGAATGGATTATCGGACGATCAATCGGTTGCTCAGGGAAGCGGACAAAGAAACTGACAACTTAAAAGCGCAACAAAAAGTTGATGAAGCAAAACAATTATTTATTAATATAACTACTCAATCGCCATATTCCGATGAGCAAATAAAAAAAGATATTTTAGATCACTTTAGTGGCAACAATTTTGCTTATATAGAGAAAAAGATCCTTCATTTGGCTTATCTTGGTGTTAAAAATGCACTAGTTGCAAAAGACATAAAACAAGCAAAGCAATGGTATGAAATTCGGGAATCTAAAATCAAGTTTAATCGTGAAGATTCACTTGGCTTAAAGAGGTTCGTTCAATTAGAGCAAACTCCTGAAAAAATCAATGAATTAGCACCACTTATCGTTCATGAGTTAAAAGATACGTATATGTTTAAATTGAAAGAAACTTTAAATGAGAAAACTTCTCCAACAGAAGCTTATCTTTATTATCAAATTGTTAAAGAGGATCTCAATGAGGAGCTTGATAGTGAAGCTAGTAAGTTATTAAATACATTATTAACTACTGCCTATCAAGAACAAAAACCATTAAAGCTTGAAGATCAAGCAGTCGTAAATGAAATTATTAGTGAATATTTTGCTAATCAAATTACTCTAGAAGAAATTCAAGATCAAGCAAAAAAAATGATTCAACTTCTTGATTATATTGATCGGAATTGGACAGTCGCGATAAAGGATGGTCAAATTTTTAATGGAGTTGAATTTGCCGAACTAAAAGCATTTATTAAAGAAGCAAAACAACGTTTTATGCAAATCCATGAGGGTTGGCCTAAAGATAGTGAAAAGGTTAAGACTGATCTTGAACAGGTAGAACAGTATTTGTTAGCGATGGAATCGGCCGAAACTGCCAATCCACTTATCCAAGACTTAATTAAGCAGTTAGCAACAACAGCTAAAATCGAAATGAAAAATGAAGCATCAACATCCGTTGCTGATCCTCAAGAAGTTATTGATAATACAATTGCACTCTTAGATGAAGCGTTCAACAAGTATAAAACAGGAGAGCAAAAAGAAGCAAATGACCAAGTATTTGAAGCATATTTCGTTTTTGAACCGCTTGAAACAAAAATTGCTGTCAAAGATGCAGGATCTGTTCAAGCAATTGAACAATCTTTTGCACAATTACGGGCTGAAATCGAAAGTGGTAAACCAATTGAACAAATTGAAACGCTTTTTTCAAATTTAAAAAGTGAATTAACAAATGCTTTGTTAACCGTTTCGGCTGAAACAACAAGCTGGGGACTTTTTGTACAGTCTTTTCTGATTATCGTACGTGAAGGTTTTGAGGCAATTATTATCATTGGCGCTCTTGTCGCTTACATGATTAAGACTGGTCAACCAAGACAAGTACGTTATATTTATTATGGAACGTTAGCAGCTTTAGGGGCAAGTGTTGTCTCTGCATATCTTATTCGCAGTGTTTTCCATTTAAGTGGAGCTCATCAAGAGGCTATTGAAGGGTTTACGATGTTAATTGCCGTCACTGTTCTTTTCTATGTTAGTTACTGGATGATTAGTAAAGTGCAAGGACAAAAGTGGCAGCAGTTTATACAAAAGAAACTACAGGACTCTATAACCAAAGGTAACCTTTATTCAATGGGGTTAGTTTCTTTTCTTGCTGTATATCGAGAAGGTTTTGAGACAATCCTTTTTTATCAAGCACTTTTGACAATCGGCGAAAACAACAATATGATCCTCTACGGGTTTTTAATAGGTTGTTTAGTCTTAATTGTTTTATATTTTGCAATTTCAAGATTTAGTTTAAAAATATCGATTAAACCATTTTTTGTTATTACGAGCGCTATCCTTTATTTAATGGCATTTTCTTTTGCTGGTCATGCCATTTTTGAACTACAAGAAGGTCGTTTTGTAGCGACAACCTATTTGACAGGCTGGCCGACGATTTCATTGCTTGGTGTTTTCCCAACTGTTGAAACTTTGTTGGCACAGTCAGTACTTGTTGCAGCATTACTCTTTGCCATTATCCATTTTGCCTATCAAAGCATAAGAAGACATGGAAAAATTACTAAAGGAGCATAGGAAATGAGCAAGAAATTCTGGATTTATATTTTTTTAAGTGTTATTGCTGTCATTGTATTGACCTTTATTTATGATGGTCGCCTTAAGATTGACGATGAACCGGTGATTAAAGTTGCTGATAAACAATCAGAAGATTTTGGTTTATCGAATGCTAAAACAAGCTCTGGTGAACCAGTCGATCCGCATCTCCTTCCTAATTCGGAAGACTGTGGAGCTTGTCACGACGATGCTTATGATGAATGGAGTGTATCTGCACATGCTAGATCTGCTGCAAATGATCCGATCTATGAGAATCATGAGGAAACTTTTGCTGTACGTGAATTAGGAGATGATGCCATTACCTTTTGTGCTGGTTGCCACACTCCTGAAGCTTTAGTAACCGGGTCAGTTGGGGCAGCGAAATGGGCAAGCTCAAAGAATGAGCAGGCCGGAACATCATGCGTGGTTTGTCATACCATTGGCGAAGTTTTTAATGACAAAATCCAAGGTGTTCCTGCGGATGCTTCTTATGTAATAACACCAGAGCGAGTACAAGATTATCCTTTTAACAACGAAAAGTTAGAAACACTGCAACATACCTTGATTCGTTCAGCCCCGCAACGTCACGCAGCTGACTTATCAAGTAAGCTTTACGGTGAAGCAAAGTATTGTTCAACTTGTCATACTCAAGCTGCACCCAACGGGAAAATTGAACAGGATACGTATCGTGAATGGTTAGACAGCCCTTATTCAGATGTCAATTCCGAAGAGTTTGCAACATGTATTACTTGTCATATGGCTCCTGTGCCAGGTGAACCAGAAACTCAAGTTGCCGGAAAAACAACTGAACGAGGAAAGACAAAGCACAATGCACTTAGTCACCGCTTTGTTGGTTCCAATCAAGCTCTCCCTTATTTATATGGGGATCAGGAAATGTTTGATTTGACTGAAAAAATGCTCCGCTCTGCGGCCTCCATCAAAGTAGTTGATGTTGTAAAAAATGAAAAAGAACTTGCATTTAAAGTTCAAGTAACCAATGATGGAGCAGGACATAATTTACCGACAGGCGCAACCGATCTACGCCAATTATGGTTGGATATCGAAGTTCTTGATCAAGCGGGCAACGTAATTTTTACTTCTGGAAAACTCGATGATAAACTTGAGGTTGATCCGAATGCGGTAATGTTCCATTCGAAATTTTATGATGCAAAAGGCAATTTAATTGATCATCATCAAGTTTGGCGAATCGAGAGAAGAGAAGATAATCTAATTCCGCCAAAGCAATCAAAGTATGGCGAATATTCACTTAAACTAGCTGAAGGAATGAAAGAAGTTACAATTAATGCCAAATTACGTTATCGGATTACTCCACAGTATTTTGCGAATGTAACGTTAAGAAAATGGGGCGAGCCTGGCACAGATCGCAGCTTGCCAATTACCGATATAGATAAAGCGATGGAGGTGATTTCTCTTGATTAAAGGCACATTTTTTGTTACATTGTTAGCTGGAATTACAGGTATCATACTTTTATTGCCTGCGACTCCTGGCTTGTGGATGATTTATTCAGCGGTGTTAGTTGTGCATATTTTATCAAGTCTTCTCCTCCTTGGAATGATTGCTGTCGTTTCAGTTGGTCATGCAAGAAAAGCAGCTCGCAAATCAAAAAAAGTAAAACGAAAGCGAAGTGGATTAATTTATCTTACTTTATGCGTCTTAACAATTACAAGTGGGTTATTTATCAGCATAACAAGCGGTTTTTCAGTAGTTTGGATGCTCCCGCTACATCTAGTAGTCGGAATTTGGTGTATTATATTTGCTTGGAAGCATTCGGTTATCAAAAATGTAAAAACAAATGCCAAGATAAATAGTAATGATAATTTACAGGATGAGATTGTTTTAGCCAAATAACAATTCATAATCCAAGTTAGCATATTACTGTTAATAAAGAACAGAGATGCTAATGTTTCAGAAAAAAAGCAGAAAAACCTAGTTGTTAGGTGATTTCTGCTTTTTTTATGTTAAGAAACTAGTATTGTTAGGCTTCAGTAGTTACATTTCCCATAAATAATAATATGTTGTTATTAAACGATAATAAACAATTGATCTCGTTACTTTAAAGTGATCAAGTCGTCAATCTTTTATAAGTGATAAAGGAGGGGAGAGATGAGTAACCCATTTTTTCAAAAAATCGAAAAGAAAACAGGGGTAAAAATAGATGATATTTTTACACTTGCCAATTCTATTCGAAATGCTAATTTTAAAGATGAAGCAACCGTGAGAAATATAATTAAAAAAGTTGGACAACTTGCAAACAAGCCTGTAAGAAAAGAAACTGAAGATCAATTAGTAAATGTAATTGTAAATAAACCTGATCAAATTAATTTTAATAAAATTACAGAAATGATGAATAAAAACAAAAAATCTTAGAATTATCCTTTTGAATAGTTTATTAAATTTAGTTAGCTTACCTAAACATAAAAAATACTGTTGCATATGATGTTGTAGATTGAGAAGAAGGAACTGCTTCTCTCTCTAATAAATTGAAAAAGGAGTTGTATCATATGGCAGGGTATGCAGGTGGATTTGCGTTAATTTTAGTTCTGTTTATCTTATTAGTCATTATTGGTTGCGCATGTGTTGGCTACGGCGGTTGCTAAATAATTAAAGGCAAATCAATAATTCCTGTTATGGAGTTATTGATTTGCCCTTTTTTATAGATTTAAAACAAAAATAATTAATATTTATTTTTAAATTATAAAGTTTATTATCAGAATTTTTCTAAAATTCAACATTTTGTATTTTCACTAAAGAAATGGAATGGTATAATTTGCATGTAAGAATATTTATACAATTCAGAACAATTTAGGAAGGGATAGTGAAAATTATGCAAATATCGAAAAGTTGAGTGAAATCTTGTTTTTAGGAATGTAAGTTTAAAAGCTTTCCTATTAAGAAAACTAAGGGAATTAATATTAAGGAGGAAGTGAGTTAATTGGTTAATAATTTGATATGGTATTTAACACTATTTTCTATGTTATTAGTTTGTATTGTATTTATTTATATCGTCTTAAATGCAAGTAAAAAAACAGAAGATTATCTTGTAATCCAAAAGAAAGGATACCAATTACGAAAGTATTTTTTTGCCTGTTTGCTAGTACTATTGCTAATTGGTTCAAGTCGAACATTAATAAATCTTCCTTATGACAAACCAAGTACTCAAGCAGCTCAATCAACTGTAATTAAGGTAGATGCAATTCAATTCGGTTGGAAAATTAGTCAGAAAACAGTAAAAGTAGGGGAGCCAATTGAATTTCAAGTATCAAGTTCTGATGTTAACCATGGCATGGGAATTTACAATGAAGAGATGATCTTATTAGCACAAACCCAAGCAATGCCTAATAATAAAAATACTGTTTATTATACCTTCCAAGAGCCAGGTACATATAAGATATTATGCTTAGAATATTGTGGCGTTGCCCATCATTTAATGGTTGGAACAATTGAAGTCCTACCATAAATCTTTAACATAATCGTAAATGTAAAGGAGTTGAAGGAAAATATGAAACTTGGGATACCAAAAGAAATTAGTTTAGGTGAAAAAAGAGTAGTTCTTTCGTATTTAAGTGTTGGTGTCATTGTTTTATTATTAATGATGATTCTTGGCTTATTAATGTTGCTTAACCAAGCTAATCTAATTTCAATTAATGATAAGTTTTTTTATAAATTAATGACTGCTCACGGAACTGGAATGATTGGCATTTCGGTATTAGCTGCTTCCTCTATTATGTGGTTCTTTCTAAGACAATATGTTCAATTACATCTAGGAATCTATCTTTCAAACTTAGTACTTTCACTTGTTGGGGTAGGAATGATTCTAGTAGCAATTTTTGGCTTTGATTTTGCGGCTGGATGGACATTTTTGTACCCTCTTCCTGCACTATCCAGTGGAATGTGGGGGAAAACTGGTGCGGCCCTATATTTATTTGGACTTCTAATTATAGGCGTTGGGTTATTAATTGTCTACTTTGATATTGCAGGAGCGCTTATTTTAAAATATAGAAGTCTTGGTCGAAGTTTGGGCTGGAATGTTATTTTTGGGAAAGCTGAAAATGGTCCTCCACCTACTGTTGTTGCCAGTACGATGGTTACCATCGTTAATATTACTTCTTTGATTTCTGGTGCATCAATTCTTACGATGAGTCTAATCAATTTATTTAATCCGCAGTTTACAATAAATCCTTTGCTAGCAAAAAATTTAACATATGCATTTGGACATATATTAGCCAACTCGGTGATCTATATGGCTGTCATTGCAGTATATGAAATATTACCACGCTATACAAATCGTCCTTGGAAATCCAATAAAGTATTTTTAATTGCTTGGAATATGTCTACGATTTTTACAATCAGTATTTATACCCATCATTTATTGATGGACTTTAATATGCCAAAATGGGCATTAATAATGGGGCAAGTTTTATCGCATGCCAACGGGATACCAGTACTCGTTGTAACAGGATATGGAACGCTGATGATTATTTACCGCTCGGGAATAAAATGGGATATGGCATCTGGCATGATGGTTATGGCAATGTTTGGTTGGGTTTCTGGAGCATTGCCAGCGATTCTTGATGCTACTATAAAAGTAAATTATATTATGCATAATTCAAAATGGGTACCTGGACACTTCCATATGTATATGGGGATAGGTTCAACACTAATGATATTTGGGTTTATGTATTATTTAATGAAGCATGATGGTGAACGTAATGATATGGTTACAGACAAGATTTCTTTTTGGGTGTATGTTGTCTTTTTCTACGTTCTTTCAGTGACATTCTTATATTCTGGGGCAATCGGAACACCACGACGATGGGCAAAACATCTCCCTGAATGGGTAGGTCCTAATATTATAGCGTCGTTTACTGCAGTATTTATTATCGTTGCAGTAGTATATTTCTTTTTCCGTTTCCTCCATTATGTGTTTACCGTCGGGATAAAAATGAATAATGAAGAGCAAATGGAAGAAAGGCAAGATATTCATGCGTAATGGTTTAGCAATTGCCTTTGCCTGTTTATTTGGTTTTTCATTATTATGGGTAGGATCGGATGGCTATAAGGCATTTACAGCTGACACAGCAACAAGACTGGAAATAAAAAAAAATCCGCGAAAAGTTCCAAATGTTACACTAGAGGATCAAGCAGGAAATTACTTTAAGTTACAAGATTTTAAAGGGAAAGTTGTATTAACTACTTTTATGTATGTATCTTGTCATGACTTATGTCCTACTTTAGAGATGAAGTTCAATGAAATTTTTAACCGACTGCCTGCTAAATATTTAGGCGAGGAAATATTGTTAGTTAGTATTAGTTTCGATACACAGCGAGATTCTGCAAAACTGTTAGCAGATCATGCTATTCGATTTGGGGCGGAAGGGAAAAAATGGCGTGTAGCTCGAATAGCGGAACAGGAGAAATACGCTGAATTTCTTAATACTTTTGAAGTGATTGTTATACCAAACGAATTTGGGGGATTTGAGCATAATGGAGGGTTTCACTTAATTGATCGAAATGGGAATCTAGTCGATATCTTCTATTACGAGAATGTGGAGGAAGTTGTCGAAGAAACGTTAAAATTAGTAAAGAACACTTAGGAAGTGAGAACTTGACGGCTAAAAAATGCTTTCTGCTTGGATTTATAATTATTGGGATGCTCGCCCTGCCACCTTTAAGAACTATATTGTTATCAACGATGGCTGGTCATATGTTAATTCAAATTCCTTTATTAGCTTTTTCGGGATATTTATTAGGGAAAGGATTCATCTTGAAGAAAAAGGATGCATTTATCCAATACAATCAAAACGGGATCCCTGGCCTAATAGTAACGATTTCTGTATTTAGCTTCTGGATGCTTCCACGAACATTGGATACTACATTAACTGTTGGCTGGCTTGAACTAGCAAAGTATATTAGTTTGCCATTGCTAGTAGGCTTGCCATTAGGAATTAGCATTGTACGTTGGCACCCAATTACCAAAGGGTTTGTCTGGGCTAATGGAGTATCTATGCTCGGTATCATGAGTTGGCTTTATCAAAATTTGACGATACGATTATGTAATAATTATTTGTTTTCCCAACAAGAAATAGTCGGAAGAATATTATTTTTATTAACAATCACCCTCTTTACTATCGGGTTAGTACGTTTATTTTTCAGCGGGAATAAATCAATAGATTACAGTGCA
Organism: Anaerobacillus sp.; assembly: GCA_036676095.1. Lineage (GTDB taxonomy): Bacteria > Bacillota > Bacilli > Bacillales > Anaerobacillaceae > Anaerobacillus. Next base: position 5,005 of record JAKFDP010000081.1, on the reverse strand, counting down.
GAAAATATATAGTTGTAAACCAAATATATCTACCAATATGAATGAGTACCTTTATTGTAGGTGCTCATTCGTTTTTTTAATACGTTTAAGAAAGATAACGTTTTTAATTTGAATGCTGTCTAGCCCTGAGAACTCTGCGTTTTTCTTAATTCTTTAACTGATTTTTAAATGAAAATGTAGATTAGCCCTAGCAAAACTTTGAATCTCACTTATAAATATAGAAGCGATTAATTTTTCACAAAATTTGATGGGGGAGATTTACGTATGAAGTGGTTAAGAAACATGAAAACTGGAGCAAAATTACTCCTATTAGTTTTCACTGGGATTTTTTGTTTAATAGCAGTAGGTGGTATAGGTTTTTATTATATGAATGGAATTTCGCAAAAAGCCTCTATGATGTATAAAGAGCAACTTCAACCAATTTATTGGTTGAACGATACACGTGCACATTATAGAGCTAATGAAGCGATGTTGTATAAAATAATGTACTCTAATGATCTTGTTGATGATCAAAAGTTATTAGAAGAAATATCATCTCGAACGGAACAAATAAATCAAAATATAAGTAATATTGAAACGATTAATAGTAACGAAGAAGATAAGCAAATGATAATAAAGCTTATGAAATCAATTGAATCATACCGAAAGGAACGGGCTTATGTAATTTCACTGATTGAAAAAGGTGAAAAGAATACGGCATTAATTTATTTTAATGAAAATGCATTGTCATTATTAAATGACGTAAACAAATTGTTAGATGAATACTCCAAAAAGTTAGTTTCAGTTGCTGCTGAAGTTGATCATGAGGTTACACAAAATGGAAATGTGGCAAAAGGTTATTTTATTGGTATTTCTTTGTTTGCCATTATTTTGTCGGTAGGACTAGGTTTACTTATGACGAACATAATAAAAAAACCGATAAATGAAATGTTAGAAGCTATGAGGCAAGCGGAAAATGGTAATTTAACAATCGTTGTTCAATCACAATCAAAGGATGAGGTTGGCAAACTTGCTTCTTCCTTTAATAAAATGATTACGTCAATAAAAGTCATGATTGGAAAAGTAAGTGAAAATGCAAGTACACTTGCAGCTAGTTCACAACAAATCTCAGCAACAACTGAACAATCGGCTACTACAAGTCAAATGCAAGCCGAAGAAGCCAGTATTTCCGCAGAATTAGTTCAAGAAATGACAAAAGCGATTCAAGCTGTCTCAAAAAATATTGAAGAAGCTGCAAAATCCGCAGAGTACACATCTGAAATAGCAACAAAAGGTGGAAAAGTTATTAAAGATACAATTAGTGGCATGAATGTCATTAGAGAGAAAATATTGGATCTTGCCAATAAATCAGCACAAATTGATGAAATAGTGGAAATGATTGATGATATTGCTGAACAAACGAATTTACTGGCCTTAAATGCAGCTATTGAAGCAGCAAGAGCTGGGGATGCAGGTAAAGGATTTGCCGTTGTCGCAGATGAGGTAAGAAAGTTAGCTGAAAGAAGTAGCCGGGCAACGAAAGAAATATCGGCATTAATTAAAGAAATTCATACAAATACGGATTCATCTGTTGAAGCGGTAAAAAAAGGGAACGAATATTCTGAAAACGCCGGGAAAGTATTTACGGAAATTATTAAAGTTGTTCAAGAGACAGCGAAAAATGTAAGTAATATTGCTGCAGTAAGTGAAGAACAAGCTGCTCAATCAACGGGAGTACTTACATCTGTCCAGAAAATAACAGCTAGCACACAAGAAACAGCTGCAGGAATTCAACAAACAGCTGCAACCGCTTCCGATTTAGCGAAAATGGCTGAGGAATTAAATCATTTAGTGATGAAATTTAAAGTTCATTAAAATTGATCTTTGAACTAAGGGTTGGGATGTCACTTACCATTTAAAGTTTATCACTTTTACCCTAGAGCAAAAATAACGGAATACATTACTTTAATTAAACGAATTAATATATAATTTAAGCGTAGAACGTCGATGGCTATAATATGTTCTACGCTTTGTATTTTAAGCTAGATTTCAATTTAAAGAGAGGATACTTGTAAATGCCTAATATCTGGACTCATATTATTTTTGGAGCGACTATGTCTGAACAGGTGAATTACTATATTTCTCCGACACTAAAACCATATTTAGCCTATGGTTCTCAAGGACCTGATCCTTATTTCTATCATAATTTTTGGCCATGGATCAAAGAGAAGCCTGTAAAAGAAATGGGAGAAAAAATTCATTACGAATGTTGTGGTCCTTATATAATGGAGATGATTGAATATGTCAAGGAACAGCATAATGAACAGCTAAAAGCTTATGTATTCGGGTTTATTAGTCATCATATTCTTGATCGAAATACACATCCTTATATTATTTACCGTTCTGGAAATCAAGCAAACAAACATCAAAAATTAGAGATTATCATTGATACATTAATGCTAAAAGAATGGTACGGGATCGAAGCTTGGAAAACGCCTGTTTATAAAGAAATCGAACTAGGAAAGCATTTATATCCACCAATTAAAGAGATGCTCAGCTATTTAAATACTAAGTTTTTCCCTGAAACCGTAAAAAGAATGCCGACTAATTATATTGAGCAATCGTATACACAAATGATTAAAGCTTGGAAAGTATTATACGATCCTTATGGATGGAAGAATATCGTTCTAAAAGAACGAATTTCGCCTTTTTCGCATCACAAATATTTTGCCACGAAAGATTACCTGAATCGTAATAAAAACGTCTGGGCACACCCTACAGATTTAGACGAGAAATATCAGCATAGCTTTGATGAATTGTTCATAAAGGCTGAGGAAGAAGGAAAACAAATTTTAACACATGTCACTCAATATTGGGAAAGCCGAGATCACGCGACTCGTGAACTTCTAAAGGAACTTATCGGGAATCTTTCGTATGATACAGGTAAAGAATGTAACCTTCGTATTAGCAATCAATATTATGAGCCGATTTTATAATATTTCAGCTCTTAGAGGTGCTATTGCAAAATCATATAATTTACCATAGCACCAAATATTGATACTGTGAACGAGACAGTGGCTGACGGTTAAAAATCGATTTATTATTGCTAATATTCCCTAAACGAAAACGGACACTAATCCGTCAACTAATTGCTATTAAATGTCTAGAATATCAGTTATAATAAGTAGATCAGTTAATACATATTACAGTATAGTTAGTTTGTTTTGGAGGTAGAAATTAAATGAGATTAGTAACTCGTTCTGATTTTGACGGTTTAGTAACAGCTATGTTATTAAAAAAATTAGGAATGATTGATGGAATGAAATTTGTCCACCCGAAAGATATGCAAGATGGGAAAGTTGAAATTACGAAAAACGATATTTTAACAAATGTTCCTTATGTTGAAGGATGCGGTCTTTGGTTTGATCATCATGCAAGTGAATTACGTCGTTCTGAACAAGAAGCCTTTCAATTTACCGGTGATGTACGTATTGCCGATAGTGCAGCAAGAGTTGTTTACGACTATTATGGTGGAAGAGAAAAATTTGGCCCTGAGTTAGACGATATTATGGTAGGCGTTGATAAAGCAGACGCTGCCAAATTTAACAAAGAAGATATTCTACATCCAAAAGGTTGGGACTTATTATCTTTTATTATGGACGCCAGAACTGGTTTAGGGCGGTTTCACGATTATCGTATTAGTAATTATCAATTAATGGAAAAGCTAGTCGATTTATGTGCGACTTCAACAGTAGATGAAGTTTTAGCAGATGAAGATGTTCAAGAACGGGTGAAACGTTATTTTGAATTAAATGAACAATTTAAAGCGATGTTATTAGAGCATACAAAAATCGATGGAAATGTTATTATTACCGATGTTCGCGATGTAGATCCAATTTATCCAGGAAACCGTTTTTTAATTTATGCCTTATACCCTGAGCAAAATATTTCTTTATGGATTGTTGACGGTTTTAGAAAGCAAAATTGCTCGATTGCCTGCGGCCATAGTATCATTAATAAAACATCTAACACCCACGTTGGTTATTTAATGCGTGAATTTCAAGGTGGCGGCCATCGTGCAGCCGGTACATGCCAAGTTTCTTATGAAGAAGCTGAAACTACGATAAGTCAGATCGTTGAAAAAATGAAAATTGATGGATAGTGAAAAAAGACTGGCAAGTTGTCAGTCTTTTAATTTTTTCTATCAAGTTCATTTATTATCGTTACGATTTACTCCTATAAACAAGAAATAATAAGAGAGTTACAGGAAAAAGAAAAAAGATCGTAGAACAAGGATATATAATATTGACATATATTATCTAACGTGTTATTATTTATTTCTGGTCGTTAAGTTAAAACTTATTCAGGAAAAGAAAATGTTTACGTGTGATATAAGAGAAACATTATCACCTATACTAAATGCGGTCGTCTTTGATTGGTCCTACTCAGTTGGTTAAAATGTTGACTACAAAAACAACTACTTAATAACGGGAAGTGGCTCAGCTTGGTAGAGCACCTGGTTTGGGACCAGGGGGTCGCAGGTTCAAATCCTGTCTTCCCGACCATTAAATATAATATGCGGGTGTAGTTTAGTGGTAAAACCTCAGCCTTCCAAGCTGATGTTGTGAGTTCGATTCTCATCACCCGCTCCAATTATTAATTAAAAGAATTTGGACAAGGGATTACTTGGGATAGGCTTATGCTTATTTGTTAGAGCATTTATAATGCATTTCTGGGGAATTTCAAGTAACAAAGGAAAATCAAGTTTAAAAGGTGTTGACTTATAACGGGCAGATGTGTTAATATAAAACTCTGGTCGTTGACACAAAACTTTTTTCAAAAAAGAAGTTGAAAAATCTTTGTGATTATGATATGATAAAATTCCTGTCGCTAAGATAGGGACCGAGAAATGAAAGTAGTTTCGTTCTTTGAAAACTGAACACACAGCCAAGCGAATTAAAGAGATAGAAAATATCTCGTCAATGAATTTATTTATGAGCTAATCAGCTTTTCAATTTTATGGAGA
>JAKFDP010000080.1:0-2890 GCA_036676095.1 Anaerobacillus sp. | reverse complement strand
AAAGAATTAAAAAATCATCAATAAAAATGGGAGCTTAGGCTCCCATTTTTAATTTCGTATAAGGTGTATTAGGTTGATTTTAGAAATATTAGTAAAAATGATATCAATTACTAACTCTAATTTGAGCTTTAAAATCATCAATATTTTTGCTTGCATCAAAAAGTTTAAAGTATTTCAATGCTACCTTTCGTGCTTCATTTGAAGATGCTCTCCAATGGGCTGGATGAGGCACTCGAAGTACAAGGGTTTCATTATTCCAGATACGCATAGTAAATTTATCTACATGCTCTCCAGTCATTATTTTCTCGTTGCTTAAGAGTTCTAAACTTTCTTCAAGTTTAGGGAAATTATTGTGATATTGACCAGTGAAAAAAATAACTTTAGGTTTTAATCGTTTTATTTGCTCAGACAAATTTTGAATAGATAATTTTTCTAGATGTACGGAAATTTCTTCATATTCAGATTTCTTCCTGAATGTATTAAAAGACTTTTTCTTATAGTCAAAGAAGTAAAAGTTTAACCACTGTACAGGTTCATTATTATTAATCTGTTTAACTTTCCTCAAAAATTGAAGAAAACGACTTTGATCTTTTGTTTGTCCATATAATTCAGCATGGCGGTCTTTACTTTTTTTAATCACATTTTCAAAGCTAATATCATCATTTAGAAAATCTTTTAACCGCCCTTGCCATCCTTTAGTTTCTTGACCAACTATAAGCACTTTATTCTTCGAGAAATCAAATAAAGGATCAAAATTAGGGATAAATGGGTAACTCAAATCATGTAAACATTCTTTTTCAGCAACAGATAAGTGGTCTAAATACTCTTTTAACTTTTCCAATTTTGGCGTGTATTCAATCAATTTTTATATCCATTAAATAAAGTTAATATTAGGCCTCTTGCGAAAGTATCATTTTTAACTATTTTGGACTTTGATATTTATTTAAAAATCAACAATTATCACTGATTAAATTTTGACTAACGCAAGAGGTCTAGTATATAGAATATTATATAAAGATAGGTATGCCATATGAAGATTGGAATTTTTTGGTATTGGAAAGATGAGGTCTTAGGAGTTGCACATGATTTCGCTCTTTCAGATATTGACTCTATAGGGTTAGCCGATAGTAATTATGCTCATATAGAGTATTGGAAAGTTCTTCAAAGCAGGATGAATGATTTGAAATATATAGAATATGAAGAAATTCCAAGAGGAAGAGCTATTTTTAATTCAAAATTAAATAAACTAGTAATTTATTTGGACAAAAGTCTTCTAATACGCTCTAAAGTTGAAAAAATTTCTCAATTTTATGAGGCTAACTTTGAACAAATAATTATTAGAAGTGATCCACATTACAGAACAAAATAAATCTATTTAACATAAAATCTCTTATGTGAAGCAACCTGTGTTATTCACCAATTAAAATGTCTATGCGAAAAACCATTTAAAATGTCCTGTTTTTAACCACAAGAGTCAAGCACAGGATTTAAATTTCTTTGTTCAATAACAGCTTTCTGAGCTTTACGGCTCGGCATACTTTTCTTGGCACGGGAACGTTTATTCTGTTTCTCCAATTCTTCATGTTGTTGCTGGATATGCGCCAGGACTGAACCTAACCGTTTATTCTCAACAATCTCATTTTGCTGCAGCCCAGCCAATTTATTGAAGATGCTGTAGTTGAGCTTTCGTCCTTCATGCATGAGGGCCAAAGTGCCATCCGGATACTCCAGAATTGAAATGTATTGCCCAGCAAGCTTATGATTCAGCTCTGTCGGTTCAAGCAGATAAATACACTTGTCATAGGTGATGGTGAGGTTCTTCGTGACCTTACGCGGTTCCTGCCAGGTGAATATATCCTCCAGCTCAGCATCAGACTCTGTTAGCGGACGATGTAAGTTCTTTGAATTTCGCGCACACTTGGCGAACTTCTGGTTGAAATGCTCAATAAAGCAGGGTAACCAGGCATTGGCTTCGGCAATTGAACTGATGCCTTCCAGACGCATCTCCTTGATCAAACGGTCTTGAAGGGTTCTATTCGCGCGTTCTACGCGACCTTTAGCCTGTGGTGAGTTGGCAAAGATAATATCAATGTTTAACTCATTCAGAATCCGCCCAAATTGCGTGATCTGGCTATCTTGGCTCGATTTCTGATTCACTCGGAATACCGAGTGTTTATCGCTATAAAACGCTAAAGGCTTGCCGTATTGCTCAATGTAGGCTCGGGTTGAAAGCATATAATCAAAGGTCGTTTCAGCCTCACAAAAGCGCAGATGCAACAGCTTTCCAGTGGCGTCATCGATATAAACCAGCAAGCAGCATTTGGCGGCTCGTCCTTCAAACCAGTCATGATATGAGCCATCGATCTGGATCAGCTCACCGAAGCAATCACGGTTGTATCGAGGCTGATATGGACGTTTCAGGCGCTTGGATCGAGGAATCCAGAGGTCATTTGCAGTCATCCAGCGACGAACCGTTTCTACCGGGATATGCAGGCCAAACATGCTGCTGAGCTTCTCATGAGCCAAGGTAGGTCCAAATCCCAGCAGATGTTCGGAAATAATGGAAAGACATTTTGATTTTAATAAATCATCATGGCGACGATGGCCAGGTTGACCACGGCTGGCATGCGCCATACCTGAAACACCATCTTGATTGAGCTTCTGTAATAACCGGGTAATTTGACGGGTTGAAAGATTAAGGATTTCAGCAGCACGGACTTGTGTAATACGATGATCTCGAACGTCTTGCAGAACAGCAAGACGTTGAATTTCTTTGTCAGACATAGTGATCAGCATCTATATTTCATATCCAGTCCATGATGTTTAAACCATCATAAACCAGACATTTTTATTGGTGAGAATATAGACACTTTAAATGGGTTCTAACATT
>JAKFDP010000079.1:0-20458 GCA_036676095.1 Anaerobacillus sp. | reverse complement strand
TTGAAAAGCTGATTAGCTCATAAATAAATTCATTGACGAGATATTTTCTATCTCTTTAATTCGCTTGGCTGTGTGTTCAGTTTTCAAAGAACGAAACTACTTTCATTTCTCAATTCCCATCTCGACGACAGGATCTTAATTGTAACATAACCGATAAGTTATTGTCAATTATTTTTTTAAATCTTTTTTCTTTATCGCTTGCGGCGACATTTATTAATATACCACAATAACATTTTAGAGACAAGTACTTTTTCAAAAAAACATTTTAATATTTTTTGTTTTTGTTCTTGCCCGACAAAAATAGATTTTACATTGTTTTTTTATATTAGTCAATATATTTTTTATGATATTTTTAAACTGATTGATAAGCTGAGAAATATTTTTTATACCCGTAGCATTTATCATTCTTTCTTTATCATATCAAAAGGTCTATCGACTTTATTTAGCGATAGACCTTTTTACATACATGTGTTTTATCCGAAAAATTTAAACTTTACTTCAAATTCATAACAAAAGTTGCCAATGTACGCACGATAGCTCCTGTTCCACCCTTAGGACCAAGCACACTGTCTTTATTCGCCCAAGCTGTACCGGCAATATCTAAATGAACCCAAGGTGTATCTTCAGCAAATTCACCGATAAATAAACCTGCAGTAATGCTTCCAGCTTCCCGTCCAGGTGAGTTATTTAAATCTGCAACATCACTTGTTCGGAGTTTTTCTTTATAAGGTTCAAAGCTCGGAAGTCTCCAAACGTATTCCCCAGCTTCCCCAGCGGCAATTAACACATCTTCGATTAATTCCTCGTTGTTTGTAATCGCACCTGTTGTTATATCTCCTAATGCCACAATCACAGCACCCGTTAAGGTAGCGATATCTATAATATAATTTGCACCTAATTGTTTGGCATAAGTTACAGCATCCGCTAAAATAAGGCGGCCTTCAGCATCAGTATTTCGTACTTCTATCGTTTTTCCACTTAATGATGTTATTACATCACCTGGCTTTAAGGCATGACCGTTAATTAAATTTTCCGTAGACGGAATAACTGCCAGCACATTTACCTCTGGTTTAAGTGTACCAATAACCTCCATTGCTCCTAAAACCGCTGCTGCTCCCCCCATATCCATCTTCATTTCATGCATGTTTTGCGCAGGCTTAATTGAAATACCTCCTGCGTCAAAGGTTAAACCTTTCCCGATTAGACTTACGACATTTTCCCACTTTTTCTTTCCGCGGTATTTGAGGACAATCATTTTTGGCGGTTGATCTGATCCTTGGGCAACTGCTAATAATGATCCCATTCCTAGCTTCTCCATATCTGCACGCTCAAGAACTGAATATTCCATTCCATAACGATCGGCAATTGCTTTGGCTTTTGTTGCTAAATCAGTCGGTGTCATATAATTAGCAGGAGTATTTACTAGATCTCGGGCTAAATTTGTTCCTGAGCTATATGACATACCGATAATAAGCCCCTGTTCAATAGATTCTGCATCTAAGTTAGTGTAAACTTCTACTTTTTCTAAGATCGAATATGTGTCTTCCTTTTTTTGTTTATACGTATTGGTTCGATAACTCGCCAGACCAATAGCTTCAGCTAAAGCTTTGGCAAAAACAGGACCATTCTTTTCTTCAGTAATAAAAGAATTAAAGGCAAAAGCAACTTCTTTATATCGATCTGTTGTGATTGTTTTGGTGACTACCGCAAAGGCTTCACGAACTTTCTCAACCGTTAACTCCGCTTTTTTTCCAAGCCCGACAAAATAAATCGTCTTTGCTTTAAGTTTTCCCAGTGTATGTATCTTACTAATTTTTTTAAATTCTGCCAAAAGCGGTTTCTCTGTTAATAATTCAACAATATATCCATCTAGTTTTTGATCAATTTCTTTAACAAGCCCTTCAGGTTTTTTATCATCGGAAAAAATACCAATAACGATTACTTCATTTTTCTTAGCAAGAATATCTTGATCTTCTACCTTATAATACATAATCTTCACTCCTCAGAATAAAATAGCTTTCTTATCTTATTATAAGCTTGTTGATCAATTATTTGTTTCAAGTTTCAAAATATACTATGATTTAATCCTATACAATTACACAGTTGGACGTTTTAAGTTCAATGCTGATAGTGTAACCTAATAAATAAGATAAAGACGATAAATATTTTGCTAAAGAAACAACGATTAGAAATTAATTATAGAAACATAAGTGCAAAAATTATAAATAACATTATTCTACTTGGAATAAATAGAAAGGAAGCAGTTATATGGAATTACTAACAAATTTCCCTTTATGGGCTTCACTAATATCAATTGGTTTTGCACAATTTATTAAAGTCCCTCTTCACTATGTTGCTATTAGGAAATTTGATTGGTCACTTATTACTAGCACTGGAGGAATGCCTAGCTCTCACTCAGCGGCCGTTTCTGCATTATCATCAGCAATTGCCTTTGAAGAAGGGTTAGGATCTCCATACTTTGCAATCTCAGCTATCTTTGGGATAATCGTCATGTTCGATGCATCTGGCGTACGACGACATGCAGGAGAACAGGCGACAGTCTTAAATCAACTTGTAGATGAATTTAATAAGCTTGTAAAAGAAGTTAAAACTTGGCCTGCAAAAAAAGAACAAGAAAAACAAAAGGAACTTAAAGAATTATTAGGTCATCAACCAATTGAAGTCTTATTCGGATGCTTTACAGGTATTTTTGTCACTTTATTTCTCTATTATATATATTTTAATTAGTTTCATAAAAATCAATTGTTTTAGGAGAAAACTAACTCGCTTTGCCAAGTCTTTAATGCAAAAGCCTTAGTAAAATAAAAAAGTGTTGGACCCTGAAATTGTGTAGTGTCCAACACTTTTTATGTCTAGCTCCGAGCCGCTAGGAGGGCGCTCTGTGCTTTTCTTACTTAGCGAAAGGTAATTGCCTCCGAAATACTTGGACAGCCTCTGCTTCATTCAGACTTTTTAATTCTTTCTCTGTTAAACGCCCTTTGCCTTGTTTAACAATATAAACATCAATTTCTTTTTTTCCCCACATATTAAACACGTCTTCAACCGTTTCATAGTAAAGATCAATTTTATTCCCTTTAATGGCCGATCCTGTGTCAGCAACTACCCCATACCCGTATCCAGGAATAAATAAAATTGAACCGATTGGAAATGTTCGTGGATCTGCAGCAATTGTTGAATATAAATCTCGTTTAACTTTTACACCCGAGTATGTAATCCCGTATTGAGGGTGTCCAGGCTTTTTCCCAGTTGATTCATATCCTGCTGTATACCCAGTTGCAATGACTTTTCGTGATGGATATTTCCTCCAATCAATTACTTCTTCTAAAGACAACTGTTCCGCTTCTACTATTTCGTGACTACTTAACATTTTTGGTTGATTTCCATAAAATCGTAAGTTTTTAAATCTCATTGTAAACTTTTTCAAACTTGCCTCAATACTATGTTTTTCTTCTTGAACTTTATTAGGGAATGAATAAGTATTGACAATCCACCCATCAGAAAATTGTTTGGCACTTACACCTGAAATTGACTCAAACGTTGTAAATAAAGCGAACATTAATAAAAGAAACATTGTTATTCGTCTTAATGCTGTTTTTGTGTTTTCCATTTTTTTCACTCCTCTCACAGAGTAATCTTCTCCAAAAAAAAGAAGAAATATTCATAGAAAGTGAAAAAAGGTTGATTTTTCTAAAATTTCTAAATTTTCCACCTGCACTGGTAGAAAAAGTTAGTGAATTAAGTTCCTATTTATTTGACGAGTGTTTCTGTATTAAGTAAACTTGTATTAGCATTTCTTTTCAGAGGTGATATTCTTGATAAGTATTCCGCAATTAATTATTTCTATCTTATTATTTCTGGTCTTATTTTTCGGAATTGGTTTTTTAATAAATATGGTCCTACGATCTACTTGGTTCATGTCCATTATTTATCCGCTCATTGTAATTGCAATTGTTGATGATGTTAGCTTTTTCGCATATCTTACTTCGCCATCCGTCACTTTTTCAGCCTTAGGTTCAAAATTAAGCGGGCTACAGTTTGCTGATATAATAGTCTTGTCAGCCGGATTGTCTGGAGCACTTCTTGCTGGTATCGCAAATAAAGTACTCCGTTCTAAAGGGTATCAGATGTTTTAGTACGAAAAGCATAGAGCGCCCGCCTGGCGCTCGGAGCTAGACATCATTGTACAAAAACAAGTTATCTCCAAATCAATAAACTAATAAATTACTAAAAAAATGTACCGCTTTAGTTAAACGGTACATTTTTGTTGTTCATTATTTTCTTTTTCTTTATTTTCAATCTTACCTGTACCTTCACAAGACGGACATGTGTCAGAACCTCCTAAGAGTAACTGAAAATAACCAAGGCCTTTACAGTATGGACAATCATTTATACCTAATTTTACCTTTTTCAATAGATCGCCCCCTCTACATTCTATATGTAACTATATCAGCGACGATAAAAATTGAAAAGGAGCAAATTTCAGCGGTTTAGGAAGTAAAAACGTATTCCTCTAAATATCTCTCTAATTTTCTGACTATTTTGAAGTTTTAATAAAATATTTTATATTTAGAGTATTGAAAGATATCACCCGGGTCGGGAGTTAATGTAGTAAATGATTTTTTTTGCAATTGATTTAAAAATAAATGAACCATCATCGACGTTTTTGGATCGAGCTCTAATTCTTCCTTCGACAAATATGCTGTAGCTTCTATTTCTCCACTTTGACTAATTAACTTTCCACCAATTTGTTCTAATAAAAAAACAACCATATTATCACTAATTTTTTCATTAATTACGCCAGTACGTATCCCAACAATATCAATTACTTTTGTTTGAATTCCTGTTTCTTCAGCTACTTCCCGTATTGCTGCCTCATCGACAGTTTCACCTTCATCAACAAATCCAGCAGGGAATGACCAAAGTCCTTTTAAACCCCCATATTTTTTTTTAACCACGAGCCATTTTCCATCTTTAACAACAATTCCAGCCGCTGCTAACCAAATATTACTTCGACTTTTTCCCAAAAGAACGTTCACCACCCGAAATAAGTAAAGATAACTTCACATAACGTACAAAGAGCTAACTCAGATATTTTCTATGAGTTAGCTCTAAATATTGTTGGGTTATTAATGTCTATTTTTAGAAAAACTTATTATTAAAATAGGTTTAATTTACCTTTTTTCATTACTAATGGAATTCCACCAAGTAAGAATAAATAACGATTGTCAATAATTTTTTTCATAGTTGAAGCACTTGAACCGAATAATTTTTTCGAACCTACGATCCCAATTGCTTCTTTACCTCCTAAAGATGCAACAGTTCCTTTAATTTCCGGTTTAAACGCTTCCATTTGATTGCTGCCTGAAATTAATGCTTTTATATTCTTCGCAACTGTATAAGATTGCTGAATAGCAATTTGTGCAGTTGGAGGGTAAGGACGATTAGCTTCTTCATTAATAATTAACGCACAGTCACCAATAATAAATACATCTTTATGACCTGGTGCTCTCATATCTGAATCAACTTTAATTCGGCCACGCATTGCTTCAAATCCTGATTTTTCAATGATTGCGCTACCACGTACACCAGTTGTCCAAACAATTGTTTTAGATTTAATTTCTTCCCCTGAAGCTAGCATAACACCCTCTGTTGTTACTTCTTTAATTGGCGTGCTAATTTTAAATTCTACTCCGCGACTTTCTAATAAATTCATTGCGTAATCTACAAGTTCTGGGTCAAATCCAGGTAATGCAGATGGAGCAGCTTCGATGCTTAAAAGACGAACTTTTTTACGATCAATATCGTATTCCTTACAAAGTTCAGGAACTCTCTCTGTTAATTCTCCGATAAATTCAATTCCTGTAAATCCAGCACCAGCAACGATAAATGTTAATAATTCATCCTGCTTGACTTCTGAATTGTTATAAGAAGCAAACATATACTCAATATGCTCTCGAATTTGACGAACAGAGTTGACACTACGAATTGAAAATGCGTGCTCAGCAACACCAGGAATACCAAATGTTTCAGGTTCAGCACCTAAACCAACTACTAAGTAATCGTATTCAATTACTCCACTTTCTAAAACAACTTTCTTCTCAGCAGTTTTAATTTCTACTACAACATCTTTCATGAATTTAACTTTGTTTGTATCAATAACACTATCAATACGCATTCTAGTACGGTCATGATGTAATGTTCCTGCTGCTGGCTCGTGCAACCAAGTTGTTTGGTAATGATAATTGTGCTTATTCACCAAAATTATTTCAGCATCATTAGTCCCTAGTTGCTTTGATAATCTAGAAGCAGTCATCATTCCGCCATAACCCGCACCTAAAATTACAATTTTCGGTCTTCTTTTCATCATCAATCACTCCATTTAAAAATTTTACGCTTGGGCTAGGTAATCTTATTGTCTCCTGTTACAAACAATCATAAGCAAGAGGTTTTTACCATCAGGATTTTGTGATAATTTTCCACTAAATAAGTGCAAATGAATAAATTGTAATAATTTTCACATATCATTACGAAAAAAAAATGCTAATCCTATGTTTATTTTTTATACCTGCCGTTAAAAAAGTTCAAAAAAAGTTCACATTTGTTTCTCTGAATACTATAATATGTCCAATTTCTAAAAAAATCAACAGTTTTTGCGGATTTTTTTAGAATTTTTCAATTATTATATATTTAAATATCATTTAAATTTAATATTCTTGTAATATAAATTAACTTTTGTAACAAATTACTTTTCTAATTTTAAGGGGAAAATCTTGAAATGTAAACGTTTTTATTTAGAATTTTTTGATTAGTTCCTTAATTACGTATTTGCGCTTTATTTTACAACACTTTACATTTATAATATTGTTAGGTAATAATGCGTCATCATAAAAATTAATTTGGGGGTGCCAAACTTGACCAAAGATACAAATTTATATGACATTACAGTTATTGGCGGTGGGCCTGTAGGTATTTTTACTGCTTTTTATGCCGGAATGAGACAAGCAAAGGTAAAAATAATCGAAGCAATGCCACAACTTGGAGGTCAGCTTTCAGCCTTATATCCAGAAAAATACATATATGATATTGCTGGTTTTCCGAAAATTCGAGCTCAGGAACTTATCAATAAATTAATTGAGCAAGCTAGTCAATTTAATCCTACCCTTGCATTAAATCAAACTGTTGAAAAAGTTGAAAAAGTCGATAAAGATGGTGAAAATGTCTTTCAATTAACGACTGATAAAGGAATTCATTACTCTAAAACGATTATAATTACAGCCGGAGTTGGAGCGTTCCAACCTCGCCGTTTAGAAGTTGAAGGTGCTGAAAAATACGAAGGTAACAATCTTCACTATTTTGTAAGCGATTTAAACGTATTTGCTAATGAAAAAGTTTTGATAAGTGGTGGTGGTGACTCAGCTGTCGACTGGGCACTAATGCTGGAAAATATTGCGGAGAAAGTAACGCTTATTCACCGTCGAAATGAATTTAGAGCACATGAACATAGTGTTGAATTACTAATGAAATCACAAATTAATGTGTTGACACCTTATACAATTTCTGAAATTTACGGTGATGATGACAAAATTACAAAAGTAAAAATTAGCGAGGTTCGCGGTGATAAGTCAGAAACGCTAGAAGTGGATTCTGTCATTATTAACTTCGGCTTTATTTCTGCGCTAGGTCCAATTAAAAACTGGGGTTTAGAAATCGATAAAAATTGCATTGTCGTTAATTCAAAAATGGAAACGAATATCCCAGGAATTTATGCCGCCGGTGATATTGCTACTTATGAAGGAAAACTGAAGCTTATAGCTGCTGGTTTTGGTGAAGGACCAACTGCTATTAACAGTGCAAAGCAATTTATTGATCCATCTGCAAAAACACATGGTCATAGTTCAAGTTTATTCCCTCAATAAATTTAGTAAGAAGAAAACCTCCACAATTTGGAGGTTTTACTATTATTAACACTCTTCAGAGGCCACTGCGTTTTTCTTTGAGCCACACCCACATGTTGAAACGGCATTAGGGTTATCAATTGTAAAGCCTGTACCCGTCTCATTTTGTATAAAATCTATTTGTACACCTTCTAACATAGGTGCACTTTCTTTATCAACAATAACATCTACTCCATAATGTTGCATATGAATATCGTCTTCATTTGGATTTATATCAAAGCCCATACCATAAGAAAGACCACAACCTTCACCAGTTACTCCAACCCGCAAATATAATTTTTGTCCTTCTTCTTGCTCTTCATTAAGCATTTCTTTAATTTTCTCTGCTGCCAATTCTGTGATTTCAAATAACATTAACAAATTCCCTCCAATTTTGTGGGTCTACCTGAAAAGGACATTCCCTTGAATTTGTCCATTTATGGTGTCTGACACCAGTATACAAACAATTTTAAAAAAGCACAAGAAAACAAGTTTCTTGTGCCTCCTTTTAGCATTCACACTTTTGCTTTAATATACAGTTATGTTTTTCATCAATTTGTTGACTATACCATAATACTTTTGGGTGGCTAATTCCATACTTGAGAGCAATAGCAATCATTTTTTTTCGTAGTTCTTCTAATTCTTGTAAGTTAATATCTTGCTTCTTGTCTCGTTTCATCGATACACCCCTTGCTTTGATTTTTGGTACAGCTTGTCCATCCTATTTACCTTTATTTTAATGAATTTACAGGAATTTTACAAATGTTTTTTACTACATTTAATGGTAAAATTAGAAATTTCCAAACAGACTAGGATAATTACTATTTTACAGTTACTAAACAAAAATGATACTATAAAATTGAGCTTTTGGGCTTGTCGAAATTCATTTATATTTATTGAAAATTACTTTGCTATATAGGCATTATCCACAGCTAGTGGTACACTTGTTATATAATCTTACGGTAAGAGGAGGAAGACTATTGTCTATTTTAACTTTAGATAAAAAAATGCAAGAAATTACTGAAAAAATCAAACATGGGCAACGTCTTTCGATTGAAGATGGATTGTATCTTTATGAATCACCAGATTTATTGTCAATTGCTCAACTTGCAAATCAAGTAAATGAAGCAAAAAATGCTAATAATGTTTATTTTATTGAGAATATGTACATTAATCCGACAAATGTTTGTGAAGCAGCCTGTAGCTTCTGTTATTTCAAGCGTAAAGAAGGAGAAAATGGCGCATATACGATGAATATGGATGAACTTCTTCAATATGTCGATAAACGATGGAATGACAACATTCGTGAATTTCATATCGTTGGCGGTCACAACAACCATGTACCTTTTGATTATTATTTAGATACTGTTCGTACCTTGAAAAAACATTATCCAAACTGTACGGTAAAAGCCTATACAGGAGCAGAAATTGAATTTTTTTCCCGTATTTCGGGGTTATCAATCAAAGAAGTTCTACAGGAATTAATAAAAGCAGGTCTTGATACAATTCCTGGAGGTGGCGCTGAAATATTAACAGAACGCTATCGATTAAAAATGAGTCCAGATAAAGCTTCTACTGATGATTGGCTTTTTGCTCATGAAACGGCCCATCAACTTGGTTTAAAAACACATGCGACCATGTTATATGGTTCAATTGAAACATTAGAAGAACGCCTCATTCACATGGATCGTCTTCGCCAGCTGCAAGACAAAACAAACGGCTTTATGGTGTTTATTCCCCTTGCCGTTCAACCAAAAAGCATAAATGCTGATCTTAGACGGCGGACCTCGGCTTTTGATGATATGCGGACATTGGCGATTAGTCGCTTAATGCTAGATAACTTTGACCATATTAAAGCATATTGGATTAACATAGGTTTTCAACTTACACAAATGGCGTTAACATTTGGTTCAGATGATATCCACGGTACTCTCATTGAAGAACGGATATCCCACTCAGCAGGAGCATTAACTTCCCAAGGATTAACAAGAGAAGAACTAGTACACCTTATTAAAGGCGCCAACAAAAAACCAATTGAACGTGACACGTTTTATAATATTATTAAACAGTATTAGAAAAGCGCAGAGTACCTATCCATAATTAGTGATAGGTGCTCTTTTTTAAAATTGGAAGATCTCCAATCCAACTTATTTCCTTTCAACTAACAAAAATTCTCCAGTGCAAATCGTTTCAGCAGGTCCGGTCATTAGAACATTTCCTGACTCTGTCCAATTAATGGTAAGATCTCCTCCCAATAAATGAACTGTAACGGTTTTTCCTCTAATAGATCTATTGTTTAAAACCGCAGCTACAACAGCTGCACAAGCACCAGTGCCACATGCTTGTGTAATCCCAGAACCACGTTCCCACACACGGAAATTTAATTCTGTTTCTGAAACAACTTCAATAAATTCAACATTCACCCACTCTGGAAATGTTTCATGTTTTTCAATCATCGGTCCGACAATTTCCACTGGTGATTTTTCAATATTATCCACAAAAATAATTGCATGAGGATTTCCCATTGAAACTCCCGTAATAAAAAAAGTATCTTCTTCGACTTGAAACGGTTCATTGATCACAAAGCTATCAGCTTCACCTAACATAGGTAAATCTTTTCTTTTAAGGCGAGGTTGACCCATATCAACGGTAACAAGCTCTACTTTGCCATCTTCGTTTACATGCACCTCTGCTTGAACAAGACCACCTAATGTTTCAATATTAAAAACAGTATCTTCTACCAGTCGATATTCAAAAGCATATTTTGCGACACAACGTAAGCCATTCCCACAATTTTTCGCCTCAGAACCATCATTATTAAACACGCGCATTTTTACAGCAGCAATTTCAGATGGACAGATCAAAATCATTCCATCAGAGCCAATCCCTGTATTTACATTCGCAACTTTGATTGCTAATGGCGCTAATTGATCTTCTGTAAGCTTTTCTTCGAACATATTTACATATATATAACAATTACCTAATCCATGCATTTTCGTAAATTTCAACGTACATCCCTCATTAATTTATTTTCTTAAGTGATCTGTTGTCCAAAAATAATCGTCATCAGCTTCAAGGATTGTCATTTTTTCAAGACAGCAAGGCATAATAAGATACGTTTTGATCTGTTCCTTTGCTTTATCTAATTCAGAATTTTTCATATTAGTTAACACGTTTTCTGCATCACAATATGGACATTTGTGAAAATAAATGTCCTTTCCAGATCGTTCGTATGGCCATGTATTTTTAAACGGAATCATCTTTATCTCCTTTTAGCAAATCCTTTAGATGAAAATTTTTATTATTCTTCAAAGTATATCCGAAAGAAAGTTACCTTTACATAGATCAAGAAGAATAACCAATATTTTATACTTGTCTCTACCTAATAAAGTGGAAATATTAATGAATATTAAAAGCGTTTTTCCTAGGTTATTTAAAAATCAAGATTGTTTTCAATAAATGTATAAATGTTCTTTGTCAATTCTTCACTCGTCTTTCCGATTACGACTTTCCCATTTACGAGAGCAAATAGACTTGCAGAACATTTTCCACAAAAACTTAAACAACCGTATTCAACAATATCTAAATCCGGATCTCTTTCGAGTGCTTCAAATACTTTTTGACATCCGTTGGCTAAATTTGTTGCGCAAAATTCAATAATTGGTCTCATATTATCACCTCTTATTAGTTCAATTTACAGATAACTCAATAACTTGTCAATTTCTATGATTAGGTTGTCGTATTAACATAAATTATTGAATTTATATTTATCTCATTATTATTTTCAGATGTATTTACATGTAACATTTCATTTTTTTAGTGAAAGAATTGCAAAGGGGAATTAATGTTATGAAACATATTGTTGTATTAGGTGGCGGCTATGGCGGTCTAAAAGTCGTTCAAAAGCTGTTAGGAAGTACTCGTCTTTCAAATTTTAAGATTACCTTAGTTAACAAAGTTCCTTATCATTGTCTAAAAACGGAATTCTATGCCTTAGCAGCAGGTACTGAAGCTGAATCTCAATTAAGGGTAAATTTCCCAATCGATAAACGCTTAGAATTAAAATATGGAAATGTCCAAGCCGTTCATTTAGCAGAAAAAACAGTATCTTTTAATAATTCTGATAGCTTATCTTACGATCAACTTGTGATTGGCTTAGGTTGCGAAGATAAATATCATGGTGTTCCAGGGGCAAAAGAACATACTTTAAGTATTCAAAGTATTAGAAAAACACGAATGACCAATCATAAAATTCAAGAAATTGCTCATGGGGGAACTGTTTCGATTGTTGGCGGTGGTTTAAGTGGTGTTGAATTAGCAAGTGAACTTCGGGAGAGTCGTCCGGATTTAAAAATAATTTTATTCGATCGCGGCAAAACCGTTTTGTCGGTGTTTCCCGCTAGACTTAACCAGTATGTTCAAAAATGGTTGATAAACCATGGTGTTACGGTTATAAACCATGCTAACATTACAAAAGTTGAAACGAATTTTGTTTATAATCATGATGAGCCAACCTATTCTGATGCAATTATTTGGACAGCAGGAATCCAAGCTAATAAAGTCATTAGAAATTTAGATATTGAAAAAGATGGAATGGGACGAGCAATTGTTTCCAGATATCATTTTCTGAAAGGTTATGAAGATGTCTTTGTCGTTGGTGACTGTGCATCATCAACTCACGCCCCTAGTGCTCAATTAGCAGAAGCTCAAGGGGAACAAGTTGTCATGGTTATTGAAAAAATGTTTAACAACGAACCACTTCCAAAAACAATGCCCAAAATAAAATTAAAAGGTGTACTTGGTTCATTAGGTAAAAAACACGGTTTCGGATTAATGGGAGAACGAACACTGATTGGACGAGTTCCACGGGTGATAAAAAGTGGTGTGTTATGGATGTATAAATATCATACAGGTTAATAGAAAAGCTCCGAGCACCAAAACATGAAAAACTGAGTGAGGAAAAGCGAAAGCGCCTCGCTCAGTTTTATTATTACATGAAACAAAAAGAGCAAATGAACATTTTACTATTGTTCGAAGTCTTTGATTACCGAAATTACGCTTTTTATGCTCTTCCGGGCATCATACGATCTCTTTGATTACCAATATTGTGCTTTTCATCTCTTTTCGGGCATCATTCGATCCTTTTGATTACCAATATTGTGCTTTTCATCCCTTTTCAGGCATCATTCGATCTCTTTGATTACCAATATTGTGCTTTTCATCCCTTTTCGGGCATCATTCGACCTCTTTGATTACCAATATTGTGCTTTTCATCTCTTTTCGGGCATCATTCGAATTTTATGCTCTGTTTGCAATTCCGTTTAATTTTGCAATTCAGCAATTTTATTGTAAATGTCAGTTAACTTCGGATTTCCTTCTGCAACAATTTGATCGTTAATCACAACAACGGGATAAAATAATTCTTCTTCAACAATATATTTAGCCATTTTTTTCTCTGTGTCATTTGCTGGAGATTGAAGGTCGACATAACTATATTCAAAGTGATTATTCGGGTATTTCCGATTTACAGCGGCTTCTAGCCATTCAAATGTTTCTTTACCTGACGGCAAATTAACACAACTAGCACATTTCACTTCTGCACCGTAAACATATATTTTTACAGGATTAGTCATTTTATTATCCTCCTGATTACTATTCTTTTTCTTATCGTACCACACAAGGATTTTATTTACACAATTACTGCTTTTTAAGATTAGGGATAGAGGATACTTTAACAATATTGTTATTATTTAAAAATAATATAATCAAAATTAATTCGGATTCATGGATTTTTTTATAATAGGATATTATAATTAGGAGAAGTAAATGAAAGGAGTGTTTTTAATGGCTGATATTAAAGAACAAGTTCAAGAAGTTTTAAATAAACTACGTCCATTTTTACAACGTGATGGTGGAGATGTTGAACTAATTGACATTGAAGATGGTGTGGTTAAAGTTCGTTTAACTGGTGCATGCGGAAGTTGTCCAAGTTCGACAATTACTTTAAAAGCTGGTATTGAAAGAGCTTTACTTGAAGAAGTACCAGGCGTTAAGGAAATTGAACAAGTATTTTAAGGCTTTCGCCATTTACTAGCGAGAAGCCGAGTTTTTCTTACCTGAAAGGTTATTTGACCTCGAGCTGTTGGTGCTCGAAGCTATACATCTTAAAAAAATGCTTAGAGAATATTCTCTAAGCATTTTTCTTTATTTTTGATAAATTGATCAGCACCTATTATTACTTACATCCGACACTCTACGTTTTCTTTTTTAGCTAACACTTCAACCATTACGCCTTGTTGATCAACTTTGACTTGGTCGTATTCGAAGTCAGGAAATGTCATTTTTAATGAAGCAATAACCTCTGTACCTTTTTCTTTAGGGGCAAATACAATTAAAGTTGGACCTGCGCCACTTAAAGCAGCACCATATGCTCCGTATTCTTTAATTGTTGTAATAATTTTTTCTAAGCCAGGTACAAGCCCCAGACGGTGTGGCTGGTGGAATAAGTCCCGAACCATCATTTCCCCAGCTAAAGACCAATTATTTGTTAATAATGCGCCTACAAGTACATTGCTTCGACTACTTGCTAACACTGCTTCTGAAAAAGCAATTGTTTCGGGAAGAACACCGCGTGCTTTTTTCGTTAGAAGTTGTTGCGATGGAACCATCATAATAATGTCAATGTCACTAATTTCTGCTTTCATGACAAATGTTTCTACATCACTATGTGTCCCAATTACAAGTCCACCACAAACGGATGCAGCAGCATTATCCGGATGACCTTCAATTAAGCTAGCTTCTCTTGTTTTATCAGTAAGCGTTAAATTCAGATCAGCCATCTGATTAGCTAATTCAATTGCCGCAACAATTGCCGCTGCACTGCTGCCCATTCCTTTCCCTAACGGTATTCCACTCGTTACTTTGACAGAGCAAGCTGGAATCGTTACACAATATTTAGTCGCAATTTGCTGAGCAATTTGATAAATCAAATTATCCGTTCCAGCCGATATTCCATCTAAGTTAGGACCTTCAAAGGAAAAGCTCCATTCGCTTGCTTCAGTTACTTCTAGCTTTAAATATCGATTTAAGGCCAGGCCGATAGAATCAAAACCAGGCCCTAGATTAGCTGTACTTGCTGGAACAGTGATGACTATCGTTGATGATGAACTCACTGAAATGCACCGCCTCGAATTTGCTTTAGAAAAGCATCTTCGTCGTTTGGTAAGACTGTTGGTTTTACTGAGATTGTATTCATTGCAGTTGTTGGGTCTTTTAAACCATTACCTGTTAAAACACAAACAACTTGAGCACCCTTTTTAATTTCACCGCTATTTAATTGCTTCATTAATCCTGCGATTGAGGCACAAGACGCAGGCTCAGCAAAAATGCCTTCCGTACGAGCTAACAACTGATATGCTGCTAGAATCTCATCATCAGTTACAAAATCAATCGCTCCATTTGAAGATGTAGCAGCGTCTACTGCCTGCTTCCAGCTTGCTGGGTTACCAATTCGAATCGCCGTCGCAATGGTTTCTGGATTTGGGATCACTTCATTGCGAACTATTGCTGCTGCACCTTCTGCTTCGAAGCCACGCATTTGCGGCAAACCAGTACCGTTCTTTTCATTGTATTCTTTAAAACCTTTCCAGTAAGCCGTAATGTTCCCGGCATTTCCGACTGGAATTGCTAATACATCTGGTGCTTTTCCAAGTGCATCACAAATTTCAAAGGCAGCAGTTTTTTGACCCTCAATTCGATATGGATTAACGGAGTTAACAAGGGTAATCGGTTCAACTTCACTAATTTTTCGGACAATTGCTAGGGCATCATCAAAATTTCCTTGAATTTCAAAAATCTCTGCGCCATACATAACAGCTTGAGCAAGTTTACCTAAGGCAATTTTCCCTTCTGGAATAACAATAATCGAGCGTAGTCCTGCACGTGAACCATATGCTGCCGCTGCTGCTGATGTGTTACCTGTTGAAGCACAAATTATCGTTTTGCTACCCTCTTCCTTTGCTTTCGCAACAGCCATTACCATCCCACGGTCTTTAAAAGAACCGGTTGGATTAGCTCCTTCTACTTTTGCGTAAAGATCTACACCCCATTTTTCGGAAAGCGTATTTAAACGAATTAACGGGGTATTCCCTTCATTTAAAGATAGCATTGGTGTATTTTCATTAATTGGTAAATAATCTTTATATTCGTGTAATAACCCTTTCCAACTACTCATCGTAGCTAACCCCCTCAATACGGTAACTGCTCATAACTTCTTTGACAACGTCTAAATCTCTTAAACAATTATAAATTGTTTCGTATGTTTTTTTGTTCGTTTGATGAGAAACAATGACAACTTCAGCTAAATCTTTGTTTTTAATCGGCATTTGTAATAACTTTTCAAAGGAAACATTATTATTTGAGAAAAGCGAAGTAATTTCGGCAAATGCACCCGCTTTATCTTCAACATGTAATCTCATAAAATACTTTGACAAAACTTCTTCGTCCGTCTTTAATTGTTTTTCATGTAATGGTGGTAGAGCACTACGACCATTCACGCCTAGGCGCATATTTTTCATAACTGTAATCAAATCAGAAACAACAGCTGTTGCTGTTGGCAAAGATCCTGCTCCTGGGCCATAAAACATTGTTTCACCAACTGCTTCTCCATAAACGTAAACAGCGTTAAACACATCATTTACGGACGCTAATGGATGATTTTTCGGTAATAGTGTTGGCTGAACGCTTATTTCTACTTTTCCTTCATCTCGTTTGGCAATTCCAACAAGTTTCATCCGATAGCCAAGTTGCTTCGCATACTCTAAATCTTCTTCAGTGACAGAGGAAATTCCTTGTACAGAAACATCCTCTAAAGCTATATCCATTGAAAAACCTAATGTCCCTAAAATAGCCATTTTTCTTGCTGCATCAAGACCTTCGACGTCAGCCGTTGGATCGCTTTCCGCATACCCTAATTCTTGAGCTTCGCGAAGAACATCATCGTATGAACTGCCTTCATTACTCATTTTCGTTAAAATATAATTCGTCGTGCCATTAACAATACCAATCATTTTTGTAATTCGATCAGAGGATAAGCCTTCCACTAAAGAACGAATAATTGGTATTCCACCGGCAACGCTTGCCTCATAAAACAGATCACAGCCATTTTTAGAAGCAACCGTTAATAGTTCCGCACCATAAAGAGCCATTAGATCTTTATTAGCTGTTACGACATGTTTTTTATTATTAAGGGAACGAATAATATAATCTTTAGCAGTTTCAATTCCACCCATCACTTCAACAACGATATCAATGTTTGGATTGGAAATTACGTCTTCCGGATCTTCTGTTAAAAGATGCTCACTTATTTCCACCGCTCTAGGTTTACTTGCGTCTCTCACTAATACTTTATCAATAACTACTTCAGCACCTACTTGATGCTGTAATTCTTGTTGGTGGTTTTCAACAATACGTATAACACCACTGCCAACAGTGCCAAAACCTAATAATCCAATCGATATTTTCTCACTCATCGTCTTCACTCCAATCAAACTTTTTCTATAATATAAGAAGCTTAGCAAACGTGTTCAATTTGCTTACTTTTGTTTATCTAAAATGAACATTTGTTTATTTATAATGGACATTATAATCTCTTCTAACCGTATTTACAAGACCATTTTCTAATTTACCTTAATTAGATTTTTTTAGTCATTGATTTTAGGCAACGTAATTTTAAAATTTGTTCCTACCCCAAGCTCACTTTCAACCTCAATTTTTCCTTTCATAGCTTCAATTATGTTATAACAAACCATTAATCCTAAGCCTGTCCCTTTTTCTTTCATCGAATAGAAAGGCACACCAAGATTCTTTAGCTGATGCTCGGTCATTCCTTTCCCATAATCTTTGATTTCAATTTTTACTGTATCATAATTACATGAACAAAGTACATTTACTTCTCCGCGTTCTTCTGATGCTTCAATTGCATTTTTTATCATATTGATTAAAACTTGCATAAACTTATGTTTATCACCATAAACGAAAACATTTTCCTCAGTATATAAAATAGAAACCGAAATATTAATATTATGAAGCAGGGCATATCTTTGTAACGTCTCTTTTACTTTCTCTAGCTCTTTAGTTACATCGATTTGTTCTAATTTGCCTATCTCCTGTTTCCCTAATGATAAATAGTCTTTTATAATTTTTTCTGCTCGATCAAGCTCTATTAGCATAAGCTTTGTGTATTTCCGGTGGGGTTCAGGTGTTTCCTTTGCTTGATCAATTAACTGAACGAAGCCACTAATTACAGTCATTGGATTACGAATTTCATGAGCAACACTTGCAGCCAGTTGACCAACTATATATTGTTTTTCTTTTAATTGCATTTGTTCAAATAAACTATTTCTTTCCTCTAATATTTCAATGAGGGAGACGATGACATAAAGAACGATTAAATTCACGACAACGAAAAAGATTAGAAAAGCAAGTTTTTCATTAGTAGTTGAAAAATTAAAAACAAAAATATGTATTTTTATCACTAATAATAGTGAAGTTATTAAGCCCATGATTAAAATATTCTGCTTTTTCTTTTGTAACTTATCTTCGGTATTTCTAAACAAGCGAATTAAGATCAAAGCACTTATTAAATGAGAAAAAAAAGTGATAAATGCTCCGGTCGAAACACTAACAAAAAAGCGGAATATGATTAAGACAATCGTTACAATAATCCCCGCTATATGACCGCCATAGAAAAATGAAAGCAACCACGGGATACTTCGTAAATCTAAAATTGTCCCATCCGCTAAGGAAACTGGAGACGACAAACAGAGAATAACCGAAATACTTGAAAAAAGAATGATCATTAATTTTTTTTTATTTTCTGATAGTTGATAGCCGTTCGGTTTAATTAATGAAAAGTATACTAATACCGGAACCAAAATTACTACAACTTGAAATAATAGGTCTTTAAACACTTTCACAACTCTCTTTCTTCATTGTTTATAATAAATTTTTCTCAAATATCTTAAATTTTTATTATAGGAATAATTTCATAGAAATGAAAGTAAAACAATGGCTTTCACCAAGATCTTGAGGTAAAAGCCATTGTTTTTTTATATTCTGTTCGTTAATGTTTGAGAACTGTTTTCTTTTAGCCAGTCAACATTTGGAACATAAGCTTGCCAATGGTTTGGGATAATTTGTCTGTGGAAATTTCTTAAGAATGCCTCTTGCTGTGATTCACTTTGGAAAAGATCAAATAGTTGCTCGGTAAAACGATCACCATCTTCTATATCAACACTCCGGTAATACCCTTCAATAATCTTATAATAATCAATCGGAAACAATAGACGTCCATAAATAGAGCGCCATGAAAAAGAGGAAATTGTTTCGAGTTTCTCATATTCACTAATGAAATTCGTGATGTTTTCAATTGGTTTATCATCTTGGCTAACGACTGCCCTGATCCACTCTGCAATATCACGACTAGGATAATCATACGTAAAGTCAAGTGGCTTTTTTGTTGCTGCTTGTGTTCGATCATCTATTGTAAGCCATGTATTTGGAGTGAATTGATAATGACAAATGGTTTTTGGTTCGTTTTGCGACTGTTCTCCAAAATCAAGCATCGTATCAACGACATATTGAATCGCATTTTCTGTTCTCCCTAAATAGTAAGGGAATGAAACCATGAATGCTTGATCAAAACTATTTTTTTTCTTTTGTTTGGACAAATCAGCATAAACCATCTCCAACTGTGTTATACGAGTAATCCAAAATTGAGACCATGATCCACTTTCTTTTGTACTATTTGGATACGTCTTCCCCCGTTGATGAAACTGTGCTAATTGAAATCCTTCTGATTTTTGCTGTTTGCTTCGAGAGACAACCTCTGGGAATTGAAATAAGGCACAGTTTTGCCCCTCAACAAAACTAGTTAACGTTTGATGAACCGTCGGTACAAAAGTAGCAACTTCATGGTCACCATTTACCGTTAAGTGATTACCCATTTTAATCATTTCAGTAAGTTCATGATCTTCAATTTCATCAACATTAACAAAAAAGTAATGTTTATTTTGTGCTGTGAATCCCTCATGATCACCTAACATAAATCGCTGCTCACAATATAGCTTATATTCATCAAAAATATTCCGCTCAAACAAGATTTTCACTCCTCATTGATGTCTACCCTTTCATGTGTAGGAATATGACACCACCCTTACTCAATTACACATTAGTTTATGATTTACATTAGGAAAATGATTCTAATAGGCTAAGATATTTACGAATTGCTCAGCATAAATAATGAAAGGGGCAGAGCGCCCGTCTAGCGACTCGGAGCTAGACATCTTACCAAGATTTAAAAATTATATATACTTAATTTTTAAAGAAAACTTGGCAAAGCCAAGCCCTCGGGCGCCGGCTGAGCCTTAGTTGCACTTATACTTAGGACCTAAAATTTTTCGCTACGTCGAGTTAACATCTATGCTAAAAATTTATACTTTCTT
>JAKFDP010000078.1:0-80031 GCA_036676095.1 Anaerobacillus sp. | reverse complement strand
TTTGCCGCTCGCTTCCTTCAGATCCCACGTCACCATGGACACCCTTGCGTTAAGCTAACTGTTACTTCTGCCTTCACAGTTCGGGACTTTCACCCTAGAGATTGCACCCATGCTGGGCGCACTGCAAATAGAGGCTGACATAGATGTCAGCCTCACGATCCTAAAGTTTAATTAATTACCCATTCGTAAACCAACCTTTAATAATATTAATAATTTCAATTAACAAGTCTAAGATTTTACGAATGAACGTTTGTGTATCTTCGTTACTTAAAAATTCACTTAAGTTCTCGCGAACTTTCTCAATTTGGGTCTGTACTTGATCCCAATCAATATTTAAATCTTTCATCCGATTAAATAATGATACTAGACCATTTAGTTCTTCATCTGTTAGGGTAATCCCTAATTCATTAGCAATTCTTTTTATCAATTCACGTAACTCT
This sequence comes from Anaerobacillus sp., assembly GCA_036676095.1. Classification (GTDB taxonomy): domain Bacteria; phylum Bacillota; class Bacilli; order Bacillales; family Anaerobacillaceae; genus Anaerobacillus. Next base: position 79,591 of record JAKFDP010000078.1, on the reverse strand, counting down.
GCTTCAGTTGTAACTGGATTTTTTGCAATTTCTTCTTTAATTCTAGTCATTAACTCTGTTGCTTGTTCTAAGCCAAGCCGATCACCAAGTTCAGCTGTTTTCACCATTTCCTCATTTGCGATTTGCTTTTGTTCTTCAGGAATTTCAATTTCCGCTGTAACTTCATAGGCTTTAATTATTCCAGTTAAAGCTCCTGTACCTGATACTTTAAAGGGAGCTGTTACGTAAATATCTGCATCGGTAACTCCTGCTGTTACTAAGGCATTAGCATACATTCCTTCAGCAACCCAATCAATATTATTGGTTTTAACAGTAATTCCGGCGCCGTTTTCTAGTAAGGTAATTTTTGCTGATGAAATCGCACGCGTTCCAATTTTTTGTTTACTAATATAATTCCCTAAGTAATGGTGTTCTTCAGCGTTTGTTACGGGAATAATTTCAACATCTTCAGAAACATTCATTTCTTGCAAAAGTTGTTTCTTCTGATCTTCTGTTAAATTTTCCCCGAGGGTTACAATAACCTCACCCACAACCGCATCTGCCAATACGACACTAGTTTGAAACAAAGTAAATAGAGCTAGTAAGATAAATAAGGTTAATTTTTTCATTTTTGTATTTCTCCTTCATATTTGTAGGGTACTAATAGTAAATAAACAGCTTTTTGTTCAATTAAAAAAGGGACAAATGTCCTATTTTTTAATTTCAGATAAAATAATTGGTTAAAAATTTATGTTTTGACAGTGCATATTCAAAATGGACAAGCATACAATGTATTACTAACTTTCCTATTCATAGGAGGAATTTTAATGAAAAAAATTCTTATACCGCTTATTTTAATTATTACGATATATAGTGTATATTATGACCTTAACAACGGTACATTACCCACCAGTACAATAACACCCGCTCCAAATAGTGATAAAACTAATAGTGTTCAAGAAATTCCTGCAGAACAAATCGTTGTTGAACCTGGTTACACCGTTCTATCTATCGTTGAAGAACTTCATAGTGAACCAGTCAATGCTTCAATTCAACAAATTATTCATGATTTTGAAATATTAAACCCAGGAATAAGTGCAGATAAGATTGAAATTGGAACAGCTTATTACTTTCCTGTCTATAATAAATAAGAGTATATGCTTCTTTCTTGCCAAACAATCATCTTCATTGATAAAATAAAAATTGATGTTATTTTTGAGGTAACTAGTTTTTCCTCATTTGTAATGGAAATAATTGTGAAGATTGATTAAAAGGGGCGAAATTTAAACCAATGACCCAAATTATTCATAGAACGAAAACAAGGTCAGTTAAAGTAGGTCCAATAACAATTGGCGGAAATAATGAAGTTGTTATTCAAAGTATGACAACAACAAAAACACATGATGTAGAGGCAACTGTTGCGCAAATCTTACGCTTAGAAGAAGCTGGCTGCCAAATTGTTCGAGTTGCTTGTCCTGATATGCGTGCGGCAGAAGCAATTCAAGAAATTAAAAAAAGAATCCATATTCCCTTAGTGGTTGACATTCATTTTGACTATCGACTTGCTTTAAAAGCAATTGAAGGCGGCGCAGATAAAATTAGGATCAACCCTGGAAATATTGGAAAGCGTGAAAAAGTGGAAGCTGTTGTCAAAGCAGCTAAAGAAAAAGGAATTCCGATTCGGATCGGGGTAAATGCCGGTTCATTAGAAAAACAAATATTAAATAAATATGGCTTTCCAACCGCCGCTGGCATGGTGGAAAGTGCTCTTCATCATATAAAAATTCTTGAAGACTTAGATTTCCATAACATTATTGTTTCAATGAAAGCTTCTGATGTTCATTTAGCCATTGCTGCTTACGAAAAAGCAGCGCAAACATTTAATTATCCTCTCCATTTAGGAATTACTGAAGCAGGTACATTATTTTCAGGAACAATTAAAAGTGCTGCTGGGCTTGGAGTTCTCCTTCACAAAGGTATAGGTAACACAGTTCGAATTTCTTTAAGTGCTGATCCAGTTGAAGAAATTAAAGTGGCAAGAGAATTATTAAAATCATTTGGTCTTGCTGCAAATGCGGCAACATTAATTTCGTGTCCTACTTGTGGACGGATTGAAATAGATTTAATTCGGATTGCAAATGAAATAGAAGAATATATATCAAAGATAAAAGCTCCTATTAAAGTAGCTGTTTTAGGTTGTGCTGTTAATGGACCAGGCGAAGCAAAAGAAGCTGATATTGGGATTGCAGGCGCTAGAAGTGAAGGTTTATTATTTCGACATGGTGAAATTATTCGTAAAGTACCTGAAGCAATCATGGTTGACGAGTTAAAAAAAGAAATTGATAAGATCGCAAAAGAAAAACTTGAGAATCAGTAAAGAAAAGCAGGCTAACATAATCAATGATTACGTTAGCCTCTGCTTTATTTAAAAAAATGGTGAGAAAAACAATGTTAAGATAATTGAAATTGCTCCGATCCCAATTGCCCAGTTTCCAAGTGATCTTGCTCCATTTTTACGGGCAATAAAACCAACAATGATACCTGCTGCTCCTAATATTACAGGTAAGAAAAACAATGAAATAATTGAGAGGACGATTGCAAATGCTCCTACTCCTCTACCTTCAGTTACTTCACCGTCTCTGTCGGCATCTATTTCCTCGTCTGTGTTGTCAATAAAAGGGCGTTCTCGAACGAAACCTCGTTGTGGTGCAAACTCAGCAGCTGTTTCTTCACGAAGATCTTTATAGGGATATTCCTTTTCACCCTTATCTAACCATAGAGAATTATCTTCATCTGCATTGTTAACACCATTAATCGTGTTGTCTCGATTGTTGTTCTTATCAGCCATTGCCATCCCTCACTTTCTTTTTCAGGAGCATTATTAGTATGGCACGTCATAAGTTAGTTATAGATGTTAATGATTTCAAATTAAGGAATAGATTTATTAGAAAAGCTAAAAAAAATTACTGATAGGTTGGTGACTTAATTGAAGAAACAAGTACGTTTTGGACTCGATATTGATGGTACGGTCACCTGTCCAAATACTTTTATTCCGTATATTAATAAGCATTTTAAGACAAATATCACCTTAGCTGATATTACCCAATATGAATTATCACCACTTTTAAATGTTACAAACAAACAATTTTTAGATTGGTTGACGGAAAATGAAGCACAAATTTATCAAAATGCAAAGATTGCAGCATTCTTTATTGATGCCATAAAAAATTGGCAACATTTTCATCACTTCACTTATATTAGTGCGCGCGGCAATCATCTGCTTGATCTTACAAAACAGTGGTTTCAAAAAAATCAAATCCCCTACCATCATTTCGAATTAATCGGTCAACACGATAAGCTTAAGGAGATTAAAAAACATAAAATTGAAATTTTTTTCGAAGATAAACATGACAATGCTTGTAACATTGCTGAAGAATGTCAAATCCCAGTTGTTTTATTGGCTACTCCATATAATCAAGAACCAATTCCTAATCAAGTAATAAGAGTGAATGATTGGAAAGAAGCAGCTATTTGGGTAAACAATTGGTTATAAAAAAAGCGTAGAGCGCCTGCCTAGCGGCGACAAGTAAACGTTATGGAAAAAAGTTCCATCCTAATACAAAACCATTAAGATGGAACTTTTTATTACACAATTTATATCAAATTTGATCACACATCGTTTTTATTAGTACACTCCATGCAATATCCATACACCTCAAATTTGTGCCCTACAATAAAGAAATCGGTTGCATCATTAAGACTGTCCATTGGACATAAATGAAGGTGTTTCGTTTTCCCACATGATAAACAAATAATATGATGGTGGTGCTCGTTAATTGAACAGCTAAAACGGAATTTTTTTTCACCATCTAGTTCAGTCATTTCTAAAATTCCCAAATCAACAAATGTTGATAAGTTACGATAGATCGTATCAAAACTTAGGCCGGGATAATCAGTTTGCATTGCCTCTAGGACATCTTTAGCCGAAAGATATCTCTTTTCATTTGAAAACAATTGAAGCATTTGTTCTCTTTTTCCAGTATACTTGTACCCATTTTCTTTTAAAATCAACAAGGCTTGTGATACATCCATGATAAGAGCCTCCCATAAGTTGCTAAAACAACGCCATTTAACAACGTTTCCTCTTCAATAAGATTGTGATAATTAAAATTAGGATTGCCGTTACAACAATTGTTCCCCCTGGAGCTATATCAAGATGGTAAGCACTGATTAAACCAATAACAACTGATAATTCTCCAAATATAATAGCAAAAATAAACATTTGCTTAAACCCTTGAGCAATTCGCATACTAGCAGCAACTGGTAACGTCATTAGTGAAGAAACAAGGAGAATCCCAACAATTCTCATTGCTGAGGCAATCACAAGCGCAACCAGAATAATAAAAATAAAATGAACAAGGTTTTTATTGATCCCAGAAACAATTGCTTGTTCTTCATCAAAAGCTAAAAAGAATAATTCTTTATAAAAGAAAAATAATAACAAGGTTACAACTAAGGTAATGACAGAAATTGTCCAGAAATCAGTTTCTGTCACAGCAATTACACTTCCAAATAAATAATTAAACAGATCAGTATTAAATCCATCTGCTAATGAAATAAAGACAACTCCTAATCCAATTCCACCAGAAAGGATAATCGGGATAGATAGTTCTTGATATGTTTTATAAACAGTTCTTAATTTTTCAATCAGCAATGCGCCACTTACCGAAAAAACAATTCCTAAATAAAGTGGAGTTAGTCCTGCAAACAAACTAAAATACTTACCTAATAAAAGACTTGCCGCAATCCCAGCTAACGTAATATGGGACAACGCATCTGCAATTAATGATAAGCGTCTGACAACGAGAAACACCCCTAAAATCGGGGCTAAAAAGCCAATCATTATCCCAGTTAAAAAAGCATTTCTTAAAAAATCAAACTCAAGAAAAACCGCAACAATCTCCATCCTAGTTACCTCCATAGCTAATGCTATGAGCACGTAAAGGAACTTCTTGACCATGAAACACAGAAAGGCCGTGATTTTCTTGGAACTCCTTCGTATTTCCATGGAAATGGAGCCGTTTATTCAAACAAGCTACAGCGTTGACGTGCTCTGTCATCGCTGCTATATCATGAGTAACTAATAATAGTGTTAATCCAGATTTATTCAAATTACTTAACATATGATAGAAATTAGTTGCAGAATGAATGTCTACCCCTACTGTTGGTTCATCTAATATTAATAATTCCGGATTACTTACTAATGCTCGGGCAATAAAAACTCGTTGCTGTTGTCCACCTGAAAGTTCACCGATATTTCGCTTTGAATATTCAGTCATTCCAACAAGTTCAATCGCTTGTTTTACTTTTTCCTTATGTTGTTTAGTAAAAAAACGAAAAAGACCAACTTTCCCAAAAAGCCCCATTGAGACAACTTCATACACTGAAGCTGGAAAACCTGAATTAAAGCTGTTCGCTTTTTGAGAAACGAACCCAATTTTATGCCACTGATTAAATTTATCAATTGGTCGGTTAAACAGCTTGATTTCGCCATATGTTGGTTGTAGTAAACCTAAAATGCACTTGATTAATGTTGATTTACCTGACCCATTTGGACCAACTAGGCCAAGAAAAGTTCCTTTTTTGATTTGCAAATCTATGTTTTCTAAAACAGTTCTCGTCCCGTATTGGAAAGACAAAGAACGAATATCAATGATATTTTCAGCTTGATAATCCATAGTAAATGAACCCCCAAAATATGATAAGAATGATTCCGTTTTATCATTGGTAGTATACATGAATGTAAATGTTTTGTAAACGAAACGCCCTTTCCATTATAGTATTGTATAATAAAAAAAATAACTGAATTTTTTTTAGTTATTTTAGGAGGTTTATTCTAAATAATGAAAAGCCAAAACATCGCTCTAATTGATATTGGCTCGAATTCAATTCGCCTTGTTATTTTTTGTCTTGATGAAAATAGCTACTATAAGGAAGTGCAAAACTTAAAAGTAGTTGCCCGACTAAGTAACCATATTGATGAGGAAGGAAATTTAAATAACAAGGGAATTTCTGTTTTGCTTCAAACATTACAACAATTTCAAGAAATTACCCGTACATATGAATTAAGCACAATTAAATGTGTGGCAACTGCTGCAATCCGCCAAGCGAATAACCAAACGGAAATATTAAAGCAAGTAAAAGAAACAACAGATTTTACAATTCGCGTTTTGTCCGAATATGAAGAAGCTTTTTTCGGTTATTTAGCTGTCATTAATACAACTTTCCTTAACGACGGCATTACAATTGATATTGGTGGTGGAAGCACTGAAATAACTTTATTCAAGGAGCGAAAGATGCTCTACTATCACAGCTTTCCTTTTGGGGCAATCACGTTAAAGAAAGAATTTATTCACAATGAAATTCCTTCAAAAGAAGAAATAACGAATTTAAAAACTTTTTTGAAAAATCAATTTCAATCATTACCATGGCTTAATCAAAATGATATTCCCGTTGTTGGAATCGGCGGAAGTGCTAGAAACCTCTCCCTTATTCAACAACGAAAAACAAGTTATCCCCTTTCTGGTCTCCATCAATATGAAATAGAGTGTAATGATATAAGAGAAATTACCAATCAATTAGGGAAACTTTCACTAAAACAAAGACAATTGGTTGAAGGACTTTCTAAAGACCGAGCAGATATTATTATTCCAGCGGCTGAAGCTATTTCAACATTAATGGAAGTAACAAATGCCAAAAGATTTATTATGAGCAAAAAAGGTCTAAGAGATGGGCTTTTTTATGATGAGCTTTTTCAGCAACTAAATATTACCTTTTTCCCCAATGTCGCTGAAGAAAGTTTTTACCAATTAACTCAGGAGTATCGTATTAACATTAATCATGTTAAATATTTATCGAAACTAGCAACACAGCTCTTTCACGAAATCAAAGATCATTTTAAACCTGAGCTACAAGAAGAGGATTTACGTCTTCTTCATTTAAGTTGCCGTGTTCTGTATTTAGGTGAATTTATTAGCCATGAAGCAAGCAGTCAACATACATTTTACTTACTTATGAATTTGTCAATTGATGGTTTAACACATTACGAGCGGCTGAAGCTAGCACTGATTGCTTCTTTTAAGTCGAAAGGTACATTACTAACATATATTACTTCGTTTCAAAACTGGTTTTCAAAAGCTGAATTTGAAAAAATTGAGATGTTAGGAGCTATTCTTAAATTCTCCTACAGTTTAAACAGCACAAAACGAGAACTTTTTTCGACAATTAAATTAAGTTCTGTCAATAAAGATCAAATAAAAATTATTCTAAGTTATAAAGGAATGGCTTATTTTGAAGAAATTCAGGCACAAAAATATAAAAAACACTTGGAACGAATTATAAAAAAACAAATCAAACTGCAATTTTGTAATATCGTTTAACTCATAATTTATCAATAAGAGGTTTTGAAAGGTGGATTTTTATGAAACAAGGTTCAAATATTATTGATCCTACTGATTTGAACAATCCAATTTTTTTTAATAATCGAGAACTAAGCTGGCTTCATTTTAACGAACGAGTATTAGAAGAAGCGATTGACGAAAGAAACCCTTTATTAGAGCGACTTAAATTTCTAGCTATTTTCAGCTCTAATCTTGATGAATTTTTTATGGTACGAGTTGCTGGTCTCCAAGACCAGGTTAAAGCTGGATTTAATAAACCAGAAAATAAATCAGGGTTAACACCGCGAGAACAACTTAAGAAAATTGCAACTTTAAATCACCGTTTTATTTCTTTGCAAGATCGTTTATTTACCGAAACTCTTATTCCAATGTTATACCATGAGGGTTTTCAGTTTTTAGCAATCGAACAATGTAATAACGAACAACTTCAATTTCTCGAAAATCGGTTTGATTCCTATATTTTACCTGTATTAACACCAATGGCGATTGATGCTTATCGTCCGTTTCCAATGCTTCTTAATAAAAGCATCAATTTAGCTGCCCTTTTAAACAATCCAAAAAATAATAAAAAAGAAAAACTTGCCATCGTCCAAGTACCTGGCGTTTTGAACCGTTTTATTACAGTTCCTTCTGCTAATAAAAAAAAACAATTTATTTTGTTAGAAGATGTCATTAGTCATTTCCTTTACAAACTTTTTAAAGGGTATACCGTATTATCAGTTTCTCCATTTCGAATTACTAGAAATGCAGATTTAACGATTCACGAAGAAGGTGCCAGCGATTTATTAAGTGAAATTGAAAAAGAATTAAAGAAACGAAAATGGGGAGCTGCTGTACGTTTGGAAATGCAAGAAGGAAAAATGTCGAACAAAGTGTTAACATTCTTACTAGATGTTTTGGAGCTTAAACAAAGAGATGTTTATTCCTTTAATGGGCCGCTTGATTTGACTTTTTTATTTGCATTTTATTCATTGGTCGGTGCTGAGCATGATTATTTAGTAAATGAAACTTTTATTCCTCAACCCCCTGAAGATTTAATTAATGAGGAAAACATCTTTGAAGCAATTTTAAAAAAGGATATTTTTTTACATCATCCGTATGAATCATTCCAACCGATTATTGATTTTATTGCTACTGCGGCTGAGGACCCCAATGTCTTAGCCATTAAACAAACGCTCTATCGAGTTAGTGGCGATTCTCCAATTATTCGTGCACTTGCCAAAGCTGCCGAAAATGGGAAGCAGGTGACCGTTCTAGTTGAGTTAAAAGCCCGGTTTGATGAAGAAAATAATATTCAATGGGCTAAGAAATTAGAAAAATCCGGTGTTCATGTTATTTATGGGATAACAGGTTTAAAAACACATAGTAAAATTACCCTTGTCGTCCGCCATGAACAAGATCAAATTCAACGTTTTGTCCATTTAGGAACAGGAAATTATAATGATTCAACTGCCAAACTTTACACTGATATGGGATTATTAACTTGTAATGAAAAATTTGGGACCGATGCAACTAATTTTTTTAACTATTTAAGTGGCTTTAGTGAAAAGCCGAAGTGGAATTACTTATCTACTGCTCCATTTGAAATAAGAGAAACTTTCTTACAATTAATCGATCAAGAAATCGATTTCCACAAACAAACTGGTGGCGGAAGAATTATTGCCAAAATGAATTCATTAACTGACAAACCGATCATTGTAAAACTTTATGAAGCTAGTCAAGCTGGAGTAAAAATTGATTTAATTATTAGAGGAATTTGTTGCTTAAAGCCTGGAATTAAAAATATTAGCGAGAATATAACTGTTCGCAGTATTGTTGATCGCTTCTTAGAACATAGCCGTGTCTTTTATTTTCGCCATGGAGGTAATGATTCGATTTACTTATCTTCCGCCGATTGGATGACTCGAAACATGGAAAAACGAATTGAAATCCTCTTTCCGATTTTTGGTAACAGAATTAATAATCGGATTAAAGAAATTTTAGAGATTACGCTAAATGACAATGGAAAAGCAAGACTCCAAGATAAAGATGGCAATTATTCATATGTAAAAAAAGAACCTGGAGAAATAGAAATTCAAAGTCAATTAATTTTTTATCAAATGGCTGCTAAATATTTTGAGGATAACTAGAAAAGCGTAGAGCGCCTGCTTAGCGGCGACAAGCAAATGTTCTGGCAGGAAAAAGTGCGGTTTTTCACTTTTTACCTGACAGGTTATTTGACCTCGAGCCGCTGGCGTTCGGAGCTAGACATCCTACAAATATTTAAGAAACGCTTTAGGCACTTAAATTGTGTCTAAAGCTTTTTCTTACGTTTTAACCTTGTTGTAATTTTGAACATAATAAGTGCCAAATTGTCACCCTCCGTTTTCTCTATACATACAATACATAGACGAATTTTTTGTTTTCGAAGGAGGGTTTGTTTTATGAACGCTTTTATTTTACAAATGCTTAATCATAAAATAAATACAATAAAAAAAGATGAATTAATCCAACTGGCAAATCAAAATAACATTAATCTAACGGAAAATCAAGCAAAAAAAATTGTTGCCATTTTACGCTCAGAGATGATTGATATTCAAAATTTAGCCCAACGTAAACGATTACTTGCTAAAATAAAACAACAATTAAATTCTAAAACAGAAAGACAAATGAGTGAGCTCTTAAAACAATATGATCATTACTTATAGCGCAGAGCGCCTTGGAAAAACTTGGTACTTAAAATTTTTAACATCGTCGAATAAACATCCTTGCTAAAAATTTATACTTTCCTAACGTGTAAAAAAATCCCTTTGTTTTTCCATTAAACAAAGGGATTTACTACTATTAATTTATGAAATAATTTTTTGGATTAAGTCTGGATCAAATGTTTTCTTTTTTAACATTTCTATTTCGTATTTATAAGGTGGTTTAGTATTTTGCTTATCTATAGTGACATAAGGTGTTTCTAATATTTTCGGAATATCTGTAAGTTGTGGATGGTGAACAATGTAGCATAACGCTTCAAAGCCAATGTGTCCAAAGCCAATATTTTCATGGCGATCTTTTCTTGCGCCACGTATATTTTTACTATCATTAATATGAAGAACCTTTAATCGCTCGATCCCAATAATTTTGTCAAATTCATTAAGAACACCGTCAAAATCTTCAACAATATTATAACCAGCGTCATGAACATGGCAAGTATCCAAGCAAACTGATAACTTCTCATTTAAATGAACACCATTAATGATTTCAGCTAATTCTTCAAAACTACGCCCACATTCTGAACCTTTTCCAGCCATTGTCTCTAAGGCCACTTGAACTGTTTGCTCTTTTTCTAAAACTTCGTTTAAGCCTTCAATAATTTTTTTTATTCCTTGTTCAGCGCCAGCATTGACATGTGCACCAGGATGTAGAACGATTTGTTTTGCTTCAAGTTCAGCCGTTCTAGCAATTTCTGATTTAAGAAAATTCACACCCAATTCAAATGTTTCTAATTTTTGTGAATTTCCAATATTAATAATATATGGGGCATGAACTATTATGTCTTCAATTCCATTATCAAGCATATGTGCTAATCCCGCAGGAATATTTAATTCTTCAACTGGTTTTCGTCTTGTATTTTGCGGTGCACCAGTATAAATCATAAATGTATTTGCTCCATAGGAAACGGCTTCCTCACTAGACGCCAGTAACATTTTTTTTCCACTCATTGAAACGTGTGAACCTAGCTTCATCCTCTCAATTCTCCTCTTAGTGGATTAATTTTTTCTACCTATTTTTATTTTTTACGCTTCCGTCTCATTTTTTGCTCTATTTTTTCTTGGGCAAACCTTGCTCTTTTTTTATAACCAGGTTTCACAGGCTTTGGCTTTGCTTTAGCTTTTCCGCCTGTATTAGGTTGATCATTTCGTGTTATAGTTACTACAGCCGGTTTTGTTGTTGCTTTTCTAACTCGTCGCTTAAATTTATTTTCTAACTCTACCCATTCACCGTCTTTCATATCAACAAATGTAAATTTAATTTTACGATCCATTAACTTTTGAATGATTGATTCATCTTGTTCTTCGTAGATTGATAAGGCAACCCCGGATTCTCCGGCACGTGCACTACGTCCAACGCGATGGACATACCAATCTGAGTCATTTTTTGGTAATTCGTAATTAATAATGTGAGTTACTCCCTTAATATCAATACCTCTTGCTGCTAAATCAGTAGCTACTAAATATTGTACTTTTGCCGAATTTACGACCTTCATTACTTGTTTCCGTTGTCTAGGGTTTAAACCGCCGTGAATTCGCTCTACATTTAATCCCGCTTGGAGCATCGCATCAGCTACTTCATCGACTTGTTCCTTTGTATTAGCAAAAATTATGGCAAAATACGGGTTATATTGCTTCGCTACTTCTATGATAAGTTTCATTTTATCTCGATGTCTTGATGGTAATAAATAATGATCAATTTTTTCAGCTGTCGTTTGCTGTGGGTCAACTTGTACGTGACGAGGGTTATTCATATATTTCCTTAAAAATGGTTGTAGTTTTTCGGGAACAGTTGCCGAAAAGACGAGCATTTGTAGCTCCTCTCCCATCCGTGCTGCGATCTGGTCTACTTCTTCAATAAAACCCATATCTAACATTTGGTCAGCCTCATCAACTACGAATAACTCGGAAGTGTGAACTTTCAATGCTTGCTCCTTAACTAAGTCCAAAATTCGCCCAGGTGTACCAACAACGATATGTGGTTGTGTTTTTAATTTTTCAATTGTCCGTAAACGATCCGTACCACCGACCATAAGTTTAGCAGTAATTTGTTCAGCCTCTTCTGCAAATCCAATTATTTTTTCTAATTCAGTAAAAATTTGTGCTGCTAACTCTCTTGTAGGAGCAGTAATAACAGCTTGTACTTCTTCCTTTGTTACATCAACTCGTTCGATAACAGGAATTAAAAATGCCATTGTCTTCCCAGAACCTGTCTGGGATTGTCCAATTACGTCTTTACCAGAAATAATTGCAGGAATTAACCTTTCTTGAATTTCTGTCGGCATAAAAAAACGTTGTTCATTTAACGCTTCGATAATAAATGGTTTTAATTGAAACCGTTCAAAATTTGATTTACTACTCATAATAACTTCTCCTACCTTTAAATCTCTATAGTAAAATAGAGTTTGAATTCCGTCCTTAACAATGGTTTCTGACAGATGCTACCTAGACATTATACTATACCATTCTTTTCATAAAAGCAAAATAACAAGATTGCAATCAGCACAACCATTTGTGACCATGAATATACCTAAATGTAGAGAAGTAATGTTATTGAAAGGAAAGGATGGAGCAAATGTTTCCAATGTCAACACCACAAATGCCCCCAATCACTCCTGGACTATCACTGTTTTCAAGAGGTATGCTTCAAGGCGGTGCCCAGCAATTAAGTCGCTTACCATTCCAACAAGGATTAGGAATGACTCAGCAATTAAGTAACCTGCCATTCCAACAAGGAATGCTCGGACAATCAGGAGGGTTTATATCAAAACTTTTAGGTGGTGCTCAAACCGGTGGAGGGGGTGGATTAACCAATATTATAGGTATGTTACAGAACGCACAAAAAGCAATCAGCTTTATTCAACAAGTAAGCCCGATGGTGCAACAATATGCACCGTTAGTTAGGTCATTGCCAACTCTGCTTAGTATGATGAGAAACAGTGATAATTCCGAGGAAGAAGCTGAGAAAGAAAGTACAACTAGTCATAAAGTAGTCGTTAAAGAACCAACCTCCCCTAAAAAAAGCAAAAGAAAAAAAACAAAAGTAATACCTAAACCTTCTTCGATAAAGATAAGCAAACCAACATCAAAAAGTAATAAAAAAATGATAAAGAAAGAAAAGCAACTCTCAGCAAAACCATTAAAAAAAAACACAAAAGAAAAAACAAAAGGAATAACAAGTCCTAAGCTCTACATTTAAATATTTTTGTTATTAAATTTTTCACTTAGGAAAAAAACTAAGGTTTTCGCATTCAGTTAAGGACTGGCAAAAGCCTTAGTTTTTCTAACATACATAACTTAATTCTTGTTAGGATATCCTATGATTAGAAGTTAAGTAAATAGCATTTTTTTGTAAAATTTTTCTTTTTTAAAAAAATATGCTATACTATTTATATTACCCTCAATAATCTTCACAGGAAACCACTTAATATACATATAACGCTCCACATGATTTGAACTATTCTCAGTAAACTTAAAAATTTCTTATTATTTTTATGAGAGAGTAGCTGTTTATTGTAAAAGAAAACGTTTGGAGGAATGCTTTATGTTCAATGTAGGTGATCACGTCGTATATCCATATCACGGAGCAGGAACAATTCGCGATATTGAAGAAAAGGAAGTACTCGGAAAAAAGTTAAATTATTTCGTTGTTTATTTTCCGTTAAATGATGTTACCTTAATGCTTCCTGAAGACCGCATTCAAAGCTCTGGATTAAGAAAAGTTATTGAGGAAAATCAACTAGATGAACTAATTTATGCACTTCAAAACGGAATTCAAACAAAAAATGAAAACCCTAAACAATATTCAAGGGAAAATGAAAATTTATTAAAAACAGGCAGCATTATTGATGCAGCTCACGTAATTGCTAATTTAAGTTTAAAACAATATGAGCGTGCAAATGGCCTTCATATCCAAGATCGAAAAAATCTTGATAAAGCTAAACAATTTATTGTAAGTGAATTAATACTTGCTAATAATATGACAGAAGACGAAGCTTACGAATTTATTGATAAAAACGTGCAACTTTCACAAGGAGCATAAGAAAAGCGTAGAGCGCCCATCTAGCGGCTCGGAGCTAGACATCATACAAAATTTTAAAAACTATTTACTCTTAAAACAAAAAGAACATCCAACATGGATGTTCTTTTTGTTTTCTTTATGTTAATTCATTGCCTAAATATTCATTATTCAATTATAATAAAGAAAGTAAACGACAAGGAGGCAAGGACTCTAGTGGAAGTAATAAAAATTTCTCCCCGCGGCTATTGCTATGGTGTTGTTGATGCTATGGTACTAGCAAGAAAGACAGCTAAAAATCTAGATTTACCTCGGCCAATTTATATATTAGGAATGATTGTTCATAATAAACATGTTACTGATGCTTTTACTGAAGAAGAAATCATTACTTTAGATGGCCCTAATCGTTTAGAGATCCTAAATAAAGTTGACAAAGGAACAGTTATCTTTACGGCTCATGGTGTTTCACCTGAAGTTCGAAAAATGGCTATTGAAAAAGGGCTAACGACTGTAGATGCAACATGTCCGGATGTGACGAAGACACATGATCTTATTTCCGAAAAAACAAAAGTTGGGTATGAAGTAATCTATATTGGCAAAAAAAATCATCCTGAACCTGAAGGGGCTGTAGGTGTCGCACCAAATCATGTTCATCTCGTTGAAACGGTTACTGACGTCGAAAATCTTCAATTAACAAGCAAAAAAGTTATTATTACTAATCAAACGACAATGAGTCAATGGGATGTCAAAGATATCATGAAAGCAGCTATAAACAAATATCCTTTTGCTGAAATACATAATGAGATTTGTTTTGCTACTCAAGTACGACAAGAAGCTGTCGCCGAACAAGCAAAGAATGCAGACTTGTTAATTGTTGTTGGCGATCCAAAAAGTAACAATTCCAACCGTCTTGCCCAAGTATCCCAAGAGATAGCCGGTACCACTGCTTACCGAATTGCCGATATTACTGAATTAAAGATCGAGTGGTTAAAAGGGATAAAAACAGTTGCTGTTACCAGTGGTGCGTCTACACCTACTCTAATTACAAAAGAAGTGATCAACTTTTTGGAGCAATTTGACGAACAGGAACCATCGACATGGGAAATTGAAAAGAAAGTCCCATTAAACAAAATTTTACCGAAAGTAAAATAGAAAAGCGGGCACTCTGAGCTAGACAGCATTTAAAGTTAAAAAATTTCTTATCTCTCTAAGAAAAACTTGGTTTTCACCAAGTTTTTCTTATTTTATAAAAATGTAAATGGATCTGTATTAATTAATGAAGTGATCACTTCTGTATCATATTTGTTGTTTACTAGAAACGTTTCAAGAAATGTTTTTACCGCTTCCTTCATTATTTTTTCAACATTATGTCCAGGATCAACCATATTTAAGCCGTCCATTAGCGCATCGTGGGCAACATGATAATAAACATCTCCAGTGACTAATACATCTGCTCCTTTAAATAAGGCATTGGTTACATATTTGTTTCCATCTCCGCCTAAAACAGCGACTTTTCGTACTTTATCGTTTAAGTTTCCAACGACACGTACACCGTTTATTTCAAAGCTACTTTTCACGTGTAAAGCAAATTCTTCTAAAGACATTTCTTCTTTTAGTAAACCAACTCTACCTAAACCGAATTTCTCACCTGAATTGTCTAAAGAATAAATATCATAAGCAACTTCTTCGTATGGATGAGCTTTCAGTAAAGCGGAAACAACTTTGTTTTGTAAATGGACTGGAAAAATTGTTTCAATTTTCATTTCATGAACAAACTCTAATTTACCTTTCTCACCTAAAAATGGATTTGCTTTTTCCTCTGGGCAGAATGTACCAATTCCTTCAGTATTAAAGGTACAGTGACTGTAATTCCCCATATGGCCTGCCCCTGCTTTTGAAATTGCTTCCCGAACTGCTTGTGCATGTTCATTTGGAACATAAACAATTAATTTTTTTAATTGAATTTCTGAAGTTGGCGCTAATATTTCGACCTTTTCTAACCCAAGCTTTTGGGCCATTAAATCATTTATTCCGCCTTTAGCAATATCTAAATTTGTATGGGCAGCGTAAACAGCAATCTCGTGTTTTATAAGCTTTTCAACGATTTTCCCATATGGACGATCCGTTTGAATCGTTTTTAACGGTCGAAAAATAAGTGGATGGTGGGCAATGATTAAATCAACATTTTGTTTGATTGCCTCATCTACAACTTGGTCAAGTAAATCTAAGACTACCATTACTTTTTTTATTGGTTTATTTAAGGTTCCAATTTGCAAACCAATTTTATCACCTTCTACAGCTAACGATTTAGGGGCCCAACTTTCAAAAGCTTGAATAATCGTTTGGCCATTTGCTAATTTGGGCACTGTAAAACCTCCCTTACTTGTTTCATCTTTTCTATTAGTTTCTGCTTTTTTTTCAGTAGTTCTGCTGAAGGTTTTGCTTTTTCAAATTGCTCGACAATTTTGCCCCATTCAGCTAGTTCACCAGACCATTTCTTTTTAAAGATTGAGCAATTCTGTTTTAACAAGAATGGACCTAGTAATAACTCAAGTTCATACATATTTTCACTGTATGGGCTTTTGCCGAATTTTTCCGCTGTTAGCACTTCATAAATAATTCCGTCCTCCTCAATGATTGCCTCATTGATCAGAACCCATTTATTTGCTTCTAACCAAACTCTAATTTGATTTGCAGCAACATTTGGCTGTAATATTAACCTTTTGATCCCCTCTAATTTCTCTCTCCCTGATTCTAGGATAGTAGTAATTAACGGTCCACCCATTCCGGCAATTGTGATTACCTCTACTTCTCCCTTTTCAATAACTTGTAGGCCATTCCCTTTTCGAACGCTTATTTGTTTTTCGTAATTTAATTTTTTCACTTGTTCAAACGCTGATTGAAAAGGGCCTTCATTGACCTCACCAGCAATTGCTGAAGTGATTATTCCTTGGGTAAGGGCGTAACATGGTAAATAGGCATGGTCTGACCCAATATCAGCTAGCTTGCTACCGGGTGGAATTTGATCGACTACAAGTGATAATCGCTTTGATAAATTGTTTTCATTCATTAGCTTCACCTAAACTCATATGTAATGTTTATTTAGAAAAGCGCAGAGCGCCTTGTTTAGCCCCGACAAGCAAATGTTCTGCCAGAAAAAAGTGTTCTTTTTCACTTTTATTCATCATCTATTTTAGTAAAAAATAGATGATGATCACAAAGCCAAGACCACCAGAAATCATTAAATACTTTAAGTTGTATTTTTTCCCAATTAGTAGCCAAACCAAACATGAAATAATTACTGCTCCGGTAATTGCTATCTTCGAATTTGGAAAAAGAAAGCCAATACTATGGATAGTTGCAAAAAATAAGATTAGCATTCCTAATAAAATATACAAATGAACAATCATCTGGTTATTAAAACGTTTGCTTTGTGCTGCCATTAAAAATAATATCGCGCTAAAAAAAATTACGAGACCAGTTTGCAAAAATGGTGAAAAGTCAGTAAAATAAATTACAAGAAATGTTAATCCAAATAAAGCCACTGCCAAAATTGTCATCATCAATGATAGTAATTTAATTTTATTTTTTTCTTGCTCTGCCTTTTTATAACCTGTTTCTTCTCCTTCTGAATATAGGGATAATAAAAAGTTACAATATTGTTCTGGTAATAGCCGACTTTTCTTCCAGTATTTTATTTCTTGAATAATAATTTTTTTCCGATCCATCTTTTTGGCTCCTTTTCTATCTGACTTCATTCTAACACGTTTTAGTCATATTTTGAGGAAAAGATTTCATTAGAAAAGCGCAGAGCGCCCGCCTAGCAGCGACAAGCAAATGTTCTGGCAGGAAAGCTACTTCTTGCAATGGCTTCTTTGCAGCTTTGCGACGAGCAAGCGAAGCGGCGCACAGGAGCACAGTGTGCTTTTTCACTTTTTATCTGACAGGTTATTTGACCTCGAGCTGATGGCGCTCGGAGCTAGACAGCATTCAAAGTTCAAAACGTTTCCCTTTCTTAACGTAAAAAGAAAGGCTTACTTCAAAATGAAGTAAACCTTAATGAATTCTAAAAATCTGGAAAATTTACAGTATTAATGTAAATTTTATTCTAAGAAATCTTTTAGCCGTTTGCTTCTGCTAGGATGACGAAGTTTTCGTAATGCTTTGGCTTCAATTTGACGAATTCTTTCGCGTGTTACACCAAACACTTTTCCAACTTCTTCAAGTGTTCGTGTTCGACCATCATCTAATCCAAAGCGCAAGCGAAGGACATTTTCTTCACGGTCCGTTAACGTATCTAATACATCTTCTAATTGCTCTTTAAGTAGCTCATAGGCTGCAGCATCAGAAGGTGCTAGTGCTTCTTGGTCTTCAATAAAATCTCCAAGATGAGAATCATCTTCTTCGCCAATCGGGGTTTCTAAAGAAACTGGTT
Source organism: Anaerobacillus sp. (assembly GCA_036676095.1). GTDB lineage: Bacteria > Bacillota > Bacilli > Bacillales > Anaerobacillaceae > Anaerobacillus. The sequence continues at coordinate 60,958 of JAKFDP010000078.1, read as the reverse complement.
CTTGAGCAATTTTTAAAATTTCTCTGACTTTTTCTGGTGTTAAATCCATCTCAGCAGAAACTTCTTCAGGAGTTGGTTCACGTCCTAAGTCTTGAAGTAACTGTCTTTGAACACGAATTAATTTATTTATTGTTTCAACCATGTGTACTGGTATCCGAATTGTTCTTGCTTGGTCAGCAATCGCTCGTGTAATTGCTTGACGTATCCACCAGGTTGCATACGTACTAAATTTAAAGCCTTTATCATAATCAAACTTTTCAACGGCTTTTATTAAGCCCATATTCCCTTCTTGAATTAAATCAAGAAATAACATACCACGACCAACATAACGCTTGGCAATGCTGACAACTAGTCTTAAATTGGCTTCCGCTAATCTTCGCTTTGCTTCCTCATCTCCAGATTCAATTTTTTTCGCTAGTTCAATTTCTTCTTCTGCAGATAATAATGGCACTCGCCCAATTTCTTTTAAATACATGCGAACTGGATCATTAATTTTTATCCCGGGAGGAACGCTTAAGTCATTTAAATCAAATTCCTCTTCTTCCTTTGCAATCTCTTGAATATTTGGCATATCATCACTCTCATTTAATATCTCAATACCTTGGTCTCCTAAATATTCAAAGAATTCATCCATTTGATCTGAATCCTGTTCAAAACTTGCTAGTTTTTCCGTAATTTCGGCATATGTTAGCACACCTCGTTTTTTTCCGAGCTCTACTAATTGTTCCTTTACTTGATCGATGGACATTTCTCCTTCTGCCACTGGGCGAAGTGGTTTGTCTGCCATACGACCCCCTCCTTCCGATAGTTCAACTACATGCTTTTTTATATCAAAACAACGATTGTTGCTGGATTAAAACTAAAAAAAATAATTTATCATAAAAAGCATTAGTGCTTTATTTCCCTTTTCATTCTAATTATTTCCATTGCGATCTTCGCAGCTAAAGCATAATCTTCTTTACTTTCTGCTTCTTTTTGCTCTTTTTCCATTGCCTCAATTTTGCTGATCATTGGATAGTTTGTGATTTGCTTAAAATAATCATTCAATTCTTGCTCCGACAATTCTTCATTAACTGTCATCATTGCAATTTCTGTAGCTATCCTTATTAATTTTTCATCTGCTAATCGTTGAATAAATTGACTAGGGTCAGGTTCATTGCCTTCAGCATAATAAGCATACAAGTGAGCGACAATTGATTGATATTCATCAATATTAAAATTCCCACCAATTTTTGCTTGGACGGTACTAGCGACATTAATATCTCTCATCATATAAGCTAAAAGGATCCTTTCAGCGTTATGAAAAGCAGGTAAGAGACGTTTTTGGATCGTAAGTGTATTGGTATATCTTACGCTTTCTCCATTTTGTTGATTTGTATTTTTCCGATTTTTTAATTTTAAAAGTCGAAAAAGCTCTTGTTTTAATGCATCTAGTGACAGCGAAAACTCATCTGCTAATTGTCTTATATAATGATCTCTTTCAATTGATTTAGAAAGTAATGTTATTTCAGTTAAGACAGCTTCTATGTATTTCATTCTTTCCCCTTCATTTTGAAGGTTTCTTCCTTTTCTAAGAAAGTTCATTTTAAAAGCCATTGTTGTTTGACTTGCTCCAATTACTTCTAACCGAAACTTTTCAGATCCATTCTTTTGAATGTATTCATCAGGGTCATATCCTTCAGGCAGCTTTGCAACCTTTACATAACAATGGTTCGCCTCAAGAATTTCAATTGCCCGATACGTTGCTTTAAGCCCAGCATTATCTGAGTCATAACAAATTAGAACCGTTTCGGCATTTCTTCTTATTAGTTTTGCTTGTTCATTTGTTAGTGCTGTCCCTAATGTAGCAATGCCATTACGAACTCCAGCATTCCACGCAGCAATAACATCAACATAACCTTCAAAAAGAACTGCTTCATTTTTTCTTCGCATCTCTGATCTGGCAATGTGAAGTCCATACAAAATATTGCTTTTATTAAAAATTAACGAATCGGAGCTATTTAAGTACTTAGGCTGTTCATTCCCTAAAACTCTCCCACCAAAACCGATAACCTTACCTTCTTTATTCCAAATTGGAAACATTATTCGATTTCGATAACGATCAAACAACTTCCCATCAAATTCGCGTTTTGAGAGCAGTCCAATTTGCTCCATATAATGGAGGGGAACATTACGCTTTTGAAAAAAGTGGGTTAATGTTTCCCAAGCATCTGGAGCAAACCCTAACGAAAATTGATTAATCATTTCTAACGTAAAACCTCTATTAAGCAAATAATTTAGAGCTTCTTTTCCTTGTTCTGTATTTATTAATAAGTGATGATATAGCTTTACAGCTAATTCATTCCCAGCAATCATTGAGGTTACTTCAGTAGATGTTTTTGAAGATTCGTTAATTTCTAGTTCAGGTAAATCAATATTAACTCGAGTTGCTAAATGTTTAACCGAATCTAAAAATTCAAAGCCTTCAATTCCCATCACAAACGAAAAAACGTTACCACCTGCACCACAACCAAAACAATGGTATAACTGTTTCTCAGTTGATACTGAAAAGCTTGGCGTATTCTCACCATGAAATGGGCACAATCCAATAAGGCTTCGTCCTTGTTTCTTTAATTGAACATATTCACTGATTACATCAACAATGTCTACAGAATTTCTTATCTTTTCGATTTTTTCTTCAGAAATTCTACTTGCCATTTTTTTCACACCATTCTCTTTCATAATTAAAGAGGTCGGAGTATATTAATTCGAGTTTTTTTGTGAAATTCCTTCTTGATCAGACAAAATATTTTCAAATTCCCTGATAAATTTACAGACATCCGCTTTTGTAAACTTACTAGGTCCTTTCGTTTTCATTCCTGCTCTTCTTTGTTTATAGCCTAAATATCTTGCTAACAGAAGTTCATCCATACTCTCGTTAAAAAATTGCATACCTCGCGGAGTAATTACTTTTATTTGCTTTGGTAATAACAATGCTGCTAAGCCATGATCCTGAGTTACAACTATATCCCCCTGTCTAGAATGATTTACAATATAAAGATCGACTTCTTCCGAATGAGAATCAACAACAACTACACGCGAATACTCTTGGCGAAAGCTAGAATGGGCATATGTTGTGACAAAAATAACCTCTTTTTGATGCTTGCGACAAAGCGCTACAATCTCATCTTTTACAGGACAAGCATCAGCATCAACATAAACAATTGGTTCACAATTACACATAGTCATCTCCTGTTTACGAATAAAAAGATCTCCCTTACTATCATTACCAAAAAAATTGTATTATATCTTGACTTTTTTAATTTATTTGTTCTAAAAACAAATTATGCATATTTTTGATCACAATATTTCATTATAAATCATTTTAATGATGAAAGCTTTATTTTTTTCTGAAATTTGTAAACGTTTTTCTATAAACAAAAAAAAGCACAAAGTTCATCAACCTTGTGCTTTTCTGTTTATAGGCCGGTGTTTTTTGGTTATTTTCCATTATACATATTCCAGATTAAATTGGCTGTTTCTTCAACCGCTTTATTTGATACATCAATAACTTTACAGCCGATTTTTTCCATAATCTTCTTAGAATATTCGAGTTCAAACTTAATTCTTTCCATGTTTGCATAGCTTGCTTCTGCTTTAAGTCCAAGGGCTTTTAATCTCTCAGCTCGTATATCATTTAACTTTTCGGGACTAATAGTTAAACCTACACATTTCATGGGTGTGATTGAAAAAAGTTCTGTTGGGGGTTCGACTTCAGGGACGAGTGGAACATTTGCTACTTTTATTCGTTTATGAGCTAAATATTGAGAAAGAGGGGTTTTGGATGTTCTTGACACACCTACTAAGACAATATCAGCTCTCAAAATTCCACGTGGATCTCTGCCATCATCATATTTTACCGCAAATTCAATTGCTTCAACTTTTCGAAAATAATCTTCATCTAATTTATGAACAATCCCAGGTTCATATCGTGGTTTTTTATTCGTTAAATCTTGTAATTTACTAATCATCGGACCAACAATATCAACAGTAGTGACACCAGCTATGCTTGCTTGATCAACTAAATACTGTTTCTTTTCTGGAACGACTAAAGTAAATGCAATTATCGCATTTACCTCTTGAGCCAATGTTACAACTTCTTCAATTGTTTCATTATCCTCAACATAAGGAATTCTTCTAATATCAATACTTGTATGATTAAATTGACTAGCAGCTGCTTTGACTACTAATTCTGCAGTTTCTCCAACAGAATCAGATACTACGTAGACAATTGTATGATTGTTTAACTGCATCTCTACCTCCAAATTCATATTTCAAATTTCAATCGAAACTCAAAATGTGACATTCATTCTCTGCAATAAATTAGGTATAGAATTTAAACTTCGGATATTTTTTAAATTAACTCGTCCTTTGCAAGATCTACAATAACTTTTGTAATATTCGTCTTCGTTATTCTGCCAACAACTTCGAATTTATTATTTCTACTTTTTACGACAGGAAGGGCATCAATTTGCTTTTCAATTAGTTTTTTTGCGATATCAATCACTAAATCATCCTTAAAACAAATCGTGATATTAGGCATTCTCGTCATAATAATACTTACAGGAATTGTATCAAGTCCTTGCTTTCCAATACTGGCTCTAAGTAAATCCTTCCTAGATAAGACCCCGACAAGTGCGGATGATTGATCAACGACAAATAATGTTCCTACATCCTCTAGAAACATTGTACAAATAGCATCATAAACAGATGAAGAATCCGTAACAACAACAGGAATCGATTGGTACTGCTGAACAGTTAGTTTTGATAATTTTTCTGTTAACAATTGAGAACCACTTTTCCCAGTATAAAAATAACCTACTCTTGGGCGGGCATCTAAATATCCAGCCATAGTTAAGATTGCTAAATCGGGACGTAATGTAGCTCTTGTTAACGATAATTTCTCAGCAATTTGTTCTCCTGTAATCGGACCATTATCTTTGACAATTTGTAAAATGAGCTCTTGCCTTACATTCAGTTCGATTTTTCTCACCGCCTCCACAACACATCTATCATTAGGAAAGTCTTAATTGACACTAACATTTATGGAAATAATCGTAATGTGCTATACTTTTTGGATAATTATATATTATCATATTGGATTTTTAAACACTACAATCAAAAAAAAAGATATCTGCCCGTTTAATGAGAGATATCTAATCTAATTTCATTTTATCTAATTGATTTATAAAACGTTTACTTTTTAAGTGAAGTCCAGAATATTCATCAAAATAAGTCGTTAAAACTTGTTTTAATTGTCCTTTCGTTTCTTGTTTAACCGAAATTGCTCCTAAACGATTAAGATCAAAATGATAAAATAAACGAAGTAATCTAGCCGTAGCCAAATTTATTGGTATGTATCTTTCATCAACATATAAACAACGATGGCAAAGAAAACCACCTTCTTTAATCGAAAATGAATACTCTCCTTCTGTTGAGTGGCAATGAACACAACCATCAACGTATAAACCAATCCCAGCTACTTTTAACATTTTCACTTCAAAAATTCTCGTTAATATTTCATAATCTAAACCTTCATCAATATAATTCAACGTTTGAATGATAAGTTCAAATAAATATGGATTTATCTCATTTTGCTCTGTTAATTTGTCTAACAGTTCGACAATATAAGCTGCATATGCCGTTAAAAAAATATCTTGGCGTAAATCTCGAAATGATTTTATGATTTCACCTTGATTTAATACACCAAGACCTGCTGTTTTTTGAAACACAAATTGTCCATAGCTGAATAATTGAGAGATGGAAGCAAGTCGGCTCTTAGGACGTTTCGCCCCACGAGCCATCACTCCAATCTTTCCTAATTCCCGCGTGTACAAAGTTAATATTTTATTCGCTTCTCCATAATCAGTCGTACGAATAACAATTCCCTCTATTTTTTGCAACATTTATTGATCACCATGCCATTAATTAGAATAGCAAACAAGATCAATTTGTCGGAGTATCTATTTCATCTAGCTTCTCTCTATATTCTTCTGTTAGTTGCGAAATGTCTCTTTCAATTTCCTTTAAAATTAAGTACGTGTCGACGTTACCTGTCATCGAAAATACCTTCCAGGAAAAATCCAACATCAGAGAATCCACCCTTTCTATTCGAGAGACTCGATTTCACTTGCTTCATCCATTTTTGTACAAGCTATATTTATTGATAAAAGCTAGACCCCGTATACAAATTAGAATGACCTTATTTATTAAAAACATGTTATGGAAAAATTACTAAATATATTGTCTTTTATTTCCTTTAATACTCATCTTCTCGAAAGCCAAATTCTTTCAAAAAGCCCGGTTTATTTCGCCAATCCTTTTGTACTTTGACCCATAGCTCAAGGTAGATTTTTGAACCAAGCAACACTTCGATATCTTTTCTTGCAAGCTTGCCAATTTCTTTAAGCATTCCACCCTGCTTGCCAATGATAATCCCTTTTTGCGAACTTCTTTCCACGACAATCGTTGCTCCAATATAGACATTGCCACCTTCGCGTTGTTTCATCTGTTCAATTCCAACTGCTATCGAATGGGGAATTTCTTCCCTTGTTAAATGAAGAACTTTTTCTCGAATAAGTTCAGCTACAATAAACCGTTCGGGATGGTCGGTTACTTGATCAGCTGGATAATATTGCGGACCTTCTTCTAAATACTCGATAATTTGCTCTTTTAATTTATTCAGATTGTTTCCTTGTAAAGCTGAAACTGGGACAATTTCAGCAAAATCATATTTGTTACGATATTGATCAATCATTTCAAAAAGTTGGTCTGGGTGAATTAAATCAATTTTATTAATAACTAGAAATACTGGCGTTCGTATGGATTGTAATTGTTCAATAATAAATTGATCACCACCACCAAACCCTTCTTTGGCATCAACAACAAACAATATTAATTCCACTTCTCTTAATGTTTGATAGGCTACCTTCATCATAAAGTCACCTAACTTATGTTTTGGCTTATGTATTCCTGGAGTATCAATAAAAATGATTTGGGCATCTTGATCAGTATATACACCTTGTACTTTATTTCTAGTTGTTTGCGGCTTGTCACTCATAATTGCAATTTTTTGACCAATCACCTGATTTAATAATGTTGACTTCCCTACATTTGGTCTGCCAATAATTGAGACAAAACCCGACTTGAAATTTGTTTTATTCATCTAAATCCTCCGCTGAAAAAGCTCCTGGTAATAATTTTTTGACTGTTGTTTCTTCAATGTCACCTTGTAAATTTGTTAAAATAATTTTCATATCAGCTGAACACAATTCGGCAATTACTTGTCTACAAGCACCACATGGGGGCACTGGACGCTTTGTATCAGCAACGACACATAGGATTTTAAACAGCTTGTCCCCTTCGGAATAAGCTTTAAAAAGTGCCGTTCTTTCCGCACAATTACACATACTATAAGCTGCATTTTCAATATTACAACCATGATAAATTTTTCCCTCTTGTGTAAGCAATGCAGCTCCCACTTTAAATTTAGAATATGGTACGTACGCTCGCTCCCTCGCCATTTTTGCTGCTTCGATTAAGCGATTGATTTCCATTTATTATTCGTCCTTCCCCGCTTAAAGTTCCATTCCTAATTCATTATAACCTTACTGTAATTATTTTTTTGGGTGACTTCCACAGGAGAAGCATCTCCTCTTACCATTTAAGATAAAGACTAACGATCTTTAAGATTGGTTGATAAAAGATCAAGTTACCAACAATGACTGTAACAATACTAAAGATGAAAACAGCCCCTGCGGAAATATCTTTTGCTACTTTTGCTAGTGGATGATACTCCTGAGTTACAAGATCAACCACTCTTTCAATGGCGGTATTTACCATTTCCAAACAAATTACTATTCCGATGACGATAAGTAAAATTAATTTTTCATAGAAAGGAATCTTTAAAATAAATGCTAGACTTATTACGACCGTAGCAATCATTAGGTGAATCTTCATGTTCTGCTCATGATAAATTACATGTTTAAACCCAGACCAAGCATAATAAAGACTACAAATGAATCTTTTCCAAAATCGCTGCTGATTATTTTTGAAGTCCATAAGCTGTTAATAATTCCTCTTGACGAGAAAACATCACTTTTTCATCTACTTCATTTTGGTGATCATAGCCTAGAAGGTGAAGAAAACCATGAACAACTAGAAAACCAAGTTCACGATTTATGGAGTGTCCATAATCTTCGGCTTGCTGAACTGTTTTTTCAAATGAAATAATAATGTCCCCTAACAGATTAGGAATAGCTTCAGCAAAAATATCACTATCATCATCATTTAAAGCAAAGGAAATCACATCTGTTGCTGTATCTTTATTTCGATATTCCTTATTAAGCTTTTGAATCTCTTCATTATTGACAAAGGTTACAGAAACTTCTGAATCTTTTACAATGTTTTCTTGACGAGCAACAAAATTTAAAAGGTTTTCTACTAAATTTATTTGTTCGTCAGAAAGTAATTTTGTTTCGTCATAAATATCAATTTCAATCATCATTTTGCTTTATCTCCTTTCTCTTTAACATCTTCCGGATATTCAATTCTAGAGTGAAACGTGCCTTTTAAGGTTTCACAAATTGATTTGGCAACCGTATTTAACTGTTTTAACGTTAAATCACATTCATCAAATTGCCCATCATTTAAGCGCTCTGTAATAATCTTTTTCGCTAATGTTTCGATTTTATCAGGTGTAGGCTTGGACATTGAACGAACAGCCGCTTCAATACAATCAGCAATCCCCACTACTGCCGCTTCAATTGATTGAGCCTTTGGACCTGGATAACGAAACTCTTTTTCTGAAATTGGTTGTTTAGCATCTTGATTTGCTTTGTGGTAGAAAAATTTTAATAATGACGTACCATGATGTTGTTCAGCAATTTCAATAACTTCTTTCGGCATTTTATAGTTTCTTAACATTTCACCACCATCGTAAGGATGGGCAATAATAATTGTTTTACTTAATTGTGGTGAAAGTTTATCATGAGGATTTTCCATCTTCATTTGGTTTTCAATAAAAAAATGTGGGCGTTTCGTTTTCCCTAAATCATGATAATAAGCACCAATTCGAGCTAATAAACCATTTGCTCCAATTGCCTCACAAGCAGCTTCTGCTAAGTTAGCAACCATTACACTATGGTGATACGTCCCTGGTGTCTCAAGTAAAATTTTTCGTAATAATGGATGATTAGGATTGGATAATTCAATTAATTTCATTGAAGACAAAATCCCAAATACCGCTTCAAAAAATGGTAGTAAACCGATGGTTAAAACTGCGGCAAGAAATCCTGACAGAAGAGCAAAACCAATCGTTAAACCGATATCAATCCAACCATATTGAGCATTCTTTATCATTAGTAATGCCACAATTGCACATATATTAATAATTGAGACAAATAGACCTGCCTGTAAAATTCTTAAAACACGATTTGATTTATTTAAGAAAAATACACCAGCAACGGAACTGAAAAATACGTAAACTCCTAAGGTATGGTTAACAACCCCGGTTGATTCATAATTAAAAATAATACTTGCAATAATTGAAAATACCATACTAGTAAACAAGGCCACCCGTTGATGGATGAGGATTGTCATTAACATCGCTCCTAGGGCAACAGGTGTAATCAGTGTAATTCCTTGAAAATTTAAGTTATGAGTGTAACTTGTAATCTTCATAATCACAACTGTTACCAGAAAAATTAAGACAAACATTACTAAATGGCTATTATTTGATTGCAATGATGTATTTGTATTATGGAAGTAATAAGCTAACATTGCAACAAGTAACATAACTAAGAGAGCTAATCCCACAAATGGCAGAATATAAATTTTGTCTTCATGAAGTCCTAATAGAATCAATTGATTATATATTTCTGAAGTTATTAATTCTCCTTCTTCGACAATAAGTTCTCCTTCGCGAATAATTACTGGTTCAACGCTATCCATGGCAGCTTGTTTTGCCCGTTCCGTAGCCTCAGAATCATAAATATAATTTGCCGTAATGGCAAACCGTGCCGTTTCAATCATTGCTTGATATAATTTATGGCTGCTTACCGATGAAGGAACTATTTTTTTCGCTACTAGATCTTTGGCTTTATCAACATCATTTAAGCGAATCTCTTCACTCATTACAGTTCGGACTGCTTCTAAGGTCATTTCTTTAGCAATAATTGATTCAGCTTTGTCTGATTCTAAAAATGTAAGTAATGTTTCATCTGACAGGTTATCACTTGTTTGATTAGAAATAATTGAACGTAATTGTTCTAATCTCGATTCGATTGAAACAGGGTTTACTTCATTTAATTTGGCAGCACGTTCTTCATCAGACTTAAATTCAGACTGTTTTACTTGATTTAAAGCTTCTTGATACGTTTGTTCAGCCTCATCATTGATCAGATTCACTAAGTCAAATATTTTTTCAATTTTCTTAACTTGCTTTTCCTCAAAGTCTTTTTTATTCGTAAATTGCGGACCTACTGCTTCAGCTGCAAGTTGTTTCTTGTCATTTGTTGCCGTTTTATTCTCGATTGTTATTGGTGCTCGGATATCTTCTTTGGCAACAGATCCTAATGAGACGTCTATGGTATTTGGGAGCACATTACTTAACATCGCTAAGTACATAATCAGACCTAATGTAAAAAACAAACTTACTCGTAAATAACGATGGTCTTTTAATTTTTTCCACCAACGTTGTTGATCAATTGGAACTCTTTTCCCCATGGTCTCACCTCTTATTGTAGGAGCAATTTTACTTAATACAACCGTTATAAATGATTAGGCCACTTTTGATTATGTCCATAGTATAAAATTGAGAATTAACTAATTAAGTTAATTCTCCATAATGATACTATATAATATTATTTTTGTAACAAGTTTACAAGATCATAACTTTCGCAATCCATTATTCATTCTTTTCTAGTTTTTCATAAGCATTAATAATTTTTTGCACTAAAATATGCCGGACTACATCTGTAGCTTGTAAATGGATAAATCCAATCCCATGAATCTTTTCTAATACTTCAAGCGCTGCTTGCAGACCTGATTTTTTTCCTTTTGGTAAGTCAATTTGCGTCAAATCACCGGTAACGACCATTTTAGAGCCAAAACCTAACCTCGTTAAAAACATTTTAATTTGCTCAGCTGTCGTATTTTGCGCTTCATCTAAAATGACAAATGAATCGTCTAACGTTCTCCCCCTCATATAAGCTAAAGGAGCAATTTCAATCGTTCCACGTTCCATAAGTCTAACCGTTTGTTCAACCCCTAAAACATCGTGTAAGGCATCATATAATGGTCGCAAATATGGATCTACTTTTTCTTTTAAATCGCCTGGCAAAAAGCCTAAACTCTCTCCTGCTTCAACGGCAGGTCTTGTTAACACAATTCGTTTTACTTTTCCTTCTTTTAATGCTGTTACAGCCATAACAACAGCTAAATATGTTTTCCCAGTTCCAGCAGGGCCAATGCCAAACACAATATCCTGTTTCTTAATGGCCGACACATAGTGACGTTGACCTAATGTTTTGGCTAAAATAGGTTTTCCTTTTACATTAACAGCAATTTTTTCTTGGTATAACTCAAATAATTGTTCAAGCATCCCACGTTCAGCAAGTTGAACAGCATATATAATATCACGCTCAGAAATATGGCTTCCTTTACGAATTAACATAAGCAGGGCATCAATTACTTCAACAACAATTGAGATTTTTGCTTCTTCACCAGTAACTAATATTTTTTCACCTCTAGTTACAATTGTTACGTCTAATTTTTCTTCTAATCTTTTTAAGTGAACATCATTTGGTCCAAATAAGTTTGGGGCTTCATTTGCAGTTTGTAAGTGTAAATCAATTAGCTTTTCGAACAATAGTCTCAATCTCCTTGAATAATTGGTTGTGGGACTGTAATATCTTCAATTACTTGGTAGTGTATCATTAGTTTTACTTTACCATTCGTAACAGTTTCGTGCAAAACTTTTTCGCCTTTAATGACAGCATTTTCACCTAATTTTTTCAATAACTCTTCTTTTGCCATACTTGAAGCAATCCTAAGCGCTTCTTCTTTGCTATATTCACGGATTTGTGTTTCTTTTTCTAAGAAGGATGTTCGGTTGTATTGTATTGGTAACTCCCATTTTAAAAAGCGTAGTCTATTTTGATTGTCATTTATTTCATATTCAGAAAACTGTGGTTTTCCAAAACCCCAGATTGGAATCGAAACATTGAAAAATGTTAAAGAGTACTGTGTTTTTTTCTCCCCAGTTAAAGTAGAAAATTTATTTACTAACGGGACAGACACTTTAGACTTGTACCAAATTTCACCAAGAACTTTCCCTTTTGCCGGTGCTAACTGTAAGTCCCCTTCTTTTCCGATAAATCCGCTAATTAACACCTCTCCTTTATTTACAAAATCATTGGGTGCAACTTTTCCTTGACCTTGTTCTACAAAAATATCATGGATAATTGCTTTTTTCTTCGCAACTAAATGTCTATCTGAAACTGGGGGTTGCTTTTCTGGAAGTGTTTGTTCAACTACTCGAAAATGGTAGGTCGTCCCATTTAGTGTTACACCAATCCAGGTTGCGGCATCAATTTTCGAGGTTGCTAATTTCTGGATTTCTTCTACATTTGGAAGTAAAAAGAGAAATTTCCCCTTTTTTATTCCTAATTCTTGAATTACTTTTGATAATTGGTGTTCAACTTTCGGTGATGCTCCTTCAATAGTTACGTTCCAAACCATATTAGATAACAGAAACAAAATGGTAATAAAACTTATTAAACCACCGACAAATCCTATTCGAGAAAGCATTTTTTTAAATAAAAATGGCATTCCTTTTCTTTCAATAAAATATACTTTTACCTTCGTGGCTTTGACGATTGGGCGCAGGCGTTTAACATCCACTAAGGCAACATAACATACAATTACCTCATTCCCGACTCGGCGAATCTGCCAAATCGAAATTTTTTCGTGAATACACTTATTTAAAAATAATTCTGCGTAATTGCCAACAATTTTAATTCTTGTATATCCAGAAAATGTGTTTGTCCATAAATTTTTCATTCTCTTTTTCCACTCCTTACTGCTTTTTTTTCGGCGTATTTTCATTTATGTAAATCACTTGCTCAATAAGTCCTTCTAATAAAAGTTCTTCCGGCAAAATCGTTTTAATCACAAAATTGTTGCCTTTAATTAATAATTGACCTTGCTCTAATAAAAGTCGTAATTCTTGATTAGTAAATCGAAGAACACCACGATGATTTTCAATATAAATATGGAATTGTCCAATCATCGTAATTCTTGGAAGATCCATCATAACATCTGCAGGAAGTCCCATTTTATTTGTCATCCATTTTCTGACCATCTTATTTAGCTTCCTCATTTAGTAACGAACCCCCTTTCATATCATTTTTATGTATCAGTTGATAACGGTATCACTTTTATTTAGAAAAAAACAAGGCTAAGCTTTTGCTTAACCTTGTTTTCTTCGCGAATAACTAATAGGGCGATATGCTGCTTTTGCTCGTGGTTTCCCTAAGATTTCTGACAAAATTACGCCTTTCATTACATCCTCTCGGGACATCTTTGAGAAATCTAAGTGCAATTTAGAAGAAGCTGTTAGATCACCGTTATAAATAGGTGAGTCTTTTTGCTGATTTTGTTTGTAGTCTTCTTCATTTTTACCTAACGTTTGCTGCGGTTGACTTCTCTTTGTGGTGACAGGTTGTTGTTTATGCCTTGGCTCCGCTTTTTTCTTTTGTTTTTTTCTCGTTTCTGACTTTGATTGTTGCCCACTTTGAAAAAATTTATAAATTGCTCCAAGGATAATGATAACTAAGAGCGGATTTGAAGCAATTAATTTTAGGAGATCTTCCACTTCTTTGGCCTCCCTTGAAATGTATCGATTAATATTTTAGATAAGCGTCTATATTGAATGTATGGATTAATTTTTATTTCCATTTTTCTTATCGTCATCCGTTACTTTACCAATTGAATCTCTCATCTCAGTATCAGCCATAATGTTTTGGATATTCATATAATCCATCACACCAATTCTACCAGAGCGTAAAGCCTCAGCCATCGCTAATGGAACTTCAGCTTCGGCTTCAACAACTTTTGCTCGCATTTCCTCGACTTTGGCCTTCATTTCTTGTTCTTTTGCTACGGCCATTGCTCGACGTTCTTCTGCTTTTGCTTGGGCAATCTTCTTATCAGCCTCTGCTTGGTCTGTTTGTAATTCTGCACCGATATTTTTGCCAATATCAATATCAGCAATGTCAATTGACAAAATCTCAAAAGCAGTTCCTGCATCTAATCCTTTTGATAAAACAGTTTGCGAAATTAAATCTGGATTTTCTAACACTTTCTTATGATTTGTTGCTGAACCGATTGTCGAAACGATCCCTTCACCAACACGAGCAATAACTGTATCTTCTCCAGCTCCTCCGACAAGGCGATCAATGTTGGCGCGGACAGTAATTCGAGCTTTTGCTTTTACTTCAATCCCGTCCATCGCAACACCCGCAATAAATGGTGTTTCAATTACTTTTGGGTTAACACTCATTTGAACAGCTTCTAGAACGTCGCGCCCAGCTAGATCAATCGCAGCCGCTCGTTCAAAGCTTAAATCAATATTTGCTCGTTGTGCAGCAATTAAGGCATTTACGACACGGTCAACATTCCCACCTGCTAAATAATGACCTTCAAGTTGATTTGTACTTAGTTCAAGTCCAGCTTTAACCGCTTTAATTAACGGATTAACAACTCGAGCGGGGATAACACGCCGTAATCTCATCCCTACTAATTGAAAAATTCCCACACGAACTCCTGCAGCAAGTGCAGAAATCCAGAGCATTACTGGAACAAACGTAAAAAGAATAGCAATTGCAATAATAATAAAAGCGACTAACAACAGTAAAAAAATATCTTCTTGCAACTTAATTCCTCCTTTGTAAATTTACCTTTATAATTGCAAAACTTTTACCTCTTTAAGAGAGTAATATAATAAATATACGTCACTAGTATAGGAAAGTTTCAACATTTTAACAAAATAAAAACGCCTTGTGCAAGACAAGGCGTTTGTTTTTTATGATAAATATTGTTGAACAAGTCGATTTATTACCGAGCCTTCAGCTTTCCCTTTTACTTTTGGCATGATTGCGCCCATTACTTTGCCCATATCAGCCTTTGAAGAAGCACCTACTTCTTGAATTGTTTGTTTCACAATTTCTGCAACTTCTTCGTCCGATAATTGTTCTGGCATATAAGCTGTTAGAATAACGACTTCTTCACGTACTTTTTCAACTAAATCTTGACGACTAGCCTTTTCAAATTCATGGAGGGAATCTTTGCGTTGTTTTAGCTCGCGATTAAGAACAGTCAGTGCTTCGTCTTCTGTAAGTTCTTTCCCAAGTTTTATCGCTTCATTTTGTAAAGCTGATTTAACCATCCGAATAACAGAGAGCCTTTGCTTTTCCTTATTCTTCATCGCTTCCTTCATATCAACAGTTAAACGATCAAGAAGATTCAAATCCAACACCCTCTCTTAGTAGAACTTACGTTTCCTTGCTGCCTCTGACTTTTTCTTACGTCTTACACTAGGCTTTTCATAGTGCTTACGCTTTTTCACTTCTGCCAAAGTACCTTCTCTAGATATTGACTTTTTGAAGCGACGAAGAGCAGCGTCAATCGATTCATTTTTGCGAACACGAGTCTCTGCCATCTATAATTTCCCTCCCTCCGAAACAACCAATGAAAACATGTTTTAGATCGCAACTATAAAGACATTAATAATTTGTCTAATTGCTATTTGGTAATTGTTTAAGAAAATTTTGCAAAGTAAAGCCAAACCTTTAAAAGCCAATTTGCCTTTTAACATCGCTAAAAATTATATTTTCTTAACGTACAAAAAAAACATGTCTTTGAAGATTATAATATAACGACATTTTTTGGTCAACTTTTTTTATTTTTGTCATGCTTATAGCTACTCGTCCATACATATGGTAAAGAGGTGAAGCTAATCATGGGTAAGTTATTTTCATTATTTGCTGTTTACATTACAATCTTTCTCTTTGGAATGACTGTCATGAGAACAGGCTTAGTAAATCTATCACAAGATCGCTTAAAAATAACATTAATAAAA
Source organism: Anaerobacillus sp. (assembly GCA_036676095.1). Taxonomy (GTDB): domain Bacteria; phylum Bacillota; class Bacilli; order Bacillales; family Anaerobacillaceae; genus Anaerobacillus. The sequence continues at coordinate 44,778 of JAKFDP010000078.1, read as the reverse complement.
ATGACTGACAAACCTTGGAAAGGTCTTCTTGTTGGAACTATTGTTACAGCCATTTTACATAGTAGTTCGGCAGTTATGGTGATGACGGTAGGTTTAGTAGCTGCAGGTTATTTAACATTTAAACAATCAATCGGAATCATCCTTGGTACAAATATTGGCACTTGTTTTACAGCTGAACTTATTACTTTTAACATTACCTCCATTATTATTCCACTCTTAAGTATTGGAGTTGTTTTCTTAAACATGAAAAGGCATATTACTTATTGCTTAGGCTGTGTTTCCTTTGGTCTTGGTTGTATTTTTGTGTCCATGCAAGGTCTTGAGAAATTAGCTTATCCCATTGCCTCAATTCCTGTCGTCTATAATTTTTTACAATTAACAAATGAAAGTAATGTAATTGCAATTGGGGTTGGCGCTGTTTTAGCAGCTCTTATTCAATCAAGTACAGCAACAACAGCTATTGCGATGGGATTTATGAGTGATCATATTTTAGCATTACCTGCAGGTATCGGAATTATCTTAGGTGCAAATATCGGAACGTGTTTAACTGCCTTTTTAGCTAGTATTGGAGCAAGTAAGCATGCAAAACTTGTTGCCTTTGCCCACATATGGTTAAATATTATCGGAGTATTCGCATTTTTCCCATTTATTGATTGGTTAAGTATGGTCTCAGCAAGTTTAACAACAATTCCTAACCTTCAACTTGCTCATGCTGGAATGATTTTTAATCTCATTTCATCATTCGTTATTTTACCTTTTGTGCCGGTATTTTCAAAGTTTATTACAATCTTACATGGTAGAACTAGTTAGATGTTAAATAAGTATAATCGTAAGTCCTAATACGTAGCGTCTGATTTTTCACCTTTCACAATCGAGATGCCGGCACTTGCACCAATTCGTGTTGCTCCTGCCTTTACCATTGCTAGTGCTGATTCTCGATCACGAATACCACCTGAGGCTTTTACCCCAATATTAGGACCAACAATTTTTCTCATTAATGTAATGTCGGCAACAGTCGCTCCACCTGTTGAAAAACCAGTTGATGTTTTAACGAAATCAGCTCCAGCTTTAACAGCTAAGTTGCAAGCCTGAACTTTTTCTTCATCTGTAAGTAAGGAAGTCTCAATAATCACTTTTGTAAGTGCTTTTCCTTTGGCAGCTTCAACAACAGCACGAATATCTGCTTCAACGACAACTAATTTGTTATCTTTGAGTGCACCGATATTCAGCACCATGTCAACTTCAGTTGCTCCATTTTCAATTGCATTTTTTGTTTCAAAGGCCTTTACTTCAGAAGTTGCTGCCCCTAACGGAAAACCAATCACTGTACAAACCTTAACTTCCGTTCCTTGCAATATTTTAGCGGCTGTCTGAACCCAAGTTGGATTAACACAAACAGAAGCAAATTGATATTGTTTTGCTTCATTTGCTAAATTTATTATTTCTTCTTCGCTGGCATTTGCTTTTAATAACGTATGATCAATCATTTTTGCTAATGGTTCACCCATAAGAAAAACTCCTTTTTAATTATAATAAAACTCCTAACAAGGCGTTCTTGCTAGGAGTTACAATTAATGATTACGTATTTTTTCGTAAACTTCATCTTCGACAATCGCAACGAATTGTCCTTCGTTCACCGGATAACCAGCTTTTGTTATTTTCACTTTCACTAGTTTCCCAATCAAATCATCTTTAGAGAATAGTTTCACTTTTAAATAATTATCTGTATAACCAATAAAATAACCTTCTTCTTGATCATCTCGATCTTCAGGGATAACTTCTAATACTTCTCCTTCAAATTGAGAAGCGTATTCTTTCGCAAGTTGATTGGATAATTCAATTAACTGATGCACTCTTTTATTCTTGACATCTTCATCGATTTGAGTTTCCATTCTCGCTGCTGGAGTCCCTGTACGCTTTGAATAAGGAAAGACGTGTAATTCAGAAAACTTATGTTTAGCGATAAAATCATACGTTTCTTGGAATTCTTCGTCTGTTTCTCCGGGAAAGCCAACAATGACGTCGCTCGTGACAGCAAGATCAGGCATAACTGCTTTCAAACGTTCTACCCGTTCAGCAAAGAATTCCATTGTATATTTACGACGCATTCGTTGCAGAACTGTATCAGAACCTGATTGAAGTGGAATATGCAAATGTCGCACGATTTTTTGCGATTGATTAATAACTGCAATGATTTCATCTGTAATTTGACTAGCTTCGATTGATGAAATGCGAATTCGCTTTAAACCTTTTACAGATTCCAATTCTTTTAATAAACTAGCTAAACTATAATCTTTAAGATCTTCACCGTATCCACCTGTATGAATTCCAGTAAGGACAATTTCTTTATAGCCTGCTGCTACTAATTGATGAGCTTGCTTAAGCACATCTTTTGGGTCACGTGAGCGCATTAAACCTCTAGCCCACGGAATAATACAAAACGTACAGAAGTTATTACAGCCTTCTTGAATTTTCAAAGAAGCCCGAGTTCGATCAGTGAATGTCGGGACATCAAGCTCCTCATAAACTCTTGTCTTCATAATATTTCCGACGGCGTTAATGGGTGTGCGTTCACTTTGGTATTGGTTAATATACTCTAGCAAACGTGAACGATCTTGCGTACCGACAACGATATCGACACCTGGAATATTTAAAATTTCAGCAGGAGACGTTTGCGCATAACAACCAGTAACACAAACAACAGCATCAGGATTTTTTCTGATTGCTCGACGAATAACTTGTCTACTTTTTTTGTCACCTGTATTTGTAACGGTACATGTATTAATCACATACACATCGGCTATCGATTCAAAATCTGTTTTTTCATAGCCGTTTTGTTGGAACAACTGCCAAATTGCTTCTGTTTCATAATGGTTAACTTTACACCCTAATGTGTGAAATGCAACTGACGGCATACTTATCACCTCAACATTTCAAAATGATAGGAAACTGCCGCTAAAAAATATAAAGAGGCAGTTTCTGTTCGTAAAATTCTTGGTCCAAATGAGCAAGAAATAAAGCCTTCTTGTTCTAACGCAACTACTTCTTCAGTAGTTAACCCCCCTTCAGGGCCAATAACTACAAAAATTGTTGCGTTTTTCTCTACGTTATTTAGCGACTTAGCTAGACTTTTCATCTCGCCAAGCTTTGCTTGTTCTTCATACGCTACAATTTTTACATCATAATGCTGACTTTCTTCAATTAATTGTTGAAAAGAAAGATTAGGCATTACCTTCGGAATCTGATTTCGGTATGATTGTTCAGCTGCTTCCTTCGCAATTTTACTTAACCGTTCAATTTTTTTTTCTGCTTTTTTGGCATCCCATTTCACAATTGAACGGGCTGCCTGAAAAGGAATAAACGTCTTAGCGCCAAGTTCTGTGCCTTTTTGAACAATTAACTCTAGTTTATCACCTTTAGGAAGCCCTTGTGCAATGGTAACTTTTACCGGTAGTTCATTGTTTTCATGCAATCTGCTAATGATTTTCCCCTTAACTTCACCACTAGAAATATTGACGATTTCACATTTTACAACAAGGCCATCTTCATTAATGCAAATAAGCTGATCGCCAGGTAGCATTCTCATGACTTTACTGATATGATTTACATCGTCACCGGTAATTGAGAAGCTTGAATCTGTTAACTGCTGATTCGCAACAAAATACCTTTGCACAAGTTTCCCTCCTTTTAGAAAAGCGCAGAGCCTCGTTTAGCCCTGACAAGCAAATGTTCTAGCACAAGCCAATTTCTTAGCTTTTTGTCGCAATAAAGGCTACCCAATCTTCCATTTCTAACGTTTCCTCAATAATAAAATGATGTTTAAGCAGCGCGTCGTGAACTTCTTGTTTTTTTGCGCTAATAATTCCTGAAGTGATAAATGTACCTCCATCAACAAGCAACTGACGGGCGTCATCAATAAAACAGAGAATAACTTCTGCTAAAATATTAGCAACAATTACATCTACTTTCTCTGTAATTTGTTCTAATAAATTATTTTGCTTTACCATTACAATTTCACTTACTTTATTAAGCTCAACATTTATTGTGGCACTTTCAACGGCAACTTGATCTAAATCAAGTGCCAATACTTTCTTTGCTCCTAGTTTGGCGGCTGCAATACTTAACACACCCGTTCCTGTTCCAACATCAATCACATCATCTTCCGCTTTGATTTTCTTTTCTAGCGCTTGAACACAGAGAACTGTTGTTGGATGAGTTCCTGTACCAAAGGCCATCCCAGGATCAAGCTCAATAATATATTCGTCATCACTTTTTGGGACATAATCTTCCCATGTCGGTGTAATCGTAATCCGTTTCGATATTTTTACTGGTTTGTAATACTTTTTCCAAGCTGTTGCCCATTCTTCTTCATTTACTTCATTAATTTGAATTGTGTTAGCCCCAAGCTCAATTCCAAATTGTTGTAATCCGTCAATCGCCGCTTTCAATTCTGCGACAGTCTCATTTAAAAAGCTATTTAATTGCAAGTAAGCTTTAATCATAACTCCTTCAGTTGGATAATCATTAGGTGAGAGTTGATAAATTTCACCGAAACGATCTTCTCGATCTTTGATAAGATCTTCGGGATCTTCGATAACAACCCCACTGGCCCCTGCCTCATGTAATAGATTGCAAACAGGTTCAACAGCTTCTTGTGTCGTATGAATACTAATTTCTGACCATTTCATTTCTTTATCAACCTCACTAGTTATTAATCATTAAAGCTTTTAAATGCTCGCTTTACCTTTGAAAAAAAGTTATCACTTTGTTCATCTTGCGCCGGATGCCCTGTTAATTCCGCAAATTCTCTTAATAATTCCTTTTGACGCTCTGTAAGATTTTTTGGGGTAATCACACGCACTTTAATATGTTGATCACCTTGACCATAACCACGAACGTTCGGTACCCCTTTGCCTCTTAGCCTGAAATTTGTTTCTGTTTGTGTACCTGCTGGAATTTTCAACTTAATTTTCCCTTGTAACGTTGGTACTTCGATTTCATCACCTAAAGTTGCTTGAACGAACGTAATTGGCATTTCACAGTAAATATCATCACCGTCACGTTCAAAAAATTCATGTGGCTTCACATTAAAGACAACATATAAATCACCTGGAGGACCACCATTTACACCAGCTTCCCCTTGACCTGACAAACGAATTTGTTGACCAGTATCGATTCCAGCTGGTATTTTCACATGAATTTTTTTGCGTTTACGAACTTTTCCATTTCCACCACAAGTATTACACTTGTCTTTGATCACTTTTCCTTTTCCTTCACAGTGGTGACAAACTCTGCGATTCACAACGCGACCAAATGGTGTATTTTGCTCAACACTAAGTTGACCTGACCCTTTACAATGAGAACAAGTTTCAGCTTTTGTCCCTTGTTTGGCGCCACTACCGAAACAAGTTTCACACGTTTCTTCGCGAGGAATTTCAATATCTGTTTCTTTTCCGAATACAGCTTCTTTAAATTCCAAGGTCATTGTATATTGTAAGTCTGCTCCTTGTCTTGGGGCATTCGGATTTCTTCTTCCACCACCGCCACCAAAAAACATTTCAAAAATATCACTAAATCCTCCAAAGTCAGCTCCTCCCCCACCAAAGCCTTGATTTGGATCTGTATGGCCAAATTGATCATAGTGAGCTTTCTTTTGTGAATCACTTAACGTATCATAAGCTTCTTTGACTTCTTTAAATTTAGTTTCTGCATCCGGTTCTTTATTAACATCTGGATGGTATTTACGAGCTAATTTTCGATATGCTTTTTTTAGCTCATCTTCAGATGCATTTTTGCCAACGCCTAACACATCATAATAATCACGTTTACTCATTAAATCCACTCCCGATTTTATTACATAACGATTATCTTAACATTTTCACTTAGAAATGTGAAGTAGTAGCACGACAATGTGGAAAAAAGTCAAAGCCTTTAGAAGGTTGACTTTGACTTTTTCTAAATTAATACGATATTTATTTCTTTTCTTCTTTTACTTCTTCATATTCAGCATCAACAACGTTATCGTCTTGCTTAGCTTCTTGAGCTCCTTGCTCACCTTGGGCTGCTTGAGCTGCTTTAGCCGCTTCCTCATAAAGCTTTACAGATAAAGCTTGCACAAGTTCTTGAAGTTCATCTTTCGCTGCTTTAATTGTTTCAATGTCTGTACCAGTTAACGCTGTTTTTAATTTTTCTTTTGCCTCATTTGCTTTTGTTACTTCAGCCTCATCGACTTTTCCTTCAAGATCTTTTAAGGTCTTTTCAGTTGTAAACACTAAATGATCAGCTTCGTTACGAAGATCAACTTCTTCACGGCGTTTCTTATCTGCTTCGGCATTTGCTTCAGCATCTTTAACCATTTTTTCAACTTCTTCATCTGATAAACCTGAAGATGATGTAATGGTAATCGATTGTTCTTTATTCGTTCCTAAATCTTTTGCTTTTACGTTTACAATTCCGTTAGCATCAATATCAAATGTTACTTCAATTTGTGGAATGCCACGTGGTGCTGGAGGAATATCTGATAACTGGAATCTACCTAATGTTTTGTTATCAGCAGCCATTTGGCGTTCTCCTTGCAGAACATGGATATCAACAGAAGGCTGGTTGTCACTAGCTGTTGAGAACACTTGCGACTTACTCGTTGGAATGGTAGTGTTACGATCAATTAACTTTGTAAACACGCTACCCATTGTTTCAATCCCGAGTGATAGTGGTGTAACGTCTAATAAGACAACATCTTTAACGTCACCTGTTAAAACTCCTGCTTGGACAGCAGCTCCTAAGGCTACGACTTCATCTGGATTTACCCCTTTATGAGGTTCTTTGCCAGTTAGCTTTTTAATTGCTTCTTGGACCGCTGGAATACGTGTTGAACCACCAACAAGAACGACTTTGTCAATATCATTTGGTGTCATACCAGCATCTTGAAGTGCTCGACGAGTTGGGCCCATTGTTCGCTCGACAAGTTGACTTGAAATTTCCTCAAACTTCGCCCGCGTTAAGTTTACTTCTAAGTGCTTTGGACCAGTTGCATCAGCTGTAATAAACGGTAATGAAATTTGTGTTGAAGTTACACCTGAGAGATCCTTTTTCGCTTTTTCAGCAGCGTCTTTTAAACGTTGTAAAGCCATTTTATCTTGAGAAAGATCAATGCCATTTTCTTTCTTAAATTCAGCAATTAAATGATCAATAATTACTTGGTCAAAGTCATCTCCACCTAGTTGATTGTCTCCAGATGTAGCCTTTACTTCAAAGAAACCGTCACCTAATTCAAGAATGGATACGTCAAAAGTACCTCCACCTAAGTCATAAACAAGGATTGTTTGATCTTCTTGTTTCTCTAACCCATATGCTAAAGCAGCAGCCGTTGGCTCATTGACAATTCGCTCAACTTCTAAGCCGGCAATCTTTCCTGCATCTTTTGTAGCTTGACGTTGAGAGTCGTTAAAGTAAGCTGGTACTGTAATAACGGCCTTTGTTACTTTTTCACCTAAATAACTTTCAGCATCTTGTTTTAACTTTTGTAAAATAATTGCCGAAATTTCTTGTGGTGTATATTGCTTTCCTTCAATCTCTACTTTATGGTCAGTTCCCATATAACGTTTAATTGAAATAATTGTATTTGGATTAGTAATTGCTTGACGCTTCGCAACTTCACCTACTAAGCGCTCACCGTTTTTAAATGCGACAACAGATGGAGTTGTTCGATTTCCTTCTGGATTTGGAATAACAATTGGTTCTCCACCTTCCATTACCGCTACACAAGAGTTTGTTGTACCTAAATCGATACCAATAACTTTACTCATTGATTTTACCTCCTTAAAAATATATGTAATGAAACAGTATCACTCATTATTGACTAACTTTCACCATTGAAGGTCGAATGACACGATCCTTTAATTTATAACCCTTTTGAAGCTCTTCGACAACTTGATTCGGTTCATATTCGTCACTCTCAACTTGCATAACTGCTTGATGAACATGAGGGTCAAAGCTTTGACCTACCGCTTCAATTGCTTCTAAGCCTTCTGATTTTAATGCTTCTGTTACTTGGCGAAAAACTATTTCCATTCCTTGTAACAAGCTTTTTGCATCATCACTTTCCACTTTCACTTGCAAAGCTCGATCAAAGTTATCAATAGCCGGAACTAATTGTTCAATCAGACTTTGTGCTCTATATTTAGCAGCCGCTTCGTTTTCTTGCCTAGTTCTGCGACGGAAATTTTCATAATCAGCTTGAGCACGGAGTAAACGATTATTTAATGACGCAACTTCGTCTCGAAGAGTCTGGATTAGTTGTTGTTCTTCTGTTACTTCTTCAACACTTTCTGATGGTTTTTCTACCTCAACGTCATTCTCAACCTCTGCTCCTGCTTTTTGAGCTTCTGTTTGTTCTTCATTTAGCTGTTGTTTTGCTTGATCCAACTATTTCACCTCCCTAATATAATACTGACTTACTATATATTAAAATTTCCTCGATCAAACGCTTTAGAGTGATCGAGGGTAATAAGAAAAGCGCTCGGAGCTAGACATCTTACTAAGTTCAAAAATTTTATACTCTCAAAAATCAATCCTACTCTTTGTCAATATTGCCATTACTTATTTCTTTGATACAAATTAGTTAACGTATTCGTCATTCCTTTTGATAAATGATTTAACACATCAATGACACGACGATATTCCATTCTTGTCGGTCCAAGGATTCCAATTGTTCCTAAATGTTTGCCATCAACTGTATAAGTAGCTGTAATCACACTACAATGATCAATAGCTTCAAAGTTATTCTCTTGTCCTATTTTCACTGTAATTCCTGAGTTTTCCGAGCGAAAAATTTGATGAATTAGCTGCTTTTCCTCAAACATTTCTAACAATTGCCTCACTTTGTCTACATCTTGAAATTCAGGTTGTGAGAAAATGTTTGTTTTGCCACCAAAAAACACTTTATCATTTTTTTCTTGTTTAATCGATTGCTCAAAGATTTGCATCATCATTTGGTAGTTACTAACATGAACTTTTAACATGTCGCCAACTTCAGCTAAAATCTTTCCACGTAACTCTAGCATCGATACGCCTTTCAGGCGATCATTTAAAATGTTTACCATCGTTTCAATTTCTGATAGCTTGATCCCTTTTGGGAGCGTTACCGCTTGCTTTTCAACTCGTCCTGTATCTGTAACAATTATTGCCACCGCCGTATCTTGCGTAAGTGGAATAATTTGCAGGTGCTTTAACGTTGTATCAAAAATTTCTGGTCCCAAAACGATCGATGTGTAACTCGTTAGTTTTGATAAAATTTGCGCAGATTGTTCAATCACCTGTTCAACTTCATGAATCTTTTGGGCAAATAAAGATTTAATATTAACAATCTCTACCTGACTGAGAGTTTCAGACGGTAATAAATGATCGACATAGTAGCGATATCCTTTTTGTGATGGAATTCTACCAGCAGAACTATGAGGCTTTTCTAAGAAACCAAGTTCTTCTAAATCCGCCATTTCATTACGAATCGTCGCAGGGCTAAAAGAAATGTCTTCTCTTTTGGAAACACTTCTAGAACCAACCGGTTCCGCAGAACGAATATAATCATCAATAATTACTTTTAAAATTAATAATTGGCGCTCAGTTAACATAGTTGATCACCTCTGTTAGCACTCCGTCTTGTCGAGTGCTAAATCCTAATAATAAGTTACCAAAAACCTATATTCGTTGTCAAGATAATCAAAAGATAGTTAGAGAAAAGTGCAGAGCGCCAAATTACGCCTAAAGGCTGCCCACGTCCTGTGGGCAACGGCGTAATGTCGCCATCCTGGCTCCCGGCGACAAGCTACAGCTCGAAACCGCTTCTTTGCAGCTTTGCGACGAGCAAGCGATGCGGCGCAGGAGCACAGTGCGCTTTTTCACTTTTTAGCTGACAGCCGCTGGCGCTCGGAGCTAGACATCATCTTTTAGAAGCCTCTTTCAAAGTAGAAATTTCTCAAACACTTCATTGGCAATTAAAAGTCCTTGTCTCGTTAAAGCAATTCGGTCATTTCCTACCTTTAATAAGCCTTGTCCTATTAAATCCTCCATTACTTTCCCGAAGATAGCGAATGGAGAGGTTTGATACTTTTGTTCAAACTTTGAAATAGAAATACCTGCAACTTTTCTCAAGCCAAGAAACATTTCTTCCTCCAGCTTTTCTTTCTCTGTTACCCAATGTGTTTCAATGATTGAGTGCCCATTCGCTTCGACTAACGAAAGATATTTTTTGATTGGCCCAGCATTCACATAGCGAGCTCCGTTTACATAACCGTGTGCTCCAGCACCAATCGCGTAGTATTCCTCATTATTCCAGTACGTTAAATTATGTTTGCTTTCAAATTCATTTTTTCCAAAATTACTAATTTCATAATGATTGTATCCTTTATCTGTCAACATCTTTATTAACATTTCATACATCGCCACTTCAGTATCCTCTGAAGGTAGCTGCAACTTATTTTTCTTAAATAATTGATGAAAAACCGTTTTTTCTTCAATTTTTAAAGAATAAGCTGAAAAATGGGGAATATCTAAGTCCAAAGCCTTTTTTAAGCTTTCGTCAAACATCGTTAATGTTTGACCTGGCAAGCCAAACATCAAATCAATCGAAAGATTATTAAGGTCATATTTTCTCGCTTTGTGAATAGTTTCGTAAATGTCCTTTTCCGTATGAATTCGACCAATTTTTTGAAGGAGTTCTGTTTGAAAAGTTTGAACACCAATACTAAGCCGATTAATTCCGGCATCTTTCATAATTGCTAATTTTTCAGAATCAGCATTTCCTGGATTGACTTCCATCGTAAATTCTCCGGTCGGTTTAAATGTCTCAACAATTGCAGCTAACAATTTTTCTAATTGACTTGTAGACAAAACAGATGGCGTTCCTCCACCAATATATACAGATGTGATTTTTTCATAAGGGGACTTTTGAACGGTTGTCTTCATTTCCTGCTCACAAGCTGCAAGATATGCATCAACTGGTTGTCCTTTTAGAAACACTTTATTAAAATCACAATAATGACAAATTTGCTCACAAAATGGAATATGAATATATACCGCTCTTGGCTTTGACATAGGTCACCTCTTTACTAGTGATCAAATTGCGTAGAAAAACCGTAGAATTACGCTCTACGGTTTTTTACTGCATGAGAAGCTTATTTGCTTTCGTCCATTTTAAGTACAGCCATAAATGCTTCTTGTGGAACTTCTACGCTCCCAACACTCTTCATCCGTTTTTTACCTTCTTTTTGTTTTTCTAACAGTTTACGTTTACGAGAAATGTCTCCCCCGTAACATTTTGCCAGAACATTTTTACGCATGGCTTTGATTGTTGACCGAGCAATGATTTTTTGTCCAATACTTGCTTGAACAGGAACTTCAAACTGTTGACGTGGAATTAATTCTTTCAATTTCTCAACAATCACTTTGCCTCGTTCATAGGCAGAATCCCGATGGACAATAATCGATAAAGCATCCACTTTCTCAGCATTTAATAAAATGTCCATTTTCACCAATTTCGACTGCTTATAACCGATTAACTCGTAATCGAAAGAAGCATAGCCTTTTGTACTTGATTTTAATTGATCAAAAAAGTCATAGACAATTTCTGATAAAGGAATTTCATACGTCAACGTTACCCTATTCGCATCCAAATAGGTCATATCTAAGTAGTTCCCACGTTTGCGTTGACAAATCTCCATAACAGCCCCAACATAATCATTTGGAACCATGATCGATGCTTTCACATAAGGCTCTTCAATAAATTCAATCACTTGAGGATCAGGCATTTTTGAAGGATTATCAATATGCATTTCTTCCCCACTTGTTAACGTTACTTTATAAATTACACTTGGAGCTGTTGTAATAATATCAATGTTAAATTCTCGTTCAATTCGTTCTTGAATAATTTCCATATGGAGCAACCCTAAAAAGCCACAACGGAAGCCGAATCCTAAAGCTTGGGACGTTTCAGGCTCGTATTGTAACGAGGCATCATTTAATTCAAGCTTTTCTAGGGCATCTCGTAAATCATTATAATCATTCGTATCTAATGGGTATAATCCACAAAAAACCATCGGATTCATTTTACGATAACCAGCTAACGGTTCTTTTGCTGGTCGATTCACACTTGTAATTGTATCCCCAACACGTGTATCGCTAACATTTTTAATCGAGGCAGTTAAAAAGCCAACATCGCCAACTGTTAATTCGTCGCGCTTTACAGGTTTTGGTGTATACACACCTACTTCAATTACTTCAAATTCTGCACCAGTTGCCATCATGCGAATTTTTTGACCTGGCTTTACGGTACCTTCTACAATCCGAATATACACAACAACTCCGCGATATGGATCGTATAATGAATCAAAAATAAGTGCTTGCAGCGGGCCTTCTGGATCACCACTTGGGGCTGGTACCTTTTTCACAACTTGCTCTAATATTTCTTCAATTCCAATCCCATTTTTCGCAGATGCTAAAACAGCTTCAGACGTATCTAGCCCAATAATATCTTCTACCTCTTGTTTTACTCGCTCAGGTTCAGCACTAGGCAAATCAATTTTGTTTATAACCGGTAGAATTTCTAAATCATTATCAAGCGCCAAATACACATTTGCTAACGTCTGAGCTTCAATTCCTTGTGCTGCATCAACAATAAGTAAGGCACCCTCACAAGCAGCTAAACTGCGCGATACTTCATACGTAAAGTCAACGTGACCTGGGGTATCAATCAAGTGAAAAATATACTCTTCACCGTCTTTTGCTTTATAGGTCAGTTGCACAGCATTTAATTTAATCGTAATTCCTCGTTCTCGCTCTAAATCCATTGCATCTAACATTTGATCTTTCATTTCTCTTTGTGTTAGTGCACTTGTTTTTTCTAAAATCCGGTCTGCAAGTGTCGACTTCCCATGATCTATATGAGCAATAATTGAAAAATTGCGGATTTTCTCTCTACGTTTTAAACGTTCTTCTTTATTCATCGTGTCATCACTCCTACATAAAAGCGCAAGCTAGGATAAATTATATCAATAGCATGATCTTGTTTCAATCAAATTTAAATAAGAAAAGCGTATAGCGCTCACTTTCGCCATTTGTTCGGCGATTAAACCAAGTTTTTCTAATCTGACAGGTTATTTGACTCAAGCCGCTGGCGCTCGGAGCTAGACATTATTCTTAGTTCAAAAAATTATTTTCGCAATCTCGACAAAAAGACTGCTAATAGCAGTCTTTTTATTTCAATAGATCCCCGATTGTTACGGTGATTTTTGCTAACATTTTTGAAAAGAGAACGTTAAGTCCATCAGAAAGGCTTACACCAATTTGTGAAAATAAATTAAATGATTCAATTTCTTCAAGCTTTGCTTGTTTACTTTCTAAGTCGTGACTAGTTATTTTCTCAGTTTCTTTCGTCTCGACTGGCAAAATAGATGCTCCATTTGACGTTTCAGTAAGGAAACTGATATTAGCTGTCGAGTATTGATTATCTCCTGTCATTTTTACCATACTGTTACTAGCAACTTGAATCCCAATTAGCACTCCTGAAAATAAAACAGTTATGATAAAAAAACACTTTAATAAAAATTTAGTCATCTAATTCACCACCCTGGTATTATTATTTTTTATTTACTTTCTGTTCTTCCCAATAAAATTCACTAAAAACTTCAGCAAAGGCTTGAGCAGAGCGATAAAGTTCCTCAATTGAATTTTCAACACCACCAAATTCAATTAAAATCGAATTTGGTGATAAATCTTGATTATAACGTCCATTAGATCCAGCACCGCCTTTTTGGATCACTCCTCGACTTAACCCAGGATACTTTTTATCCATTAAATCGTGGAGCTTAGCTGCTAAATGAGCATTTTTTTCATAGTCCTTATGGTTTTCTCCAATAATAAATAATGTTCTCGCATATTTAACCCCATTAATTGTTACAGTTGTAATATCTCGTGGTTGAGCATCACGGTGTAAGTCAAAGAAAAATTGTAAATCTTTGTTTGAACTAATGGCTTCCTTCACAATTTCTCTTGAAGCATCATAAGATTGGCGGTAAACCCAGCCACGATTACTAAGAATGGCCCCTATATCACTCTTATCAACTTTCACACCAATTCCTTGTTTTTCTAATTCACGTCCTAAACGCTCACCGATAAGCGTAACATTGACAGACGAATGAAACGCTTGCGAAGCTCCATTCGTATTTTTTAACTCTGGTAAATATGATTCCCGACTATGTGTATGGATAATATGAACAACCTTTCGTCCATTCGTTGAAACTTTTGGTGGCGAAAACTCTTCGGCTACCTTATCAAGTTTCTCTAAGCTTTCTTGTGAAGCCTCACGTTCTGCCATCATCACTTCCATTGGCGGGGCAGATTCAATTGGCATATTCGTGTAATCAGTTCCTTCTCCAGCAACAATAATTTTGCCATCAAATAAAGCAAATCCAGGTAATTCTCTGCCTAGTAAACTTCTAGGGTCATCTGGATTTAAACTAGTAGCTAATTGAAAGGCGAGAACGGAAACTTTCGGCGGTTGACTATCTTCAGGTAACACTTGCGTAAAATATGAATTTTCAGTCCCCATCATATGCATTAAAGCGTCACTTGAAACATATGAACTCCAAGCATGCACCGTTGTTGATGATATGCCATAACCAGGTTCAAATGCTGTCAGCATTCCTGTGATAATAAATAATCCAATTACACCAACAATCGCTAAGATAATTAAGCGTTTGAAACTTGTCCTATTCAATGAAACAGTAATGCCTGTAAATTTTCGTGTAGACATCTTCTCACCCTTTCAAGCTTGTCTACATCATCTATATGACAATCTTGAAAGGGTTAGAACTTAATTTCGAGCCGCTGGGTGTATAAAGCGATCTAATGTGTATAAGCCCCAACGTTATCTTGATCAATATCTCCATGAAGGGCAGCATTTAGTCCTTCAGCAATCACATTTGCCATGTCTTCAATAAATACATCAATTTCTTTTGGGGTGACCATTAAATTATGCCCAAGAGGTGCAAGAACTTCTTGAATTAATTGCCGTTTTTCGTCTTCTTCTAATTTTCCAACCATCCCCAAAATATTTTGACGTGTTTCAAATTCGGGCATATCTTCATCTGTAAGTACACGTTTTTCACCAAAAGTCATCCCCGCTGGAGTTAAAGATCGTGATGGTTTTTTTCCTTCACGCATTTCCCTGCCAAAATGTTTCAAGACAAAATCAATCGTATCACTCGTAATCGAAACAGCGTCGACAACGGTCGGAATTCCAACAGCAATCACAGGGATACCTAATGTTTCTTTACTTAGTTCTTTACGCTTATTCCCAACCCCAGAACCTGGATGAATCCCTGAATCTGAAACTTGAATAGTTGTATTAACTCTTTCTATCGAACGGGCTGCCAAGGCGTCAATGGCAATCACAAAATCTGGTTTTGTTTTCTCAATCACGCCATGAATAATATCACTCGTCTCAATTCCAGTTAAGCCCATCACTCCGGGAGTGATCGCACTAACTGAACGAAATCCGTCAGACACTTGTTCTGGCTGCAATTCGAAAATATGTTTCGTAATTAATAAGTTTTCGACAACAGACGGTCCTAAAGCATCGGGCGTCACATTCCAGTTTCCTAAGCCAACAACTAAACAACTTGCATCTTTCCTAATTCCCAATTGTATTAAAAATTGGTTAAACTCCTTGGCAAATACCTGCTCAACTTTTTCTTGAAGTTCGCTATCTTTATTACGAATTCCTTGGATTTCAAATGTTAAATAACGTCCGGCTTTTTTGCCAAGTTTATTTGCTCCTTCTTCCGTAATTTCAACAGTCGTAATATGAATGCCTTCTTCATCCCGTTCTTTAACAATAACACCACTAATTGTTTGTTTTTCTTGTTGCTGTTCTTTTTCTCTCACCATTTCATGAGCTTCAACTGCTAAATCCGTACGTAAATTATATTGATCAAGCTTAATTTCTTTTGCCATTTTAATAGCACCCCTCTTCAGACAGTTTCTATCCAAATTATTCCCCATAGCAATTTCTACTATTCCCTTTTTTAATCGTCTATTGCAATTAGTCGTGAGTTTTGTTACAATGCAATGTGTTGTACTTATACATTCGCAATTACTCGGTTGCATCAAGGAGGTGAAAGGAATGCCAAATATTAAATCAGCTATCAAACGCGTAAAAACAAGCGAAAAGCGTCGTGCACAAAATGCTTCAGCTAAATCTGCACTTCGTACTGCTATCAAAACTTTCGAAGCTAAAGTAGCAAACAAGGAAGTTGAAGGAGCTCAAGAAGCGTTCTTGGTTGCAACCAAAAAGCTTGATAAAGCTGCTACAAAAGGTTTAATCCATAAAAATGCGGCATCTCGTCAAAAATCTCGCCTAGCGAAGAAATTAAACGAAGTTTCAGCATAATTTTGATCGGTGAAAAAGGGCTACTGGTGTGAAGCTCCTCATTAGAGGTACTTCACACCAGTCAGCCCTTTTGTTCGTTGTACTAAAAGTCGAGGTTGGACACCCCAAAAACAACTTTTTTATTTTGAAATTAGGATCGACAAGAATCAATTTAGCCCTGTTTATAATTAAACTCTTCCTTTTTTCCTCACCTCGTTCACTATGATCTTTTTCTATTTTTAATATGTGGCTGTAAAATCATCCAAGCTAGTGGAAAGAAAATCCAGATACCCGACAATGGCGAAAGTAATACGCCTACTATCGCAAATAAGAGCATTCCCCATCCAAGGAAGGAAGGCAAAGGTCTTTTATAAATACGCAATAGACTTTGCCAATGGAAGCCCATCACCATCCAGAAAAAACCGATTGCCAAAAACCAAAATAGAAAGTTACGATCAAACTCCATCTGAACCGTGTTTACCATACCATCGCTAATAATTTCTACTAAAATATCCTGACCGAGTAATAATCCAACAGTATTATGGATTACACCAATAGTTATTAGGTACCAGCCGCTATACTTCCAAATATTTTTCATCGTTGTTTTCCCTCCCCGATCCAAAATTGTCTATTTCTCTACCGCAGTTTTGACTATCCGTAATATAGGTGTACCACTACATCGATTGTATTTATTTCTTCAAAATGACTTTGTCTAATAAAGTGATCGATCAGCATCGCTTCATAGCACTCCCTTTGTAACTTATTTAGATACAGTGTCATTTTAACTTATCGATTAGAAAGGATATTGTAAAAAAGCGACATATTATTTCGATCCAATAATAAATCACTAGGTTTAGAATGAACAAAATGCTTAAATTCTTTATAAAAATAAGATTGATCATAGTATCCATGTGCGAGAATAGTAGCTAAAGGATCAACGTTATTATATCGTATTAATTGCTTTATCGTAGATTCAAAGCGTACAAAGCGTTGAAATTGCTTTGCAGGTATCCCTACTGATTGTTTAAACAGACGCTGAAATTGCCGCTCACCAACATCTAATGTGTGGATAATATCCCCAATCTTAATGTTTCCTGTATATCTCATAAGAGCTATAACAGCATAGTTAATCATGTCGTCAGTTTTCATATATAAAGCCAACTGTTTTAGAAGAAACGACTCAATCAACATAATACGCTCCTCTAAACACGTAGCAGCTATTACACGATCAGCCAATTCCTTACCAGAAGATCCCCATACTTCAGGTAACGGAAGAAATGTTTCATTTAATTCATCAACTCTCCCTTTATAGAAATGCCGAAAACTGCTCGGTCGAAATCGTATTGCCACAAAGCCAATTTCTTCTTCCTTTGGTAGTGTCAATACAAACGACTCACTCATCATAAATACAATGTGACTTTGAGGTAACTGATGGCAAATTCCTTTGTGATCTAATATCGAAAACGGCACTTTATAATAAAATACCACTTCCGTTTCAGTGGTAGGAATAACCCTTGGAAGACTGTGTGGTTTACTTCTTGACTTGTCACTTTCCCAAGACCAATAACAATCAACATAAGGCTGCAAGAGTGTACAAGGCTTTTCAAATCGAATAATCATCCCGTTTTACTCCTCACAAAAATATTATTTATTTCAATCAGATTAAAAAATGACTACCCGAAAAACCTTGTTTCACAAAAAGGTTTTATAAAGAGTGAATATGATTTAAGAGCGTAATCGTTTTCTGAATAATTAAACTCTAATATTTTATTAACTAGTAACCAGATTTACGATGTATAAACTTCTTTAAGCGTATCTCTAAACAATTTATCTAGTTTCTCTGAATGATCCTCCTTGTTATATTTAATCGTCTTAATGAAATTTTCAATATGCTCTATTTCATGTTCAATATATTCATTAATTGCATTTATTCTTCGTTCATAATCAATTTCTTCGCCTTTCATCTTTCTTTCAAGCAAATTGATTATTTCATCGTGTAAAGTTCCATTAGGGACAATATCATTGACTAATTCCTGAAAAAGAATTGGTGGTATATTATTGTACTTCTCAATCCATTTGCACGCTAAAATTGGTCTTAAGACATAAAAATATTTCTTAATTTTGACTTGTTCAGCTTGTAAGAACTCGCGATTATTTCTTCGAGCCATATTTAGATAGTGATGCATACACGATAAAGGTGAAAAAACATCAGAACTCATCTTCCTTAACTTATCGATAAATGAATAATTTTGGTAATAGATAATTTCAGATTTTAACCATTCTTGAAGAGGCGGATTTGATTTTCTCAAAAGCTTTAATGCCTTGCGTATATCCCACCCATTAATATCCAATAAACTATTGATCGGTAGTTCGATCACATCTCTCTTGTCATCAATCGACAAATACCATTCTGGTGGATGTACATAGATAAATCTTACATCATAATCACTGTCTTTAGATGGAAATCCCCAAGCACGACTACCTGATTCACACGCAAATAATATTTTTACCTCGCTAGTTAGTTCAATGTTGCTTAGTTTTTTCAGTATTTTCTCTTTCATAATTTATCACTCCAGAAATGAAGTCTCAATTTGATTTTTCACAATATAATACATCGATAAAGCTAGGTAAAACAAGTTTTTTTATCGGATACTGTAAACATCCAAACTAACCTCTAAATTCCTTCGCCAATTTCTCCGAAATTAGAAAATGAAATTTTTACTGGATAAATAAAAATTATAGTATGATCAATTTAAAAAATATATGATATTATTAGGGAAAAGGGAGGGATTAATCATGCAAGAGGTACTAAATAAGATTTTACAAAAACTTGACAACATTGAAAATAATGTGAAAAACATTGAAAATGATGTGCAACTCCTTAAGGCTGGTCAGGAAAGGATTGAACGTAAAATAGGGTTTATTCCAGAACAATATCAAAATTTAGAGGATTATTTAGGAAAACAACATTTAACTATAGAGACACTATCTGCTCGTTCAATAGAGCATGAAGCAGAAATTAAAGATTTAAAACGTTTAGTTAAAAATCAATAATAAATGATGCCTTAGTTTCTTATACTATTATCCAATAATTCAATGTAAACTTCTGGGACATTTCCAAATATTTCATCGGTTAATATAATTGGTTTTAAACCAAATAAACCTTCCCTAAACTATTAATTTGCTTAGCAATAACATTTATATAATCTTCCAGTTGAGCATCATGATCATCTGGTAAATCAACCGCTACTGCATAGTGACCTCTACTTTCTAGAAGCTAACAACCTTCTTCCTGCACCAACTACCGTGACAATTCCCATGATCAAGAATGAATTGCGTTATTTTAAAATTGACAACAGTCTTTTTCTTAATAGTTTAATAGTTTCTTAAAAAATTGAGAAAACCGTTGTACTTCTATCACTTCAATTTTTGACAATATTTGATAAACAACATAAGTTTACGACTTTACGTTCAATTCCCACCTTCATTTTGAGCTTTTCGCGTATGATTAACCATATTTACTTGCTTGTTTTGCCATTCACTTGCACAAATCTACCTTTTACTTGCGCATTTCGCCTTTTTACTTGCGGAAATTCCCCTTTTACTTTAGCGTTTCGCCTTTTTACTTGCGCAATTTCACCTTTTACTTAAAGAAATCCACTATCTACTGTCTAAACATAAGATTTGATCACTAACCACTAGTACCATTCCCTAAAACCTTAATAATAAACAATTCTAAGCCTAATTGTTTATCAATTTTACCTGTTTTGATTTTGTAATCTGTTTCGGCAAGTTCATCGATGAACGTCAGTAGTTTTTTTTCGGAAAATAGGTTTGCTTGTTGGCTTGCTAATTTTACCGCGTATGGATGAAGTTTTAATGCTCCTGCTATCTTTTGTTGTGAATAGCCACGTTTTGTAAGTTCTTGCACTTGGTAAATGATCCGAAATTGCCGTGCTAGTAAAGCTAAAATTTTGATTGGTTCTTCTTTCAGCTTAATTAAATCATACAAAACGGTGAATGCTTCTTTTTTCCTTTGCAGAATAACGTGATCAATTAATGAAAAAACATCTTGTTCGATTGTTTTTGAAACTAATTGTTCGACGATCGCTTCATCAATCGTTCCACCTTGGCCAACGTAAAGTACTAATTTTTCTAGTTCATTGGCAATCATCGCTAGGTTACTTCCTAATAATTCGTTTAATTTCGCTTTGGCAAGTGGCGTTATTTCCACGTTATTTTGTTTTACTCGCGCCTCAAGCCACTTTTCTAATTCATTATCATTAAGCGGGGTGGCTTCTACGATTTCTGCTTGTTTTTTTAATAGCTTGACGATTTTCTTTCTTTCATCTAACTTTTCATATGGAGCTACGACGATAAAAATTGTTTCTTGAACTGGATTTGTAATATAATTTTCAAAAGCGTTTAAATCATGTTCAACTTTTGCTTGATCTTTTCCTGTTAAAAACAACGGATCTTTAACTATTACCACTCGATGTGTTCCCATAAACGGAATCGTTAACGCTTCTTCAATTGCTAAAGAAATTGGGGTTTCCTTTAACTCAAATGTTGATAAATTAAAGTCAAATTGTTCCTCTGGCAACACTTTGTTTATAATCGTATGTATCGTTTCTTCAATCAGAAAAGCTTCTGTACCTAATAACAAATATAAAGGAGCTATACTTCCTTTTTTTATCTTTTTTTGTACTTGTAAAAAGCTCATACTTTTTGATACCCTTTCTTTATATAAACGTATTTTAAACAAGGGCTGTACGTTTATTCTTTTCAGCCGGCTTACATCATTTTAACCATAGAAAATGGGCATGGACAAGTGAAAAAGAGGAATTAATGCAAGATTAATCCCTCCATTTATGATAAACGTCAACATGAGGAGCCTAGGACAACCCATTAATGACGATTAATCACTTTTTCTTTTGTATTATTTATGATATCCTATGCAGTCGCAAACTATAGGTGACAACATTTCTCAGGATTTCTAAGTATCTCAATAAATCTTTTTACAGAATATTGAAATCCTTATATACTATAAGTAATACCGTTATATGCCAACCATGTTTTTAACATAAAAATGTTACAAATGTAGATTTTTTTACTTATGCCGAAAAATGGATTAGGAGGGGTTTCAGTGAATCAATTTGAAAAGGATGTTCAATGTAAGCGTAATGATGTCGTAGATTCTGCTGTTGGTTTTCTCGCATCATTTGGGTTTTTCACCACAATATTTGCGATCGCTGTACTTATTGATTTGTTTGCGTAAAACAGAAGAGAAAAGCGCAGAGTGACCGCTTAGAAGCTCGGAGCTAGACAGCATTCAAAGTTCAAAACTTTATACTTTCTTAACGTACTAGAAAGGAGAAGCGTTCAAGAGCTTCTCCTTTCAACGTTCTTCATTTAAGACCGTTTGAAAAGTCCCTTCGTTACCGTTAAATACATAACGAATAGCGCCATGTTGATCGGTTCGAAACACTTTTAGATTGTGATCCTTTAAACGGGAATTTGTATCAGGATGAGGATGACCGAAGCGATTCCCTTTTCCAACCGAAATAAGAGCAATTTTCGGGTTAGTTGCCGCTAATAGTTGCTCTGTAGTGGAGGTGTTACTGCCGTGATGACCTACTTTAAGGACATCTACGTTCAAAGAATGATAGTAGTTCACTAAGCTGCTTTCTCCGTTTGCCTCTAAATCACCTGTAAATAACCAATTTAAGCCACCAATCTTTGTATAAATTACGATTGAACGATCGTTAAGATTCATTTCTCCGCCAACGGGTGCTACCACGTGGAATTCAATGTTATTCTTTTTCCACTTATCACCTCGTTTTACAAATTGAATTTTTGTGCCGTTTTCCGTAAAGTTTTGTAATAAGCTTTGCTCAAGTTCTCCTTCAACAGGACCGGCTCCATAAAGCAAAGTTTCAACGTTAATGTTTCCTAATAAGGCTTCTGCACCGCCAATATGATCATAATGGCCATGAGTTAAAATTAATTTATCAATTTTTCTAACTCCCTTCGCTTTTAAATAAGGCACTAAAATTTCTTCGCCAACAGCAAATTCTTTCTCTTTTCGTTGCCAATCAGCTTCTTGAGCAAATGTAACATGACCTCCCGTATCAATAACATAAACGGCTTTCCGATGTGGCAATTCAAGATAGATACTATCCCCTTGACCAACATCGATCATCGTTACTTCACCAGTATCCTTTAAATACGGAAGAAACCAATGCCAGGTAACTATAGTTAAGAAAGCCATTCCACCTTTTATGAAGGCAAGCTTCGTTGTTGAACTTTCCCATAAATAAAAAAGAAAGCCAATCGCCACATAATATAAGACAAGTAAGTAAGGTGGTGGTTTCCCTAAAACAATAGAAGAAAATGGTAGATTATTAATGAATTCTAGCCCTTTATGAGAATAAATAAGTACAAATTCGTATAATACTAACAATAATTCGCTTATTTGGGGAATAAACAAATGACTAAAAAAAATTATAAAGGCAAGCGGCATAACAAAAAATGTAAAGAATGGAATGTAAACGAAATTTAGTGGTAAGCTCCATAATGAAATTTCATAAAAGTGATAAATCACAAGCGGGAAGGAAATTAATTGTGCGACAACCGTAACGGAAACTAACTGCCAAAATCTGCTCGAATAGCGTTGGAAGATTGTACTTCCGGAAATAAGCAATGCATACGTTACCAAAAACGAAAGTTGAAAACCAATTTGGAAAAGATAAGCTGGGTTAACTAACAGTAGACCTAGGCAAACAACACTAATATTATCTAGCAAGGATACTTTTAAGCGGGTGCGAATTGAAATCAGTACTATTATTACCATCGATGATGCTCTAATGACAGATGGTTCTGCTCCGGAGATAATACTATACATTGGTACTAATACAATTAAAAGCTCAGTTGTTCTTTCTTTCGTCATTCCGATCCGAATCAAGATAAAATACAAACTGGTATTAACAAGTCCAATATGAAGTCCAGAAACGGCTAATAAATGAATAATTCCTAAAGATTGATAAGATTGTTGAACATCAGCATCTAACTCTCCTCTATCTCCGAAGATCAAAGAAATAATCATGCCTTTACTCGCGTCAGGGAAATGCTCTTTTATATAGTTAATTCCCATTTGTCGATACCTTTGCAGTAAATGGTACGTTGATTGGTTCGTTTCTATACATTGAGTAGTGGAAAAATAATTGGGAACGAATTGAAAGAAGATCTTTCTTGTCGCTAAATAACTTCTATAATCAAAACTATAAAAATTCCTAGCTTGAGGTGGATCTTTAAACGTTCCGGTAAAAGAACATTTAAAGCCGTATTTTAGTGATTTTACATCATTAAGTTCTTGCTCCGTTTTAGCATAATAATTAATTTGAAAAGTTTCATTATTTTGTGATGTTAATTCGAATTTTATATTAGGACCGTTAAATATTGGAATAGACGTAATTTTTCCTCTAATGGAGTTTTCTAACGGTAACGGAGGAGCGGTGGGGAAATAATACGGATTAAAATAAAAAAATAGAAATATCACTAAAAAAGAAATTTGCAATTTACCATTCGTTCTATGTTGATATAGAAGATAAATAAGGGCTAACGATAGAGAAATCGAAATGCTATGAAAGCCCTGAATGCGCAGCAATATACTACAAATGGCAGCCACAACGATAATGTATATCTTTCCTACCATTTTTGTCACCTCATTATTATGGAGTAGCTGTAAATAGGTGATTTGCTTCTTCTTTTAATTTTTTTAATTCTGCTTCACTAATCCCTGCTTGCTCTAGTTTTGCGAGTAAAGAGGCTGTGAAAGCTAGTTTTTCAGCTGCTTTCGTATCCAAAATCATTTCTTCGAGTTCCACATTTTCCACTTGAACCTCTGCACTTTGGAACAATTCAAGTGCATACGGATGGTTTTTGTAATCTTTCGCATAATACACTTTTTTAATTCCACTTTGAATAATTGCCTTCGTACAGTTTACACATGGAAAATGGGTAACATAGATTTCAGCATCTGCTGTCGGTACTCCAAATTTGGCACATTGTAACAATGCATTTATTTCGGCATGAATGGTGCGAATACAGTGATTGTTTTCAACATAACAACCTGTATCCATACAATGCTCCCCACCTGAAATCGAACCATTGTAGCCACCTGCAATAATTCGTTTATCTCTGACAATTGTGGCACCTACCATTAACCTCGTACAAGTACTTCGTAAAGCCAGCAAATGACTTTGTGCCATAAAATATTGATCCCAAGCTATCCGTGACAAAGAAATGACCTCCTGAAAGTATGACCTTGTGAATTTTCATTAGAAAAACTTGGCTTTCGCAAGTCTTTTGCGAAAGCCTTAGTTTTTCTTATACTTCGTACTTAAAATTTTTTACTACGTCGAATTAACATCATTGCTAAAAATTTATCTTTCCGAACGTACAAGGTCATATAAATTATTTTTGACTTAGTTCTAGTGCATGTTGTAAATCGGCGATAATATCATTTACGTTTTCAATGCCAACTGAAAGGCGAATTAATTCAGGGGTTACCCCTGCGGAACGTTGCTCTTCGACTGTTAACTGTTGATGAGTTGTACTTGCTGGATGAATAACAAGTGACTTTGCATCACCGACATTCGCAACATGGGAAAATAATCTTAATGAGTTAATGAACTTTTTCCCTTCTTCAATTCCACCTTTAATTCCAAACGTTAAAATTGCTCCTTTTCCGTTAGGAAGATATTTTTCAGCTAATTGATAGCTTGGATGGCTTTCTAAACCAGGGTAACTTACCCATTCTACTAACGGATTTTCATTAAGATAATTAGCAACCTTTAAAGCATTTTCACAATGACGCTCTAAGCGTAAATGCAACGTTTCAAGCCCTTGAAGTAATAAAAATGAATTCAGTGGTGCAATCGCTGGTCCTATATCTCTTAATAATTGAACGCGCGCTTTAATGATATACGCTAAATTCCCTACTGCTTCTGTATAGACAATTCCGTGATAACTTGGATCTGGCTCTGATAATCCAGGGAATTTCCCATTACTCCAATCAAAGTTCCCACTATCGACGATAATTCCACCAATTGATGTTCCGTGACCACCAATGAACTTTGTAGCTGAATGGACTACAATATCCGCACCGTGTTCAATTGGGCGACATAATGCCGGAGTAGTAAAGGTTGCATCGACAATTAATGGGATACCATTTTGATGGGCAACTGCAGCAACGGCTTCGATATCGAGGACATCACCTCGCGGATTGCCAATAATTTCAGCATATAACAACTTAGTCTTATTATTAATCGCTGCCTGATAATTTTCAGGACTTGTCCCATCCACAAAATGAACTTTAATCCCTAGCTTTCTTAGCGTATGGGCAAATAGGTTATATGTACCACCATACAAAGAGCTTGAAGCAACTACTTCGTCGCCACTTTCGCAAATATTTAAGATCGCCAGTGTAATCGCTGATTGCCCACTCGCCGTTGCTAATGCTGCAATTCCACCCTCTAGCTCAGCCACTCTTTTTTCAAATACATCTTGCGTAGGATTCATAATTCGTGTATAAATATTGCCTGCTTCTGTTAAGCCAAAAAGGTTGGCAGCATGATCTGTATCTTTAAATAAATATGAGGTTGTTTGATAAATCGGAACAGCTCTTGATAAAGTATGATTATCAACTTCCTGACCACCATGAACAGCTATCGTTTCTAAACTCCAATTTCGATCCGACATTAATTAAAGCCTCCTATCGATTGCCTATTTTTAACTTCCATCTCATCATTTTATCAAATTGCTAGCAAAATTTCATTATTTGACTTCAATAAAATCAGCTAATTTTTCAATTGTTTTCTGACCAATTCCCGAAACATTCGTTAAGTCATCTAATTTTTGAAATTTATTTACTTCATCACGGTAAGAAATGATCGCCGTTGCTTTAGCCGGCCCAATACCTGGGATTTCCTGTAACTCTTCTGCTGTGGCTGTATTCAGATTGATTTTGCCATTTGCTTTATTCTGGGAAATGGTTTCCTCCATTTGCTCAACATTTTCTTCCCCTATGCGTGGCACAAATATCACCATTTCATCCTCTAATATTAGCGCTAAATTAATCACATCCTGATTTGCCTCATCTAGAAATCCACTTGCTTTCTTAATCACATCAACAACCCTATCTCCCTGCTTCATTTCATACACACCTGGAACAACAACTGCCCCTTTCACATCAACAACAAGCTTAGAATTAGTAAGTTCCCCATCGTTAGTTTGAACGTTTTGTTCAGGTTCTCTGATTAATTGAAACTCTTCTTCCGTAACTCCGCTATTGTCAAAATTCCAAATAAAGCTTACACTAAAAAACAAGACGATCACGCTTATAATGCCAAGAAATAAACTATTCCGTTTTAATTTACCCATCTATCATACCCCCTAAATAAATGCTGAAAAAGGAGAAACATATGAGTGTCCATTTAGAAATTAAAAAACAAATAAATAAATTTATTAGCGCAGAAAAAACCTATCGACAACTAGATGTCATCCGTGAAGAAAAAATTGCAGAAGTCATCGAAGCAGCAAAAGGAAACAAAGATTTTTCTTTATCAGAAGTAAATTCAGTTACTGCGGAAATAAACAAACTCAGTAAATCATTTGGCTTTCCATTACGAAAACAAGTAACAAAAGAAATGGTGCTAGAATTTATTTATCAAAAATAATGTTAAGCTTTGTAAAGTCCATTTACTGGGCTTTTTTTATTTATCTTTCCTTCCGTAACAAGGAAATTTTTTTGTCATAATCATTAATTCACACTCATAGACTTAAGGGTAAGAAAAGATTGCAAAGGAGGGGGGTAAATACATGAAAATCGGTATTATCGGAACAGGTAGCATGGGGAGTATTTTAATTGAATCGTTAATTGAATCCACTGCAGTTACTCCATCTCAACTTATCATCACAAATCGAACAATTGAAAAAGCATATCCATTTAAAGAAAACTTCCCAGATCTACAGGTAGTACAATCCTCCAAAGATGTAGCTCGCTTAGCCGATATCATATTCATATGTGTAAAACCTTTACAGTTTTACACACTATTAAAAGAATTAAGTACGATTATCACGAAGGAACAACTGTTGATTTCAATTACGAGTCCAGTTTCAATAGAACAATTAGAATCAGTTGTTGCTTGTAAAACAGCTCGGATCATACCTAGTATTACGAATAGAGCTTTAGCAGGTGCATCTTTAGTATCTTTAGGGACTACTTGTACTCCTGATGACTATGAAACATTACACAGTCTTCTAACACATATATCGACTCCCGTGTTAATTGATGAAAAAATAACGAGAGTTGCTTCTGACATAGCTAGTTGTGGTCCAGCTTTTTTTAGCTTTTTAGTTCAAGCGTTTATCGAAGCAGCCGTAAGACAAACACAAATTACTACCGATGAAGCAACAAAATTAGCCAGTGAAATGATGATTGGATTAGGGAAACTACTTGAGAAAGGAATCTTTACATTACCAACACTTCAAGAAAGAGTTTCAGTTCCTGGTGGTGTTACAGGTGAAGGGTTAAAAGTATTGCGTGAAGAAATTGGAAATATGTTTGATCTGTTATTTCAGGAAACACATGCCAAATACAATAAAGATTTAGAAAAAATTGAAGCACAATACAATAATTTGTAGAAAAACTTGGTTTAAGTATAAAACAAATAATTAACATTGAAAAGAGGCTGTTCAAAAAAAATAGCCTCTTTTTCAAATTTCTATATTTTTTGAGCAACAAAAAACAAACGTTCACAATCTTTTGTTAATGTCTCTAATGAAAAATCGCCTGTTATCGAAAGAATCTTAAACCCTGCACTTTCAAGCAAATGTTCGTAATTTTTGATTGGATATGTACGTTGTTTATGCAATTCATCATAGCGGTCATAAGATCCTTGTTCATTGAGAACAAAAAACGATAAATCATGCTCAACACTATGTGGTTCCTTACCGGCAAAACTTTCCCATATATAAGCAATTTTTTCCCCATTATGAGCAAACGTATTTCCGACAAAAAAATGATCAATTTTAAAAGTTGAATGGACATCAAAAATAAATAAACCATTTATGTTAAGATGCTCATATATTTTTTGAAAGGTTGATTTTAGTTCAGCTTCATCGTTTAGATAATTCAAGCAGTCACATAATGAGATCACCGTATCATATGTTCCTAATCCTTCTAAATTTCGCATATCTTGTTGAAAAAATTCGACCTTAGTTCCAGCCGCTTCATTTTTTTCCTTTGCGACGATCAGCATTTCTTCAGATAAGTCTACGGCTGTTACTTTTACCCCAATCTTACTAAGTGGGATCGCAATATTCCCTGTGCCACATCCTACATCTAGTACATGCCCATTTTTTCTACCGTTCATTTCCACGACCTTCAAAACGAATGATACCCACTGCTCATAAGGAGCATCGCTCATTAATTCATCGTACAAATCGGCAAATTTTACGTAATTCATTATTACTCCTTTTTATACGTCCAGCCATCTTTTTGATAAATTTTTCCTTCTTTAAGCAGTTTGCCAAGCGCTCGTTTAAAAGCACCTTTACTCATCGCAAATTTCTGTTTAATAATGGTTGGGTCGGATTGATCATTGTACGGCATACCGCCTTCACGTTTCAATAAAAATTGATAAATAGTATCTGCATCCTCAAATCTTCGTTCATGAGCTTTCGGTTGCAGCGAAATATTAATTTTGCCATCATCACGAACGAACGTTACCCTTCCTGTAACTACTTTCCCAAGGTGTAATTGTTCATTTGCTTCTTTAAAATGTAAAAAAGCAGTGTACCTCGCTTCCGTCATGACGAAAACACCTTTTTCTGCTAAAGCATAAATTGTGCCTGTTACATTTGTGTTTAAGATCGTTTTAGGAGCATGTACAGCCGTTTCTTCAAGCTCTTTTCTGCGTAGCAATTTGCCAATTAAACGTCCTTTTTTATCGTAAGCTAAAGAAACAGGGATTTTGTCATCTACCTTTGGCCATAAAGATCGATCAATCCCAAGGTCATCAACCGATAAAAATAAGTCTCGATCAATTCCGTTATAAAGGAAAACACCATCTCTTTCATTTATCGCTACAACTTTAAGCCAAGCAAACTTTCCTAAAGAAATGATTGGTTTTTCCATTGTTGCTGTTAGACGACCTTGGTGGTCATGATATAAAAATACTTCAATTATTTCTCCAATTTCAATTGCTTTTGTTATTTGTCGGTTATGAAGTAATACATCCTCTACATTGTTAGGATTATTTTCATTTGCTAAAAAGTAACCAAAATCTGATTGGCGTGCAACCTTTAACTGAACAACGATGCCAGGCTTTAATTCCATTTACTTAAGAACTCCTTCAACATCAAATGTAGGTGCATCACCCCAAAGCTTTTCTAAATTGTAATATACGCGCTCTTCTTTATGAAAAACATGAACAACGACATCATTTAGGTCAATTAATACCCAACGAGCTTGCTCAAAGCCCTCTAATCGCTTTAACTCAATTTTATTTTCTTGAGCAGTTTTCTTAATTTCATTCGCAATTGCTTGCACCTGCTTTTCAGAATTACCGTGGCAAATCAAAAAATAATCTGAAATTAAGGAAATCCCTTTCATATTTAAAACAACGATGTTTTCAGCCTTTTTATCATCAGCTGCTTGCACAGCTAGTTGTAATACTTGATTTTCGTGCATCTACTAAAATTCCTCCTTTAGAAGTAATTGATTATAAGTCGCAAATGTATCAGGAAAGATTGGCTGTTGCTTTTTCATTAAAAACAAAATTGTATTTGAAATTGCTGCGATCATTGCTTGATCTAAATTTTTTTCTGCTAATTGTCGTACTTCATCAACACCAGGAAAAGACCGGTTAGGTTCGATATAATCTGCAAGGTACACAATTTTCTCCAAAATAGTCATGTTTGGTCTTCCTGTTGTATGATAGCGAATTGCAGCTAGAATTTCATCATCTTCTATCCCAACTTCTTTTTGAACTAAATAAGCTCCAATTGGGGCATGTAATAACTCCGAACCGTAAACCAATAACCTTTTATCCATCTTTTCGGTAAGCACAATTTCAGTCATTTCTTTAATTGGTCGAAATTTTGCATAATCATGGAAAATAGCCGCTAATTCCGCTTTTTTTTGATTACTATCGTATTTTTCTGCTAACATAACAGCGGTTTCCATAACCCCCAACGTGTGGATATAGCGTTTTTCAGGAAGGTGAACTTTGATGACTTGTAACGCTTGTTCTCTTTCCATAAATTTCCCTCTCCTTAATATAATTATGAACAACTTCCGGAAGAAGATAACGGACAGATTGTTTTTTAAGTAAACGGTCTCTAATTTCACTAGAGGAAATCTCTAATTGTGGAGCTTCAACCATTACAACTTTATCACGATAAAAAGAAGAAAGTTCATAACCAGGTCGCTTTATTCCGATAAAAGTTACTAATGTTAATAATTCCCCAATATCCTTCCATTTTGGCAAATAATTTACCATATCCCCGCCAATAATAAAATAAAAGTTCGTATCTTTATGAAGTTTCTTAAGTTCTTTAATTGTATCGATCGTATAAGATGGACCACTCCGTTCAAATTCAATCAGTAAAAGCTGAAAATAAGGATTATCCTCTATCGCTCTTGTGACCATTTCAATTCGATCTTCATCTACACAAAGATTACTACTTTCCTTGTGAGGAGGAATTCTAGAAGGCATAAACCAAATTTCATCCAATGAACATGCTTCCCTCGCTTGTTCGGCAATTAATAAATGTCCAAAATGAGGAGGGTCAAAAGTACCACCAAATAAACCAATTTTTTTCATAGTTCCTCCCCCTCTATGATAATAGATATGATTAATTTTCTTTTTACTTCAGATAATGTTCATTTACTCTTAATTCCAAAACTTTTTATGGCAATTGTAATTGCTTGTTTTCTGTTGATTCTTTATAAAGGACAATTGTATTGCCAATAATTTGTACTAATTCAGAATTTGTTCCTTTGGACAACTTAAAGCCAACTTCACCTTTATCCATTTCACAATTTTGTAAAACACTAACTTTAATTAGTTCTCGAGCTTCTAACGCCTCTTTTATTTGTTTAAGCATATTTTCATTAACACACCCTTTGCCAACCTGAAAGATTGGATTAAGATGATGTGCTTGTGAACGTAAAAATCGTTTCTGTTTCCCTGTTAACATTAAAATCCTCCTAATTGTTGTAATACTATTTTTGTCATCCGCGTTGTATCAGGTTCAAGGCCAGTCCACTTTTGGAAGGCTAAAGCTCCTTGTTCGACAAACATCCCTACACCGTTATGAATTATCGCTCCTTTTTCTTCTCCCCATTGTAGCCATTTTGTCTTAAGAGGATTATAAATCAAATCACTTAAGACAACTGTTGGCTTAATGTTTTCAATCGAGATTGGAATTTGCTCCACATTTGGACTCATACCTAAAGAAGTTGTGTTAATAATAATATCAAAATTACCTAAATGAACTTCTGCTTCTTGGATTGACATGGTCGCGATTTTTGCTTCTCTATAACGTTGATAGTTTTCCTTAATTTGAATCGCTTTTTCTATCGTTCGATTGGCAATTGTCAGCGAGGCCACTCCATCATTAGCGATCGCTGTAACAACTCCGCGCGCAGCACCACCAGCACCAATAACTAATACATTACTTTCAGCTAAAGGTTTCGGCAAATGTTTCAATAATGATGTCAAATAGCCTCTTCCATCTGTATTATAACCAATGAGACGTCCTTCCATTTTCACGACAGTATTAACAGCACCGATCATTAAAGCTTCTTCATCAATTCCATCCAAATATTTCATAATTTCGACCTTATGGGGAATTGTTACATTAAAACCCGAAATATTTAAAACTCTTAAAGCTTCAACAGCTTCTTTTAATTGATCTTCCGTCACATCAAAAGCATGATAATATCCGTTAATGCCAAGTTGTTTAAACGCATCATTATGCATTAAAGGCGACATGGAATGTCCAACAGGATGTCCTAATAAACCAAATAAGCGATTCACTACATTTTCCCCCTAAATAAGTGCTTTCCGGATTGATACAGCAACACCTTTCGGTACATAGGCTGCCACCCGCCCTCTTTTCTCTACTGATACCCAGCCAAGCCCTGAGAAAACAATATCACTTTTCTCGTCACCAATTGTAAATTCATGTTTGACTAATGGTGGAAATGTTTCAACTACTTCCTTTCCAGGCGGTTGAAGCATTTCCCCTAAATGTTGTTTGTATAGTTCATCAGCCTTTTCTAATTTCGTACGATGAATATTCAATTCATTTGAAAGGTAGCAAACAAATGAATTGGTCCCACCTGAAAGATAATCAAGTCGAGCTAATCCACCAAAAAATAATGTTTGTTTATCTGCTATCTGATACACTTTTGGTTTAATTTCTTTCTTTGGAGTAATAATTTTCAATTCATTTTTTGTAACAAAATGAGCCATCTGGTGGTGGTTAATAATTCCAGGTGTATCATATAAAGAACTGCCATCATCTAAAGGAATGTCAATCATATCTAATGTTGTTCCTGGAAAATGAGAAGTAGTAATTAACTGTTCCTCATCACCACCAAACTCTTTTATAAGCCGATTAATAAAGGTTGACTTTCCTACATTTGTTGCTCCTACGACAAAAACATCTTTTTTATTACGGTAATGTTCAATAGCATCCGCAAGTTCTAAAATGCCTAACCCTTTGTCAGCACTGATTAAGAATACATCTACTGGTTTTAAGCCAAGCTGTTTGGCAGCATATTTCATCCAATTCGTTAATTTATTATGATTTAACGATTTAGGTAATAAGTCTACTTTATTTCCAACTAATAACACTTGATTGTTACCAACAAATCGATGAAGTCCAGGTAACCAACTACCATTAAAATCAAAGATATCAACAATTTTCACAATTAAAGCTGTTCGTGAACCAAGACCATTTAATATTTTCAAGAAATCATCATCAGTTAAAGATACATCCTGAACTTCATTATAGTGTTTTAAGCGAAAACATCTTTGGCAGATCAAGACATCTCGTTCCAATGCAGACTTTGGCACAAAACCAAGTTCATTCTTATTTTCAGTTTGAACCCTTACACCACACCCAGAACAAATTAATTCTCGTTCATTCAACAGTTTTATACCTCCTATGTTTCTTTGCTATTTAAAGTATTTGCAAATTTAATAATCAGCATTTATAACAAAGTTCCCTTAAATTCGTACGTATTGGTAAATTACTACTACAAATTATATATTATAGATTAAATATTGGCATTGTTTCAATCTATTTTCCATAAAATCCGGCATATTGCTTTAGAAATTAATTTTACTGTTGAAAAAATCCCCTAACAAAACCGAAAAGTTTTCGACAATAATTTCCATCAAACTACAGATGTGGATAAACTTGTACACAAATCCACATTGATTTTCTCGGCTTTCCTTAGCGTTATAAACATGTTATCAACAAGTTATTAACATGGTTTTGTGGATAAACGAACGGTTGTTCCATTTTCTAGGACATGCTACAATACATTTAACCATAATGTACTACTATATGAAATAGAACCATATATATGCATAAAAAATTTACTAAATAAACCAAAGACTACAGAAAATAATTTAATTCTGGAGGTGGCCTGCGTAAAGCAGAAATTATGAAAAACTTATCTGATGATCTGTTAATTGAAACGTATTATAAAGCAATCGAATTAAAGCTTAGTACAGAATTTATTTTATTAATTAAAAAAGAAATTGAAAGAAGATCCTTAATAGATAAAATAAAAAAATCTTCATAACAATACATTTTAAAAAACAGGTGAGCAATTATTACTTACCTGTTTTTTGCTTTATTTTAAGGAAGGAAAAAATAGGAGAAAGGATGCACACTACTAAATTGTAGTATATAATTTTATTTGTCTTAAGACGCAGTTTGTGCTTCTCAAGAGGATCGGAACAATTTAACTAATAAAATGAATAAGGGGGTATATCATTTGTCGTTGTTACATCTCATTGTGTTGACACCATTTATCTTTGCAATGCTTGTACCATTCTTTTATAAGTATATTCGGCAAGTACATACTGGTTGGTTTGTAATGATCTTGCCATTAACATTATTTATTTTTTTAATTCAATATTTACCTACGATTTCAGACGGGAAAACAATTTACCAATCTCAGCCATGGGTACCGTCATTAGGGCTAAATTTTGATGTTTATTTAGATGGTTTAGGGATGTTGTTCACTTTATTAATTACTGGAATAGGAACGCTTGTCGTCCTTTATTCCATTTATTATTTAGCTAAAAATCGTGAACCTTTACATAACTTCTATGTTTATTTGCTAATGTTTATGGGCGCAATGTTAGGTGTTGTTTTATGCGATAATTTAATTGTTTTATATGTTTTTTGGGAATTTACTAGCATATCTTCATTTCTATTAATTGCGTATTGGTATGAGCGGGAAAAGTCACGTTCTGGCGCCCAAAAATCAATGCTTATTACTGTATTTGGTGGTTTTGCAATGCTTGCTGGTTTTATTTTAGTTTATTTAATGTCTGGCACTTTCAGTATTAGAGAAATTATTGGCCAAGCAGATGTAATTGCAACCAATTCTTTATTTATCCCAGCATTATTACTAGTTTTATTAGGTGCATTCACTAAATCAGCCCAGTTCCCATTTCATATTTGGTTACCTGACGCTATGGAAGCACCGACCCCTGTTAGTGCTTATTTACATTCTGCGACGATGGTAAAGGCAGGAATATTCCTTGTAGCACGGCTAAGTCCCGTATTTGCAGGTGGTCCTGAGTGGTTTTGGCTTGTTAGTGGCTTTGGAATTGTCACTCTGTTCTGGGGATCTTTCTCTGCTGTTAAACAAACTGATTTAAAATCAATTCTCGCCTTTTCAACAATTAGCCAATTAGGGTTAATTATGTCATTGCTAGGTCTTGGATCAGCAGCACTTCACTATGATTTCTTGGATGAAAATATTTATCTGGCAGCAACAATAGCCGCAGTTTTCCACTTAATCAACCATGCAACATTTAAAGGAAGTTTATTTATGGTTGTCGGAATTATTGACCATGAAACAGGGACTCGTGATATTCGAAAATTAGGTGGCTTAATGAGCTTCATGCCAATTACATTTACATTAGCAATTATTGGTTCATTTTCGATGGCCGGGCTACCACCGTTTAATGGTTTTTTAAGCAAAGAAATGTTCTTTACAGCTGTTTTAAACACTACATCTATAAATATTTTTAGTATGCAAGCATGGGGAGTATTATTCCCAATCGTGGCTTGGGTTGCTAGTGTCTTTACGTTTATTTATTGTATGATTCTTGTTTTTAAAACATTTATGGGGAAATATCAACCAGAAAAACTTGACAAGAAACCACATGAAGCACCAATAGGGATGTTAATTCCACCAATAATTTTAGCTTCGCTTGTCGTTGTGTTTGGTTTTTTCCCAAACTTACTATCATATAGCATAATTGAACCTGTCCTTGCTACTATTTTTCCAGGAGAAGAGTTTGATGTTCACATATCGATGTGGCACGGCTTTAATACTGAATTAATGATGACGATTGGTGTTATTGTGTTTGGAACAATCCTATTTTTGACACTTAAAAAGTGGGAACGATTTTATGAACTTTTCCCACAAAAACTATCACTAAACCATTTTTATCATAGTGGCTTAAAGAACCTTGATAAAGGCTCAGAAAAGTTTACGCAATTTTATATGACTGGTTTTGTTCGTGATTATCTTATCTACATTTTCAGTTTCTTTATTATCATCTTAATTAGTTCTCTTTTTTATTTAGATGCCTTTGCCTTAGATACATCTAATCTTGCTCCAATCGGTGTTTTTGAAGCAATACTAGCAACAGTAATTGTAGTGGCATCTCTTGCAGTAGTACTTTCTAAATCAAGATTAACAGCAATACTGTCGTTAGGTGTTGTTGGTTATACTGTGGCGCTATTCTTTGTTATTTTTAGAGCACCTGACTTGGCATTAACACAGCTAGTAATTGAAACAATTTCTGTCGCTTTATTTTTATTATGCTTTTATCATTTGCCAAAGCTTACTAAGAAACTTGAGAAAGTCAGTTTTCGCTTAACAAACCTTATCATTTCTCTTGGTGTCGGTTTAACTGTTACATTACTGGCGCTTTCAGCACATAGTACAAGACTATTCGAATCTATTTCAAACTACTATATGGAAGAAAGCTACAAAGAAGCCGGTGGAAAAAATGTCGTTAACGTAATCCTTGTTGATTTTCGAGGCTTTGATACAATGTTTGAAATTCTTGTATTAGGGATGGCTGCACTTGGAATTTATATGATGATCAAATTAAGATTAGCAAGGAGGGAGAGCTAAATGAAAACAAACGATGTAATTTTACAAACCGCAACGAAGGTCATAACATTTATCATCTTAGCTTTTTCCTTCTTTATCTTTTTGAGTGGGCACAATCAACCTGGTGGCGGCTTTATTGCCGGTCTAATGACAGCTGCTGCCATTGTTTTACTTTTATTAGCTTACGATCTAGAAACTGTAAAGAAGCTGATACCAATTGACTTTAAAATCATGATTGCAATCGGCTTATTAATCGCCGTATTAACAGGAACTGGCTCCTTTTTATTTGATGTCCCTTTTTTAACTCATGCATTTGGTTATTTTTATCTTCCATTACTCGGTAAAACCGAACTAGCAACTGCTGTTCTTTTTGATACTGGTGTTTATCTTGTCGTAATTGGAATAACGTTAACCATTATTCAAACGATCGGGGAGGATGAATAATGGAAATATTAATGGCAATTGTTGTTGGTGTTTTATTTACAATCGGAACGTATTTAATTTTAACAAAAAGTTTAATACGGATTATTCTAGGTACTGGACTTCTTAGCCACGGAGCACATTTATTAATTTTAACAATGGCTGAGTTAAAGCGTGGAGCAGCTCCTTTTCTCGGAATAAATGCTTCTTCTTACGTTGACCCACTTCCTCAAGCTTTAATATTAACTTCTATCGTTATTAGCTTTGGAGTAACTTCTTTCTTTTTAGTTCTTGCTTACCGGGCATACAAAGAATTAGGAACTGACGATATGGAAAGATTGCGAGGAAACCAAAATGAATAACCTAGTTATTTTACCGTTACTCATACCACTGTTAACTGGTATTACACTTATTTTTTTTAGTAAACACATTACAATCCAAAAATGGATTAGTGGCTCATCGGCTATTATTCACTTACTCGTAATCGTTTACTTAGTCCAAACTGTACACCAACAAGGGATTCAAACGTTAATGCTTGGAGGATGGCTACCTCCATTCGGAATCATTCTTGTAGCTGATATGTTAGCAGCATTGCTTGCTTTAACAACCTCAATTGTGAGTATTGCTTGTTTGTTTTATGCATTTTGTTCTATTGGGATTGACCGTGAAAAGTATTATTTTTATGCTTTTTACCAGTTTTTAATTACCGGTGTTACAGGTGCCTTTTTAACAGGTGATATCTTTAACTTGTTTGTTTTCTTTGAGGTAATGTTAATGTCATCATATGTCTTAATTGTGATTGGTGGTACAAAAATCCAATTACGCGAATCATTAAAGTATATTTTAATTAACATCGTTTCTTCCGTACTGTTCGTTGTTGCTGTTGCCTATTTGTATGCTGTGACTGGGACATTAAACATGGCTGACCTTTCTGTTCGAGTTGCTGAAGTGGAACAGGGTGGCTTACTGACAGTTCTTTCGATCTTATTTTTAATTGTTTTCGGAATGAAAGGAGCTCTATTCCCGCTTTTCTTCTGGTTACCAGGTTCATATAGTGCACCACCAACAATAGTTTCGGCTTTATTTGGTGCACTATTAACAAAAGTAGGGATTTATGCAATTTTCCGCATATTTACGTTAATCTTTTACCATGAGCCAACTGTAACTCATAACTTGATTGCTATTTTAGCTGCCATTACGATGATCATTGGCGTTATTGGCGCAGTGGGTCAATGGGATGTTCGAAAAATAATTATTTACAATATTGTCACTGCCGTCGGATTTATCGTTTTTGGGTTAGCAATCTTCTCAACCATATCAATAACTGGAGCAATTTATTATCTTATTCATGATATGGTTATAAAAGCTCTTTTATTTCTGTTAGTTGGCGCAATGATAAATGTAGCTGGAACAAGTAATTTACGTGAAATGGGCGGTTTAATTAAGTATAATCCCCTTTTAGGCTGGATGTTTTTTATTGCCGCGCTTGCTTTAGTTGGTGTTCCGCCGCTAAGTGGTTTTATTGGGAAATTTTTAATTATTCAAGGTGGTTTAAGGGGAGAATTTTATTTAATTGTTGCCTTAAGCTTACTCTCAAGTTTACTTATCCTCTACTCTGTCATGAAAATTTTCATGAATGGCTTTTGGGGTGAAGTGAAACTAAGCAAGAAAGAGCAAAAAAGATCTACAAAGGGATTATTATATCCTTGTATCTTTTTACTTATTTTATCGATTACATTTGGTTTAGGAGCTGAGTTTGTTTATCCGTTTATTTCACAAGCTGCTGAAACATTAATGGAACCAAGCACTTATATCAATGCGGTATTAAAGGAGTAGATAAAATGCCATTTCAAATCTCAATAAACTTTCTTATCGCTTTTATTTGGATGTTTTTGAATAATAGCTGGGACGGAGCTACTTTTATTATTGGCTTTATCATTGGTTTAGCGATTTTATATTTTTTAAGACGCTTTTTACCAAGCCGTTTTTATATGAGTAATGTAGTTGCGATCATTAAGTTACTCATCCTATTTTTAAAAGAGTTAGTACTTTCTAATATTGCGGTTATGAAACACGTTTTAAAACCTAAACTAAACATACAACCAGGAATATTTGCCCTACCTACTGAATTAGAGAAGGACTGGCAAATCACTACTCTAGCTTGTTTAATAACGTTAACACCTGGTACACTTACACTCGAAGTTTCTGAAGATAACAAATTACTGTATATTCATGCAATGGACGTACCTGATGTCCACAAAGCAATTTGCGATATAAAAAATTCTTTTGAAAAAGCGATAATGGAGGTGAGCAAATAAATGTTTGTATTTGCACTAATTTTTGCAGCTTTTATTTTGTCTGTCTCCATACTTGGCGCAACGTACCGAGTGATTATTGGACCATCAATGCCAGATCGGGTGATTGCCCTTGATGCAATTGGTATTTGCTTAATTGGAATAGTGGCAATTTTGTCAATCCTCCTCAAAACTACAGTATTCTTTGATATCATTCTTTCAATTGGTATTCTGGCATTTATTGGAACGATTTCATTCTCAAAATTTTTAGAAAAGGGTGTTGTCATTGAACGTAAGCGAAATTAGTCACTTTGTCGCTGGTACACTCATTATTATCGGAGCACTACTTAGTTTGATAAGTACATTTGGTCTCATTCGTTTACCTGATATTTACACGAGGTCTCATGCGGTTTCCAAAAGTACTACATTAGGAGTGCTTGCTATTTTGTTAGGAACATTCATTTATTTTTGGAATTTAAATGGGTATATGAATGCTAAATTGTTACTCGGAATTTTATTTGTATTTATTACCTCTCCAGTTTCTGGACATTTAATTTGTCGGGCTGCATACGCAACAAAAGTTCCTTTATGGGAGCGAAGTAATCAAGATGATTTAAAAACAAAAGAAAAAAGCTAGGTCATCTAGCTTTTTTCTTTTAAAGAGTGCCAATTTTCATTCCTACTTTAATATCCATTGGGGCTTTTAAAGCAGGGTCAATCTTAATAGTATCTTTCTCAAATAATAATACAACCGTTGAGCCAAAAGAAAAAAATCCTAATTCTTCTCCCTTATCCACATAATTATCGGATAACGTTGAGTGAATACTATTAACATTCAATGCTCCAACTTTGACTAAGGAATAATATTTTCCACTTTTCAAGCGGATTTCTGTTATAAGGCGAAAATTTCTTGACAAAGGCCTTTTCCCAAATTTAAGCCCTAATTCATTAACCGGATAAGATTTATTACCTAATGCCCATTTTCCAACAACTGTTCCTGAAACTGGAGTGTGAATTCGGTGATAATGACTAGGACTTAAGTATAAAATGATAAAAGTACCATCTTTATATTTTTTAACCCTGTTTTTATTACCAAGCATCTCTAACAAGGTATAGTCTTGGTTTTTCACATGAAAAGTACAATGTTCAGAAATTTGACCAATTTCAGCTAAGATGCCATCGACAGGACTAACAATGCTATTAGGGTTATCGTCAATTACTCTTGCATCTTTTTTCAAATTTCTAACAAATAATTCCTGCAAACTACCATAGTGATCTAATGGCTTTTCCATTTCCGAGACGTTAATATTATAAACTTTGACAAACGATTTATTGAGAAGCTTGCTAATTTTTGATTTCGTAAATTTTCGTAATAAAAACGAATGAACTCGGTTTCCTGATAATTCTACAAAAGATTGGTAAATAGCTTTTTTCACTTTTTTCCTCCATGATTTAATTTCTCTTTCTTAAGGTATAAAAAAAGTCTGTCAAAAAATCTTTTAACACATTATAATAAATATGATACCATGATAATTTAAAGGAACTAACTAAAGTTAGTTTACCACAAGGAGTGATGAAATTGTTAATCCTTCAACATCTTGACCAAACAATTAAAA
This sequence comes from Anaerobacillus sp., assembly GCA_036676095.1. GTDB lineage: Bacteria > Bacillota > Bacilli > Bacillales > Anaerobacillaceae > Anaerobacillus. Next base: position 3,573 of record JAKFDP010000078.1, on the reverse strand, counting down.
AATTTCGAAGTCAAGCGGCTAACCTATTAACAATTTTAAATTTAGCTTTAGGAGCGTTTTCAATCCTATTCGTTTTACAAGGTCAACCATATACAAGTTTGTTATTTATTTGTTTAGCTGCTGTCTTTGATCGTTTTGATGGTATCGTTGCTCGAAAATTGAATATTGCTTCCGATTTAGGGAAACAACTTGATTCGTTGTGTGATCTTATTTCATTTGGAGTTGCTCCCGCTTTATTATTATACTCTGCTATTTTATTTGATTTTGGTACTCCTGGAGCAATTTTCACAATTATTTTTATTGCTTGTGGAGCCATTCGCTTAGCAAGGTTTAATGTTTCCGATCATCGAGGCTATTTTGTTGGCTTACCAATTACTGCTGCTGGCTGCCTTCAAACTATTAGCTTTTTATTAGTTGGTAAAGTTCCTAATCCTGCCTTTATGTTTATTACCTTAATTTTATCGATTTTAATGATTAGTACTTTTAAGGTAAAGAAGGTATAAAAAACTCCCTTTCTGGGAGTTTTTTTTCAAAAGTCATTATTGTTAAAATTTAACTGCTACATTTTTTTAGATTGGAGGTTTTACTTTTGCAGGTGATAGTTTCACACATAAATTTAGATTTCGATGGCCTTGCTTCAATGGTCGCAGCAAAAAAATTATATCCGAAGGCAAAGTTAGTTTTACCAACGAAGCAAGCAAAATCTGTCGAACGTTTTTTAGCCATTTATCGAGACTCACTCAACTTTTATTCTCCGTATCAAATTGATTGGAAAATGATTACAGAGGTGATCATGGTAGATATTGCTTCTTTACATAGAATTGGCGAAGTAGGCCATTTACTTAATAAAGATAAGGTTGAATTTATCATTTACGACCACCACCAACCGCATGACGATAATGTTACAGCAAAACACAGCTCAATTGATTATGTTGGAGCGACCGTTACTTTATTAGTTGAAGAAATCATCCAACATGATATTTCGATCTCTTCTTTTGAAGCAACAATATTTGCCCTTGGACTTTATACAGATACAGGCGCATTCACCTATTCAACCACTACTTCTCGTGACTTACAAGCTGCAAGTTATCTTTTAGAGGTTGGTGCCAATCTTCAACTTGTTTCTAAATTCTCAGAATCGCCTCTTCAAGCAGAAGAACAAAAATTACTTCAGTCATTAATTGAGCAAAGTGAAGAGCATTATTTTGAAGGAGTAGACGTACTAATTGCTGTCCACCAACAAAAGCAATACACTTGTGGTTTATCTCTGCTTGCTAAAAAAGCATTAGAAATGACCGGTACGGATGCCTTAATTTTTGTTGTCGAAATGGGAAAGCGAACGTTTATCATTGGTCGTTCAACTTCTGATCGGATTGATGTGCTGCCCATTATCAAACATTTTGGGGGTGGGGGACACCCAAAGGCAGCATCTGCAATGGTAAAGAATGGTGAATTCCAGACGATCCTAACAACAATTAATACTCTTCTTCCTGAAATAATAAAACCATCACTAACCGCAAAAAATATGATGTCAAGCCCAGTAAGAGTTATTTCAACGACAACTTCGATTGACGACGCTGCAAAAATGATGCTTCGTTATGGGCATACGGGTTTCCCTGTCTTAGAAAATGGAAAAATTATCGGTATTATCTCCAGAAGAGACATTGACAAAGCAAAACATCACGGATTAGGACATGCACCAGTAAAAGGCTATATGAGCACTGAACTTATTACTATTCATCCGAATATGTCGATCGAAGAAATTCAGAATGTAATGATCGAAAAAAATGTTGGTAGGCTTCCGGTCATTGAGAACGGGCAGCTAATTGGAATTATTTCAAGAACGAATGTGATTGAAGCGCTTCACGGTGTAAAAATAGGCATAAGCCTTCCTATTGCTAGGATAAATCGTATTGAAATTTCTTTAATTGAACGAATGGACAAGCTATTGTCAAGTGAGATAATAACTTTATTAAAAAATATTGGCAAACATGCGGATAAATTAGATTATCAAGTATTTATAATCGGTGGGATTGTCCGTGATTTAGTCATCGGTCGAAAAAATGAAGATATCGATATCGTTGTCCAAGGCGATGGGATTGCTTTTGCTAAATCACTATCTGAATCTTTAGGTGGAAATGTTCGAATTCATGAAAAGTTCGGAACAGCAACCTGGAAATTCACTTCACAATTGAAAATTGATATAACTACAGCTCGCACAGAATATTATGATTATCCGGCCTCCTTACCTACTGTTGAAATGTCAAGCCTACAAGAAGATCTTTTCAGACGCGATTTTACGATTAATGCGATGGCTATACAAATTAATCAACGAGAATTTGGTAAGCTGATTGATTTTTTCCATGGTTATCAAGATGTTGAAGCACGAAAAATTAAAGTTCTCTATAATCTTAGTTTTGTTGAAGATCCAACTAGAATTTTACGAGCTGTTCGCTTTGAACAACGCTTTGGGTTTGAAATGGACAACCAAACATTCCATTTAGCGCAAATATCAGTTGATAAAATTGCTTCTACTTCGAAAAAAAGACTAGCTCAAGAGCTACATATTTTACTAAAGGAAGCTGATCCTGTTAAAGCAATTGAACGTCTATTACAACTTGGAGTATTAAATTATTTAGTTGGAACAAATATATGTCATAAAGCAACAAGCAACTTATTAAGAAGATTTAAAGCGTCTCAGGATAAGCTATTCATATCTATCAAAAATCAAGCTAGTCAGCAATTTTCAATTTGTTATTTAATAATATTATTTTCTAATCATGAAAACGGATTACAATTAGTTAAGCAATTCGCCCTTAATAACGAACACATCCAGATCATTGAGGAAATTTCAACCTTACTTGAACTGGATCAACTTTATTCAACTGAAATTCAACTTGGCGAGATCCACCAACAATTAAAAAGATATCAACTGGAATCAATCCTTTGTTATGCAACATTAAAGCAGCTTTCTGAACAAATGATTGCTGTCATGACTACTTATTTGATCTCTAGATTAACAATTCCGAAGCTAATTGATGGCAATGATTTAAAGAGGTTAAACATTCCCCCTGGCCCACTTTATAGTGAAATATTACAGGAAATAGAAAATCTTTATTTAAATAAAGAGATTTCTACGAAAAAGGATGCCCTCTTGCTAATTACAAACAAATATTTGTAACGATAAAGGCTGCCTCAGATCGGTTACTACTTATGACCTTTTGAGACAGCCCCTTATATATTCGAAAAATTACTACTTCTTTTTCCCCTGACTCTGTTTATAAAACTCATGAAACAACTTCATTAACGCCCGCTTTTCAATTCGTGACACATAACTTCGTGAAATCCCCAAATCCTTGGCAATTTCCCTTTGTGTACGCTCTTTGTGCATATCAAGACCAAATCTACCGACAATCACTTCCTTCTCTCGATCATCTAATATATGAATATAATCATGCACTTGCTTTTTTTCCATTTTTAATTGAATAGTATCGACAACGTCAACCGTTTCTGCTTGGAGAACATCAATAAGGGTGATTTCATTGCCCTCATGAGGTTATCGGTTTTTCTAAA
>JAKFDP010000077.1:0-1726 GCA_036676095.1 Anaerobacillus sp. | reverse complement strand
ATGAATATCTGACGTTGCCGGAAGTTTATAATGCTTTCTTACTTTGTCAATCAAACTCAAACCTGTATCGTCACCTAAGCCGGTAAATGAAGCGGCACTTGTTCTGTTGGCTTTGCGGTAAGACGCTTTGAACACATAAGAAATGCCAAGCTCTTTACAAATATCCGAAACTTTATCAGCCACTTCCATGACCAGTTCTTCACTTTCAACGACACATGGTCCGGCAATGAGGAAAAAGTTTTTTTCGTCGTAAGATTGATTGGCAAACAGGTCTTTCAGAAATTGTTCCATGCGGCAAAGATAGCTGCAAAGGCATATTAATGAAAAATGCTTGTTTGTGTACTTGAAGTTGACTTGTTAACAAACTAAAATGCTGGATAACAATATGGATTTTGGGTTTGAAAGAATGATGATGTTTACTGAATTTTATCGATGGTATTTTTTATGCATATAGGCAGTCAGCGTAAAATCAGGAATAAATGATTTTAATATCCACTGTTCCATCTTGACATTGCGACCAATTATCAATCCATAGACGAAGTTGATTATCGTAATAATAAATTGAATAATAGTGAGGTTCCGGAGGGTCTTTCATCTGCCAGGCCGGCTGTGCTTCTACAAAGCTTGTTGCGCAAGACGGTTTGACCAACACTTTTTTTATGCATTTATTATTTAAAGCGGTTATTGAACTCAGATTGACTTCAGTTGCCGGAACCCAGAATCCAGTGCTCTCGGCCCATAGTAGATTTTGAATCACCAGTTCCTTTTCCGGTGCTGCCGGGTCAGAAACACGAATAATAGTTGAAGTTGAAGCTACCCTGTTTGCTGTATCGGTTATTTTACATTCAAATGCATACATGCCCGCTGTAAGATTGGTGATTGTGTTTAGAAGTTTGTCAGGAGATAGAAAAGAAAAATTATCCGGCCCGACAAGTTTGTTCCACTCAATGCTTTTTAACACCGGGGTTGGAGGCGGAGAACTACCAGGCCCGTTAAGAAAAGCTTGACCATTTAAAGTAATTGTATTAATAGGTAAATCCACAAGTGTATCATATGGGAAAATACTAACCGATAGCGAAAGGCTGGATTGCGGTATTGACGGCTTTTCAAAAACAACAATTTTGCATGAATCTTTACCTAAAGTGTTTAAAGAATCCTTTACAGTTAATTCAAAATAGTATGTACCTGAATTTGCAAACCTTACTGTTGTAATTTTAGAGGTAGGGTTCGAAATAATTGTCGATAAATTTGTTGAAATTGCTTTCCAACTATAAATGAGGTTACCACCGTTAGGATCATAAGAGTTGCTTCCATCTAATACTACACTGTCCAGAGGTAAAATTATAGTTTGATCTGCCCCTGCCTTGGCTACAGGTGGCAGATTGCCAGCCAACGCTCTAGTTTGAGCTATTTCATTCTTTCTGCAAGAAATTGCAGTGAATAAAATTAAAGCTGTAGCTATTGCCGTGAAAATGATTTTGTTTTTCATTAGTAGAAGTTTACTCAAAAAATTACGTTTATATCTCTCATAGTCCGGATAGCTACGATAAAACTACTTTCAAGAAAAGTAATGATTTGGAAAATGCGACGAACTTCAATTCAATTGCGACAGAAAGTGATCAACAGTATTGAAGTTTTGAAAAAACTAGTATTCAATTTTTATCTGAAGTTTATCCGGAGCTTCAGTACCCAAATAAAAAATACGTAGAACATTTTCCCAGCTATA
>JAKFDP010000076.1:0-148165 GCA_036676095.1 Anaerobacillus sp. | reverse complement strand
AAATCCACTTAATTTGTCCATAAATGGTGTCAGACACCTATAGTTAGTTAATTAGTTTTGCTTTTGATAGATAGCGTTCGAGCATTTTTGCCACTTCTGCTCGTTGCATATTTTCTTTTGGTGCAAAGGTTTGATCAGGTCTTCCATCGATAATTTCTGCTTGAACGAGTTTTTCTACTGCTGACTTCGCCCAAGTTGCAATATTTGCTTGATCTTTAAAACTATCAAGCTTTTTCGATTGATAAAATTGATTTGCTTTAAGTTCGGCAATTGTTAATGCGCGGGCGATCATTGTTGCTGCTTGTTCACGAGTTACTGTTGCATTTGGTGCAAATGTATCATCTCCAAGCCCTTCAATAATGCCTGCATTTACTGCTGCTGTTAATTCTTTGACAAACCACTCGTTACCTTTTACATCTTCAAAGCGTCCGTCGTAAGCATCAGTTATTGGAAGCCCTAAACTACGTGTTAGCAATGCAGCGAATTGAGCACGAGTTGTAGTTGCAGCTGGTGCAAAGGTGCCATTTGGCATCCCGTTAATAATAAATTTAGATGCTAGCTTTTCAATATCAGCTTTTGCCCAATGAGTTGCTAAAACATCTTTGAAACTTGCGCTATTTTCAATAACTGTATATTTACTATTCGTAAAGCTTTTAAATATTGCTTTCTTACCTTCAATGAATGTTGGAACTGCTGTAAATGTCCCATCATCATTTAAGCGAACAACAGTAGCATTTGTCGTATTCAAGTTACTTGGTGTAACAATTTCACGTACTAAATACTGATTAAAACGAGAAATTGTCTCTTGTTTATTACCAGCTTGAGCAATAACTTTAAAATCGATAATTGGCGCCTTAGCACTAAGATTATTTGTGGCTAAAACTTTATTACTATCTGTTGTTTCGTTAATTAAAACTGTAATTGTTACATTTTGATCAGGTGTCCCTAACTTTTGAGCAAGTTCAGCTAAGTTAATCTCAGCAACTGGTAGATTAAATGTCGCCTCATTTGTTTTCACTTCGATCGTTGCTTTGGCATTTTTGTTTGTGATTACGTCAAACGCTGCTTTTGGAATTCGAAGTTCGGCAATTTCTCCAGCATTTTTCTCAACTGTAAATGAGACTTTCGCTATGGCTGATTGTTGCTTTAAGTTTTCAGCTAGCTTGTTAGCATCAACATTTGCTACTACTTTTGTTTTTCCATCAGAAGTTGTTTCTTTTTCAACAGTTGTCGCTTCTGTTACCACTGGCGGTAATGCTCCACCGCCAGCACTTCCGCCGCCAATTGGACCGGAGCTGTTTGTTGATGTTTTAAAAGTATTAACAACTTCCTCACCGATGATTTTTCCACTATAATCAGCAAAATTCTCACCGATTACTACTTCATATTTTGCATTTACATTTAAAGTTGTAGGTTGTAAAACAATTGCTTTTGCTAATTGTTTTGACTCATCTGGGAGATATTCAAAATATGTCTCTCCATTACGCTCTTCTTCTACTGTCTTCTTATAGCCAGCCATTTTCTCTGTTGTATCACTCACCGAGAATGTAACTGGTGTTCTTATTTCTTTACCTTCTTTATCTTCAGTTAGCTTATTTATCGTGATGTTTTCTAGGTTTGTGTCACTTAAATCCATTAACTGATCAAAGGTGATTGTGATTGAAGCGTTTGTTTTAACATTATTCACATCGTTTGCTGGTGTAATTGACACAAATTCAGGTTGTGCAATACGTACTAATGGAATATTTAATTCAGTTTCTGGCGGTGGTACCGGTACAACTCGACTACTATAAGGTTCATAGCCCTCTTTGTTAAAGCGTACTTGCCAGTTACCTTCTGGAACATCCCAACGATATCGACCATCTTCTCCAGTAATTTGCGGATTCACTTGTCCTACGACAGCTGCATTCCATTGAACCCAATTTTCTTCGCCTTCTTCTTGGAATACTGTAGCTGTAACACCTTGAAGTCGGTTATCCATACTTCCTTCAAAAACATAACCCGCTGGGTCAATTAAGACCATTACTTCCATTAATGGTAAGCAAATTTGACGCTCACCAACACGATAACAAACTTCAAATAATTGGTTACCTGCTGATCTCCAGCCGTATGGAATTTTACCAGAGAATGTTTTATTTGATTTGGTCATATCCCATTCTTCGCCAATGAAGCGAATTTGAGCGGAATCGACTGCATGATCAAATTCTACTGTAAGGAAGATTTCCGTTGAATTTTCCATGATTGGATATCTTGGTAATGATTCATACGGTTTTAATTCAATGTTGTCTAACTGACCAGCTGTAAATTTTGCATTTTTTACTTTCGGGAGATTGTCAATGTAGTCAACTTTTACTGTTTCCGTTACTTCTTCTCCATCTTTAGTAACTTTAACTGTTACGTCATGTGTACTATCTGAACCGTCTGTAACAGGTAACTGTATTTTTCCATCCCAAGATCGACGAGCTACAGAATCAATTGTTAATACAGCTTCTGTTTGATCATCTACAAATACTTCTAATTTTGCAGTTGGTGTCGCTGTGCCACGAACAACAATTTCTTGGTTTGAAGTTGCTGCTGGTGCTACGATCGTAGCAAATAATTCATTATCTACAGCGTGACTTCCAGAATCTCCAAGGGTAATCGTTACAAATTCTTTAGCTTTGATTCCTTCTGCTGTATAACTTTGTGAATCGTTTGATACTACAACGTTGTATGTCCCTGCTGAGTCTTCAAGATTTCGGAAAATAAATTCTCCATTTGCTCCTGTACGTGTCGACCCTGCCCAATTACCATCTTTGTATAACGTGGCATAGCCACGAGCAACTGGAGTATTATCAGCATTTAATACTTGTCCTTCAATATAATCACTAATTTCTAGCTTTATTTCTTCTAAATCAAGTGTATCAGTTGCATTATCAATTGTAGCTTGGTCAATTGTAATAGACTTTCTCTTATAACCTTCTGCTTGAACATTAACTGTAAATGGTAATTTTTTTACTCCTTCTACCGCAAAACTACCATCTGCTCCTGTTCTAGCCCAGTTATAAAAATCTGTACCTGAAAAACTTAAGTTTGCATTAACAAGGCCAACTCCATCTTCTGATTGAACTTTCCCTGTCACTTTTAGTCCTTTATCAAGCTCAACGTTAATGCTTGTTTGTTCTTCTAATGTAATATTTTTTTGGATAAATGGTACATAGCCTTCTTTATAAACATATAAGTAGTAATTATCACCTTGTGCTAAAGATGTTATTTGTAACTCTCCATTTTGAATAGTAGGCTTCCATTTATAAAATGAAGTATATTGATAGTTAACATCAGATTGATATCCATATAGACTAATAGAATCTACATCCTTTATCTCATCTGGGAACTTTAAAGTTACTGTTGCTAATTCAGGCAATTTAATTGGTTCTAGATCCGAAATCGATTTACCTAATTCCGCCAAAACATTTGTAATTAGCCATGTCTGTGTATTGCCAGCATGTTCTACGTCAATTCGATATGTTCCTGCTGGAATTCCTGCAAATGAATAAGTACCGTCGTTGGTCGGTTTTACAGTAATCGTCCGTGAACCAACTAGACGAACTTGCGTTTTATCGTTTGCACCAGTAATTGTACCTGTTATTGTTGCACCAACATTACGTTTAACTGATTTTGTTACTTTATCAGTTGTTTCTGGCGTACTAGTGGTATCTTCACTAGATTTCACGATCCACGCTTCTACTTTCTCAATTGTTCTAGTACCTTCTTCAACTTTCCATTCGCCTTTGTAGGTTGCTGTGCCATTATTATTAGAACCCTCTACGAAAGCTAAATTAATCGTTTCAGTTTGATCATTATTGTAAGTAATGTTAGCTTTTGCTGTGTACCCTTCTGCATAAGAACCTTTTACTTCAACTGCTAGGTTTGAACCTAGTTTTATATGGTTAGCCGTTCCAGTCTCTGTTTTCACATTCACTTCATTAACAGCAAAGCTAGATGTTGTGTAGCTTGTTTCAGATGTAGATAAATTACCTGCTTTGTCGTAAGCTACAACTTTGAAGTTGTATTTTGTACCGTTTTCCAAGCCAGTAATTTCTACTGAGTTGTTCGTAGTTGTGCGATTTGGTTGTTGTGGTACTGTTTCGCCATCTTTCCAATAAAATACATCATAGCGAGCAACATCTGAATTTGGCTTCCAGCTTAATACTACTTTATTGCCTTGTTGGATTGCTTTTTCTAACTCTGGCTTTGTTGGTGATGTTTTATCTAATGTAATTGTACGTGCTTGCGATGCTGCTTCTGTAGTTGCTGCAACAATTGAATATTCTCCATCCTTAGAAAGGGTTATCACCTTTTCAAATAAACCTTCATTATTTGCAACTACTTTTTCAATTACACTTGTGTTATCAGCAGAATTTGTAGCAGTAATTTTTACAGATTTTCCTGCTTCAGTACGTCCTTTAACGGTAATTGTTTCATTATTAGTTAAAAATCCATTCACTGGTTCATCAAGAGCAACAAAGTTTTGATTACCGATTGAGAATGTATTAGACATTGTAATTCTTTCACGTGGACCTGTTGGTAATGAGAAATCAACTTTATATTTCCCTTGCTTAAAACCACTTATGTCTACTGTTTGCGTTTGTCTAATTGAACGCCACTCGTCATCATCCATATAATCTTCTTTATAAACGACTTGATTTGTTTGTTCGTTCGTAATTGTGATCGCTGGATGAATAACCGTCATATGATTAAAATCACCGACATATTCATACATTGGTGCAAACAATTCTTGTTCGTCAATTGGAGGAGCCACAATAACAATTCTTTGATCATCCTCTAATGAATTTTTGTAAAAATCATTTTCTCGATATACAAATACTCTATTAAGGTAGAAGTCTCCACTTTGAATATTAGGTTGTATATTGATTGCTTCATTTTCATTATTAACATTTACATTTAACTGCTTATTTTCGATTTCACTAGGAAGCGTAATTGTTTCTTCACCAGTAACATTAATAGTTGTTGACCAGTTGTATTGCCACGGTGTATCTTTCTCAAACTCTTTAAAAACATCAAATCCAACATAATATTGTCTTGGATTAACTACTAACTTATACAAATTCTGCTCAATATTCAAATGAGCTCCATGATGTCCATATGGCATTAGAGCCATCCACTTTACAGAATTTTCCTTAGAGTTTATAAGCATATCTACCGTATCTTCTAAAGAAAAAATTATTTGACCGTCTTTAATTGGGGCAACAAGAGAATAAAACGTTGCTGTTGAATCTTCAAGATTTGATTTCACTGCTTGAAATGATACTTCTCCATCAACTAAATTCGTGTATAGATTATTAATATTATCCCAATACATTTCAACATGGTTTGTATTGTCTACTAATGGAAAAGAGAAACTATATGCAAGCTCATTTAAATTTTGTAATTCGTCTGGTACTACGATTTCGCTTGCTGACAATTCATCTAAATCAATGTTCCACTCAGTAAATAGAATCTCACTTCCCGAAAATTCCCTTTTTTCAATAATATTAATAGTATCATTTGTTGTATTATTTCTTAGCGAATATTTTAATATCGCAATATATTCACTTTGTTCATTTACATAAGACAGTATATTATTCCAGTTAATTTTTGTTTGGTCATCGAGATATTCACTGTTTAATTGGTTAGCATATTTATCGTCTCCAACTTGTTTAACCTCATAAACTGTAAGTTCATTATTATACTCCGCTTGATATCCTTCAGGTATAACAATGTCGAAAGAGCCTAAATCGTTATCTTCAGGTTGAGGTTCCTCTAAATCTGTAACCGTAAATTCATAATTGAAATTTAATTGAAATGGTGCATTATCTGGTGTAACTACCTTTATATAGTAGTCTCCTGGTTCTGTTGGTTCTACAAAAGATCGATAGCCACCATACCAATCTTTATCATTAGTAAATTCTATTTCTCCTATTCGTACATCTCCTGCTTCAGAACTTCGATACAATTCATAAGTTAAATCGTATAATGTATTTTCTTGATTGTAAGCTTCAAAATGTGTACCCTCTTCTGTCAGTGTTGCAGTCATTAATTGAATAGTTTGATCTTCATCAATAATCGGAAAGACGTTTTGTCCAACATCATTATATAACTGATATATATCCGCTAAATAGTTATTAAATTCATCATAGAAACTTCCATGATAAAATGAATGAACTATTTCTTTATCATTTGTAGCACTCGATTTTCGATCATCAAAATAACCGCGTGCCGTAAATTCTTCACCAGTTTCAAAAGTAAATTCTTCACCAACAAACAAATCATTTTTATAGACATCGTACATTAAATTGTCTCTTGTAAATCGTTTTCGAATATCCCAATAGTAACTATTTTTTGAAATAAAATAGTTTGAAACATCATCCAAAAAATATTCAATGTTAATTTGAGTATTTTTTTCTTCATCATTTGCGACAATCTTTAGTAAATCATCTTCATTAATAGAAATGTTCATTGCTGAACCAGTTGGCTGGAAACTTTCTCTAATTAAGTAAGCCGAATTATTAGTCTCATTAAAATAATCAGTTGAGTATTGTACAAGTTCGTCTGTGCTTACATAAAGAACTACATTACCTTCTTGATTTGTATAGCTAGGAAAGTCGTAATAATAATAGTAATCATTGCTGTCCTTTATAAAGTTAAAGCTAACATATTCATTTTCTTGACCTAGAGAAATAGTTGCTTTTGTCAAGTCTGTACTTTTAAGTTCTAATGTTTCAGGTAAATTTTCCACATCAAGCGTACGCTGATAAACTACACGTTCTCCAGTTTTTGTGTCGCCATTTTCAACAATAAGTTGATAATTCTTTCCAGAAAGTAAATAGGCGTTTGGTATAAAAGATTCACCAGCTTCTACTTTATTACTAAAAATTAGTTCTTGATATGAATATGATTCTGTATTATCTCCATATGTTTCTGTATAATGTTCCTCTTCAAATAAATGAATTCTACCATTTTGAAGCTTTTCACCATTTTGATCTTGTACGCTTATCACTAGTCCATCAATATCTAAAACTGGTACATCTTCGCCAACACCCGAATTTGCAGTATTAGCAAAAACTGGCGTTATTGTGCCAAAAATCATGACTAAAGTCATAAATAAGGCAAATACTCGTTTGTTTCTAGTTTTCATTACTTCACCTCATTAAAGTTTTTTCAAAACTACTAAACCTATAAAATGACACCACCTCAATTTTTTCAATATATTAATTGGAAAACCATATTATTCCTACCAATACAATACATTACAAAATATTCTATTTCAACAAAATAAAACACATTTATATGATTTAATGGTTGTTTAGTATGTATTTTCCATAAATTAATAGCCCCACATACACGAAGTTTCCTTTGTTTATGTGGGGCTATTAGCCTATGTTTAATATTTCCAAGCTTATTTCTTAAAATCTAACACTCTTGTTAAAAAGACGGCCATTTCTGCTCTTGTTGTTTGTTGATTTGGTACATAAGTTGTTGGCGATTTTCCGTTTACTAACCCTTGTTGATAGACTGCATAAATATATTTTTCTGCCCAATGACCTTTTGCGTCTGTAAAAGGTGAAACTTCCATTTCAACTGACAGTTCAAGATTAAATGCTCTAGTTAATATGACAGCCATCTCTGCTCTCGTAATCGGTGTTTGCGGATCAAAGACTAGCTTACCGTTGACTCTTTTTCCTTCAAGTAAACCATTTTCGGTTGCAATCGAAATAAATGGTGCAGACCATCTTGTATCTTGAATATCCGTAAAGGTGATCGTGTCACTATTGTTAGTCGTAACAGGTTGATGCAAGTCAAGTACTGACACAATCACTTTGGCAAATTCTTCTCTTGTCATTGGTTTTTCGGGATAGAAATGTCCATTATAACCTGCTAGAACTTGCAGATTTACGAGCCGTTCAATAGCTGGCGTCGCCCAAGTAATTTTTTTTAATTGCACATAGTCTTTAAAAGCATTAATTGGTTGAACAATAGGTTTCTCAATGATTTCTTCTTTAGTTGGCTCGGGTTTAAGTTCTTCTTCCAATGGTAGTTGTGGAGTAGGAATAAATCCACCGCCACCTCCACCACTTTTTACTGGTGGATTAACTACTTTTTGTTTAAATGTAATTTGTAGTGGATCACTAACATTTCCAGCAGTGTCTTCGACTACTAGAGAAAATGTATAGTTACTATTCGTTAAATTTTTAAGCTCTATTGAAAAATCACCGTTATCCGTAACAGTTGCTTGCCCTTGAAGAATAGCTACTTCAGGTTTAGCTTTTGACTGAAGTTGATATTGGCCAGTTAACTTTTCTGGTTGACCTAGATCAATGTACATGTCTTCTATTTTTCCGTTAATAACATAAGTAGAGGTTGTTTTTTCTAGTTCTATCGTTGTAGCTTCGCTATAAACAATTTGTGGTTTGGATGACTTCATATATAGGTCAGTTGAAACTAAATATGGTTGTTCTTCTGGAGTTTGTTCATCCCAACCTAAGAAATCGAGCGTGTAATAGCCATCAGCTAAAATTTTTGTTTTTTTAGATTGAAAATCATAATATTTGCCGTCCCAGTTTAAATGATGGGTGCCCGGTGTAAGCACACTTTCCCCAAAATAAGAAAAGATTTGTCCAACGAATTGTTCGCCATCCGAAATGAGAAGTTCTTGTTGTTGCATTTCGGAATTGACTTGAATATTAATATTCATTTCCGTGTTTACATTCTTTGAGAAATCTGTCGGTGAGACAGTTATTTTTTCAAAGCCTTTTGCTCGCTCAAATTCGCCAACAAAAAGGAGAAATGGTAAATGTATCGAATGGCTATGTTCATTTGTGATTAGGATATAACCTTCATACTTCCCACTACTAGCTTTTTCATGGTCAACATTTACTTGGACTTGTAATTCGAGATTTCCTTGAGGCTCTAGAGTCTGTTCTTCCGCAACTGTGTTGATGGAAATCCCTTCATGATTTTCGTTTAAAAATTCAGTAGTCAAGGTAAGTTCCTGAGTCTCATCTACTAATGAACTTATCTCAATTGTTTTTTCTAGTGTATGGCTTTTTTCGAGAGTTACTTCACCAAAGCTAATTGAACTAGCCATATGTTCTGTTTCGATAATATTCCCCTGATGCAAAAAGGAAATTTGATCAATGATTTGTGCTAAAAATGGAGCATGATACGCCTTGGAAGCTTGTATTCTGCCTGCACCTTGATCAATTAACATGTATTGTCCAGTGTCACCTAAGCGTTTAGCATTATTCATTAATAGTGCTTTAAGATCAAACGCTGATAAATCTGGAAACGCTTGTTTTAATAGCGCTGCAACGCCTACTACGTGTGGGGTTGCCATACTCGTTCCATCAAAAAACTCATAAGCATTTGTATAGTCATTTTCATAAGCAGCAATTGTCGAGCGTATCGAAACACCAGGTGCCATAAGATCAGGCTTTAGCTGCAATGATTTTTTTACTGGACCACGCGAACTCAAATCCCATATTTCTTCTAATTCTTCCGTTTGAGGTTCAGGAACTGAAGTTGCACCTACTGTTAAAGCCATTGTTGAAGTCCCAGGAGATCCAACCGTCCAAGAATTTGGCCCACTATTTCCAGCAGCAGCAACGGCAAGTGTACCAGCTAGCATAGCATGATTAAGGGCAACAGCAGTTGGATGATCACTATCATTAAGAAAATTACCTAATGATAAATTAATAATATCCATCTCGTCTTCCACCGCTTTTTCAACCGCAGCGATAATTGAATCTGAACGGCCTACACCACCAGGGCCAAGAACGCGATATACATACAACTCAACATTTGGTGCAACACCAAGCATTCCATTTTCTTGAATTGCTTGTCCAGCGATAATCCCAGCAACATGTGTCCCATGAGTAGTTTGTTGATTTGGCTTGTTCGCTGTTGGAGTTGTTTCGTATGGATCATTATCATTATCAACAAAATCATAACCACCTTGAAATACAGCTGCTAAATCAGGATGGTGATAGTCGATTCCCGTATCAAGGACACCTACTTTCACTCCATCTCCAGTTAAACCAAGCTCGGTTAATTCAGGAACCCCTATCAGAACGTTCGCCTTACTTTGGATAGGTTGGTTTGTTTCCAATACTGGTTCAGCTATTGGATCAGAAACGTTTTCGGACGATGAACTTTCATCAACTACTTGATATGTTACGACCGGGTAGATTCCTTTAACTACATCTAATTGAGAAAGGAGTGGAATTTCGTTTGCTTTCACTTCGATGGTTATCCCATTAAACACCGTTTGATAACTTTCTAAGATTGTAGCAGAAATATCATTTTCTTCGATGTATTGAAAAAATTCATCTTGTTCTTTGTCTAATTTATACTCTGCTAATTGTTGTTGGAAGTGTGGGAAGAAACTACCTTTTGACTCTGTTTCATATTTTTCTACTACGATAGGTTGCTGTTGCAATTCAACAATAATGCTCACTAACTGTTCACCTTCAGTTGGTAGATCAGGTGATACATAGGCAGCACTTAAAAAGTCAGTGCTCTTTGTAGTTACTGATGGTCGTATATCAATATTTGCATTTACAGATAATGGCGGTGAAAACATTGCAACTAACATCATAACTATTAACGTATAAGTATATATTGCTTTTCGCTTCATCAAAAACTCCTTTCTATTT
This sequence comes from Anaerobacillus sp., assembly GCA_036676095.1. GTDB lineage: Bacteria > Bacillota > Bacilli > Bacillales > Anaerobacillaceae > Anaerobacillus. Next base: position 137,471 of record JAKFDP010000076.1, on the reverse strand, counting down.
AGTAGCATAAATCTTTGTCCTATCATTAAAAATTTACTACTAAACTCGATTATCCAATTCTATTAATTTATTGTATTATAGACTAATTATGGAATAATTGATAGTTATATTTTTGCATTTTAGAATTTGATAGTCTATTTTATTTTTAATAAATGTTTGTAAGCAAAGAATACAACTAATAACGAAAATATTCAGGATTGAGTTCAACCTAATTTACTTGTAATTTGAAAAAAGTTAGAAGCACTTGGGTTATAGTCAAGTCTCTATGGAGAACTAAAGCTAACTACACAATTCAACTGGTGACAGTAGATCCAGCAGATTGTATAATTAGGACAAGGAGGTGATTGAAAAATGAGTAATGGCAAAGTTGAAGAAATGCTAACGCAGTTAATTAAGGTTGTAGGTAATATCCAATCAGATTTGCAAGGGTTACGGACTGATGTTCAAGAGCTGAAAACTGATGTCCAACAATTGAAATCCGACGTTCAAGAGCTGAAAACTGATGTTCAACAATTGAAATCCGACGTTCAAGAGCTGAAAACTGATGTTCAAGAGTTAAAAACTGAATTTCATACCATGCAAACGATAAATGAAGAACGACATAAAGAAATAATGAACCAATTTAAGCTGCTTGAAAATGACCAAGACTTTATTTGGGAAAAAACAGTACGGAACGAAAGAGAAATTGGGAATATTAAAAGACAATTAAGCTAATATACTTAAAACATCCTATTATCCTCTTTGCATCAGCAACTCCTAAAAGATTTTTACCCACAATATTCCATCCGTTGTAATTTGATAGCGTCCAAAAAATATAAAAGGAGCGCTTCCTCTTAATAAGACAAGCACTCCTTTTTATTATTTTACACCTACAATTTCCGCGAAGCATTCTTGTACTATCCTAACCCAACGTTACGAAGTTTTTTTCGTTTTTGGTGCTTCTTTTTAGTGTCCACCTCTTATGGATTTTTTGTTATTTTTGTCCATACGCAGTGTCTGACATCAATGTATCATTTATCTTCTAAACTTAAACAAAATCTGAAACATCACTGTGACGTTTCCTTGACACCGACGTGTTTCTCCCAAGTACTTCTCCTAAAGAGAGACAAGGTTCCTGTCCCTCTGTCCCTTGCTCCTTTGTCTCTGCACAATAAATTAGTTTTCATACAAAAAAAGAAAGTTACCGCAATTTAATGCGATAACTCTCTTTTTAAGTTGGGAAGCAACGGAACCGTATCCTTTGCTTAATCCCGATATTATAGATCTACATCAACAGAAGTAGATTTAATTACTTTAGCATCTGCATCAAGAACTTTGATGATTAATGTACCTTCATCACCAGATGCAGTTGCGATGCTATAAACGCCATCTGCAATTGCACCATTCTCTGTTGAGCCATCTTCTTCAACAAATGTAAATGCCAATGAACCTAATACTACATCACTACCGTTGTTAGTACCATCTGCATTTTTATCTAAATAGATAACATTACCGTCTACATCATAACGAACTGGTTGAGATGTAGCAGGTGATACTGTTACATTTTTAAGAATTGGATCATTACCAGAAGCAGTGTAAGTGAACACATCTTTATAAGTGTACTCTTTTGCATAAGTTGGTGTAGCAATTGATTTTAACGTGATTGAAGAAATCTTTGTTGGCTCATCTACAACTGTTACTGTTTGTGAATATTTTTTACCTTCATATGTTACTGTTACTGTTGCCGTACCAGCTTTTGTACCAGCTGCAGTAATTTCAAGATTTCCACCAACAACATTAGCATCAACAATTGAACCAGATTGTGCAATTGTAATAGTAGCTCCTGCTAAATCAGCTGCACCTAATTTTACATTTTCAGAAGTATACTCTACTAATTCGTAAACAAGTGTGTCATCAGCTGCATCACCGATGTTAATTTTTGCATCTTTTAATTTCTCAGCAGCATCATCAGCGTAGTCTAATTCAAGTTTACGTGTGCTCACTGCGTCGTTTTCAGTTACAGTCACTTTAAACGTGTTGCTAGATACTTTGTTTTCATCAGAATCTTGGAACGTAATATAAGCTGAGCCTGTGTCTTCAGCAGTTAAAACTAAGTCATAAATCCCATTAGCTGGAACAGAATCATCAGTTAAAGCTCCAACAGTTACAACTGAAGTATCTGAAGATTTTGCTGTTACATCTTCCTCAGTGAATAAATCACCATATTGGTCTAGTAATTTCACATAAACAGTTTCACCAGCTAAAGTAATTGTTTTTGATGAAAGTTTAGTTCCATAATCTACGCTATCTTTGTTAATTACTTCAGCTTTCGATAATTCGCGTTCTTCATCAGCTACAGTAATCTCAATTGTTTTTGTAGCATTTCCATAAGTCACTGTAATTGTCGCTTTACCTGGTGCTACAGGAGTAATTACGTTACCATGTACTGTTGCAATTGCTGGGTTAGATGATTTGGATGAGAAAAGAGTATTGTCTTCAATATCTTCAGTTTCGCTGTCAGTTTTCACTTTAATTTCAGTGATTTCTGCAGTCTCATCAAGTAAAATTGTTTTAGATAACTTTTCAACGCCGTCAGTTTCTAATGTTACAGACTCAATTGTTTCTGTAGCTAAGTCAGCGTTTTTGACAGTAATTTTTTGTAATTCAGATGTAAGTACTTCTGAACCTTTTGATACTGTTGCACCTACATAGAATGTTTCACCTGTTGCTGTTTCAGCATCTCCAAGGGTAATCTCATCAGCTAAAAGACCATTTTCAGAAGTAGCAACACCACCATCGAAAATTTCAGCAGCATCTGTACCATTTTTATCTTCGAAAGCAGAAAGTTCTACAGTATATCCAGCAGCAATTAAATCATTAGCTGTTACTTCTTGACCGCCAACTACTAATTTTACATATTGCTTAGCAGTATTGTCATCGTAAGTTGCTTCTTTTACTGCTACTGTTTTTACTTCAATTTTGTATGTTACAGTAAATGATTTCTCACCAATTTTAACAGTTACTTCTTCACCGTCTAATAATTCAACTTCTAAAGTTACTGTTGCTGATTTTCCATCTGCACTTGCATTTACAGCTTTTACTTTATTATCAGAAACTGTTACATCTTCAGCTTTTAATAAAGAAAGTCCAGAACCTGATAAAGTTAATGTTGTAGAGTTAGTCGCACTTACACCAGTAACAGATGCATTAAGTGATGGTACTTCTACGCGCACGTCTTCTTTTTCTGTTCTGTGTACGAATACTACAGATTGAGCGCGAGTAACTTTTTCGCCTGGTCCAAATTTATCTTTGCTTAATCCTTGAACAACTCCAAGGCTAGCAAGAATATTTACATAATCTTTACCCCAAGCAGTGTTGTCAGAGAAGTTTACATCAGCAGCTGCGTTTAACTTAAGATCGTATGCTGTTACAATGATCTTCGCAAGCTCTTGACGAGTAATGTTACCGTTTGGTTTGAATGATCCATCTAAATAACCGTCAAGTACACCTGGTTTTTTAGCTTGGATTGCAGCGATGTATTTGCTTGCCCAGTGGTCAGCTGCATCTGAAAAGCTAGCTTTTGCTGCATCATCGATTTCAAGATCTAAAGAGATAGCAAGAATTTTTGCCACTTGACCACGAGTAAGTTCGCCATTCGGATCGAATTTCCCAGGGCCTACACCTTCAATAGCGCCTTTTCCAATTAGGTATGCGATTGCGTCTCCAGCCCAACCTTGCACACCATTAATGTCGTTAAACTGTACTGTAGATTCTGCACCAACTGAAGCGATTGGTCCTGCTACAGTAGCTACCATTGCTGCAGCAACAGATGTTGCTAAAAATTTGCGATAAGACTTTGGTTGATAAGTCATGTACTTCATTTCCTCCTTTAATTATGTACATTATCTGTACGCATATATTTCTAATCTAGGGTTTCTACTAAACAACTAATTCGAATTTCCACTATAAAGCTAGTATTCTATCTTTTCGAATAGCTTCGCCTCCCTAAATTAGTTAAGTCCAATTTTACCTGCAAGATTAGTATAATTTCCTCATATTGTATTGTCAACCATTTTGATAAGAATTCTGTAATCTAATACAATATTTATAAAATAATCCTAACTTGAGGATGGTTGGACAACTTAGATAAGTTATCAATATCATACATTACTATCCAATAAAATCATAGTGATTTTTCATAAAATTTATTAATAATTGGAATTAAAATGTATTTTTGGTCGTTTTTTCTTTAGTGAAAATGACAAAAATTTTAGTTTCTATCTTTTTTTATTGCATTTTTTAAAAAATTGTAATAGAAGATCACCAATCGATATGATAGAATGATAAATAGTGCAAATTTTACAGCATTCTACAAAATTGGATAGAGGTGATGACATGATCCGAAAGTTAATTGGTTGCTTTTTGATTGTTTCGCTTATATTGTCGTTACTACCACAAAAAGGTTACACGGAAAATTTAATAAATAATGACATTATTTCAATTGCCAAAAATCAACTGGGTGTTCCTTACCAGTTTGGTGGATCTTCACCAAGTGGATTTGATTGTTCTGGTTTCTTGTACTATGTATTTAAAGAAAATGGAATTATTTTACCGCGGACGTCAGCAGATCAATACGATACTGGTGAGAAAATTAAAAAAAGCGACTTGCAGATTGGTGATTTAGTTTTCTTTGAAACTTATAAACCGGGACCTTCCCACTCTGGAATCTATGTCGGTGAACAAAAATTTATTCATGCATCTTCTAAAAATGGTATTTCCATTTCATCGGTCGATGACCCTTATTATTGGAGCTCGCGTTACCTTGGAGCACGAAGAATTGTTGAAGAACCTGAGCAACAGATTTTAGCTTCACTGCCTATAGGTCAGTATCATGATGTTTCCGCTGACCACTGGGCTTATAGCCAAATTAAATGGCTTGGTGAGCAGAAAATGATGAATGGTTATGATCAAAGCTTGTTTTTACCAGATGATGTTGTGACAAGATCGCAAGCAGCGGTTATTATTACAAATACGTTGGGATTAAACGTTTCAAATAAGAAAAATGAGTTTAAAGATGTTCCTGAAAATCATTGGGCAGCTGGAGCGATTACCGCAATCAATGATTCTGGATATTTACAAGGTTATGAAGGTGACTTATTTAAACCAGAAGGGATCTTGACTAGAGAACAAGTTGCCGTCTTGTTTTCACGAGTGTTTCAATTAACTACAAATGAAAATAAAAGCATTACGTTTTCGGATGTAGCCGAAAACTATTGGGCACATACGGCTATTCAACGGTTAACAACGAATGGCATTGCCTCTGGTTATGCAGATCAAACATATCGCCCGAAACAGGAAGTGACAAGGGCTGAGTTCTCCGTGTTTTTGTTTAGAGCCTTACATATCAATATCAATTAAAAAACAACGGCAAGCTTGTGGTAACGAGCATATTGAGTTTTGAAAAAAACGACTACCAGATTGAAATCTGATAGTCGTTTTTTTCATTTATATTTGAGTGCTCGTGCTAAAAATGTTGCTAATTCTGCGCGGGTTACGGCTTCTTTTGGGTGGTAGGTGCCATCTGGGTAGCCTGTCGCAATTCCTTCGCCTACGGTACGTAAGATAGCTGAAAATGTGTAATGATTTGGATCTAGATCAGGAAATGACTGCGTAGTTGCTTGTGTTAAATGGAACGCGCGTGTTAAAAAGACAGCTGCTTCTTCTCTTGTAACGGGATGATTAGGGTGAAAAGTGCCGTCAGGATAACCAGAAATTAAGCCAATTTCTTGCCCTGTTTGAATAAAACCTGAAGCAAAAAATTGTTCGTTTACGTCAGAATAAATGGTTGCTCGTTTTGTTCCAGCAATGTTTAATGAGCGACCGATCATTACGATTAACTCCGCTCGAGTGACAGGATGGTTTGGTTTAAATGTCCCATCTGGATAACCACCAATCAACTTTTTGCTTTGCAATTGATGTAGGGCACTTATATACCAGTCACTAACGTTTACGTCAGAATATAAATTTGCGGTAGCGGCATAGTCACTTTCAACAAACATAACTGTCTTGGCCGATTCGCTTCCCGCTTCGTTTATGGCTGTGATTTCATAGGTAATTGGACCGCTCGTTATTTTTTCATCCGTATAAAAAAATTGATCGGTTACCTCAGCGATTTTTTGCTGATTGCGATAAATAAAGAAAGTGGTTGCTTCTTCGTGCTCCCACGTTAGTGTAAGCAATACTTTTTCATTTTCTAGCTTTTTTTCAACCTTCAGATTTTTGGGGGGCGATGGTCTTGGTGCTTCTAGTTGTATTTGCTCCGGAAAGCTAATCCTGCCATAACCAAATAAAGAATCTTTGCCTGGCAATCCTAAGTCAACAGTATAGCCTTGAATCATCTTTCGCAGCTCTTTATTCGTTTTTGAAGGTTGAGCTTGCTTTAGAAGGGCGAGCATTGCCGTTACGTGCGGCGCAGCCATTGAGGTACCATCTAATGCTACATAACCACCATCTAAATGCGTACTTTGTATGCTTACTCCTGGAGCCGCAAGTTCGACTTCAACCCCGTGACTAGAAAAAATAGGATGTCGATCTTGATTATCGGTCGCTGCCACGGCAATGACCGAGGCGTATTTCGCTGGATAATCAACCGTATTTCCTTTTGCTCGCAGTTGACCGTTATTGCCCGCTGCTGCGACAATTAAGATATTATGTTCTTCATAAGCTTCATTCAAAGCTTCTTCTAAAAATGTCGAACTTTCAAAACCGCCGATACTTAAATTGATAATATCTATTTCATGTTCAATGGCCCATTGGATTCCTTGAATAACATCTGAATGGTAACCATTTCCGTTTTTATCCAACACTTTAATTGCATAAAGTTCAACATCTGGAGCAATGCCTTTTAATCCTTGCGTTTGCTGCCCGGCAGCAATGATACCCGCTACATGCGTACCGTGGCCGTGATCGTCTGCGGCTGATTTTGTGTAGTTAACAAATGAGACACCTTTTTTGATGTTTAGATCAGGGTGCGGGGCAATTCCTGTATCAATAACCGCTACTTTTACTCCTTGTCCCGTTAAATGATGGGTCCAAGCGTTTTGAGCGGCAATTTTTTCTGTACCCCAGTCGCTCCAATAAGACTGTAATGAAACCGGTTTGTCTTCTTCAATATATTTTATTGCTTTGTTTGCTTGAAGTACTTCGATTGAGTTTTTTGGTAACAGTGCAGATACTGAATTTATTGCAGGGAGTTCTTCAATGATTGATCCATTATTTTGTTCAATTAGTTGTTGATCAATCGTAGTTTCAAACATGATTAAGACTCGTTGTAGCTGTTCGTCAGCAAAAGTATTCCTCGCTCCGGCGAAGCTGACTACTATTAACAGTAATAAAAGCGGAATTTTCAACCATTTCATGATGAAAAGCCTCCTAGTTTTAGAGATTACTCTTATTGTAACGGAAGCCTGCTAGCATTGAAACTATCTTTCTCTTAAAATAACAAGCAGAAAATTCGGGCTTTTCCAAATCATTAAGTCTTAAGGCGCAGGCTGAGCCTAAATTACACTTATACTTGAAACTTTATTTTTTCACTAAGGCAATTAACATCCTTGCTGAATGTATTAGAAAAAACACTAGGATAACTTTGAGTTTCCTAGTGTTTTTCTTGGCTATTTAATTATTGGTTAGCATAAAACTCAGTGACGCCTTTCAAGATTGCCTTAGCGGCGTCTTGTTTGAATTGATCTGTTTTCATTTTTTCGGCGTCAATAGAACTTGTGATGAAGCCTAACTCAATTAGGACGCTCGGCATTGTCGTTTTCGTTATGACACGAAAGTTCGCTTGCTTTGCCCCACGATCACTAGTTTTTAAGCTAGTGATTAAGTGTTTTTGAATGGTTTCAGCTAACTGGTGGCTTTCTTTGCTAGCATAGGTTGAATTCCAATACGTTTCTGTACCGTGAGCGCTTGATGACGATGCCGAGTTGGCATGGACACTAATAAAGGCATCTGCCTTCGCATCGTTTGCCACTGTGACACGATCGTCTAATGTGATAAAAACATCTGAATCTCGTGTCATGATGACCTTCGCACCAGCGGCTTGGAGGTTTAAACGGGTTAAAATCCCAACATCTAGAAGGAGATCTTTTTCACGGAGACCATTTCCGCTTGCCCCTGGATCTTTTCCACCGTGACCAGGATCGACGACAATCGTTTTTCCTGACAATTGAGTTGATGTTGGTTTTGCTTTTAAGTGTTTTACCGAGACAAAACCAATCATTTCTTCGGAAGCAACGTAAGCCCATGACCCGATAATTTTATAAATCCAAGTTGCGGTTCCACTCGCTAGTTTGCCAATTTCCTCTCGATTTGTTGATGGTTCAGGACGAACGGTTATTGCGGATGGTGCATCAACGGTTACTTTGAAAATCGGTTTGAGGAAAGCGGCGTTTACTTGATCTCGATAATGTGGGTAAACCGCGCGCGCTAATAATAAGCCAAACTCTAAGCGATTAATTTGCTTTCTTGGTTGAAACGTCCCATCCGGATACCCGGCTGTAATTCTAGCTGTCGCTAACTTATTAATCGCTTCAAAAGAGCCCATGCTAGGATAAACGTCAGCAAAAACAATCACACTTTTTTCATTTAATTGAAATGCTCTTGTTAAAATGTGGGCCATTTCTTCACGCGTCAACCGATTGTTTAAAGCAAACGTACCATTTGCATAACCTGTAATAATTCCAGCTTCAGCTGCTGACTGTATGTATCCTGAAGCAAAGTGGTTCTTTGGTACATCAGGAAATTGCGTTTGCCGTTGTGTACCGTTTAACTTCAGTGCTCGTCCTATCATTGTTGCTGCTTCTGCTCTTGTCACTAGTTGATAAGGACGATACGTTTGATCGGGAAAGCCAGTGACGATCCCATCTAGCTGTAGCTTATCAATCTCAACGCTATTGGTATCGTTGAATTTCGAACTTGCTTCCGTTGTAGGGATAGTCGATGGAAAAAAAATCGAAGCCATCACGAGGACAATTAATGTTAGTAAAAAAATCTTGCGCATTTTTTATGATTAAACTCCTCTCGTTGTCGCGCTCCCACGCCTCAGATTTTATTAGTTTATACATATATTAGTCTACCATATTTGATAAGTACGTTGCGGTTGGTAATTAATGGATTTAATTAGGGTGTGAATGAAAACCAAGGCTTTGACTTAATTGCACTTATACTAATATTTTTCACTACCTTGAATAAATATCTTTGTTAAAAATTTATCCTTAAACGTATAAAAAGAAAAAAACACCAGCAATGCTGATGCTTTTTGTAACCAATTTTATAGTTGGAGCTGGCGTCTTATTCCTTCTACTTCTTCAAGGGACATACCTGTTAAATTTACGACTTCATCGATACTTATCCCATTTTGCAACATTCGCTTTACTATTTCGACTTTTACTTCTTTTCTACCTTCTTTTATTCCTCTTTCCCTACCTTCTTCCAATCCCTTTTCAAGTGCTTCTTGTTCTCTTAGCTCTGCCTCTCGTTGCGCTGCCAAGTCGTCTAGTACGACTTTAAGCCGAGATTCATATTCATGCCACTTATCTTTATCCATACTAAGTTTTTCCCAGTTTTGAAACACTTCCTGCAAGTTTTCATCATTCATTGAAATCACCTCTAATTCACTAAAAATATCTTCATAGACTTTACTATTTTTCTTATCAACAATTCCTAATAGTAATAGCCATCTTGCTAAAAGATTATTTCTTGGGTTAAGTTTATTTTCTTTCCAATCCTTTAATAATTTTGGCATTTCGAAAAAATGGATTTCTAAATTATCAGTAAGTATAAACTTTTCTTCATCTTCATATAAATGATAAGTCGTATGAAACTTATTTGTTTGATCAAAGAGATTAAAGTTTACGATATTCAGGAGAATGGCAGGCTTCAATTGCTTGTAACCCATTCCTTTTTTCATTGGATCTCGGTAAATTCCCGCCCAATAATATAGTGAACGTTTTACCATGTCGTATCGATTATTAAATTGGACTTCAATGTTGACAAGTTCATTTTTATTGGTAGTAGCTAATATATCAAGACGGGACTTTTTATCATCAGGATGTTCTTCGGACAATTCAGTATTAACAAAGGTAATATCTTTAATACGTCTATCGTCATTTCTTCCTAAAACCGCATTGAGGAAAATTATCGTGAAGTGTTTGTTTTTCTCATTTCCAAACAATTGTTTGAATGCATAATCCACTTTTAAATCCATTAACTTATCTAACGGAAGCCTTTTAAGCACTCGTTCCAATTTTCATCACCTTCTTTAAAAGAATTATATCATTTTTTAGAAGAAAGAACTTTGGTTTAACGTCAAGGAAAAAAATCCTTTAAATATTACTCCTATATTTTACAATATTTTGCGCGCGGAAAATAGTGAAAGTTCTAAAAATTTTGACTAATGAATAAGAGGCTGCACTACATGTGTCAGCCTCATCTATTAATTATAGCGTTTTGCTCCTAAATACCTAGTGCTGTAATAGCTCGCGGTTAAACTACTAATCCTAACACCGCTTGATGAGGCACTATGGATAAACTGGTTGTTGCCAATGTAGATACCGGCATGCGATGGGCCTGGCATCGATGTTTCAAAGAAGACAAGATCACCTACTTGGAGCTGGGTAGTTGGTGTTCCTACCGCCCACATCTCCGCAACCGTTCGCGGTAGTTGAATTGTATTTTTTTGATAAATATATTGAATAAAACCACTACAATCAAACCCTTCGGAAGTTGTTCCACCCCAGAGATAAGGAGTTCCAAGTAGTTGGGAGGCATCAGCAACTACGTTAATAGCATGAAAGTTATCCCGTGTTTCAGATGGAAGGGTAATCGATGGTAATAATTTCTTTTGCGTTTCTTTTGCAAGCGTTTGCATGGTCTTTGTAGTCGCTAGTCCATCTGCAATTAGATTGTGTTGTTGTTGAAACTTTTTTACCGCTGCTTCGGTAATTGGACCGAATGTACCCGTTACTTCTGCTTCGAATAACCCTAACACTTTTAGTTGATACTGTAACTCGCGAACCGTTTCGCCTTTTGAGCCTACTTTTAGCAAAAAGCTTGTCTCTTGTTTTGTTGTTTGAGTTTGGATTGGTTGTTGATTTGGTTGCGATTGGACTTCTTGATTTGAGTTCGACTGCTGTGTTAGTTGTGGTGCTGTGCCTTGATCATTAAACTCTCTTAATACTTCAATTGTGTGTGAATCAGCGATCCCCGTAACAGGAATATTCGCCTTTTGCTGAAATTCTCTTACTCCTTGGGCGGTAATTTCTCCATAATAACCTGTGTAAGTATGATAATGAAATAGATTAACTTCGTCTAGTAATCTTTGTAGCTCTTTAACAGCTTGTCCACGCGAACCTACTCTAAGGTTTGGAGCTTGTGGTGAATGATGTTTCGAAAGTGTGGCTAACGTTTGTTGATCAGTAACCCCCGTTTTTGGTAGATTATTTGCTTGCTGGTAACGTTGGACTGCCTGTTTCGTTATTTCACCGTAAAATCCTGTTGCGGTATGATATGTAAAAAATCCTTTTTGTTTTAAAACATTTTGTAATTCTTTTACATCTTCGTGTTCCATTCCTTGTGTTAACGGTTGATCACCTATAGCGGCTTCGGTTGTTGCTGCTGTAGTAAGGAACACCCCAGCTACCAAAGTTGAGGTAACAATTCCTTTTTTCAATTGACGATCCATTGCCTTTGCACCATCCTTTACATCGACCATTTTCATTCAATACTAGCAACTATTAATAAAGATAACAATAAATTGTAATTAGTTTTATTATACATTAATAGAAATTGTTTGTGATGAGTAAATAGATAGATTTTGGATAAAAAACAATAGAGTTCCAAATTAACCGAAAAGTAGCGCAAAAGCAAAGTGCTTCTTTTTCTATGAAAGTAAAACTAAGTATGCTACTTTGATGCAGGGGTGTGAGTATTAAATCTTGTGAGTTTCTAAATTATAAAAAGCATCAGCTATGCCGATGCTTTTTATAATTTATTGCTTTTCACCTAACGCAAACATTAACTCAGCTTCGGCAACAACTTTGCCATCGACATAAGCCGTCGCATTTCCTTTGCCAATTGATCCTCTTAAGCGGGTCATTTCCACTTCTAAGCGGAGTTGATCGCCAGGTTTTACTTGATCTTTGAAGCGGCAGCCATCAATTCCTGCAAAGAAGGCTATTCGGCCGCGATTTTCTTCCTTAATTAACATGGCAACTGCACCTACCTGGGCGAGCGCTTCGATGATTAGAACTCCAGGCATAACTGGATAATCAGGAAAGTGGCCGTTAAAAAATTGTTCATTTGCCGTCACATTTTTAATCCCTACTGCTCGTTTCCCTTCTTCAACTTCAACGATACGATCGACAAGCAAAAATGGATAGCGGTGCGGAATGATTTCTTTAATTTGTTGGATATCTAACATATAATTAGTACCTCCTCTTAATAACTGATAATATAATTTAATTGTATCATATTAAGAAAATTTGGCAAAGCCTGGGCCTTAGTTGCACATATACTGATACTTTAAATTTTTCACTGCGTCGAATAAGCATCTTCGTTAAAAATTTATACTTTCTTAACGTACAAAAAAGCTGTGGAAACTTTGAGATGTTTACACAGCTTTAGTCGATATCTTTATTGACGAGGTCATAAATTTTCACCCAGGGTCCTTTTCCTAACACTTCAATTGGGTTGCCGTCACCGATGACCCCGTAGCCAATCATTGCTCCTGCGGTGAGACTAACTGCAAAAATAAGTGCTACTATCAAGAGTCGTAGCCAAATTGGCAGCAGACGAACTGGTTTACGACGGTTTTGCTTCTGCTTTTCAGCTTTCTGCAATCTTATTTGTTGTCTGCTTTGTTGTACTATTGGTTGATTACCATTGTCTTTCGTCATGTGATACACCTTTTTAATTATAGAGTGTAGTATTAATTAGAAAAGCGCAGAGTGCCCGTCTAGCAGCCCGAAGCTAGACAGCGTGCAAAGTTTAATAACGTTTTCTTGTCTTAGTAAAAAAGCTACTTAGCTAACTCTTGTATTTACTTTAAACTACCCTCTAATCGTATTTACTAGCCCCATCATTTGATCAGCCATTGAAATGGAGCGTGTGTTAAATTGATAGGCACGTTGAGTAAGGATAAGTTCGCTTAACTCTTTACCTAGATCAACGTTTGAGCTTTCTAAGGAGCCCTGGATTAGTTTTCCTTGATTAGCAGAGGCGTTTTCAATGACGTCGTCAAATGTCAAGCCTAGCTCGTTCAGGTTGGGAAACGTAAAATAGTTATCACCAATGTTTTGTAAAAGTTGAGGCTTGGTTGCACGAACGATTTGTAACCTGCCAATTTCTTGTTCTGTATCGATATTATTTTCATCTTTTGTCGTAACTAATATCTGACCATTAGGCTCTATTTTAAGCGCTTCATGCTTTGCTGGAATGGTGATAGCTTGTCCTGTTTCTGACATCACATAATCACCTTTTCCAGTTACTAGAAAAACTTCGTCGTCATTGTTAGGATTAGGTGTGAAATAAAAGGCACCTTCTCTTGTAAACCGACGCTCACCATCTAGTGAAACAATTTCAAACAGGAAATTCGGTTCTCCAAAAGCCACATCAAGTGTCCGTCCTGTTTGGAGAAGTGCACCTTGTTCCATACGAATATTCGTTTGCGCTACTTTTGCTCCTGAACCAACTCGCAAGCCAAATGGAGTGTTCCGACCAGTTTCTTGTTGTTGAACCGTTTGATTATTTAATTGTTGAAATAATAAATCTTGAAATTGCACATCACGACGTTTAAAGCCATGCGTGTTTACATTAGCTACATTATGAGAAATCGTATCTAATTTTTTTTGCAGCTGACCCATTGTCACTGATGCTGTGATCATATTTTGATTCATGAAAGCACCTCTTTTTATTGAAGTTGAGAAGCGTTGCACGGTCCCTCGTCAAATATTATCCGAGTCGGCCAATCTCATTAGCTGCCTTTTCCAGACTGCGGTCGTATGCTTGGAGGATTTTTTGATTCGCTTCAAAGGAACGATAGGCTGCCATCATATCCGTCATTGTTTGACTGGCATCTACATTTGAACGTTCAATAAAGCCTTGGCGTAGTTGATAAGTAATGTTTGGGTTCCCAATCGCTGTATTTACGGCTTGAGCGCCTTCATAACGCAGCAAACCGTTTCCTTCCTTTACAAGTTGATTAGGATCTTGAACATAAGCAACATTAATTTGCACTCCGTTAGAAAGCAATCCTTCGCTTGTTAGCTGAAATTCCTCATTGCCGACATGAATACGAGTTCCTTGAGGATCAAGGACATAAAATCCTTCACTCGTCGTTAAGTAGCCTTGTCCATCTATTGTAAAGTTTCCGTTTCTCGTATAACGGACGTCACCCGTTTGATTTTCGACGGTGAAAAATAGTCCACCTGGACGTCCGGTATCTTCGTTTAAAGGTACAACCCCTTGTAATAGAGCAATATCTGTATTGTTTCCCGTTTCGTGAATATCTCCTTGACGAAAATTTAACGTTCGTTCTTGCAAATAAGCACCGGTACTTAATTCACCAACGAAATGAGATTTCCCAAGTGGGCGATTATCTACACCAATTGCTTTTATCAGTAAGTTTGGAAATGCACGAAACGATGCACTATCAGCTTTATAACCAGGTGTATTGGCATTTGCTAAATTGTTTGTTAACATCTCCTGACGTCGTTGTTGAGAAATCATTCCGGCAGCAGACGTATAAAATCCACGAATCATCATTCCACCCCATGTAAATTATGAATGTATTGGAAAAAGGAGCTATTCATCCACAATTGTAAAATTATCTTCTTATCATTTTATCGGCTTTTCATCTTTACTTGTTAAATTGTAAAATATATTAAATTTTACAAAAATTCACTTCGTGTTCCAGCAATTATTTTTAAAATTTAAATTTCCGTTTTGACATCTTGTCTAAATTTTCAAGTAGAATTCCTGTTCCTTTGGCAACACATTGCATTGGATCTTCGGCGATAATGACAGGAACTTTTAATTCTTCAGCTAGGAGAAGATCAATACCATGGAGGAGTGCTCCGCCACCCGTAAGGATGACACCTCGATCAATGATATCTGCTGAAAGCTCTGGTGGAGTTCGTTCTAAGACACTTTTGGAAGCTTGTACAATATGAGAAATTGGTTCTTCAAGTGCTTTTTGGATCTCTTCTGAGTATACGGTAATCGTCCGTGGAAGTCCACTAACCAAATCACGTCCACGAATGTCAATTTCTTCATTTCGACTACCTGGAAAAACTGTTCCAACTTGTATTTTAATTGATTCTGCTGTACGTTCACCGATCAATAACTTATACTTCTTTTTTACATAGCTTAAGATTTCTTGATCAAATCGGTCTCCTGCTACTTTAATTGAAGAGGCGGTGACAATATCGCCCATTGATAATACAGCAACATCTGTTGTTCCACCGCCTATGTCTACGACCATGTTACCGCTTGGTTGGTAAATATCCATTCCTGCTCCAATTGCCGCAACTTTCGGTTCTTCTTCTAAGTAAACATTCTTTCCACCGCTTTTTTCAGCTGCTTCACGAATGGCTTTTTGTTCAACTGACGTTATGTTTGTTGGGCAACAAATTAAAATTCTTGGTTTTGCTAAAAAACCTCTAACATTGATTTTGTTTAAAAAATGCTTAAGCATAGATTCTGTTAGATCAAAATTAGCAATAACACCATCCTTCATTGGTCGAAAAGCCACAATATTTCCTGGTGTACGACCGACCATGCGGAATGCTTCATCCCCTACAGCTAAAACTCTATTTGTGTTGGTATCTATCGCAACAACTGATGGTTCGTTTAATACAATTCCTCTGCCTTTAACGTGAACGAGAACATTTGCTGTTCCTAAGTCAATCCCAATGTCCCTGCCAAACATTAATTTTCCTCCCTGCTTTTAATAGCCGTTTCAGCAATTTAACTAATTAATTTCTATCCATTGTAATATTTTATCATATTTTGTCATTGCAGGGATATTTTTTTCTAAGATTGTGTTTTGGCAATTTTCTTTTTTTCAGGCTCATTTTTCTGGTATTTTACTTTTGTCGCTTCGCCACCTCGTAAATGACGAATTGACTTATGATATTCGAGAATTTCTTTCACTTCGTTGGCCAGCTCTTGGTTAATTTCAGGTAATCGTTCTGTCAGGTCTTTGTGAACAGTGCTTTTGGAAACCCCAAATTCCTTTGCAATCGTACGTACGGTTTTCCTCGTCTCGACGATGTACCTGCCAATCTTGATTGTTCGTTCTTTGATGTAATCGTGCACACCTCTCGCCTCCTAATTCGTGAGGGTCCCGTAAGCCTGAATTTTAGCTGTCTTTATAAAAACCCATCGACTTGATATGTAGTGATGAACTTTCATGACATTTCGCCTCCATTCAAATTTGTTAGGTCCCTGCCTTTGATTACTTGTTGATTTGTAACATTTTATTAAAGGAGACGGGTATATATGCCAAAAAGGTGATAAGACAAGGGTTTTAATTCAGAAGTTTGTAAATTCTCGCATTTTTATTACCTAATGCTAAGATTTGAGGTGAGTGAAGAAGACGTTTCATTAGCTGAGCATTTGAAATTTTCAAAAAACTCCTTATTTCTCGGTTTGTAAACATGTCGTTAATTAGCAGAGTATAATCTTTAATCGAATGGAAATGAGCATCACTGCTTTGAAAAGAACAACGTGGACATATCCAATTACCGTATGTTCTTATGAGGGGGATAAAATTACATTTGGGGCAATGAACGCCTTTTAACAGTTCATCTTCTGATAGTTCAAACTGTTCGATTAATGAAGTTTGCAGCGGAGTATCTTGTTTTTTGATTTGGCGAATGAGCTTCTTTAAGACTTTATCACTAAGTTTATTTTCTGAATAATTTTTTTCGAGCTGGTGTATTTTGATAGGCAGGAATTCACTGTGGATTACTTTTTTGGAGGTTGTATGAATAATTGTGCTTGGATTACTTATGACAACTAAAGATTGGACAGGTAAATCTGGATAGCCGTTGTTTGAAAACCAATTTTTTAGATGCTGTTCTTGAAAAAAAATTTGGATTAGTGGATCACGAAACGCTTCTTTTTGACCATCTAGTAAGCGAATTAATTGATGATTTTCTTCGTCAAAATAGAGTTCACCAGCAAAATTTTTGACTTCAAGATTGAAGGCTAATTTTCTTGAAAGTAGTAGGGTGTCAATTTGAAAATAGTGTTTTGAAACCTTGAGTCTAATGTCGTGGAAAATGAAGTAATTTTTTTCCTCTAAAAAGGTTAAATGGTAATCAATCGCACACTCGCCACGGTATCCAGCTAAACATCTGGCGAGATTTTCTTTAATCAGTTGTATTTTTGGATGATTTAGTGATGTTCTACGGTGAAGTGCTTGTAATTCTTGTAGTTTTTGAGGCGGTTTTCGAGTTTTTATGATCATGATATTCCTCCTTTCGCGGAAAAATTCGACGTTAGCGCCTTGGACACCTGCTTTTTTTGAATAATTTTGCTAGGAAAGGGCCACGGTTTGAGTTTTTCGATCATTTCCCAAGATTTTTTGATCATTTCCCAGATCTTTTTGATCATTTTTCGAAATTTTTAAATCATTTCCCTCTCAACCAAGCTGTAACCATAAAAAAAGCTTCCCAGCGGGAAGCTTTTCATAATTACCCTTGTAATTCAGTTTGATTTGATTTAGGCTCTTCTAGTTCGTTTTTCTCATCAGTAGTTGGATTTTTTAACTCACTTTTTTCATTTGTTGCATCTTCTTGCTCATCTTTTTCATCTTTCTTATCCGCTGGATCTTCTTGCTCCTTTTTTTCATCCGCTGGATTTTTTGACTCATTTTTTTCATCTATTGGCTGTTCTAGCTTTTCTTTTTCGTCTTCACCAGGTTCTTCAGCCTCATCAACTGAAATAGCTGAAGTTGGTTGGTTAAAATATTCGTTTGGATTAACTTGAACTCCGTTTTGTTGAATTTCAAAATGAACATGGATACCTGCATCTTTGTTATAAAGGTTTCTACCAGCTTGGCCGATAATATCACCTTGTTTTACAGTTTGACCTTCTTCGACATTTAGTCCTTCTAAACTTTGATAAACTGTCACTACTTGATTGTCATGTTCGATATGAACAACGTTTCCTAATAGACCATCTTTCTCGGCTTTTACAACGGTTCCACTTAATGCCGCAACAACATCAAATGTTTCGCCACTTTCAATTGCGAAATCAAGCCCTTTGTTTTGGCGGTAAGTATTATCGTATAAGACGAGTGCAGCTTGCTGTTGTTCTTCTGTTGCATTAAAATCGAAATAGTAGCCAACGATCTTTGCCTCTTTTTCATTGATAATTGGCTTTTTAATTACCTCACTGACCTTTGCTACTGGTACAGCTTCTTCAAGGTTGGCACCTACACCTGTTTCAGTTGATTCAGCATTTGGAGCTTCTTCTGAAAGTTGCTGATCAATTCCTTGAAGCCAAATTACTGTGCTTAAAACTACTGCGGCAAAACCAAGATAAACTGCAGGTAATACCCAACTTTTTTTCAACAATTTTTGAAGGTTTGCCTTCATTTTTGCTAATTTAGAAGATTGGTTTTCTTCTCTCATTTAATCATCACCTCAGCAATCAGTCTGATCAAATTATGAGAATTATATACTCAATTGGAAAAATATTTTATTCGATTATTTTTCGACAAATGCAAGTAATTTATTCATAGACTTTTTAGATTTCTTTTGAAAACTTTTATTAGAAAAGCGCAGAGCGCCTGCCTAGCGGCGACAAGCAAATGTTCTGGCAGTAAAAAGTGCGCTTTTTCACTTTTTATCTGACAGGTTATTTGACCTCGAGCCGCTGGCGCTCGGAGCTAGACAGTATTCAAAGTTCAAAAACAATATACTTTCTTATCTTTTAAAGAAAACTTGGCCAAGCCGGCGCCCGAGGGCGCCGGCTGAGCCTTAGTTGCACTTATACTTAGGACCTAAAATTTTTCGCTACGTCGAGTTAACATCTATGCTAATAATTTATGCTTTCTTAACGTATGAAAAATCGAACAGCAGTATCCCTAACGGACACTGCTGCTTAATGTCATTAAGTTAGCAATAAACGGTTCGATGGAGGAAATTTGTACTCCCTTGTAATAGTGTTGAATAATTTCTTGATAGTTCTTTCCTTCCTTTGCCATTCCATCAGCTCCGTATTGGCTCATGCCTACTCCATGCCCCCAGCCTTTTGTTTCAATAATAACATTGCTACCACTTCTTTTCCATTGAAAATCACTAGAGTCTAACTCTAGCTTCTCTCTTATTTCTCTACCTGTAAATGTTTTTCCATTTATTTTTACAGCTGCAACTCTTCCACCTTTTGTTCGTTTGACAATTTCGCCAACGGCTCCATTATCAGGGAGAGTTACACCTAATGCTTCATGAAATTGTTGGGTAGTAATCGTTTTTTCTGTTTCATAGTGAGGGGAGGAACTATCCCAAGGGCTTGCAACACTTCTTAAATAGGGAATTTCATTTTCCCAATAGTCTTCAGAATTTTCCGTATAACCATTACTTGTTGAAAAGAAGGTAGCTGTAATTGGTTCTCCTGCAAATGTAATCAATTGACCTCGAGTGGCTTGAACTGCTTCGGTAATCCGTTCCATTTTCCAATCATAGTCTTTGCCCCAAATTTTCTGAAGTTCAGCTGGGGCATGATAGACTTGATGCATTACTGTGTCTGTCACAATGGCTCCCTCTGGTAAATTAATTTCACCTGGTTGTAACATGTGCTTTACAATATAAGTTCTTGCCGTTAAAGCTTGAGCTTTTAAAGCCTCTAAAGAGAATTCAGCTGGCATTTCTGAAGCAACAACCCCAATAATGTATTTTTCAAAATCAACCTCTTCAATCGCTTGTGATTTCGTCCTAAATACTGCTATACTTAGGTTTTCTGGCAAAGCAAGATTTTCATTAGTAGTCGTCGTCGTGTTTTTAGTTAAGGCAGATTCAATCGACATCTCGGTTTGATCTCCTTGAAATGCTAGAACTAGCATTGTCGGAATGATTAGTATGATACCGCATAAGATTGCTCCAATAATTAATATTTGTCGCATTTATCCGCCTCCATTATTAATTTTGTACTATGATTAGTAGACACGTCTCTAGTATAGTATGCTGATTGCTAGAAAATAGACCTAAGTTATTCAAACAATAAAAAGAGGAATTCGTTATATTTGAATTCCTCTCTCTTTTCGATTAAGCTAAATTAGGATTTACTTTTAGTGGAGCTGGGGCATCAAGATTTTGCAGTTGTGTTTGATCGACTTCGTAAACTCGTTCAACGTTAGCTCCTAAGCTCTTTAACTTATTCGCAAAACCAACATAGCCTCGGTCAATATGTTTTAATTCAACTACTCGTGTATAGCCGTCAGCAGCTAGACCAGCAATAACTAGAGCTGCCCCTGCGCGAAGATCTGTTGCAGCTACTTCTGCTCCTTGTAATAATGCGGGACCAGAAATAATCGCTGTTCTACCCTCAATTTTTATATTTCCATTCATGCGGCGAAACTCTTCGACGTGCATAAACCGATTTTCAAATACTGTTTCAGTGATGACACTAGTTCCTTCTGCTCGAAGAAGCAAAGACATCATTTGTGCTTGCATATCTGTTGGAAAACCTGGATGCGGCATCGTTTTAATATCGACTGGTTTTAACCGATCTGGGCCAATTACGCGAATGCCCTTTTCTTCATCAATGATCGTGACACCCATTTCTTCCATTTTGGCAATAAGCGGACGTAAATGTTCTGATAATGCCCCTTCTACTAAGACATTACCACCAGTGATTGCAGCTGCAACCATAAAGGTCCCTGCTTCAATCCGGTCTGGAATAATCGTATGATTTGCAGCAACTAATTGCTCTACACCTTCAATTCGAATCGTACCTGTCCCTGCGCCACGTACTTTCGCCCCCATTGAATTTAAATAGGTAGCTAAGCATACAATTTCAGGTTCTTCAGCTACGTTTTCAATAATGGTTGTTCCTTCTGCTAGAGCAGCTGCCATCATAATGTTTTCGGTTGCTCCTACACTTGGGAAATCTAAATAAATTTTAGCTCCCTTTAAGCGCCCATTAACTTTTGCATCAATGAAGCCGTTACCTATTTCAACAGTTGCTCCCATTGCTTCAAAACCTTTTAAATGCTGATCAATTGGTCTGGAACCAATTGCACATCCACCTGGAAGGGCAATTCGAGCGTGCCCTACACGAGCAAGTAACGGACCCATTACTAAAAACGATGCCCTCATTTTCCGTACATATTCAAATGGAGCTTCCGTTTTTAATGATTTTGTAGCATCAACTTCGATTACTCCATTTTGATAAGATATGTCAATATTTAAATTTTTTAATACTTCATTAATTGTATATACATCGGCAAGTGCTGGGACATCAAAAATAAAGCTCTTCCCTTTACTTGCTAAAATAGACGCAGCGATTACTGGTAGCACAGCGTTTTTTGCGCCTTCAACTTTTACGCTACCAGCTAATCTGTTACCTCCTCGGACAATTATTTTTTCCAACGTATTCCCCTCCGACGTCCAGTTTCTATATTATTAATATTCAGTCGTAATTATCGGCGTTCCAATTGTGATGGTTGTTTGCCCGCCCAATCCGTTTGCTCTAATTGCAACTTGTAAATTCATGTCTTGATTTTTTGTTAAAACAGTACTATTCCATGTATTAGTGTATGCAGAGATAGAAATGAACGTTTCCTCTTTTAAAAATTCAATCGTTTGTGCTGAAAATTCTGCTACTAACATTTCTGCCTGTTCTAACAAACCAAAGTTAAGTTTATCATTGCCAATTCCTGTAGCACAAGTAAAAAATTTTGAATTGTCGATAAATAAGTCTTCAAGCCTATCCTTTATTTTCTGTGAAAAATAATTCCATTGTTTTTCCGTAAAGTTTTTAGTGCCTTGAATGTTATAAATAAGATACGAATGTAGTTGCTCTTTGTGAGGGTAAATAATGTAGGTAAGTGTTTCTGTAACACCTAAGTCGTGGTGAGTATATGTAGCCATTGCTCTGATCTGTCCACTGTGTTCATCAGTTGTAAGAGGCTGCCATTGAAAATCAGTTGTTTTTTCTTGAATTAACGCCAGTTCATTTTCATACTCACCTGAGGTTTGCCAGCTATTTAAACGCTCCCTTGTATAAAGTGTCCAATCCGTCAGTTCAACATTATGCTTATACATTACTTGCAAAATTTGCGAAAGTTCCAAAAACGGTTCATTACTAGTTGCTTCTCCACTTCCACTAAAGCCTAAATAAAGGCTAAATAAGACGATACAATAAAGTATACTTGGCAAAACTAATTCTTTAAGTACCGGCTGAGCCTTAGTTGCCCTTATACTCAGACTTTTTCTCTGTTTACTATTCCCCATGTTTCTCTCTCTCCTTAACGTTCGTTTTGCTCGAACTCTACTTACTAGCATTTTTGCCAGTTAGAGAAGATAAATACATGGAAGTTATCGACAAAAAAAGAAAAGCGGAGAGCGCCCGTTTAGCCCCGACAAGCAAACGTTCTGTCAGAAAAGCTACTGCTTGAAATTGCTTCTTTGCAGCTTTGCGACGAGCAAGCGTAGCGGCACAGGAGCACAAGTGCTATTTTTCAAAAAAGAAAGCGTAACATTTTCGACCAGTTTAAATAATCTAAGAAAAAACTGCTTACCAATTGAGTTAAGGCAATCGTTGTTACAATCATTAAAGTCATTCCGCGTGGACTTTTTGGATTTTGAATGAAGACATCAAAACGAAATGCTTGAAGAGCCCACCAAATAATGACTAAAAACATAATGCTTACAATTAAATGAACAAGCGCTTGCTGGCCAAACTGTTCAAACATATGTATTTACTCCTTACTTAATTGTGAATACTATTGCCACAATTTTATAATAACGAATTTTAACAAAAAAAGCGATTCAAATTAGAAAAGTGCAAAGCGCTCGAAACTAGACAGCATTCAAGTTCAAAAACTTTATACTTTCTTAACGTTAGAAAAACCCCTACCAAAGTTTTTCACTTGGCAGGGGTAATTTTTAGGAGAATGTTGTTATAACACAATCCAATTTAAGCCGTTCATATAATTCATTAAAAAGTTTGCAAAAATCGCTAGGCCAAAAGTTCCGATTAAAGAAATAGTAACAACCAACGAAATACTTGTTGGTATTTTAAGTGTACTACTTTCATCAATTGGCGCTCTCATATACATTTGTTTAATAATTCCGAAGTAATAGAAGAATGAAATCGTACTTGTCACAATCATAATCACTGCTAGCCAGACCATTTCGCTCGTTATCACTCCAAGAAAAATGTATACTTTCCCAACAAATCCAGCGGTGAGCGGTAATCCCGCCATTGATACTAAAAATACAGTCATTGCATGAGCTAAAAACGGTGAACGTTTATAAAGTCCAGCAAAACTTGATATATCTTCAGTCTCAGCCGAATCCGTAACATAAGAAATGATCGCAAACGCTCCTAATGTCATAAATACGTAGGCAAATGCATAGTAAACAATCATGTTTAATGAAATGTATAAATTTAGTGATGCAGCAAGTGGAAGTAACAAGTAACCGGCTTGTGCAATCCCTGAGTAAGCCATCAGACGCTTAATATTGGTTTGGAGCAGGGCAACTGTATTACCAACAATCATTGTTAACGCTGCAATGATCGCAAGGATAAAATACCATTCTTTATAAATGCCACCAAATCCTAAAGCTAAAATACGAAGTAAAATCCCGAACCCTGCTACTTTTGAAACGACTGCTAAAAAGCCAGTAACTGGAGTCGGTGCTCCTTCGTAAACGTCTGGAGCCCACATATGAAACGGTACAATTGAAATTTTAAAACCAAAACCTGCAATCATAAACAGTAGGGACATTGTGATTAAGTATTGATTATGACCATAAAGAACAGGCATGTTTTCCCCAATTGTCACTAAATTCGTTGTCCCTGTTAAACCGTATAAGAACGACATTCCGTAAAGAATGAACGCTGATGCCGTTCCACCTAAAATAACATATTTTAAAGCAGCCTCTGACGATTTGGCTTGTGATCTACGGAAGCCAGCTAAACAGTAAGAGGATATACTTAATAGCTCGAGTCCGACAAATAACGTAATTAAATCAGCAGAAGAAACCATAAGAATAGCACCAAGAGCGGCAAACAGGAATAATGAATACATTTCGCCATGGAAGATGTCTTTGTGCTTATCTAAGTAAGACATTGATGTGATAATCACAAGAGATACTCCGATTAATATTACAATTTTAAAGAGCATCGCAAATGGATCAACGATAAACGAATGCGTAATCGTGCCAGGAGTTTGATTAAAGATAATCACTAAAAAGATGGTAATCAAAAGTGAAATGACACTTAAAACACCGATAAATGGCTTTTTCCCACGAATTCCCGTTGTAAAATCAATCGTAAAAACGATTAATGCCAAAATGGCTAACACAATCTCCGGAGTCATTAAAGACCAGTCTGCGTTAAATGCTGTCATTGTCTTTAACCCCCTATCTTCGACACGATGTCGATCACTGTAGTATTTATTACATCACCTAAAATCGCCGGGTAAACCCCGATTAAGATGACTAATCCAAGTAAGCAAACCATAGGAACAAACTCAATTGGACGTGCATCTTCTAAGTGCGCATGAGACTGATGAAGAGGACCAAATGTCGTTCTTTGCATCGCCCATAATAGGTAAGCAGCAGTTAGGATAATTCCAAGTGCTGCAATGACAGCGATCGTACGTGCAGCTGGAATGACGTCAGGAGATGTCCAGAAAATACCGGTAAACGCTAAGAACTCACTAATGAAACCAGACATACCAGGAAGTCCAACAGACGCCATTACAGCTGCTAGTAAAAATCCAGCTAAAATTGGCATTGTCTTTGAAAGACCACCTAATTCTTCAATCATTCGTGTATGAGTTCTCTCGTAAATTGCCCCTACCATAAAGAATAATAAGGCAGCAATGAAACCGTGCGATACTAACTGGAAAATTGCTCCTTGCACACCTGCTGTGGTAAACGATGCCATACCTAAAAGCACAATTCCCATATGTGAAATACTTGAATAAGCAACAAGCTTCTTCAAATCTTTCTGCACAAGGGCAAGCAATGCACCATATATAATATTCATAGCACCAAGTATAGCAATTAACGTTGCAAAGTTAGCTGCTTGATCTGGTAAAATTCCAAAGCCAACGCGAAGTAATCCGTATGCACCCATTTTTAGTAAAACACCGGCTAAAATCATACTTGCAGCAGTTGGTGCTTGAACGTGAGCGTCTGGTAACCAAGTGTGGAATGGAAAAACTGGCAATTTGATCGCAAAAGCAATAAATAATAGTAAGAACAAACCTGACTTAAATGTATTGGTAATGACAGCTGCATATGCTGGGTTTGCATAAATTTCAGCTAAACGAAGGAAGTTTAATGTAGATTCCCCTACCTTTAATCCTTGATAGAACATCATAAAGAAGGCAATAATCATCAAGGCACTTCCAAGGCCTGTATACACTAAAAATTTAAAGGCAGCATATTCTCGTTCTTTGCCACCCCAAATTCCGATGATAAAAAACATTGGAATTAACGTTAATTCAAAGAACAAGAAGAACAAGAACATGTCTAAAGCAACAAATACCCCGAGCATACCCGTTAAAAGAATGAGCATCCAAATGAAATATTCTTTCACACGCTCTTTAATTGATACAGAAGCCACCATTGCTAAAAATGAAACAATCGTTGTTAAAACTAATAGTGGCATTGATAGACCGTCAACACCAAGCTCATAATTGAAAGAAACAAACCCTAAGTCAATCCATTTGAAATTTTCCGTAAATTGCATTTCTGTGAGACCACGAGTAAAGTTATTCCAAACAAAAATGGATAAAATTAAAGCAACAAGGGTCGTAATTCCTGCAACTGTCCGAATCACATTTTTATGTTCGTTAGGAATAGTTAAAATCACTAATGCCCCAACGAGTGGTAAAAAAACAAGGAAACTTAGCACATTTGGGATCATCCGAAATACCCCCTTACCCTTAATAAGAAGGCAAGAGCTATTACTGCGAGCCCACCAATAATTGTCACTAAACCGTAAGTTTGCAATTGTCCAGTGTGCCTTCTTGAAATCACATAACCTGTTCCTTTTGTAAGGTAACCAGTTAGGTTGACGATCCCATCAATAATAAAGCGATCGATCGTCCAAAGGACTTTCCCAAGATTTACTACCGGACGAACAAAAACTGCTAAGTAAAGTTCATCCAAATAGTACTTGTTCAGTAGTACTTTATGTACTCCTGGAGCTAAATTCGGGAAGAAGTTTTCAGAAATTGTTCCTTTGTAGTAAATTAAATACGCAAGGAAAATACCAATCACTGCAATCGCAATTGAATAAGGAACTAACCATGATGCACCATGAGCTTGTTCACCGACATTAAGTCCTTCTGTTAAGAAATGATCTAATGCATGACTAAATGGTGTGTTTACAAACCCTGCAAAGATCGCAAGTATTGCTAGGACGATTAACGGAATTGTCATAACACTTGGACTTTCGTGTGGTTCATGATGATGCTCGCCAGCTTCTAAGTGATCATCTCCGCGATATTTCCCAGTGAATGTTTTGAAAAATAAGCGGAACATATAAAATGCTGTCATTGCAGCAGTAATCGAAATAATCGTAAATAAAATTGGATCATTAGAGTCAAGAACAGAAGCTAAAATAACTTCCTTACTCCAAAATCCAGCAAATGGTGGAACACCGGCAATTGCTAACGTTCCAATTAAGAATGTGATCGCGGTAATCTTCATTTTTGACCAAAGACCACCCATTTCACGAATATCTTGGCGATGGTGCATTCCATAAATTACACTACCTGATCCTAAGAATAGCAATGCTTTGAAAAAGGCATGCGTCATTAAGTGGAACAATCCAGCTACGTACCCACCTGTTCCTAACGCCACCATCATAAATCCAAGCTGACTAACTGTTGAATAAGCAAGTACACGTTTAATATCCGTATTTACAAGGGCAATGGAAGCTGCAAAAATGGCTGTTATTGCTCCTGTATAAGCAACAACTGTCATTGCCGTCGATGACGCTAAAAATAGTGGATACATAACACCTACTAAGTAAACCCCTGCCGCTACCATCGTAGCAGCGTGGATTAACGCTGAAACCGGTGTCGGGCCTTCCATCGCGTCTGGTAACCAAACATGTAACGGAAATTGTGCAGATTTTCCAACCGCTCCTAAGAAAATACAAAGCGCAATGATTGTAATCATCTTATCTTCAACTAAGCCATTTTGAACTGCAGCAAAGATCGTTTCATACTCAAATGAACCCATATAAATAAATGTTAGTACGAGACCAATGAATAAACCAACATCTCCAATTCTCGTTGTTAAAAATGCTTTCTTAGCAGCAGCTGCAGCTTCTGGTTTGAAATACCAAAAACCTACTAATAAGAATGAACATACACCTACTAACTCCCAAAAAATAAAGAGTTGAAGAATGTTTGGAGATAAGACTAGACCTAACATTGAGAATGAAAATAACGCTAAATACGAATAAAATACTGGGAAACGTTCATCCCCATGCATATATTGTTTTGAAAATAAGTGAACAAGTAAACTTACAGTTGTAACAACAATTAGCATCATAGCATTTAATGCTGTTACTTCGTATCCCATTGTAATTGTGTGCTCCCCAAAGGTAATCCACCTTACAACGTACTTATAACCTTCCCCACCGATTCTTTCGAATAAAACGCCTAATGACGTTCCGAACGAAGCAGCCAATGCAATAATTCCAACGTAAGCCGCTCTTTCTTTTAGTATTCTTCCAAAAAGTAAAAGCAACACGAAGGCTAATAGTGGGAAGACGGGTATTAACCAGGCAAATTCAATCATACCATCACCTTTTCCTCTTTTAATCTACTAGCTATAGCCTTACCAACGCATAAGATCTTGTTTAATAACATCAATTGATTTCCGATTACGATATAAAGCAATTAAGATCGCTAAACCAACGGCTGCTTCAGCAGCAGCTACAGTTATCACAAATAGAGAAAAGACCTGTCCTGTAATATTGGCAAACGGCCCAATACTAGAAAAAGCGACTAGATTAATATTGACCGCATTTAACATTAACTCTACTGAAACAAGAACAATTACGAGATGTCTTCTCGTTAGTACACCGTATAAGCCGATACAAAATAAAACTGCTGCCAAGGCAAGATATAACGTTATTGGTACCATCCTAATCGGCCTCCTTTCGTGCCAATACAATAGCTCCAATTAAAGCCGCAAGCAGTAAGATACCGGCACCTTCGAATGCGACGACGTAATTGCTATAAAGCTCAATTCCAATTCGATCTGCAGTCCCAATAGAAATGTCTTGGCTACTAGGAACATTCAATGAAAAAATTCCACGAAGCATTAAATATAACAGGGTAAGAACACCAACAAAACTTGCTAACTGATGAGCTAAACTCCGTCCCGGGGTATACGATGCTAATTTATGATCAGTCATCATCATACCAAAGAGGAAAAGAATTGAAAGGGCTCCTACGTAAACCATAATTTGCACTATACCGATAAATTCCGCTCTAAGTAGAAAGTAAATACCAGCAACTGCAAAGAATGTAAATGTCATACTTAACACACGGTGAGCAATCCGTTTTAAGACAATGACAAGTAAAGCACTTGAGATTGCTAGAATTGCTAGGATAAGAAAAACAATTAACTCACCATTCATTTTTCCTCACCTTGCCCTTCTTTGACATCTGTCTCTTCTTTATAATTTCCATAAACTTTATTATTTGATAACCACTCAATATCCTTATGCATTGGTTCACGACTGTAGTCTGATAAATTATCATACTTCGTAGTCATTACAATAGCTTGAGTAGGACAAACTTCCGTACAGAAATCACACAATATACAACCCTGAAAATCAATGTCGTACGTATCGATGACTTTTTTCTTTGGGTTTTCAGGATCTGGCTTTCCAGTTAACTTAATTACATCTGTCGGACAAGCGTTGACACACATGTTACAAACAATACATTTATCTGGAAAGAAGCGTTGAATTCCGCGAAACCGTTCAGGAATGTCTGGTTTTTGTTCAGGGTATTGGATGGTTACCTTTTCTTTTCCAAAGTATTTCAGCGTTACACCGAATCCCTTTAACAGTTTAAACATTTACATCACCCCATCCATACTTTTATCACTGCCGTAATGACAATGTTAAGTAGTGCTAGTGGTATTAACACCTTCCAACCAAAGGCCATTAATTGGTCCACTCTGACACGTGGCATTGTTGCCCGTAACCAGAACCAAAGGAACATAAAAAGACACATTTTCAGTAGGAACCAAACTAGACCTGGCAGCACCGGTCCTAACCATCCTCCAAGGAATAACGTTGTTGCAAGTGCTGAAATCGCTATCGCATACACATATTCAGCAAGGAAGAAGAATGCCATCCGAAATCCACTATATTCCGTATGATAACCTGAAACTAGTTCACTTTCTGCTTCAGGTAAGTCAAATGGAGATCTGTTTAATTCGGCAATCGCAGCAATAATATAAATTACAAAACCGATAATCTGAGGAATAAAAAACCAAATGCCCATTTCTTGTTGTGCAAACACGATTTCTTTTAAGTTTAAAGATCCTGCTAACAGAACAACTCCAATGATTGAAAGCACAAGTGGAATTTCATAACTAATCATTTGCGCTACGCCACGCATAGCTCCCATTAGAGAATACTTATTGTTCGAGCTCCAACCAGCCATTAGTACACCGATCGTTGTAATAGATGAAATACCAATAAAGTAAAGAACCCCGATATTTAAATCGGCACCAACAATATTTTCATCCCAAGCAATTGTTGCAAGAATCATATAAGACGGGGCAAACGCAAGCACCGGAGCAATCATAAATACTTTACGATCAACTTGCGCTGGAATAATATCTTCTTTCATTACTAGTTTCATTACGTCAGCTATCGTCTGCAATAAACCCCAAGGACCGTGACGGTTTGGACCAATCCGGATTTGCATGTAACCAATAACTTTACGTTCAAAGAGGATCGCAAACGTAACTGCCGCAAGTAACAACGCTAAAGAAATGACGGCATATATCACAATGAATAATAAATCCATTACGCATCGACCTCCCCGAGAACGACATCAAGGCTACCAAAAATCGCCACTAAATCAGCAATGTTTCTGTTTTTAAGCAAACCAGCAAGAATTTCTACATTTACAAATGAAGGACGACGGAGTTTTACACGGTAAGGCTTAGTTTTGCCTTCACTGACAACGTAAACGCCAATCTCACCTTTTGAAGCTTCACAACGGAAGTATGTTTCTCCAGCTGGCGGTTTTAGCATCATAATGCGTTGACCTTTTTTGTGAAGAATTTCGCCTTCACAAATTTGTTCGCACGCTTGCTCAACAATTCGCAAAGATTGTCGCATTTCTTCAAGCCTTACTTCATAGCGAGCAAAGCAGTCACCTTCTTCTCTAGTTGGAACTTCAAAATCAAATCGATCATA
Organism: Anaerobacillus sp.; assembly: GCA_036676095.1. Classification (GTDB taxonomy): domain Bacteria; phylum Bacillota; class Bacilli; order Bacillales; family Anaerobacillaceae; genus Anaerobacillus. The sequence continues at coordinate 106,778 of JAKFDP010000076.1, read as the reverse complement.
AATTGAATACGGTTGATTTTTTCTTAAATCAAACTTCACACCACTACCACGTAAAATCGGTCCAGATAGACCCCAATTGATCGCGTCTTCTTTAGAAATATAACCGACACCCTTAGTTCGACCAACAAAAATTTCATTTCCAGTCACGAGCGTATCGTACTCAGCAAAATTTTCACGAAGAACTTTCACAGTTTCTAATACTTTTTCAATCCAACCCACTGGCGCATCCCACTTCACTCCACCAATACGCATGTAGTTAAACGTCATTCTTGCACCACTAATTTCATTTAAACGATCAAGGATCGTGTCACGATCTCTGAAGGCATAAATAAATGGACTTATGGCACCAATATCAAGGAGGTACGTTCCCCACCAAACAAGGTGACTAGCAATTCGATTTAACTCCATCACTATTACACGTAAATACTCTGCTCTCTCAGGAACTTCAATTTCCATTAACTTTTCAATTGCTGAGCAATAAACATAGTTATTCGTCATCGCATTCATATAATCGAGACGATCCGTATATGGAATGAACTGTGAGTAAGTCAAATCTTCAGCAAGCTTTTCTGTTCCTCGATGCAAATAACCGATCACAGGTTTTGCATGGCGAATAATCTCACCTTCAATTTCTACCTCAATACGAAATACTCCATGCGTACTAGGGTGTTGCGGGCCTATGTTTAATACCATTTGCTCTGTTTTTATACTCATCAACAGTCACCCCCTACTATAAACCCATTTCTTCTTTATCAAACGTATAGTCCTTACGAAGCGGATGACCAACCCAGTCATCTTCTAATAAAATTCTCGTTAAATTTGGATGGCCGCTAAACTCTATTCCGAGTAGATCATAAGCTTCTCGTTCATGCCAATCAGCTGTTTTCCAAATTGGTTGTACAGAGATTACTTTCGGATTAGATCGAGGCGTCTTTACCTTTATACAAAGATATTGATCTAGTTCCATTGAATATAAGTTATAAATAACTTCCATATGATCCTTGTAATCTACTCCTGTTAAACAACAAAGGAAATCAAACTTAAGCTTTGAATCTGCTTTTAACATTTGGGCCATTTCTAGATTCCAAGAATCACTATCCATTACGATAAAAGGCTCATCAAAATTCAACTTACTTTCTTCAATTACATCAGGGCCTGATAAATCTTCAATTTTTTTCAGAATTGTATCTAATAATTGTTGACTCATATTCTTTGGCCCACCTTCTTCCTTCTCTTACCTTTCGCTTCTTCTCTAATTTGAACACGTAGTTTCTCAATGCCGTCTAACAGCGCAGGTGGAGTTGGTGGACAACCTGGGATATAAACATCAACAGGAATGATCTTGTCAACGCCGTTAACAACACTATAAGCTTTGTGATATGGTCCGCCACATGTAGCACAAGAACCCATTGCAATTACCCATTTAGGTTCAGGCATTTGGTCGTAAAGTCGCTTTACTACTGGAGCCATCTTAGCAGTTACTGTTCCGGCTACGATCATTAAGTCCGCATGACGTGGTGAAGCTCGGAAAATAACGCCAAAGCGATCTAAGTCATAGCGTGCCGCACCTGTTGCCATCATCTCAATCGCACAACAAGCTAAACCAAACGCTACTGGCCAAAATGATCTTGTTCTAGCCCATGCCTTTAATTCTTCAACCTTTGTAATAAGTACATTGCGTTGTACTTCCTCGACTACAGCTGGATCAAATTCCTCTAACCCATGTTTCTTTAGTTCCATTCTAGCACCTTCTTTTTCCAAGAGTACGCAAGGCCTAACCCTAGTACAACAATAAATATAAGCATTACATTGATCCCAAACCATCCTAGATGTTCAAGAGCAATTGCCCAAGGATATAGAAAAACGGTTTCAACGTCAAAAACCACGAACTCTAACGCTACGATGTAATAGGCAACACTAAACCTTACCTGAGCATCTCCCGTAGGCAAAATCCCACTCTCATACGGAACTAATTTTTCCGGATATGGATTGTGTGGTCTTACAAGCCTACCAAACATTAATCCTCCAACTGGAAGTGCAATCCCTAAAAGTAAAAAAATGATGACATGCACATAACTATTTAGATATACATCCAAATCCATGCGTTCTCTCCCTCCATTCCTTACTAAATTTTTAGTTCAACTCCCATATAAATTATAACAGAGCTGTACAAATGATGTCCATATGTTTCGCAATTTTCCATTTATTAAACATAGCACTATTATTATGTTATTCATCCAAGTATTCTGCGGTTTTCTACAATATTTTAGCTTTTCAATTATAGACATTTTCAGTGTCGAACAATCCATATTTGTCGAATATTTGTACAAGAGAATAATATTGTACTATAGAGTTTATGAAAGCTGTATTAGTATAAAGTGCGGTATTTCACATTTTATACTATCTGAAATAATAAACGGTTGGGCTGATAGTAATAGAAAAACTAAGGCTCTCGCTTTTTGGATGGCGATAAGCCAAGTTTTCGTATATGAACATTCAAAAAATGGTATGCTTTCTAATAGTATAAAAAAGACGCAGGAGCGTCTTTTTTATTTTCTTTCTGCAACTTGTAAACGATTAATCGCACGTTTTAGTGCCATTTCAGCACGTTTAAAGTCGATATCATCTTGTTTAACTTGTTGTAAGCGACGTTCTGCTCGTTCTTTCGCCGCACGAGCTCGAGTAACATCGATATCTGATGGCAATTCAGCAGATTCTGCTAAAATACTTACTTGTTCACCACGGACTTCCATTAGACCACCAGTGATCGCTACAAGTGTAATGGCAGAACCTTTTTTAATTCGAACCGCTCCAATGGTTAACGGGGTAACTAAAGGGATATGGTTTGGTAAAATACCAAGCCCGCCGTTAATTGTTTTCACACTTACCATTTCAACGTCTCCATCGAATACTTTACCATCAGGGGTTACAACACTGACATTCATTGTCTTCATGAAAACCCTCCTTAAGCACTCATAAACGTATGAATGATGTCTAGCTCCAGCACCTAGCCCCTCGAGGATGTTGCTTGGCTAATCAAGGCGCTGTCGCATTTCTTATTGCATAGATTTAGCTTTCTCAACAACTTCTTCGATACGTCCAACAAGACGGAATGCATCTTCAGGAAGATCATCATACTTACCTTCAAGAATTTCTTTGAAGCCTTTCACTGTTTCTTTAACTGGTACGTATGAACCTGGTTGTCCAGTAAATTGCTCAGCAACGTGGAAATTTTGTGATAAGAAGAATTGCATACGACGAGCACGGGATACAACTAACTTGTCATCTTCAGATAATTCGTCCATACCTAAGATAGCAATAATATCTTGTAATTCTTTATACTTTTGTAATGTTTGCTGAACACGACGAGCAACTTCATAATGTTCTTTGCCAACGATTTCAGGAGTTAGTGCTCTTGAAGTAGAAGCAAGTGGGTCTACCGCAGGGTAAATCCCCATTTCAGAAAGTTTACGCTCAAGGTTCGTTGTTGCATCTAAGTGAGCAAACGCTGTTGCTGGAGCCGGATCCGTATAGTCATCGGCAGGTACGTAGATCGCTTGAATCGATGTTACTGAACCTTTTTTCGTCGATGTGATCCGCTCTTGAAGCTGACCCATCTCCGTTGCTAAAGTTGGTTGGTAACCTACCGCAGAAGGCATACGTCCTAAAAGAGCTGATACTTCAGAACCTGCTTGTGTAAAGCGGAAAATGTTATCGATAAATAATAATACGTCTGCGCCTTGTTCATCACGGAAATACTCAGCCATTGTAAGACCTGTTAAAGCAACACGCATACGTGCTCCAGGCGGCTCGTTCATCTGACCGAATACCATCGCTGTTTTCTTAATAACTCCAGAGTCACTCATCTCATGGAAAAGGTCATTTCCTTCACGAGTACGCTCACCTACACCAGCAAATACCGAGATACCGCCGTGTTCTTGAGCAATGTTATTAATTAACTCTTGAATTAATACTGTTTTCCCTACTCCGGCACCACCGAAAAGTCCGATTTTACCACCTTTAATGTAAGGAGCTAATAAATCTACAACTTTAATCCCTGTTTCTAAAATCTCTGTTTTTGTTGAAAGTTCTTCGTATTTAGGCGCTTCACGATGAATTGGATCTCTTCTTACGTTTGCTGGAATTGGCTCTTCTAAGTCAATTTTTTCCCCTAATACATTAAATACACGTCCAAGAGTAGCCTCACCAACAGGTACAGAAATCGGTGCTCCAGTATTAATTACATCTAAGCCACGAACAACACCATCTGTAGAAGCCATCGCAACTGTACGAACAGCATCATCACCTAAATGAAGGGCAACTTCTAATGTTAAATCAATATCTACTTCTCCAGCATTTTGGGCTTTATACTGGATCTTTAAAGCGTTATAAATCTCAGGTAGTTCACCGCGGTTGAACTTTACGTCAACAACAGGTCCCATAACTTGAGTTACGCGTCCTTTGTTCATAATTTTTCCTCCTAACTTCCTTATCAAGCAGAAATAGGTTATTCAAGGGCTGCCGCTCCACCAACAATTTCTGTAATCTCTTGAGTGATTGCAGCTTGTCGGGCACGGTTGAATTTGAGTGTAAGAGCATCAATAAGCGCAGTAGCGTTATCCGTCGCTGAACTCATCGCTGTCATTCTTGCCCCAAATTCACTTGCTTTTCCATCTAGAAGCGCACCAAAAACTAAGCTTTCCGCATAATGTGGTAAAAGCTGTTCTAAGATTGCTTCTTCATTTGGTTCATAAATATATTCTGGACTTACAGCATCACTTGAAAGTTCAGTTAACGGTAACAGCTTTGTTTCTGTTACATCTTGTTTAATCGGGCTGACAAAATGGTTGTAATAAACAAACAATTCATCAATGATTCCGTCTGTAAACATTTGCACTGAAGCAGCTGCAATATTTTTAATATCTGCATACGTTGGGTTATCTGATAAACCAACAATTTCTTGAATAATTGGCATTCTACGCTTTTTGAAAAAGTCTCTTCCAATTCGACCCATAACAATTAAGCCATACTCTTCGGTTGATTTATGACGTTCCTTGATTGTGTTCATCACAGCACGTAAAATCGAACTGTTATAGGCTCCTGCCAAACCACGATCAGACGTAATGACGATATAGCCTGTCTTTTTTACAGGACGTGCTTGTAACAACGGATGGGTATTTTCAGAGCTACCACTGGCAATCGCTACTACTACATCACGAATTTTTTCAGTATAAGGCTGGAAGTTTTGAGCTTTCAATTGTGCCTTATTAAGCTTAGCTGCCGATACCATTTGCATTGCTTTTGTAATTTGTTTCGTTTTCTTCGTAGAATTAATTCTATTTTTTATATCTCTTAAAGAAGCCATGTTCCGTTCACCACCTTTTTACTAAACTGGTATCCTCTTTAATTAAAGGACGTTCAAAAAGTTTTTTGCCGAGCTTTTTGAACAGGCTCTATTACTTTGAACTTACAAAGTTTTTCTTAAACGCTTCAATTGCAGCCTTCAGTTCTTTTTCATCAGGCAGTTTACCAGTTGAACGGATCTGCTCTAAAAGATTTTTGTTATTGTGATCAAAGTGAACATAAAGCTCTTCTTCAAAACGTTTCACATCTTCTACAGCAATATCATCTAAGAAGCCTTTTGTTAATGTAAAAAGAATTAGTACTTGCTTTTCAACTGCAAGTGGCTCATGTAAGCCTTGTTTTAATACTTCTACTGTACGAGCACCACGATTAAGTTTCGCTTGTGTTGCTTTATCTAAGTCAGAACCAAACTGCGCGAATGCTTCTAGTTCACGGTAAGAAGCTAAGTCAAGACGAAGTGTTCCGGCAACTTTCTTCATTGCATTAATTTGAGCAGCTCCCCCTACACGAGATACTGATAAACCAGCGTTAACTGCTGGACGTACCCCTGAGAAGAAAAGGTCTGATTGTAAGAAGATTTGTCCATCTGTAATGGAAATAACGTTTGTTGGAATGTAAGCAGAAACGTCACCTGCTTGTGTTTCGATAAATGGTAGAGCAGTTAATGAACCGCCACCTTTAGCATCACTTAACTTCGCTGCACGCTCAAGTAAGCGTGAGTGTAAGTAGAATACATCCCCTGGATAAGCTTCCCGTCCTGGAGGACGACGTAGTAATAATGAAAGCTCACGATAAGCTGATGCTTGTTTTGTTAAGTCATCATAAATAACTAAAACGTGCTTCCCTTGGTACATAAAGTGCTCACCCATTGATACCCCAGCATAAGGTGCTAAGAATAATAATGGTGCTGGTTGTGAAGCACTCGCTGTAACAACGATTGTATAATCAAGTGCACCATATTGACGTAGTGTTTCAACAACACCGGCAACTGTTGATTCTTTTTGTCCAATCGCCACGTAAATACAAATCATATTTTCATTTTTTTGGTTAATAATTGTATCGATCGCAATTGCCGTTTTCCCTGTTTGACGGTCTCCGATAATTAACTCACGTTGACCACGGCCAATTGGAATTAAGGAGTCAATTGCTTTAATCCCCGTTTGCAGTGGCTCATGAACTGATTTACGATCCATTACACCAGGTGCATTGAATTCAACTGGACGAGTCTCAGTTGTCGCAATTGGTCCTAAACCATCTACTGGTTGACCTAATGAGTTAACAACCCGACCAAGAAGAGCTTCACCTACAGGAACCTCCATGATACGACCTGTACGTTTAACTTCATCACCTTCACGAATATCTGTGTAAGGTCCAAGAATGATAATCCCTACAGCATTTTCCTCAAGGTTTTGAGCCATACCCATAACTCCATTAGAAAATTCAAGCAGCTCACCAGACATAACATTTTCTAATCCATGGGCAAGTGCGATACCATCCCCAACTTGGATAACGGTACCGACATCGTTAATTTCAACTTCAGACTGATAGTCTTCAATTTGCTTTTTTATAAGTAAGCTAATTTCATCAGCTTTGATGCTCATATCCTTCACCCCTATCTACTAACGTTTGCAGAAATCATACGACGTTCAATGCGTCGAAGTTGGCTTAAAACGCTTCCATCATAAATCCGATCACCAATCCTAACTTTAAATCCACCGATTAATTCAGGATCAACAATATTAGTAATGGTAAGTTTAGCACTTCCAGAAACTTTAGAAAAAGTAGCTTCAAAAGCGATTTTCTCAGCATCTGTAAGTGGTTTAACAGTGTATACTTTTGCTTCAGCTGTCCCTTGCTCTTTGTTAGTTATTTTTAGAAATTCTTCTACCATTTTAAAAAGAATCCCCTCACGTTTTTTGTCTATGAGCAGGTACATTGTTTTTAACAAAGTATCACTAATTTTCTCTTGAAAGCTTGCTTTTACAAGCTTCTTTTTATCGTCCCGTGTTACTTTTGGATGATTAAAGAATGATTCAAATAGATTTGTATTTGCGACAACTTCACTAACAAGCTTTAACTCTTCTGTCATTTGTGCTACAGCATTTTCTGCTTTTGCTAGTTCATAAACAGCGATCGCGTAACGCTTGGCAACTTGGTCTTGTTTCATAGCTCTTCGCCTACTTCTTTAAGGTAGTCTTCAATAAGCTTCGCCTGTGCCTTCTCATCAAGTTCTTTCTCAATTACCTTTGTTGCAACTAATATAGATAGAGAGGCAACTTGTTCACGTAAAGCTGATACTGCTTGCTCTTTTTCTCGTTTAATTTCTGCTAAGGCAACTTCTTTGACTCTTTCAGCTTCTGCTTTTGCTTGTGTTAACATCTCTTCTGTTTGTTGCTCTGAAAGTTTCTTTGCGTTAGCAATGATACTTTGTGCTTCAGTACGTGCTTGTTGAATTGCATCTTTTTGTTCGGCTAAATATTTCTCTGAATCTTTACGATTTTTTTCTGCTGTAGTAATTTGATTAGCAATATGTTCCTCACGCTTTTGCATCATTGCAATAATTGGACCAAAAGCGTACTTCTTTAGTAACATAAGAAGAACAAAGAATACTACTAATTGATAAAGCGCATTAATCCATGCTACACCTTCAAACAAAACATTCTCCTCCTTCATCGAGTCTTACATAAGGAATGGCGAAGATTGTTTAATTACGTTCTCCGCCATTATTGAATAAAATCAGAAATTAAGCATTACCTAAGATTAAGAACGCGATAACAATTCCAAGGATTGGAAGAGCCTCTGCAAGTGGTACCCCGATGAACATAAGTGTTTGTAAAGAACCTTTAATTTCTGGTTGACGAGTTACACCTTCGATTGTAGCTTTAATGATCAATGCTACCCCAATTGCTCCTGCGATTGCTGCTAAACCTGCTACGATTGCCGTTGCTAAAAATACCATGAAAAAATCCTCCTTTAAAATATAAAAAATTTAATTTTTTATTAATGATTACGCCCTAATCAAATCAGGACAAAATATTAAACAATTTCAAAAAAATTAATGATCTTCACTAACTTTATGTGAAATGTATACCATCGTTAGCATACAGAAAATGAATGCTTGAAGTGAACCGATGAATATACTGAAGCCTTGCCAAACAATTAATGGAAATGCAACCCCTATTGCTAGAAGGATTGATTTTTTACCAAGGCCAACAAGCATAACCATTAATACCTCTTTTGCATAAATGTTACCGAAAAGACGCATTCCAAGAGTTAGCGTGTTGGAAAATTCCTCAATAATTTTAAAAGGGAATAAAAATGGTACTGGACGGAAAAAATCTTTTCCATATTCTTTAAACCCTTTAATTTTAATTCCATAATAATGAGTTAAGAGAATAACCATTGCTGCAAGAGATAATGTGATTAACGGATCAGAGGTTGGTGATTTCCACCAAACGACGTGTTCATGCGTTGCAATTTCAAGTGGAACTCCTAGCATGTTTGAAACAAAGACATATAAAAGCATGGTAATTCCTAACATGATAAAGTTTTTTCCGACTTTCCAATCCATATTATTATCAATGATGTTTTTGACGAAATCAACAAGCCACTCTAACATATTTTGAGCACCTGTTGGCTTCATTTGTATTCTTCTAGACATAAAAAAACAAACGAAAAAGACAATTGCTGCTGCTACTGTTGTCATTAACATACTCGAGAGGTTTACGTGTAAGCCCGAGATTCCATACAAATCTTTAATTACTGGAGATTTTGCTTCCAAGTTTATTTCACCTCTTTTCTTTTTACAGATGTTTTAATTGAAATAATGAGTTTATTAATATGATGATATAGGTTAGCATTAAACCTATGACCACACTTGCAAAGTGGAATGTATCGGGGTGTCGGACCGCAATATAAATAGCCCCGAGAGTAAGGGCAAACCGAAAAAGTGTCCCTAATGAAATTTTGGCTCGTCCAACATCAAGTGACTCACCTATCCTCTTCACTTGATAATAAGTACTCCACAAATTGCCGAGACTTGGAATAGAACCTAAAAATAACCCAAGAAAAATTGTTTTGTAAGAAGTGATCAACGCTAAAATAAGAAATAGGATAATTAAACTAGTTGAATACAATGTATATTGCTTCGTTAATGTAATATAGTCTTTCATTGTTACCCTTCTCCTTAGAAAAACCCAGGCCCCATATAAAGCTCTTATTTCCTGCTACTATCATTAATCATGAATAGTAAAAAATTGTTTTACGGCTATTATCACACCGTAAACTCCAGTTCCAATTCCTAAAAATAAGCCTATAATAAGAAACAATGAATTCATGCCAAAATAACGGTCAAGCCATCTACCACCGAAAATACCTACTAGGATTGAGCCTAATAAGTAAGAACTAATTGTTGACATCAAAGCTAGTGACCGCATCGTTTGTCTAAAGCGTTCATGATTTTGCATAGACACCTCTAAAAAATTAAGAACTGTGAATTAGTGATCGGAATACTCAAAAGGTCACTTTTTGCAATAGTAAACATTCAAAATTCATAATTTAAAATTGAACTGTTATGTATAACCAAACACGCTTTATTGCAGAGTTATTAAATGTAAACCCTATCATTGTCATAGTAATCGTACAATAGGGGTCAGACATCTGTCAACGAATTTTGAAAATTAAAATTATATATTAACAGCATTTATGCTAGGGATATTGTGTAAGAATTTTTGACAAACCAATGAACACGCGATAAATTCTTGTTTTCCTCTTCACAATTCGTTCATAAATTGTTCACATATTTCTCATAAAGTTACAAAATGTTCGCTCATAAGAAATTTAAAATGTAACATAATCTCGATTATTTATTTCATTTCCGAATTTCACCTTATTATTTTCACCAATATAAATCATCGTTTCGATTAGGTCCTCTTTGCCATTTTTTTTTGCATAAACAAGTGTTTTATAAAGACCTTCTTCGAGTTGCAGTTCATCTATCTCTACTGCCAAGAGACCTCGATCAACATTTTCCTTCACATCCAAATACTTAATAAATTGGAAGGTGTCAGGATCATAAAGCGCGATTCCGACTTCTTCTGCCCCGCCTGGCAAGTACATTTCATAACGATATTTCCCTTGTTCATCACCAAATTCAAACGAAAAAGCCATTACTCTAGGATAATTTGGCTCTTCAATAAAAAAAATGTAAGGAACGCGAATCGGTTCTTTGCCTCCTTCAACTTGAAATTCACCGTAGTGAATTCCCGCTTGAAGCATATTTGGCAAAATATCAATGGCAATTGGAACAACTTTGGCCTGATTTGGTTTTAAGGTAATAGCAAATGGTACTTTCCATTGGATTCCATCTAGAACGATAAATGGAGGTTTTACGTGAAATGTCTTTGTTTTAGTTGACGTATTTTTAATTGTAATTTCAATTTCTTTTGTTTGTCTTTGTTGCTCTCTTGTCCATTTACCAAAGGCAATTGTTCCAGGAGAAACAAGTGTTTCTGATTGGATTGCCTTCTCAATTTGAATTCGACCTGTGCCTTGTTCATGAGGTGAATATCGTTTGCCAGTTTTGTCATGCAGTGGCTTTGCCGAGTTCATGATCGCTGCTTTTACTTCTTCTGGACTCCAATCAGGATGTGCTTGCATAATTAAAGCCGCGGCTCCAGCAATGTGTGGTGCTGCCATACTCGTTCCATTTAAATCTAAATAGCCGTTTGGAATTGTGCTATCAATAGCCACACCAGGGGCAACAATATCTGGCTTTACTCCCCATGTATGCGTAACTGGCCCCCTTGAACTAAAAGGTGCAATTTGATCTTCTTCTTTTCGATAAATCGTTTGAATGTAATTTTTCTCGTTTGCAGCTAATTGACCCTTGAGCCAATTACCAGATTCTTTAGAAATTGAAACGACTGGAATATCCACTTGTGTTTCCATCATTCCAAAAAACTGACCAGGAGTATTATTGTAAATAATTACGCCAAGCGCTCCGGCATTTTTTGCATTTAATGCCTTTTGAACAAAAGGGATAACACCTCGTTTAACCAGAACAATTTTATTTTTTACATCTACCATATCCTCTTCTTGACCAAGACCAACTTCTTTAATTAAATAATCTTTTTTAAAAGTCCACGGTTTTGATCCTACCATTATGTTAATGGCCATTTCTTTCGTTACGTTTCCAAACGTTAAATAAGGAACTTTTAGTGGTGGTGTGGAAGCTCCTACGGAAATCGCTTTTAGAGAAGTTCCCGGTGAGCCTACTGTCCACATATTCGGACCACTATTTCCGTTCGAAGTTACAGCAATTATCCCTTTTTCAACCGCTTTGTCTAAAGCTAGACTCGTTGGCCAATCTGGACCATTTACGGTATTACCTAACGACAAATTAATAATATCAACACCATCAGAAACTGCTTTCTCAATTGCTTCAATGACTTGTTCGGTTGTTCCTTTTCCGCCTGGTCCAAGTGCTCTGTATGCGTGAATTTCTGCTTCGGGAGCAACACCTTGGATTTTTCCGTTAGCGGCAATAATTCCAGCGACATGAGTACCGTGAAGTGTTGAAAGCCCCTGCTCTTTCGTTGTCTCCATTGGATCGTTATCATGATCAATCACATCATAACCACCTCGGTAATTTGCTTTTAAATCTGGATGTTCGTAGTCAATTCCAGTATCAATCACTGCAATCTTTATACCTTTGCCTGTTAAACGTTGTCCTTTGTGATCTAGCTTACCGCGAATTTGATTTCCTCCGATAAACGGAACACTTTCATCAATGGTTACAGCATAAGTTCTTAGTGGATCAACACGTTTAATCCCTGTCATCGCTTTTAGGAGGGCAATATCTTGTTTTTTAAGTTGAAGTGAAAAACCAGTAAATAACGTATTAAAACTTTTTCGCAGTCTGCTATTTGGAAGCTGCTTCTTAATTTGCGATAGCACTTCATTTAGATCCCCATCGACTTCGACAATCACAATCGTCTCTTCTTTAGCATCAAATCCTTGATTGAGTGGGGGACGTTCCGGAAAAGTTGCCGCAAGACTCGTTGTGATAAAGCCAAGTGTGAAAATGAATGTTAACAAACTAATTTTTTTCATGTTAACCCACTTTCCTCCTTATAATGACTAGCATTTTTTAGCATGCGCTAATTACGAAAAAAAATGCGAATTAAATTGAGTGAGGAGAAGAAAAAAGCTGATACACCTAAAGTGATGTATCAGCTTAATTTATTATTTATATAACGACCTTATTAGCAACATAATTTTACACTCTAAAAGGCTCTGGTTTATCTCCTTTAGCAAAATAATGGAGAATTGCTTCAACAATCCGCAGGGAAGCAAAACCATCTCCGTATGGATTTGAAGCTTTAGCCATTTCTTTATAGGCTTCTTCATCTATTAATAACTGCTTTGCAAGCTGATAAATCGTCTCTTCATTCGTTCCGGCTAGTTTAAGCGTTCCCGCTTCAATTCCTTCTGGTCGTTCGGTTGTATCTCGCAAAACAAGAACTGGGACTCCTAATGAAGGAGCTTCTTCTTGTACTCCACCAGAATCCGTAAGAATAATATGTGCTCTAGCCGCAAAGTTATGGAAGTCTAATACTCCTAATGGCTCTATTAAATGAATTCGCGAATCATTTCCTAATTCCTCAGCGGCTAATTCACGGACAACTGGGTTTAAATGAACCGGATAAACAACTTGTAAATCAGAGTGTTCTGATACTAGTCGTTTTATTGCGCGGAACATGTTACGCATCGGTTCACCTAAATTTTCACGACGATGTGCGGTTAACAAAAGTAGTCGATCTTCACCTAATTTTTCTAATACTTCATGTTGATAATTTTCGGAAACTGTTGTTTTTAAGGCATCAATTGCTGTATTGCCTGTTATGTAAATTGAATTTGCAGCTTTATTTTCTGCAAGCAAATTGTTTGCTGATTTTTCTGTTGGAGCAAAATGAAGATCAGCGAGCACACCTGTTAATTGCCGATTCATTTCTTCAGGAAATGGTGAATATTTATTCCATGTTCGAAGCCCTGCTTCTACATGTCCAATTGCAATTTGCTGATAGTAAGCCGCAAGACTAGCGACAAATGTTGTCGTTGTATCACCATGAACAAGTACGATATCAGGTTTAACATCGGCCATTACTTGTTCTAACCCTTGCAACACGTTGACCGTAACATCAACTAATGTTTGCCGAGCCTTCATAATATTTAAATCATAATCAGGCTTTACATCAAAAACAGATAATACTTGATCGAGCATTTCACGGTGTTGACCGGTAACTGTGACAATCGATTCGATATGTTCAGGGTATTTGTTTAATTCTAACACTAATGGACACATCTTGATTGCCTCAGGACGAGTACCAAAAATCGTCATTACTTTAATTTTTTGATGATCCATATTAATCTCCTTTTCATCTAGAATTTCTAGGTAGATCAGCGGGGCTAAGCCATAGCTTTTAGCAACTAAAGTAAAGACCCGTATCACCAAATGTCACCAATCTACCCTCTAAACTTTATTTTGTTCCAAATAGTCTATCGCCAGCGTCACCCAATCCTGGTACAATGTAGCCTTTTTCATTTAGTTTCTCATCCATAGCTGCTAAGAAAATATCGACATCTGGATGGGCTTTTTGTACTACTTCTACCCCTTCAGGAGCAGCAATTAAACACATTAATTTAATGTTTTTAGCTCCGCGTTTTTTTAATGAGTAAATCGCTTCAGCTGCTGAACCACCTGTAGCAAGCATTGGGTCGATCACGATAAAATCACGCTCTTTAATATCTGACGGCAGTTTAACATAATACTCAACTGGTTTTAAGGTTGCTGGATCACGATATAAGCCAATATGACCAACTTTGGCCGCTGGAATTAACTTCAAAATTCCATCAACCATTCCTAACCCGGCTCGTAAAATAGGAACTAAACCTAATTTTTTGCCAGCAATTTTGTTTGATTTTGCTAACCCAACGGGTGTTTCAATTGTAACCTCTTTAAGCGGGAGATCGCGAGTAATTTCAAACGCCATTAATGCAGCAACCTCGTCAATTAATTCCCGAAACTCTTTTGTACCAGTATGTTTATCGCGAATATACGTTAACTTATGTTGGATTAATGGGTGGTCAAAAACAAATACTTTACTCATCGATGATATACACTCCTATTCTTTAGGGTTATATATAAAGAAAACTCGGGCTGAGCCTTAGTTGCACTTATGCTTAGGACCTAAAATTTTTCGATACGTCGAATTAACATCTATGCTAAAAATTTATACTTTCTTAACGTACAAGAAAAGCACAGAGCGCACGCCTAGCGGCTCGTAGCTAGACAATATGCTGCTTCTTGAAGATTTTACCTAAAAATGTGGCTTACTTCAAGAAAAAAAGCACAAAGAACTCGCTTTGTGCTTTAAATTAATTATAAATTTGGATACATTGGGTACTTATTCATTAAAGCTGTTACGCGTGCTCTCGCTTCTGCAAGCTTTTCTTCATTGTCAATGTTTTTCAATGTTAATGCGATAATTGCCCCAATTTCGTCCATATCTTCTAGCCCTAAACCACGAGATGTTACCGCAGCCGCACCAATTCGCACACCACTTGTAACAAATGGGCTTTGAGGATCGAATGGAATTGTATTCTTATTTGTTGTGATTCCAACTTCATCTAAAGCTGCTTCAGCAACTTTACCTGTTAAATTTAAACTACGTAAATCAAGTAGAACTAAATGGTTATCCGTTCCACCTGAAACGAGGTTAATCCCTTCAGCAACAAGCTTTGAAGCTAAACGATTAGCATTGGCAACAATTTGTTGACCATATTGCTTAAATTCAGGTTGAAGAGCTTCTCCTAAAGCAACTGCTTTGGCAGCAATTACATGCATTAAAGGTCCACCTTGAATTCCTGGGAAGATTGCCTTATCAATTTGCTTTGCCCATTCTTCTTTACACAAAATCATCCCACCACGAGGACCACGAAGTGTTTTGTGTGTAGTTGTTGTAACAAAATCTGCATATGGAACTGGATTTTCATGTTCGCCTGTAGCAACAAGACCTGCAATATGCGCCATATCAACCATTAAATAAGCGCCTACTTCATCAGCAATTTCACGGAATTTTTTAAAATCAATTGCTCGTGGATAAGCACTTGCCCCAGCAACAATTAGTTTCGGTTTATGTACTCTTGCTTTTTCAAGCACATCTTCATAGTTGATACGATGATCAACTTCATCTACACCATATTCCACGAAATTGTATTGTACACCACTAAAGTTTACCGGACTTCCATGAGTTAAGTGACCTCCATGAGACAAGTTCATTCCTAAAACTGTGTCACCATGGTTTAAAATTGTAAAATAAACAGCCATATTTGCTTGAGCACCTGAATGTGGTTGAACATTTACATGCTCCGCACCAAAAATTTCTTTGGCACGATCGCGGGCAATGTCTTCGACAACATCAACGTATTCACACCCACCGTAATAACGTTTGTTAGGATATCCTTCTGCATATTTATTTGTCAGCACAGAACCTTGTGCTTCCATTACCGCTTCACTTACAAAATTCTCCGATGCAATTAATTCAATTTTATCGCGTTGTCTTGATAATTCATTTTGTATTGCTTCATAAAGTTTTGCATCTTGTTGCTTTAACTTTTCCATTTTACAATCTCCTTCCATACACTACATCATCAAAGTAATATAACGTTCACTATTTTAACACATATTATGTTGAGAACTATATTTTTTTTTAGAAAGTGGTCGTTTTTACACCACTAAACTAGCCTTTTAATCACATTTTCCTAATTCCTTGGACGATTGATAAACCGCCCTTGATCCACCGATTAATTTAGGTCTTGTTATCGCTAGTGTTAAATGGGCCTGTCCAATCATTTTTACTTGGCTTCTGACAGGTACAGCAACATGTTTTAAGTGCATCCCAATTAACGTATCACCAATATCTATTCCCGCATCTGCTTTAATATATTCGACAACTACTGGTTGATCGAATTGATTATAAGCATAAGCAGCCATCGATCCACCTGCTTTCGGAACGGGGAGTACCGACACTTGTTCTAAATTATAGTGTCTTTGGATTTTTTTTTCAATAACTAGCGCCCGATTCAAATGTTCGCAACATTGAAAGGCCAATTGAACACCTGTTTTTTTATGAAATGCTAACAACGCTGCAAAAATAGCTTGCGCAACATCATTTGACCCATTAGTCCCAATCTGTTGCCCAATAACTTCACTTGTACTCGTACCGACCACTAAAATATGTTCAGCAGTAAAAAGCATTTTTTTTTCTAAATCATTAAGGGCTTCTGTAACCTGATTATAAATTTCTGTTGTAAATTCCAACTTAACCACCAACTTTTTATCATTTTAAAAATGAACATTGAGATATCACTAGTAAAATTTCTTGGGCAATAACATAAAGTATTGGTAGAACACAACTGTAAACTTATCATTACATATAGAATATCCATCAGACAGAGTTTTTGCTCCAATCTGATGGATTTAAAGGGAATTATTTTTCGAGTTGTGTAATTTTCTCAATTCGACGAGTATGTCGCCCGCCTTCAAACTCAGTTTGTAACCAAATTTTTGCAATATCACGAGCTAACCCTGGGCCAATCACTCGTTCCCCCATTGCTAAAATGTTACTATCGTTATGTTCACGCGTTGCTTTAGCGCTAAACGTATCATGAACAAGAGCACAACGAATTCCTTTTACTTTATTGGCAGCGATGCTCATGCCAATACCTGTGCCACAGATGAGAATACCACGATCAAATTCGCCACTAGCTACTTTCTCGGCAACAGGTAAAGCATAATCTGGATAATCAACAGACTCCTCGCAACTACAGCCTACATCCACATATTCAATCTTCATTTCTTCTAGAAGATTTTTTATTTCTGCTTTAATGTTAATTCCACCATGATCTGAACCAATTGCAACTTTCATTTTTTATCCTCCAATGTAAGAAAAGCGCAGAGCCACTGGCGCTCGGAGCTAGACATCTTACCTATTTTATAAAAATTTATGTTGTAAATTTACCAATCGTTTTTTGCAACTCTACAGCTTGTGAGGCTAAAATTTCTGCTGCTGCCGCAATTTCCTCCATGACCGCTGTTTGTTCTTCAGTTGCTTGAGAAACCTCAACTGTACTTGCCGATGTTTCTTCGGCAATTGCTGCCACCTCTTGGGATTCGCGAGTTGTCGTTCTAATCGCTTGCAACTGTCGATTAATCAGTTCTGTTATATCTTGAACAGCTAAAGCCACTTCATGCACTGATTTTGTCATTTGAGCTATTGCATCATTTGTTTGGGCACCTTTTAGTGCTTCTTTATTCGCAACTTCAACTTGTTTCGAAATTTGGGCAACAACATTTGTTACTTCATCTTGAATATTTGTTATTAATTGCGAAATACCTTGAACAGCTTTTGAACTTTCATCTGCTAATTTACGAACTTCATTAGCAACAACTGCAAATCCCTTTCCATGTTCACCAGCACGAGCTGCTTCAATTGACGCATTTAATGCCAATAAATTTGTTTGTTCTGCTATATCACCAACAAGAGAGATAATCTCGCCCACTTTTTTCGCATGGGATTCTAAACGACTGACGGCATTTAATGAATTTTGATTATTATCTGCTAGTTGATTAATTCCTGCAACCAGTGAATGTATGACTTGTTTACTTTCTTCTAACGTTTCGACCATCTCTACTGACAACGCTTTCGAAACATCAGCACGCTCTTGGACTTGTTCAGCAAATCTTGAAACATCTTCCATTGATTCAGATGTGCTTTGAATAGACGTTGCCGAATTTTCAGCCCCAACGGCAATTTCATCGATTGTTCGACCGATGTTTTCCGCTTGATGAGCCGCTTCTTGGGAAGCACATTTAATATTGCTTACCTTTTCATTTGTTAATTGAAAATTGGTCCCAATATCAGCAACCATTTCGCGTAAATTTTGGACCATGTCCTGGTAGGCTAGTCCTAAAGCACGGATTTCATCATCAGACTTTGTTACTTCCACATTCACTCTGATGTCCCCATTTGCCACTTTACGTGTTGCTTCTTCTAGCTTTTTTAATGGTTTTGTGATTAAACCTGCAGCAATAAAACCGAGAATGGCACACCACATAACCCCTAATATTAAAGTTATGATTGTAAAAATATCTTTGTTAACACCTAATCTAACCCCTAAAACTTCACTTAAGTAAAAGATAAAAAAAGCACTTATTGCATATGTAACTATTGCAACCGAGGAAATGCCGACGACCATCTTTTTTCGTAGACTAAATTTGTATTTCTTCTTCTCATACATTTAGTGTGCCCCCCGCTTTTCTAAAAATAAGTTTAAATACGAGTTCTACATTTTGCTAACTTTAGTCTATTTTCTTAACGGTTATAGCTTTTTTAAAATAAGTTCAATTGCTTTTTCAATTTCACCAGCGATTTTTCTATAAACTTCTACAGAGCCTCCAAATGGATCTGAAATATCTAAAGAAGGCATCTTTTTTTCAAGTTTTGTAATTTCTACTTGATCTTCTTTTAATAATTCCTGCAGTTTATTGGACAGCTTTTCTAGTTGTTGTTGTGACTCTAAATCCCCTTGTTTATTGAGCTGTTCAATTTCTGCTTTATGTGTTTGGAGAAATTGGGCTTGCTTAAGCTCCAACTGAGCATAATGGTGTTGGAGCAATTGATGAGTATCTTCTAATTCCTTTTCAAAAGCAAATTCTTTTAATGTATGTATTTTATCGACAAAAACGGGAAATTGTTTAATTAGCGTTTCTTTATGACTTTGAGTTAAAGTTAAAATGATATCCGCCCATTTCATTAACTCATCACTGACAAGATTTGTAGAATGCTCAAACGTAATTCCTTTTTCCTTCAATACCTCTAAAGTTCCTTCCGAAGCATCCATTCCTGGTAATGCATTAACACCAGCTGACTTTACCTCAATGTCAGGACGTTTTGCTTTTAAAAGAGCTTGTGCAAGGGGGCTTCTACATGTATTACCTGTACAGACAAAGAGGAATTTTTGCATGTGCCTCACTTCCCTTCTAATCGGTTAATAGTCCATTACCCGATTTTATCATATTTTTTCTTATTAAGATTTGAACAAATATTTAAAATTAATAATTAATTTTATTAAGAATGTATGAAAAAATGTTAACAGCATATATTTGCAGTTAACATTTATAGTTTATCATAAATATGGGAATTACACTTCTAAATTTCGTTAAATTGGCATTAAAAGTTTCAAGCCAAAGCCTAATAAAATACATCCTCCTAATAGCTCGCCATACACTCCAATGTACCCTTGAACTTTCTTACCGATAATCAGACCGAGCCAAGATAAATTCATACTTATTAAACCAAAACTTAATAAAGTGATAATTGTTTTTGCGCCAATCATCCCTAGACTTAAGCCAACCGAAAAACTGTCGATGCTTACACTTAAAGCAAACAAGATTAAGCCAATACCAGTTGGATGCAGAACACTACTTTCACGATCATTTGTAAAAAGGGCAGAGTAAATCATTTGAACACCGAGAACAACTAACAGTCCCCCTCCAATAAAAATCGCAATCATGCCAAAATATTGGGTTAAAAACTTTCCAATGATCATCCCCAAAAAAGGCATAACAACATGGAAAATACCAATGGTAACACCAATTTTAAAAATATGTTTATAACGCAACCCAAGCATACCCATACCAATGGCCAAGGAGAATGCATCCATACCTAAAGCAAAAGCCATAATCCCAATTGTCAACAGTTCGCTAAACAAAAGATCTCCCCCTAGTACATGCTACTCTACCATATGCACGTCCTAAGGAATTTATTTGTCATTACTAATGAAAAATGTGAATTCATAAGTTTTTTTCTTTTGCTTTTTTCAATCCCATACTAGTCAAAATTATGTTTCCTCTACAACCACCTTACCGCCTGCTGCTTTGACGAGTCGATTCATGATTGCTTTACCAATACCTTCTTCTGAAAATATTTCACTATAAATAACATCAAGGTCGTACTGGTCAAATTTTCTTAGTACTTCATAAAGTTGTTGTGCTATTGTTGTTAAATTATGTTTCGATCCGCATGGTAAGACAACTTCAGCTTGATAAGCTGCTATATTTTCAACTGTCGTAAGAACGCCAACTTTTTGCCCCTCTTCTCTTGCTTGAACCACTTGGTTTTGTAAAAATGTTGGACTTCCAGCAACTAAAATTAACTTTGCCTTAGGTGCATAATGTTTGTATTTAATACCAGGGGATTTAGGGGCTTGTCCTTCCTCTACAAGAGCTGGATCAATCAACACCGGTCCAATGACCTTTTCAAGCTGCTCTTGTGTCACTCCACCGGGGCGCAAAATCATCGGAATAGCACTCGTACAATCAATAACCGTTGATTCAACGCCAACTCCAGTTGCTCCAGCATCGACAATCCCAATAATTTTTCCATTAAGATCCTCGTAAACGTGATCGGCTGTTGTTGGACTTGGTTTTCCAGAAATATTGGCACTTGGCGCAGCAAGCGGAAGTTTCGCTTCATTTATTAAGGATAATGCCACCGGATGATCCGGCATCCGAACAGCAACTGTGGATAACCCTGCAGTTACATTTTCGGCAATTCCTTCTCCTTTTGGAAAAATAATTGTTAACGGACCTGGCCAAAATGCTTTCATTAGCGCCTGTGCATGATCGGGAATTTCTTTCACAAGCTTGTTTAATTGTTCTAGATTTGCAATGTGGACAATTAATGGATTATCGTTAGGTCTACCTTTGGCTTGAAAGATTTTTGCTACTGCTGCCTCTGAATAAGCATTGGCACCTAAGCCGTATACTGTTTCCGTTGGAAACGCAACTACTTCGTTTGCTCTTATCCACATTGCCGCTTCACGAACTTGTGGATAAGTTAAATGGCTGTTATTTATTTTGTTAACAGTCCAGCGTTTTGTTTCTTTACACCTCATGAAAAAAACTCCTTAAATTATTCGTATTAGAAAAACTGATTTTTATTGCACCTTTAGGGGATTTGCACATCTATTTACAACGTAAAATTTTTCACGACATCGAATAAACATCTTTGCTAAACGTACAAAAATAGTTATCCACCGACTGTGGATAACCTGTTGATAATTTTATATGGTATCTTCGCATTATGTTTCTAAATTTACTTTATTCAAAGTAGTTTGTCCACATTATTTCTTGATGTTGATAACGCCATAATCTTTGTCACACCTTCAACCACTTGAGAAAAATGATCCGACGCTTTTAGATGCTCGGGAATTTCTGTTTCTTCAAGCGCGCGGAAGCCAATATACTCAAAGAAAGGCAAAGATGCATTTGTTAATAAGAAAAGTGTGTTATACCCTCTTTGTTTTCCATAAGCAACGGCTAATTCAATAAAATTCAAGCCAATTTTGGCATTCCAGTTTTCTGATAAAAATACTAGTGAGCGTAATAAACCATCATTTTCAATTGGTTCAATCCCTACAGTTCCAATTATTTTTTTGTGTTGGTCTTCAACAACAAGAAAGTTCTCAATATTTCGTTCAATCCCGCGCTCTGACAAATTAGCCTTTGCTAATAAGTGTTGAATTGGCAACAAATCTTTTTTTGCCGCTATCCTTATTATGATTCCCATTTTCCCCCTCCTACAATAGCTTGTACTTCCATCTTATGTAGGAAGGTAAATGAATATCACCTTAAGCACTGTTATTTTGTTTTATGCAAACCAATTTTTTATCGATTGGAAAAGGTCAACAATGAAAAAGCGAACTTCAACTTCTTCATCTTGCTGTTTGTTATTTTCAACTGCATCGCCATTGGCAAAGTCGATAAAACATAGCGGTGGGAAGAGGACACACCACCAATTTTGGCCTTTGCCTTCTCCAATTGTAATCAAGACTGCTTCATACATTCCTGCTGGATAAACAACATTACCATATAGCTTCGTCGGAAATTGGACTTCATCAAACTGAACGGTAAATTGGTCTTTCACACCATTTCTTCTAAGCTCAGATTCTACGATTTCTTCAATTTTATCAAGCCTAGAATTAATAGTTTCCCTGGCATTTTCAAGCGAATCTAATTCTGTTACCCATTTAGTTATTTCGGCATTTACTTTGTCACGAATTTCACGCTTTAACCATTGATCTTTTGGCGAATCGCTATTTGCTAATATTCTTAAACGAATCGCATCTTTTGGAATGGTGATCATGTTTGCTGCTGATACCGACACACTTCGTTGCGATTCCCAATTCATCACTAAAACTAATAAACTAGTAATTATATAAATTAGTACTTTGTAATTTTTTCTCATTTTTCATCCCCCGCCCTTTCACAGTAACAGTGTGGACAGGATGATGAGATTATAAACCTGCTTTTTAGTAAACGTAAAATGAAATTCTAAATTTTTTTAGTAAACAGCAGCAAAGACCATTCGATCTTTCCCATTGATGTCATCAACAATTTCGGTCTGGGCTGTTGGAAATTGTGCTTTAATAAGCGCTTCTACATAATTACTTTGCCCGGCGCCAACCTCAAAGGCAATTATTCCCTGTTTCTGCAAGACGTATGGAATTTGCGCAATTAGTTTTTCATAAAGTTCATAGCCCGTCTTGCCACCTATTAGGGCTTGTGTAGGCTCATACTCACGGACATTTTTCGGTAACAATTGAAAATCAGCTTCGGAAATATAGGGTGGATTTGAAACAACGACATCGACTTTTGTTTTTTCCTCGATCAGCGGTTGCAGTAAGTCACCTTCAAGAAAGCGAACATTGGCCTCTAAATGGTTGGCATTCTTTTTAGCCACTTCTAATGCTGCTCTTGATATATCGATTGAAGTGACAGCTAGCTGCGGATTTTCAAGCGCTAATGTGATGGCGATTGCCCCACTACCTGTGCCAATATCTACGACAGTAAGCGGTGATTTTTGCTGAAAAAACATTTGAATTCGTTGTAAAAGACCTTGAACTAACTCCTCTGTTTCAGGACGAGGAATTAAGACATTTTCATTTACTGAAAATTGCCTTCCATAGAAATACTCCACATTCGTAATATGTTGGACAGGAATTCCTTGAGCAACTTTCATTAAGGCTGTTCGAAACGCTTGTTCAACTTCACTTGGGAGCTCCTCTTGTAACATTTGCAACAGTTTTGTTCGATCAATCGTGAGGTAATGCATTAACAAAATTTCAGCGATAGGTTGTTCGAGCTCATGCTTTGTTAAAAAAGAAGAAGCCCAGCGGAGGGCTTCGTAAATTTTCAGCGGCTGCTGTTTCATTATTCTTCCGCCTGAAGCATTAAATTTGCTTGTTCTTCCACGATTAATGCATCAATAATTTCATCAAGCTTCCCTTGTAAAATTTGGTCTAATTTTTGTAACGTTAAACCAATTCGGTGATCTGTCACACGACTTTGCGGGAAGTTATACGTACGAATACGTTCAGATCGGTCTCCGGTACCGACAGCTGATTTTCTCGTTTCCGCATACTCAGCTTGTTGCTCTTGTTGCATTTTATCAAAAATACGAGCTCTTAAAACTTTCATCGCTTTGTCTTTGTTTTTAATTTGCGATTTCTCATCTTGGCAGGAAACGACTGTTCCCGTTGGAATATGTGTTAAACGAACAGCAGACATTGTTGTATTAACGCTTTGTCCACCCGGTCCACTAGAACAGAAAGTATCGACACGAATGTCTTTGTCATGCAGTTCTAATTCAACTTCTTCTGCTTCTGGTAAGACAGCTACTGTCGCCGTTGATGTATGGATTCGACCGCCTGATTCTGTTGCTGGAACCCGCTGAACACGGTGAGCACCATTCTCATACTTCAACTTAGAATAGGCACCAGCGCCATTAATCATAAAAATAATTTCTTTATAGCCTCCAAGCTCTGTATAGCTTGCCTCAATAACCTCTGATTTCCAGCCTTGCATTTCAGCAAAACGTGAATACATTTTATAAAGATCACCTGCAAATAAAGCTGCTTCATCTCCACCTGCTGCGCCACGAATCTCAACAATTACGTTTTTGTCATCATTAGGATCTTTCGGTAACAAAAGAATTTTCAATGTTTTTTCAAGTTCTTCTTTTTGTTCCTCAAGTTCACCAATTTCCATTTTAACCATTTCGTACATTTCATCATCGAGTTTTTCTTCTAGCATTGATCTAGCATCTTTATATTGAGTAACAACCTCTTTATATTCACGATAAGCTTGGACTGTATCAGTTAAATTCGATTGTTCTTTTGAATACTCACGGAGCTTTTTTGAATCATTGATAACGTCCGGATCACTTAAAAGCTCATTTAATCTTTCATAGCGATCTTCTAATGACTGTAATCGATCAAACATGCTCATTCACCTCTTTTTTATGGCATAACATTATAATTATATTATAGGAGCACTAGATAGTCAAAGGTGATTAACATAAGAAAAGCGAGAGCGCCCGCCTAGCGGCGACAAGCAAATGTTCTGGCAGGAAAAAGTGTGCTTTTTCACTTTTTATCTGACAGGTTATTTGACCTCGAGCCGCTGGCGCTCGGAGCTAGACATCTTACAAAGTTCAAAAATTATATACTTATCTTTCAAAAAAATAGAAAAGTGAACCCAAATGGAGTTCACTTCTTTTCATTCACCCGCAAATGAATGTTATATTCTTGCATTGCCTGTGAAAGCAACTGTTGTAGTTGAATTTGCTTTTGTTCACGTTCTTTTATATTAGCTGTTACTAAAGTAACATTGACCCAAATATCTTTCCCAATAATAAAAATTGCACTAGGACGTACACCTTCCTCTTGAAGAAGGATCGAACGGATCTTCTCCTCATTATCACCTAAATCATCACGGTGGCGATTTAACGTTTTAAAGGTTGGACTATGATTCATCATTCCATCAAACTGAATTTCATTTTGCTCATCCTCGATCACACTGTACTCATCTCGGATGACACCATAATTGATTGGACCAGGTCCTAAGAGGTCATATACGATATTATCTGTATCTGCTTGTGATTGTTGTTCTGCTTCAGGGGGATTTATTGGTGAACAGCCAATAACCATGAAGGCAAGCAATAATAAAATAAACCATTTTTTCATCGGAAACACCTCCTACTATTAGTGTATCCAGTCTAGAAAAAATAATTTCTTTATTTTAATTATTATTTGCATTAGGTTATGACATTATTCTTAATAAGAAAAGCGCAGAGCGCTCGGAGCTAGACAGTATTCAAAGTTCAAAAACTTTATACTTTCTTATCTTTCAAATAAAAAACAAGCGAGTAAAAAGTACCCGCCTGTTTTCTTATTTGTTGCTTACTTAAGGTTGTATTTCTTCTTAAAGCGATCCACACGTCCACCAGCGTCAGCAAACTTCTGACGACCTGTGTAGAATGGATGAGAGTCAGAACTAATTTCCACGTTGATTAGTGGATAAGTTTTGCCGTCTTCCCACTCAATAGTCTCATTAGAGTACTTAGTTGAGCCACTTAAGAACATAAAACCTGTACTTGTATCCTTAAATACAACTTTTTGATATTTAGGATGGATTTCCGGTTTCATTCGTTTCATCTCCTTTATGCCCTGAATCTCTTCGAAACAGAGTTAAATTAAAGGCGTACTTCCATATCACCTTTTTCACACATGACGAAATTATATCAACTTAAAAATAATTTTGCAACTGTATTTTATTTAAGATTGGATTTGCTAACTTGTTTTACAATTAATTGCGGACTTTTCGGCCTGCTTTTTCTTCTTCAATCGCCGCAAAGAAATCTTCATTTGATTTCGTTGATCTAATCTTGCGAATAAAATGATCAATGTATTCAGATGAATCTTTCATCGTTTTGCGAATTGCCCATAAGTTTTCAAGCTGATCTTTCGGTAAAAGTAGTTCTTCACGTCTCGTACCGGAACGTAAAATATCAATTGCCGGGAAGATTCGTCTTTCTGCAAGTTTACGGTCAAGATGTAATTCCATATTTCCAGTCCCTTTAAATTCCTCATAAATCACATCATCCATACGGGAACCTGTATCAATTAGCGCGGTTGCTAAAATTGTTAAGCTTCCACCTTCTTCAATATTTCTTGCAGCTCCAAAAAAGCGTTTAGGACGATGAAACGCAGCAGGATCAATCCCTCCAGATAATGTTCTACCACTTGGAGGAACAACTAAATTGTAGGCACGAGCTAGACGTGTAATACTATCCATTAAAATAATGACATCTTTTTTCGATTCAACCAAACGCATTGCTCTTTCAAGAACAAGCTCGGCAACTTTAATATGGTTTTCAGGTACTTCATCAAATGTCGAACTAACTACTTCCGCATTAACAGAACGTTCGATATCGGTAACTTCCTCTGGACGCTCATCGATTAAAAGGACAATCAA
Organism: Anaerobacillus sp.; assembly: GCA_036676095.1. Taxonomy (GTDB): domain Bacteria; phylum Bacillota; class Bacilli; order Bacillales; family Anaerobacillaceae; genus Anaerobacillus. The sequence goes on along the minus strand of JAKFDP010000076.1, from coordinate 79,972 downwards.
CTCAGATTCAGGATGATTTACCGTAATACTATTGGCAATCTCTTTTAACAAAAGCGTTTTCCCGGCTTTTGGTGGAGCAACAATTAACCCCCGTTGACCAAATCCGACTGGAGAGATCATGTCAATAATTCGTGTTGAAATCTTTCCTTGAGCAACTTCTAAATTAATTCTTTTTTCCGGATATAAAGGAGTTAGTGCTGGAAAATGAGGACGATTCTTCGCTGTATCTGGGTCATCACCATTCACTGCTTCTACATGAAGTAGTCCATAAAAGCGTTCGTTTTCTTTTGGTTTTCGAACTTTCCCGGAAACTTTATCGCCGTTTCTTAATTCAAATTTGCGGATTTGCGAGGCGGAAATATAAATATCTTCTGAACTAGGTAAATAGTTAATCGGTCTTAAAAAGCCAAACCCCTCAGCCGAAACAATATCTAGTATTCCTTCCATAAACATTAATCCGTCTTCTTCTGCTTGTCCTTTTAAGATTGCAAAAATTAATTCTTTTTTTGTTAATTTACTGTAGTAAGACACTTTATATTGCTTTGCTAACTCATATAATTCGCGTAGCTTCATATTTTCTAATTCAGCTAAATTTACTCCCATCGTTTACACCACTTCTTCTTTAAAATTTTTTTAAAACTAACCTTTAGAGCGCAGCGCGCCGAATTCACTTAAACTGTCCAGATTCTGTGGACAAAAGTTCATTAATACATAAAATTTTTTATACTATTAAATGAAATCTCCTACGTTCTTAACGTATGAAATGAACTTTCAGAGCAAACACTGAAAGAACTAAGATAAAATGGTAAGTTTTTACTTGAGTTGGAAATGAAATCTTGAAAGGATTGACTAAATGAAGATAAAACTGAGGTTCAGATTCACTATTAGAAGACAGAGAAAAGAACGACGATCGCACCAATACAGTCTTATATAAAACTTCTATTTTATGAATAAAAACATAATTGCAATTATTATTTTAACCATATTTTCTAGATTAATTCAAGAAAATAGTTTTTACATATTAATACTAAGGCATTCAGTAATAAGAAAAACGAAGAGCGCTCGGAGCTAGACAGCATTAAAAGTTTATTTCTCAAAAACAAATCGACTATTTCCTACATGTAACTTAGGTCCATTATAGCAAATTTGCAAAATAATGTAAAGAACATTTGTTTGTTCTTGTAAAAAAATTTAGAGTTTAGGGTTATTGAATTAACTAATCCTAACCCTAAACTCATTTTTATTTTATCACTAAATCTGGTTTCTTTTTCAAACTATGCTTCCCATCAATAAAGCGAACTGTTCCTGATTTGGCCCGCATGACAACGGATTGCGTAAAACCAACTTCACCTGAATAGCGCACTCCTTTTAACAGTTCTCCATCTGTAACACCAGTCGCAGCAAAAATACAGTCATCGCCTTTAACGAGATCATTCATTAATAAAATGCGATTCACATCTTCAATTCCCATGTTTTGGCAACGCTCAATTTCTTCTTCACATTGTGGAAGTAACCTGCCTTGAAGTTCACCACCGAGGCATTTCAAAGCAACAGCAGCCAATACTCCTTCAGGAGCACCACCAGAACCTAATAAAATATCAACACCGGTGTCAGTAAAAGCAGTATTAATTGCGGCAGCTACATCGCCATCTTGAATTAGTTTAATTCTCGCGCCAGCTTCACGAATTTCCTGAATTAGTTTTTGGTGACGTTCCCGGTTTAAAATGGCAACGACTAAATCTTCAATATTTTTTTGTTTTGCATTCGCTACTGCTTGAAGATTTTCAAGTACGGTAAAATCAAGACTAACCTTGCCGACCGCTTCTGGACCTACAGCAATTTTATCCATATACATATCTGGTGCATGTAATAGATTCCCATGATCAGCAATCGCTAGAACTGCCAAAGCATTCCACTCACCACAAGCAACAATATTTGTTCCTTCAAGTGGATCGACGGCAACATCAACACGAGGTCCATAGCCATTCCCTAGCTTTTCACCTATGTATAACATTGGTGCTTCATCCATTTCTCCTTCACCAATCACAACTGTACCTTTCATTGGTATCGTATCAAACACATCGCGCATCGCTTGCGTTGCTGCATCATCTGCGGCATCTTTATTTCCTCTTCCCATCCAACGGGCACTAGCCAAAGCAGCAGCTTCAGTTACCCGGACAAGTTCCATTGATAGACTTCTTTCCATTTCTTCTCCCCCAATCTTAATTTTAAGCGTTTTCGACTTCTTTCATTTCTTCTATTGTCATTTTTTCACGCCAGATTTTTGCCCCAAGACCAATTAGTTTTTCTTCCAAGCGTTCATAGCCTCGGTCAATATGCTCCACTCCACAAATCTCCGTTATTCCTTCAGCCATTAATCCAGCAATAATAAGAGCTGCTCCCGCGCGTAAATCACTTGCGCGAACTTTCGAACCTTGAAGTTGAAAGCCACCATTAATAATCGCCGATCTTCCTTCTACCTTTACGCTTGCTCCCATTCTTCTTAATTCATCTATATGCTTAAAACGTGCATTATAGATCGTATCTGTGACAATACTTGTTCCACAAGCTTTAGTTAAAAATGTTGTAAATGGCTGCTGTAAATCTGTTGGAAAGCCTGGATAAACGAGTGTTTTTACATCAACACCTTTAATTGAATCCGATTGATAAATATAAATTTGTTCATCATTTGTTTCAATATGAATGCCCATTTCACGTAGCTTGGCAATCAGTGATTCTAAATGATCAGGGATAACATTGTCAATTAACACTTGCTTTCCCATTGCTGCAGCGACAATCATATAAGTGCCTGCTTCAATTCGATCTGGGATAATCGAGTGGCGACAACCATGAAGTGACTGAACGCCATCAATTCGAATCACATTTGTTCCCGCACCTTTAATTTGTGCCCCCATACTTGTTAAAAGTGTAGCCACATCAATAATTTCTGGTTCTTTTGCAGCATTTTCAATAATTGTTCTCCCTTTTGCTCGAACAGCTGCTAGCATAATATTAATGGTCGCTCCAACACTAACAACATCTAAATATATTTTCGCTCCACGAAGCTCGTCCGCACGCAAATAAATGGCGCCTTGTTCATTTGTAACTCTAGCCCCAAGTGCTTCAAAACCTTTAATATGCTGATCAATTGGACGAGGCCCTAAATTACAGCCCCCTGGTAAGCCGATCACCGCTTTTTTAAATTTACCAAGCATTGCTCCCATTAAATAATAAGAGGCACGCAGTTTTTTGACACGACCATTTGGTAAAGGCATAGCAAACATGTCTTGTGGAAAAATCGTCAAAGAATCATCTTTCAGCTCTGTTTTCCCACCTATTTCTTCAAGAAGTTCACTAAGTAACTGAACGTCAGAGATTTGGGGTAAATTATCAATTGTTACCTCTGAATCAGCTAAGATTGCTGCTGGAATAAGAGCAACTGCACTGTTTTTTGCACCACCTATGTTTACTCTACCCTCTAGAGAATAACCACCCTCAATTAATAACTTTTCCATAATAGCTTCCCTTCTTTGTAATCTTCATCCTTTGTATATCCTTCTGGTGTTTTTTTACCATTATAACCAGTTCAGATGAAAACAACCTTAGATTCAAAATCTTCTCCTATTAGAGATAGGCGTCCATTCTTCATCAAACTCAAAAGCACCTAAGAAAAGGTGCTTTTGGATGATGACGAGCCTTAATCTTTTCTTATTATAACATTATTTTTGGTTATTCCAATCTGCCAAAAATTTCTCAATGCCTTGATCAGTTAGTGGATGTTTCGTAAGTTGTTGTATTACTTTGTAAGGAATCGTTGCAATATGAGCTCCTTTCATGGCCGCTTCATGAACATGCATTGGGTGGCGAATCGAGGCTGCAATGATTTCAGTTTCAATGTTATGTATTAAGAACATTTCAGCAATATCTGCAACTAAGTCTAACCCATTTTGACCAATATCATCAAGACGACCTAAAAATGGGGAAACGTATGTCGCACCTGCTCTAGCTGCAAGCAATGCTTGAACTGCTGAAAAAATAAGAGTAACATTCGTTTTAATGCCTAACTCCGTAAAAGCTCGAACTGCTTTTAAACCTTCTGTTGTCATCGGTACTTTAATGGTAATATTCGGTGCGATCTCGGCAAGTTCTTTTCCTTCTTTTAGCATACCTTGATAATCTAGAGCAATGACTTCTGCACTTACTGAACCAGAGACAACTTTCGTAATTTCACGGAGTCTTTCATGAAATTCTACTCCTTCTTTTGCCACTAAAGATGGATTTGTCGTTACACCTGCTAATACTCCTAATTCATTTGCCTCGCGGATTTCTTCTAAGTTTGCTGTATCAATAAAGAATTTCACCGTTAATCACCTCAATTATTTTTTATAAGAAAGCGCAGAGCGCCGCTGGCGCTCTGCGCTAGCCACCTTACCGAGCTTATACGTTTAACTATTCGCTTATATTTCCATAATTCCTTCAAAAAAAGTTGATCTTTGTTAAGATCAACTTTTTTTCAAAATTGTCATAAGTAATTATGCTTTGTTTGCTGAACCAAACTCACGAATTTTTCCAATTACCGTTTTCTTAATTGTTTCACGAGCTGGTCCTAAAAATTTACGAGGGTCGTACATATTAGGATTGGCTTCTAATACTTCACGAACTGTTTTAGCAGAGGCAATTTGATTTTCAGTGTTAACGTTAATTTTTGCTGTACCACAAGAAATCGCTTTCTTAATATCCGCTGTTGGAATTCCAGTACCGCCGTGTAAGACAAGTGGAACACCAGTTAAATTAAGAATCTCTTCCATTTCCTTAAAACCTAACTTAGGTTCACCTTTGTAAGGTCCATGAACAGAACCTAATGCTGGTGCTAAACAGTCAATCCCAGTCCGTTTTACTAACTCTTCACATTCTTTTGCGTCAGCATATACCACACCGTCAGCTACCACGTCGTCTTCTTGGCCACCAACTGTGCCTAACTCTGCTTCAACTGATACTCCATGGAAATGAGCAAGTTCAACTACTTTTGAGGTAATCGCAATGTTTTCTTCAAAAGAATGGTGGGAAGCATCAATCATCACGGAAGTAAAACCAGCATGAATTGCTTCAGCGCATTTTTGAAAGCTTGAACCATGATCCAAGTGAATGGCAACAGGAACCGTAACTTTATACTCTTCCATAAGTGCCGTGGCTAAAGTTACAATTGTTTTAAAGCCGCCCATATAACGAGCAGCACCTTCTGAAACCCCTAAAATAACTGGTGATTTTTCCTCTTGTGCTGCTTGTAAAATAGCTTGGGTAAATTCAAGGTTGTTTACATTGAACTGTCCTACAGCATACCCTTCACTTTTTGCTTTTTCTAACATTTCCTTCATTGAAACTAAAGGCATTCGTGAAATCCTCCTTTTAATAAAAACACTAATGTTTAGGTACCGTTTTCTTGAATAAAAGCTTCCTCTTAAATTTTAACCATAACTACATAAAAATTATGTAAATAACGCTTCACTAGTGCGATAAAGATGACTGTTCATTAAGAATTTTATTCAAGTTGTACAAAACATATTATAGCATAATAAGAAAAAAAATCACGGACATATCTTGACAAATCATAAACGATTATGCAAGCGCTTGCTAACTTACCAGTTGCTTTTTAATGACATCACGAACTTCATCAATATCAAACGGTTTGGCAAAGTGGGTGATTGCTCCTAATTTCATTGCTTCGTTAATCATATCTAATTCCCCATAGGCTGTCATCATAATGACTTTAATGTTTGGGTTCATTTCCTTTAATCTTCTTAATATTTCTAAACCATCCATCCCTGGAATTTTCATATCCAAAATAACGATGTCTGGTTCATTTTCAGTGACTATGTTTAAAGCTTGCAATCCATTGGCAGCTTGGTATGTTTCATAACCGTCTTTTTGAAAAATTTCACTTAACAAAATGCGAATTCCAAACTGATCATCAACTATTAAAATTTTATTCTTCATATCTCTCATCTACCTTTCCTCTCGGTTAACGTTCATCTTTGACCTACACATATTCGATATATTTAGAAAAATTTCCTTCTTTTTGAAAAAAATATTAGAAAAAGCATAGCAATTAGCTATGCTCTATTTATCGAAGCTCTAATAAATTCTCGAAATAGTGGTTGTGGTCTTGTTGGACGTGACACAAACTCGGGATGAAATTGAGAAGCGATAAAATATGGGTGATCTTTAATTTCAATAATTTCTACAAGTCGTCCATCTGGGCTTGTACCAGAGAAACTAAAGCCCGCTTTCTCCATTTGTTCACGGTATTCGTTATTAAATTCATAACGGTGACGGTGACGCTCATACACGACCTGTTCTTGATACGCTTCATATGCTTTAGTACCTTCTTTTAATTTACATGGGTATAGCCCAAGGCGTAGAGTTCCACCTAAATCTTCAACATCTTTTTGCTCTGGTAAAAGATCAATAATTGGATATTTCGTATCGGCGTTAAGTTCCGCAGAATTAGCACCCTCAAAGCCTAATACATTTCTGGCATACTCAATCGAAGCTAATTGCATTCCTAAACAAATTCCTAAGAAAGGTACTTTATTTTCTCTTGCATATTTAATTGCCGAAATCTTTCCTTCAATCCCGCGGTCCCCAAATCCACCTGGAACTAAAATTCCATCGACATCAACTAATAGCTCATTCACATTTTCTTCTGTTACATCTTCAGAATTTATCCATTTAATCTCAACATCTGTATCATAGGCATAGCCCGCATGTCGTAACGATTCGGCAACTGAGAGATAAGCATCCTGTAGAGAAACATACTTTCCTACTAAACCAATTTTCACTTGTCCAGATAAGTTTTTCACTTTGTTAACAAGTGCCTTCCACTCCGTCATATCTGCTTCCTGACAATTGAGATTTAAAAACTCACAAACATATTGGTCAAGCTTTTGTCTTTGTAGATCAAGCGGAACTTCGTATAACGTATCGGCATCTCGCGCTTCAATCACTGCATTTTTGTCGATATCACAGAAGAGGGCAATTTTATCTTTCATATCGTCTGGAACAGGTCTTTCTGTTCGAACAACGATTACGTTTGGCTGAATTCCAAGACTACGAAGTTCCTTTACGCTATGTTGTGTCGGCTTTGATTTCATTTCTCCTGCCGCTGCTAAGTACGGAATCAGTGTACAGTGAATATACATGACGTTATTTACACCGACATCACTTTTAATTTGCCGGATTGCCTCTAGAAAAGGAAGCGATTCAATATCACCTACTGTCCCACCAATTTCAGTAATAACGATATCTGCATTTGTTTCTTTCCCTGCTCTAAACACACGTTCTTTAATTTCATTAGTGATGTGAGGAATTACTTGTACTGTTCCGCCCAAATAGTCACCACGACGTTCCTTTTTTAGAACGGTGGAATAAATTTTTCCAGTTGTTACATTGCTATTTTTACTTAAATTAATATCGATAAAACGTTCATAATGACCAAGATCAAGATCTGTTTCCGCCCCATCATCTGTAACAAACACTTCCCCGTGCTGATACGGGCTCATTGTACCTGGATCTAAATTAATATACGGATCAAACTTTTGAATAAAAACTTTTAAGCCTCGATTTTTTAATAAACGTCCTAATGACGCAGCGGTAATCCCTTTTCCAAGTGAAGATACAACCCCGCCGGTCACAAAAATATACTTCGTCGTCGCCATAGTGTTCCCTCTCTTTTTGATTAGTTTGAATGTTTAGTTTGAGATTAATAACCACTTTTATCCTTTCCCAAATAAAAACAAAAAAACAAAAGCTACTACCCCTTTTTACGGGGGCGAACTTTTGTTCTGTAGATCTAAGTGTGATAAAAGATCAAGCTTTTACAAGTTCATAGCATTGTTCAACAATTACCGTTTAGCTTATAAGAAAAGCCCAAAAATGATTTTATCTTAGAAACGCGATAATTGTCAATATCAGATTTTTGGTTAGAAAAGCGTAGAGTACCTGCCTAGTCGGAGCTAGACAGCAATTCAAAGTTCAAAACCTTTATACTTTCTTATTGAAAATCGTCTTCTGCATCTTCTTGTTCTTGTTCTTCATCTTCTTCTAATTCTTCACTGTCATCAGATTCTACGGTTTCTTCATCTAAATCGATATCGAAATCATCTTCGGTTTCATCTTCATCATTAATGAAATCATCGAGTTCGTCTTCTAAATCTTCGAACTCATCATCTAATTCTTCCTCTAAATCGTCAAAGTCCTCATCTAAATCAATATCTAGATCATCATCGGTTACTTTTGCTTTTTTACGGCGCACAGTTGGCGTTACTTCCTCTTCAGATTGCTCATAAGGATACCAAGCTCTTAAGCCCCAACGATTTTCTCCAAGGCAAATAAAGCGCCCGTCAATATTAAGATCTGTATATAAATAAGAAATTTGATCCAAAACTGAACTTTCGGACAATCCTTTAATTTCAGCCACTCGCTTAACTAAATCAGCAAATGCAAAAGGTTGCTTTTCAGTTTTCATTAATTCAAATGCAATTTCCACCATTGACATTTCTTCAATTTCTTGTGGGGTATACTCATTTAGCGTCAAAGTTGACACATCCTTTCAATGAACGTTGATCATTTATCTTGCTTTTATAAGTTAATTTTAAATATTAGTAAGGAAAATCATACCTTTCATTATAAACATAAATGAAAACAATATGCTAGTCTAGTGAAAAAATTTTATGTAGAAAAGCGGAGAGCGCCCGCTTAGCGGCGACAAGCAAATGTTCTGGCAGTAAAAAGTGTGGTTTTCCACTTTTTATCTGACAGGTTATTTGACCTCGAGCCGCTGGCGCTCGGACCTAGACATAGACATCTTACCGATATAAAAATGATACACTTTCTTTTCTTTAAATTTCTTACTACTTGGACAAACTATTTGGTAACGTTGGCAATAGGGGGCTTTTTTCATGTTAATTATGACTGTCATTGTTGTCATATTGTTGTTGATTGTTTGGATGCGTTTTGATTTCACCTTAGGTTTAAAACAACAACGCCAAAAGGCAAAAAGGCATGTTCAACCATTACGCAACGGAACATGTGAATTAATAGTAACCGGAAACGAGCTTTTTAAAAAGTTAATTGATGATATTCATAACGCTCGGCATCATATTCATATTTTATTTTATATTTTTCGTGATGACCATATTGGCAACCAAGTATTAACTGCTTTGAAGGAAAAAGCAAAGGAAGGTGTAGCTGTTCGATTACTTGTTGATTACATCGGTTGTCATATTTCCAGAAAGTCCCGATCTGAACTGCGGAAAGCTGGTATAAAATTTGCACATTCTCATTCCCCTAAGTTTCCGTACTACTTTTTTACGCTTAATCGGCGTAATCACCGGAAAATCACCATAATTGATGGTCATATAGGGTACATTGGCGGCTATAATGTTGGCGATGAATACTTAGGCAGGAAGCCTAAATTTGGGAACTGGCGTGATATCCATTTGCGAATTGAAGGGGATGGCTGTCAAGATTTACAAGGTCAATTTTTGCAAGATTGGACTGTAGCAACGAAAGAAAAAATTGTCGCTCAACCAAAAAAGTATTACCCTTATTTACGCAATGGCCCTGATCAATTCAAGATTGTTCCATCAGATGGAGCATTTTTAGAAGAAACGTTTATCAATTTTATCCGTAGAGCACATGATTCGATATATATTGGAACACCTTACTTCATTCCAGGAAAAAAAATAAAAAATGAGTTGTTAACTGCAGCAAAACGAGGAGTTAATATTAAAATAATCGTTCCTAAACAAGCTGATCACCCATTAGTAAAAGAGGCTGCTATTCCCTATTTTCAACCACTTCTTACAGCAGGATGTGAAATATACCAATATTATCTTGGCTTTTATCATGGAAAAACGATTATTATTGATAAGGAAATTTGTGATATCGGAACAGCCAATATTGACCGGCGCAGCTTTCACATTAACCATGAAATTAACTGTTTAATTTTTAACCGAGAATTCATTAATAAGGCAATTACCGTAATGGAACAAGATATTTCATTATCTGAACGTTTAACAATTGATCAACTCAAAAAACGGTCTTTTTTCGATAAAAGCAAAGAAAAAATTGCGACTGCACTAGGACCACTACTTTAAAAAAGGAATATTCTTCCGATTTTTATTTAATTCAAACATAATAATGTTCAATTTCCTTTTTTTGTGTTAATATAGGAGTTAATAAAATAAATAATTAATTATTTTGCTGTCATCCTCTTGTAGGTGGCAGCATTTCGTTATTTTTAAGGGTATTGATGTTGAATGTTTTTCTCAATATTGAGAAAAGTGCAGAGCGAAAAGTTCAAAAACTTCTTTAATCTTATTACAAGGAGCGTTGCTTAAAATGGGAGAGAGTTGCTTAGTAAAACAATTCGTACAACCGCATGAAGAGCATCAAGAACTATTTTTTTCACTTGTAGGTGGTTTGTTTTTAGTTGCAGCAGTGATCCTACAATCGTTCGATCTCCAAAAACTCGCTGTGGCTGTCTTTGCCGTTTCATATATTATTGGTGGTTTCTTTAAGGCTAAAGAAGGTGTCACTGATTTAGTTGTTGAGCGTTCATTAAATGTCGAACTGTTAATGATTTTAGCAGCGATTGGTGCTGCCTTAATTGGGTACTGGACAGAAGGGGCAATATTAATCTTCATTTTTTCCTTAAGTGGAGCTTTAGAAACATACACAATCAATAAAAGTCATCGGGAAATTTCAGCGTTAATGGAGTTACAGCCACAAACAGCAACTGTACTCGCTAATGGCGTTGAAAAGGTAGTTAGTGTTAATGAACTCCAAATTGGTGATCAGGTATTAGTGAAGCCTGGAGAACGAATTCCAACCGATGCCGTAATTAACAAAGGGCAAACAACGATTGATGAAGCGACGATTACTGGGGAAGCCATTCCTGTAGTCAAAAAAGTAGCTGATCACGTATTTGCCGGGACAGTCAATTTAAATGGGGCAATTACTGTAAACGTCACAAAAACAAATGATGAAACACTTTTTCAGAAGATCATTCAACTTGTCCAAACGGCGAAAACTGAAAAATCACCTTCCCAGCTTTTTATTGAAAAATTCGAAGATACGTATGTCAAAGGAGTGTTAATTGCTGTTGCCTTGATGATGTTTATTCCTCACTATTTATTAGATTGGAGTTGGACAGAAACTTTTTACCGCGCGATGGTCTTCCTCGTAGTAGCTTCGCCTTGTGCTCTAGTCGCCTCGATTATGCCTGCAACATTAGCGGCAATTTCGAATGGGGCGAGAAACGGGATTTTATTTAAAGGTGGCGTTTATTTAGAAGCTTTAAGCTCCATTAAAGCAATTGCCTTAGACAAAACTGGAACTTTAACGAACGGAAAACCAGAAGTTACAAATTTGCTTATGCGAGAAAATGTATTAGAAAGCCAATTTCTCCATATAGTAGCCTCAATTGAAAGTTACTCTACCCATCCATTAGCTGAAGCAATCGTTACATTTGCCAAAAATCAACAAGTAGGATCACTTGTTCAGCCTGATACTGTAGAAGATATTCCTGGTTGGGGAATTATGGCTAATCTGAATGGCAAGCACTATAAAATTGGAAAACGAAGCTTTATCGGTGACGAGGTTTGTGACTATTTTTTCTTGGAGGAAGCAGAACAATTGTCTCAATCAGGAAAAACGTTAGTTTATGTCGCTGATGATGCAGGGATTTATGGCTTAATTGCCTTACAAGATACCGTTCGTGATGTGGCAATTGAGGCCATCCGTCACTTTCACGAAGCCGGGGTTCACTCAATTATGATTACTGGTGACCATCAAAAAACAGCTCAGGCCATTGCCATTGATACTAATGTTAATGAATTTATTGCAAATTGCTTACCGGAAACAAAAGTTAATGAGGTCAAAGGATTAAAGCAAAAATATGGGTCTGTAGCAATGGTTGGTGATGGCATTAACGATGCACCGGCATTAGCTGTCGCCAACGTGGGCATTGCGATGGGAACAGGAACCGATGTAGCGATTGAGACAGCCGACATCGTTCTTGTCAAAAATGATTTAGCGAAAATAGCCAAAGCAATTGAACTATCCAAACGGATGAATCAAATCATTAAGCAAAATATCATTATTTCTTTAGCAATGATTGTCCTATTGATTTCCGGTAACTTCCTGCAACAAGTCTCCCTACCATTTGGAGTGATTGGTCATGAAGGGAGCACAATTTTAGTCATCTTAAATGGCTTAAGACTTTTGAGGGGATAGGGGTTTATTAGTTGGTTAGGAAGATCAATTGCTTAAAGGCAATTGGTTGGTTTTGCTTTTAACTTTGCTTTCCTTTCCAACTAGCCAACTAACCAACTTTTATTCAAGTAATCCTTTTTACAAATTTATAAATAATTGTATTTAACTCGTTGCTATACTGTGTTGGAGTTTGATGTTTGGCACCTGTTATATAGACGATATCAACATCTGTTTTTACTTTCTCTAAAAAAATATTTTGATAATGTTGAACATAATAGTCCTTCGCACCATAGACGAGGAGTAATGGAACAGTTAATTGCTGTAAGCGATCTGTTGATTTGAAATGCAACCCTTCATTATACATATTTCGTAATACTTTCGGATCTGATTTTTTTATATAATCGGCGAGTTCCAGCTCAAAAAGCTTAGCCCTTGTATGGCCATTTGCTATAACAAATGCAATTAACTTCATTAATTTGAATTGGGCAGCATACATTCCTAAACGAAATTCGTTTCTTAATAAAAAGCTATTCACTTCAGAAAATCCACCACAAAGAATCACTCCTAAGACACGCTCAGGATAAGTTAAGGCAAATTCTTGGGCAATCGAACCACCATTTGAATAGCCACAAACGACAACTTTCCTAGCACCGACAGCATCCATAACCGTTAGTATATCTTCAACGATTAAAACCATGGTAATCTTTTCTGCTTGATTGGTACTTCGACCGTTGCCACGTAAATCAAAAGTAATGATCTGAAAATGACCAGCTAACGGACGCTGTCGTTTAAAGGTAACATGGCCCATTCCTGGGGGATGAATAAACAAAATTGGCGTTCCCTCACCTGTTGTTTCATAGTAAATAGTTGTTGAATCTTGATGTGTTGTAAAAGGCATAATATGGCACCACCAAATGAATATTTGCATTCATAGTGTTTATCAAACAACGAGATTTATGCTTAAGCTATTTTGTGATTAGTGGCAAAAGAATTTGAAAGGCTTTATAACCTAAAAAGATCCCAATAATCCCCATTACGCCTGATAACACCGGTGGTGCTGGAATAGGAAGGCGAAGAAAAGCAAAAATAAAGCCAACAATTAAGCCCGCAAGTAGTGACATGAATATTTCTTGCACTAAAATTCACCCCTTTTTCTTTCAATACTCTCTTAACATAATATAAAGCCTAAGTCTCTGGCAGAAGAAACTTAGGCAATTAATTTACATTCTTTCTGGTGCAGCTACACCGATTAACGCTAAAGCGTTTTGCAGCGTTTGCTGCACAGCTTTCATTAACGCTAGACGTGCTTTACTTTTTTCTGTGTCATCTGAATCAAGAACTTTTTCAGCGTTGTAGAATGAGTGCAGCGCTGCTGCTAATTCATACACATAGTTCGTAATACGGTGTGGTGTTAATTTTTGTGCAGCCTCGGAAATTGCTTCAGGGAATTCCCCTAATTTTTTCAGTAAATCGTATTCTTTTTCACTATCAATTAACTGGAAATTTGCTTCAGTAGTAAGCGGTACGCCTGCTTGTTCGCCTTGTCTTAAAATGCTGCATACACGAGCATGAGCGTATTGAACATAAAAGACTGGATTTTCATTTGACTTGGAAACTGCTAAATCCATATCGAAATCTAACTGCGTATCGGCTGAACGCATCGCAAAGAAATAACGGGTAGCATCGAGCCCAACTTCTTCCATTAATTCCCTTAAGGTAACGGCGTTACCTGTTCGTTTGCTCATTTTTACTTTTTCACCATTTTGATATAAAGAAACCATTTGAATAATTTCTACATCTAGTTGGTCTTTGTTGTAACCTAATGCTTGAACAGCAGCTTTCATTCTTGGGATATAGCCGTGATGGTCAGCACCCCAAATGTTAATTAGCTTGTCAAAGCCACGTTCGAATTTATTGCGATGATAAGCAATATCCGGAGTTAAGTAAGTATAAGAACCGTCATTTTTCACTAACACACGATCTTTATCATCGCCGTAAGCAGTCGTTCTAAACCAAGTGGCTCCGTCCTTTTCATACGTTTCTCCCTTTTCTTTTAATTGTTCAAGAGTTTCAACAACTTTCCCATTCGTATACAGTGACGTTTCAGAAAACCAGTGATCAAATTTAACACGGAATTCTTGCAGATCGTTTCTTAATTTCTCAAGCTCCTTTTTTAAACCATAGTCACGGAAAAATGCTAACCTTTCCGCTTCTGGATCATTCACGAATCGATCACCAAATTCTGCTGCTAAATCTTTGCCAAAGCCAATAATATCTTCACCATAATAGCCACCCTCTGGCATTTCAGCTTCTTGACCTAACGCATGTAAGTAGCGCGCTTGCAAAGATAGGGCAAGATTATGAATTTGGTTTCCAGCATCGTTAATGTAAAATTCTCTAGCGACATCATAACCTGCCTTCGCTAACACGTTGCATAACGAATCACCGACTGCTGCACCGCGAGCATGTCCAAGATGCAAGCTCCCTGTTGGGTTTGCTGAAACAAATTCCACTTGAATCTTTAGTCCGTTTCCGACATTTGTTTGGCCATATTGACTGCCTGCATTGAGGATTGTCGGAATTAAGTCTGTTAAATAACGATTATCCATATAAAAATTAATAAATCCTGGTCCGGCAATCTCCATTTTTGAAATAGATGCCTTGCTTTTATCAAAGTTGGCGACAATTTCTTCGGCGATTTGGCGAGGAGCCTTTTTGGCAACACGGGCCAGCTGCATCGCTGCATTTGTTGCAAAATCGCCATGTGCTTTATCTTTTGGAACTTCCAAAACAATATCAGGAATTTGCTCTTTCGTAGCAAGCCCTGCTTTTTCAATGGAAGCAATAATTTCTTGCTTCAAATTTTCTTTTACTTGTTCAACAGTATTCATCAATGTTTCCTCCTAAATGTGATCGTTACTTCGTAATCGCCTGCAAATTCAGACTGGATATGTAATTGATAAGAAAGTTGAATGGTTCCGCTCTGTTGATGATCAACAATCTTAACATCGATTTGCTTCGTCTTCGTATTCATCAGCATCGCCCCAAACGGACTACGATAAACACCCTCGGTTGTTTCTCCTTGCAAAAAAAGCTGCTTCATCGAGACTGCACCTTGACGCAGGACAGTGACGGCATTTTCAGCGTCGATTTTAATAATTTGATTAACTGTCCCGACTTCTGCTATTTCTTCTTTAAATTGAAGATAAAAACCATTTTCTTTACAAAAAAGCTTACCTTCTGTTGAAAGATCATTTACTTGGGATTCGTCCCCAACTGTTATGCGTGTTTTCATTGTAACAGAAACGGCTATTCCTGCTTGCTTGGTCATTGCATTCATCCTTCTTAAATGGGGTCAGACACCATTATACAGTATCGAAAAAAGAGTTTAAAGTTAGATTATAGGCAAAATAGCCCTACAAACAACTTTAAACTCTTTCTTTTTGCTTTAGTAAGAATTTGAACGACGTGTTAATTCCGTTGCTAGCTTATTTAATTAACTCTTGAACGAACTTCGGTAAAGCAAATGCTGCTTTGTGAAGTTCTTTTGTATAATACTTCGTTTCAATTTCATGGAAACGCTCTGCTTCTACTTCAAGCGGATCATATTTTTTTGATCCAATTGTAAACGTCCAAAGACCACTTGGATACGTTGGAATATTTGCTGTATATAAACGCGTAATTGGAAATACTTCTTTCACATCGTTAAAGACATTTGTAATTAAGTGGCTATGGAACCATGGATTATCTGTTTGGGCCACAAATAAACCATCTTCTTTAAGAGCTTTGGCAATTCCTTCGTAGAAACCTTTTGTAAAAAGGTTAACGGCTGGTCCAACTGGCTCTGTAGAATCAACCATGATTACATCATAAATCGCTTCACTTTTCGCAATATGCATAAAGCCGTCATCCACTTTCACTTCAACACGTGGATCATCTAATTTTCCAGCAATCTCCGGTAAATATTGCTTTGAATACTCAATTACTTTGCCATCAATTTCGACTAAGGTTGCTTTTTCAACGGAAGGATGTTTTAACACTTCACGAATAACTCCACCATCTCCGCCACCAACTACTAACACATTTTTTGGATTGGGGTGAGTAAATAATGGAACGTGGGCAACCATTTCATGGTAGACAAATTCATCTTTTTGTGTTGTCATCACCATTCCATCTAAAATAAGCATGTTGCCAAATTCAGCTGTTTCAACCATATCTAATTTTTGAAACTCTGTTTGCTCTGTATGTAATGTGCGTTTAATTTCCAATGTAATCCCCAAATGCTCCGTTTGCTTCTCTGTAAACCAAATTCCCATTTCAATTCACCTCGACATATATTTTCCTTATTATTCCCTTTTCTTCAATAAAAAAACTCGGGTGAGAGCACCGAGTTCCTTCGTTACTACAATCATTGTTCGAACTTAAGAAAAGCGCAGAGCGCCCGCCTAGCGGCGACAAGCAAATGTTCTGGCAGAAAAAAGTGCGCTTTTTCACTTTTTATCTGACAGGTTATTTGACCTCGAGCCGCTGGCGCTCGGAGCTAAACATCTTTCAAAGTTTCAAAAATTATATACTTTCTTATCTTCGTACAAAAAAAGTATATATGACTTTTTCTAAAAATCAAGTGAAAAATCTCTGAAAATGAACTTTGCCAAAACATAGTTTAAAGTATAAAAAAACTATTTAATTCCAACAATGGATCATAGTAGAAATTTGAACTATGGGGTGAATACGATGGAAGTCATCACAAGAAAGCAATTTCGGCGAAAAATCAGTCTAGTTAGAAAAATAATTAGGCTAACCTTGTTTAGCGCTATTTTACTAATGAGCGGAATTATTTGCTTATTAATATATGCAAAAATGCAAGGACCACCTCCTATACAAGTTCAACAAACAACCATTTTTTACGGAAGTGACAACTCAATCATCGGTCAGCGTCATGTCGGTGAGAATCGTCATTCAATTTCTTTAAATGAAATGAATCCTGCTATTATTGAAGCAACAATTGCGATTGAAGATCGGAAATTTTATCGCCATCATGGCTTTGATGTATTAAGAATTGGATCGGCAATTTTAAAAAACATTGAAAATGGAGCAAAGTCTCAAGGTGCTAGTACGATTACTCAACAATATGCTAGAAACCTCTTTTTAAGTCATGATAAAACATGGCAACGTAAATGGAATGAAGCGATTTATGCGCTTAGACTGGAAATGAATTATACAAAAGAAGAAATTTTAGAAGGCTATTTAAATACGATTTATTACGGACATGGAGCCTATGGAATTGAAGCTGCTGCAAATTACTATTTTCACAAAAGTGCAAATGATTTAACTATTCCCCAAGCAGCGATGCTTGTCGGTATTCCAAAAGGTCCGATGTACTATTCACCAATCCGTAATTATGAACGCGCAAAGGAAAGACAACAATTAGTGCTTAACGCTATGGCCAATGAAGGTTTTATTACTTCTCTTGAAGCGGTAGATTATTATAATGCTCCATTGGATTTGAAAAATGAAACGCCGTTTCAGACAGCGACAATAGGTCCCTATTTCCAAGATACCGTCTATCAAGTATTAATAGATGAATATGGTTTAGATCCACAAATTATTGAAGCAGGCGGTTTACAAATTTTCACAACTCTCGATCCAACTATGCAAGAAAAAGCTGAGAAATGGGTAGCAGAAGAACTAAAGGGGACAAAATTACAAACAGCGCTTGTTGCCATTGATCCACGGAATGGTGACATAAAAGCAATGATTGGCGGACGAAATTACCAGGAAAGTCAATTCAATCGTGCAACTCAAGCAAAAAGAATGCCTGGTTCAACAATCAAACCAATTTTATATTATGCGGCATTAGAAAATGGATTTACTGCTGCAACGCCATTAACTAGTGAGGAAACGACTTTTATTTATGATGATGGACGAAAAACATATGCTCCAAGTAATTTTGATAACAAATATGCCAATGATTTTATGACACTAACAAAAGCTATCGCCTTATCTGATAATATTTATGCGATGAAAACCCATTTTTTTCTCGGCTTTGATCAATTAACAACGACAGCAAAACAACTTGGAATTACAAGCAATTTGGAGGCGATTCCTTCTTTAGCCCTTGGGACTAATCCAGTTGGTGTATTAGAAATTACGAATAGCTATAGCGCATTCGCCAATGGGGGCAAAAAAGTTGAGCCTCGTTTTATTACAAAAGTTGTGGATCGTAACGGAAAAGTATTGCTTGAACAAGAACCGATTGTTGAGCAAGTCTTAGAGCCGAGCAATGCTTATATTATGACTGACTTACTACGTGGAATGTTTAATTTAGATTTAAATGGTACCCATACTCAAGTAACTGGAAGAAGTATTGTTCACCTTGTTCAACGACCGGTAGCTGGAAAAAGTGGGACAACAGTTTCTGATAGTTGGATGATCGGGTATACTCCACAACTACTTACTGGCGTTTGGGTTGGACATGATAAAGCAAACTTACAAAGTGGTGAAGGACAATACGCTAAGCGAATTTGGGCGAAATTCACTGAAGAAGCATTAAAAGATAAACTCAAACTACCTTTTCCGAAGCCGGCAAATGTAGTTAGCGTTGCGATTAATCCTAACAATGGACGCCTGGCAACAGAAGCTTGTCCAGTCCAACATATTAGCTATTTTGTAAAAGGCACAGAACCGATCGACTATTGTCAAGAACATTTAGGTGATCCAAAAAACGTTTCAAATGAAAATGATGAAATTGCTGAAATTGAAGAAGAGAAAAAAGAAAAACTATTAAAACGCTTTATGAAATGGTTTAGCGGGGATTAAGAAAAGGCGCAGAGCGCCAAATTACGCCTAAAGGCAGCTTTTATCTTTTATTTGTCGAATGCTATAATAACTAATGTAAGTCATTTTGATATATTTAAAAAGGAGAGATTAACGAACGATGCCATATGTAACAATAAAACTGCTTGAAGGAAGAACAGATGAGCAAAAGAAAGCGTTAGTTGAAAAAGTAACCGTAGCAGTTAGTGAAACGGTAAATGCCCCAAAAGAAAGTATTCACATTATCATCGAAGAAATGTCAAAAAGCAACTTAGCAATTGCTGGCGTTCGAAAAAGCGACCAATAAGAAAACGGCGACCCCTGGGTCGACCGTTTTTTCTTATTGTATAAATTGTTTTAGTTGCTCAATATAATCAAACGCTTCGCTAATTTCTGTTTCGCTATAGTTTAACTTTCCTTTTAAAGTATGCACTTTTTCAATCTGTTCTTCTTGTGTTAAATGATCGAAATAGAGCAGCGTTGAGACTAGTTCTAAAAAACGCGAGCTCTTTTCATTTATATCTAAAGAAAACTCTTTTAGCTTTGGCATATGTAAATGAGAGATTTCTAAAAAGTTTGATCCTGCTTCTGTTAACACATATCGATATTGAAAGTAACCACCTTTTTTTTCCTTTGTTTCAGCAACAAAGCCTAGGTTACACATTTCTTCTATTCGTAGCGTCAATTCTTCAGAATACGGACCATAAAAGTGGAAATTATAACGTTCTTGGAATGGAAAATTTATTTTTTTGGCAATATAGATCATTTTTTGCAGTTTTTTGCGACCAATTACTTCTCCTGCATCACGAATCAACGCCATAATTTTTGCGTGATCATTTAACAACTTTTTCTCCTCCTATTTAAACAGTAATGCTTTTATTTGTCTCTTAACGTCTTTATACTCTGTCTCATCATTTAGTATGTCGAGTGGGAAATACAATTTATGATCGGTACGTTTTTTTCCGGATATCGCTTCAACAACATCTGATTCCCTTGATAATTCTCGCAAGTCGCCAGCTGGAGTTAATAAGAAGATGGGAATGCGTTCTTCTTCCTCACCTGGCCGGTAAAAATCATATGGTAAGTCCGATGACGAATCGATCACTAAATAATATTCTGGATCAATATTCGCTTGCCGAAATAAGTCAATGAGTTTTGGCCAATCATTCATTTGTTTACTTGGATTAAATTCGACGTACTTAAACAATTTTCTATCATTAAATCTAACACATAAGTCATGTAAAATTCGATCTTCTTCATCTTGCCAAATTTGAAAATAATACATGATTATCGCTTCATCAAGCTTTAAATAATCCGCTAAGCTCAGTTTTTCATTAAATAATGAATAGAAATGAACTGGAGCTTGTTTAAACTGATAATTTTGTTGATATAAATGCTTTGCACGCTGCAAAATTTTACTTAAGATTACTTCTGCACTTCTTGTTACTGGATGAAAATACACTTGCCAGTACATTTGATAACGGCTCATAATATAATCTTCAACCGCATGCATGCCACTTTGTTTAAAGACTGCTTGTTCTTCGGTTGGGCGCATTACACGAAGAATTCGTTCCATATCAAAATGACCGTAACTAACTCCGGTGTAATAAGCATCACGTTGCAAATAATCCATTCGGTCAGCATCTATTTGACTTGAAATAAGACTCACAACAAGTTTATTAGCATACGTTTTGGCAATCACATTCGACACTTTTTCGGGAAAATCACTGCCAGCTTTTCGCAGGACTAGATTAATTTCTGATGATCCTAAAATAATTCGTCTTGTCCATTCTTCGTGATCGGTGTTAAATACTTTCTCAAATGAATGTGAAAATGGACCATGTCCAATATCATGAAGAAGCGCTGCTGATAAACAAACTAATCGCTCATTTTCATCCCAATGCTCACGTCCATTAAAGTTTTCAATTATTCGGCGCATAATTTCATACACACCTAACGAATGATTAAATCTCGTATGTTCAGCTCCATGAAACGTCAAGTAAGTCGTCCCTAATTGACGAATTCTTCTGAGGCGCTGAAATTCTCTTGTACCAATTAGCTCCCAAATTAATCGGTCTCTTACATGTATGTATCGATGAACAGGGTCTTTAAAAACTTTTTCTTCTTCAAGTTTCCCTAAAATATCTGACAAATTAAGCCACCCCTTTCACTATCCATTTTATACCTTTCTTCGACCTAGAAAAAGAAAAAAATCGCCTTCTAAATATAGAAAAGCGACTGTTTATTTAAGCTTTTTGCTGATTTTTTCAATAAGTTGATCCTCATCTAAAGCCGTGACAGGGCGATTATTTACAAATGCAAACGATTTTTTCCGACCTGGTCCACAATACGATTGGCAGCCAATCTGAATTTCAACGTTTGGATCTAATTGTTTTAATCGTGGAACAAGTGTTTTAACGTTCGTTGCTTGACAAACATCACAAATCTTAATTTCATTATTCATAAGACAAAACCCTTTCAAATTACTATCAAAATACCATTTTACACCTGTTATTACTTGTTTTGCAAATGAAATATTTGCTAATATAAAAAAGTAGGGCTTGGCGTTAGTCATTTTACCAATTTCAAAAAATTATATACTTTCTCTTGAGAAAAATAAATATCTACTTAACAAATTGTCGTTTTTTTAAGGAGTAAATATAGTGAAGATTAACTCAATCAATCAATGGCGATTCATTGACCAAACAACTTTTGGACCTTCATTTAGTCCACTTGCATCCTTTGCAATCGATGATACGTTATGTGTCTCTGTATGTGAAAAACCTTTTTTTCCGGTGATAAGAACTTGGGTGCACCATAACACGATTGTGTTAGGAATTCAAGATAGCCGCCTTCCTTTTATCGAAAAAGGTATTAATTTATTAAAAAGACTAGGCTATCAAGTAATTGTTCGCAATTCAGGAGGCCTAGCAGTTGTATTAGATGAAGGTATTGTTAGTATTTCCTTAATCTATAAAGAAGAGAAACAAATTTCAATTAATGATGGCTACAAGGCTATGTATGAAATCATTCAAGCGATGTTTAAAGAAGAGACGGATAAAATTGAAGCACGAGAAATTATCGGTTCTTATTGTCCAGGAAGTTATGACCTAAGTATCGGTGGGAAGAAATTTGCAGGTATGTCGCAGCGACGTGTCCGTGGTGGTGTTGCCGTGCAAACTTATTTGTGTATCAACGGCAGCGGCAGTAACCGCGCTGCACTAATAAAAGAATTTTACCAAACAGCGGCTCAGCATCCGACAACGAAAATTTTGTGCCCTACGATTATTCCGAGTACGATGGCTTCATTAAACGAATTATTACAACTTAACCTAAATCTCAACGACGTGATCCACCGTTTATTGAAAGTAATGAAACGCAATCCTGCAACTGTCATTCAAGCAACACAATTATTAACGACTGAACTACCAAGATTGCAAAAAAACTTGGAACGAATGAAAAAACGAAATGAAGACTGACGAGTAAAGTTAACTTCTCCAAACTCGTCAGTCTTTTTTATTTCTTATTAGCCGTTTAGGCCTTGCATTGCTGTAATTAACGCTAATTTGTAAACATCATCTACGTTACAACCGCGAGAAAGATCATTTACAGGTTTATTTAAACCTTGTAAGATAGGTCCAATCGCTTCAAATTCACCTAAACGCTGCGCAATTTTGTAACCAATATTTCCTGATTCTAAACTTGGGAAAATAAAGACGTTTGCTTCGCCTTTTAAAGGTGAATCTGGTGCTTTTTTCGCTGCAACAGACGGTACGAACGCTGCATCAAATTGGAATTCACCGTCAATCACTAAGTCAGGTGCCATTTCTTTTGCAATTCGAGTTGCTTCAGCAACTTTTTCTGTTTCTGGTGAAACAGCAGAACCTTTCGTTGAAAAGCTTAACATAGCAACTTTCGGATCAATGTCAAAAACTCGTGCAGTTTCTGCTGCAGCAATTGCTGTTTCTGCTAAATCATTGCTGTCAGGAGCGATATTAATTGCACAATCACCAAAGATTAACTTTTGGTCGCCTTTTACCATGACGAATACACCAGACGTTTTGCGAATTCCTTGCTTTGTTTTAATAATTTGTAATGCCGGACGAACTGTATCGCCTGTTGAGTGAGCAGCCCCACTTACAAGACCAGCCGCTTTCCCTAAATAAACTAGCATAGTTCCAAAATAGTTAACATCTAATAATTGTTTGCGCGCATCCTCTTCAGTTGCTTTTCCTTTACGACGCTCGACAAACGCAGCGACTAACTCGTCAATTTGTGGATAATTTGCAGGATCAATGATTTCTACATTCTCAAGAGAAAGTCCAAGTTCTTCTGCTTTCTGACCTACCTGCTCTTTATTTCCAATCACAATTGGATGAAGAGCCTTATTATCACCAAGTTTAACTGCTGCTTCTAAAATTCTTTCATCTGTTCCTTCTGGAAATACAATTGTCGGAAACTGTTCTTTTACTTTGCTTTCAATTTGTTCAAATAAACCGCTCATTTGTCTACCTCCTATGTAACATTAGATTCCTTTACTAATATACTACTTCTTGGCAAAAAAATAAATAATAGTTGAATAAAGTAATCATTTAGACACAAAATTAGAAAATATGGAATTGAAATTGTCTAATCTCTTTTTTATATTCTCCAAATTTGGTTTTTAACATTATAAATAGTATAATAATATTATAAATAATTATTACTAAAAGATAATAACTACTATTTATTATACATTTATAAGGAGTGATTATAGTGAGTGAAGCAGCTAAAACATTAGATGGCTGGTATTGTTTACATGATTTCCGAATGATGAATTGGGAGAAGTGGAAATATCTTTCTAGCGAAGAACGTCAAGCGGTTATTAACGAATTTGTGTCATTAGTTGAAAAATGGGAAAAAACCGAAGCTAAACGTGCCGGGAGTCATGCTTTGTATAGCGTTATTGGTCAAAAAGCAGATCTTGTGATGATGCTTCTCCGACCGACAATGGAAGAGTTAAATGAACTAGAAAATGCTTTTAATAAATCACGCTTGGCTGAATATACGATTCCTACATATTCATACGTTTCTGTCGTAGAGCTAAGCAATTATCTTCCAGCAAATGTTGATCCTACTCAAGACCCTGAAATTCAAGCTCGCTTAAAACCTGTGTTACCAAAAGCAAAGCATATTTGCTTCTATCCAATGAACAAACGACGCGAAGGAAATGATAATTGGTACATGCTAACAATGGAAGAACGCCGCTCCTTTATGCGCAGCCATGGGATGATTGGCAGAAGCTATGCTGGAATTGTCAAACAAATCATTACCGGTTCTGTTGGCTTTGATGACTGGGAATGGGGAGTAACCTTATTCTCTGATGATGTCCTACAATTTAAAAAACTTGTTTATGAAATGCGTTTTGATGAAGCAAGTGCTCGTTACGGAGAATTTGGCTCCTTTTTCGTTGGAAATCTTTTATTAAAAGAGGCATTGCACAATTATTTACACATCTAAAAAACACAAGAGGACTTCTCGTAAAGAGAGCCCTCTTGTTTGTGATTCAAAAATGTTTGAAAGCGGCAATAGCTAACAAAGCCCAGCCAACCATAAATAAAATGCCGCCAATTGGAGTAATTGCTCCTAAAATTTTCACTCCTGATGTACTTAAAATATACAAACTTCCTGAAAAAAAGATAATCCCGAGTAACATCGTCCAACCTGCCCAAGCAAGTATCGTCGGATGACCAAAACGATCAGCAGCAAGCGCAATAATGAGAATGCCAATTGCATGAATCATGTGATATTGAACACTCGTTTGATAAATTTCCAACATTCTTTCTGTTATTTTTCCTTGCAGTCCATGAGCACCAAATGCTCCTAAACCAACTGCTAAAGCCATATTGATGCTACCAATAATTAAAAACAACTTAAACAACATAACAATGCTCCTTTTGTTAGTTACTTATTGAAACAAGAATAGCATAGTTAGCTTCCAACTTCAAAAATTTGAATTATAGTTAATTTCATCTTATTGGTCTTTTATTATGCATTTTTTTCTGATTGTAAAGGCAAAGTAATTTTAAATGTACTACCTTTGTTTACTTCACTCGAAACAGTGATTGTGCCATTCATTTCCTCAATAATTCGATAACTAGTAGTTAAGCCTAAGCCTGTTCCCGTTTCTTTTGTCGTATAAAACGGTGTTCCAAGCTTTTCAAGTGTTGTAAGGTCCATTCCTGTTCCTGTATCAGCAATAATAATACAAATCTTTTCTTCATTAAACAAATGCTTTGTACTTACTTCGAGCTGATCACGCTCTTTCATTGCATCAACAGCATTTTGAATAATATTAATAAATACTTGTTGTAACTTACTAGGATCAGTAAAAATTATCGGTAATGGTTCTAATTTTTTTACTAGTAAAATTCCTTTATTTTCCAATTGTGAATTTTGTAAAATTAGTAAATCATTTAATAGTGTATTAATTTGCGTACTTTTTGATATATCTTGAGGTTTTGGATTAGCAATGTTTAATAGATCAGTAACAAAGTGATTTACCCGATCAATTTCTTTGACAATGATATCATAATTGCTTTTTTTCATTTTTGCTTCTTCTTTGCTAAAAAGTTGCATGAAACCTTTAATAATCGCAAGCGGGTTCCGAATTTCATGAGCTAGTCCTGCAGCTATTTCACCAACAACTTTTAATTTTTCTGAGCGAAATAATTCGCGTTCCATTTCCCTTTTTTCTGTAAGATCGTTAATCACAATTAACATCTCTTCATGATTATCGTTACTTTCTAAAGACGGTAACATAGATAAACTGATAAAAAAATGATATGTTTTTTGATTACACATACATTGAATTTCAAACTTTTTCGTTTTTTCCTCTTCTAAATATGCTAAGATTTTACTCTCTGTAATAAAATCTTGGAAACTGACAGATTTTTTACCCACTTCATCAAGCGTTTGATTCATAACTTCTTCTTTATGTAGTGAAAATAAATTTTCACAAGTACGATTAAAGGTCATAATCTTTCGTGTATGTTTATTAATAGCAATTACTCCATTATCAGTTGTCTCAATGATTAACGTCGATTTTTTGTGGGAGCGATCGCGTTCAGCAAGTTGATTTGTCATTGTTATAAAAGTGCTTTTTAAGCGATTGAATTCTTCATATGTATTTTTTTCTAATAATGGTGTTACAGGCTTACCGACAGCAAACTCGGAAGTTGCCGCAACTAACTGTTCTAGTGGCTGGATAATATATTTTGAAAGTTTAACAACAGCGATTGAAGTCAAAAATAGTACGCAGCCTAAAATTAATAAGTACTTTATTAACAGCTGTTGAAGTGGAGCAAAAAGGGCTTTTTTCGAAACTGCTATCCCCACAAACCAGTCTTCATCAAAACCTTCCATTTTATTAATTTGTTTGTAAGAAATAACTACATCACTATCGTTATTATAAAATATTTTTCGATTTTTACTATTCATTAATACATCAGCTGCAAGTAAATTATTCGTTCGAAAATGATTTTCATTTAGAATTTTTTGATGGTCTGGGTGAGCAATAATATCACCTTTTTTATTTATTAAAAAGGCATATCCATCTAAACTGACGATTTGGTCTTGTTTTGAAAACTTATTAAACATTTTCCAAAGATAATTTAAATCAAACGAAGGTGATATTACACCAATCACTTTATTGTTATGATCAAACACCGGTGCCGACATTACTAAAATTGGTTCATTTAAAACCGGAGATAAATAAATATCAGATATATAAACAGCACCTGCTTTGGAAGCATGGAACCATTTACGCTCACTTAAATCCCGACCAATTACTTTTTCAATCATGCTAACAGCAACAATGCCATCTGGTTTTACAAAAATAGTGTCTGAATAAATGGGGTGAATACTGAGAAAATGTTTAAATTGTTTAGAGACCTCTGCATTTGTCGAGTTAACATCCTTAAGAACAGGGTTTGTTGCTAAATGCTCTATATCAGCCATTTGCTCTGCTAATAAAATTTCAATTTCACCTGCTAATTGATTTGAAAAGATTAATAATGATTGCTCTATGTATTTCGTAAGCTCTTTTTTTTGCGATTGAAAGGATATATATCCTAAAAACAATTGCGGTATAAATGTCGTCAATAAGAAAAAAGCAAGTAGCTTTACTCTTAACGTTTTAAACATATAGACACTCCTTAGGTATTGTTTAATATATCCATTATAGTATAAAACTGAGTACTTTTGTTTTGAAATTCGACAATTTTCTTAGTTTGATTTCATTTATTTTTTCAAATTTCAAAATATTATGCCTTCTGAAGGTACAAAAAAGCTGTGAAAACTTTGAGATGTTTACACAGCTTTAGTTGATATCTTTATTGCAAGAGTCGCAGCCCAATTGGAGCAAGCGAATTGGTTTACGACGGTTTTGCTGCTGCTTTTCAGCTTTCTTTTGTCTGCTTTATTGTACTATTGGTTGATTACCATTGTTTTTCGTCCTCTTTTATGACAAGTACAACTTATATAAAGCGTGTGTCCCACTGTTTTCTTCTCCCATGTCAGCGAGCTTTTCATACAATTGCTTCGTAAGTTTTAATCCTGGTGTCAATAAGCCCATTTCTTCGGCAGCTTCAAGCGCAATGTTCATATCTTTAATAAAGTGCTTCACATAAAAACCAGGTTCAAAATTTCCAGCGATCATTCTTGGTCCTAAATTACTAAGTGACCAACTAGTTGCTGCTCCGGATTCAATTGTTTTTAAGACATTTTCCTGAGATAACCCAGCTTTTTTTGCATAGGCTAGCGCTTCACAAACACCGATCATATTTGTGGCGACTGTAATTTGATTACACATTTTGGTATGCTGGCCAGCACCAGGTCCACCTTGAAGAATAACATTTTTCCCCATTTTTTCAAATATCGATAATAAGGTCTGATATGCTGTTTCGTCCCCTCCGACCATGATCGAAAGCCGTGCTTCTTTTGCACCAATATCGCCACCGGAAACAGGAGCATCTAAAGCATGCATACCACGTTCTTTGGCGGCTTCATATATTTTTACAGCCAGTGATGGCTTAGACGTAGTCATGTCAATCAAATATGTATCTTGCTTTGCATGATTTAGTATACCGTTTTCACCAAAATAAACTTCTTCCACATCATGAGGGTAGCCTACCATTGTGATTATCACATCTGCAACTTCAGCAACTTCTTTCACTGTATCCTTCCATTTTACTCCTTGTTCAATAAGTGAAAGTGCTTTTTGTTTTGTGCGATTGTAAACAATTACTTCGTAACCTGCTTGCAGAAGATGCGCAGCCATACTTTTTCCCATAACTCCGACTCCGATGAAACCTACTTTTTGCAATGCCATTTTTTATATCCTCCCAATTGTAATTAACTTTGATTACCTAGATTTTTCCTTCGACATTATTTTATTAAACTATGTTAGGTACGACAAGAGGGATAACATTGATTGAAGTCATCTTTTACTAATGTAGAAAGAAAGAGCTTGGCATTGGCCAAACTCTTTCTTATAGATTATGATGACCACTTTGAATGCTGTCTAACTCCGAGTGCATTTCCTATTAAAACTGAATTTTTGCTTCTAAAAAGCTCTTTAATTCTGCGATTGAAACGCGAGTTTGCTCCATTGTATCACGATCACGTACAGTGACTTTATTGTCCTCTTGCGACTCAAAGTCATACGTAATACAAAACGGAGTACCAATTTCATCGTGACGACGATAACGTTTTCCGATCGAACCTGCTTCATCATAATCAACCATAAAGTGTTTTGCAAGATCAGCAAATACAGCTTGGGCACCTTCTGACAATTTTTTTGACAATGGTAATATAGCTGCTTTGTACGGCGCTAATGCAGGGTGTAACTGCATCACTGTACGGCTCGTGCCGTCTTCAAGCTGTTCTTCTTTGTAAGAGTCAATCAAGAATGCTAATGTCACACGATCAGCACCTAATGAAGGCTCAATGCAGTACGGAATAAAGCGCTCATTTGTTTCTTGGTCAAGATAGTTGAAATCTTCCTTCGAGAACTCCATATGCTGCTTTAAGTCGTAATCCGTTCGGGAAGCAATGCCCCAAAGCTCGCCCCAACCAAATGGGAATTTATATTCAAAGTCTGTTGTTGCGTTACTATAATGAGATAGTTCATCCTCACTATGATCACGCATGCGGATGTTTTCTTTTGTTATTCCAAGTGATGTTAACCATTTATCCGCTTCTGCTTTCCAATAATTGAACCATGTTAAATCTTCGCCTGGTTTACAGAAAAATTCAAGCTCCATTTGTTCAAATTCTCGCGTACGGAACGTAAAGTTACCTGGAGTAATTTCGTTACGGAAACTTTTGCCGATTTGGCAAATACCGAATGGTAGTTTTTTGCGCATTGTTCTTTGCACATTTTTAAAGTTAACGAAAATCCCTTGCGCTGTCTCAGGACGCAAGAAAATTTCATTGGCGCTTGTTTCTGTTACCCCTTGGTGAGTTTTAAACATTAAGTTAAATTGACGAATCGACGTATAATCCATCGCTCCACAATCAGGACAATTAATGTTATGCTCGTGAATTAACTCGGCCATTTTTTCAAACGAAAGTCCATCAACAACCATTTCAATCCCTTTGGCATCAAGGGCATTTTCAATGATTTTGTCTGCTCGATGTCTTGCCTTGCATTGTTTACAATCAATCATTGGATCGTTGAAATTACCTACATGCCCGGAAGCTTCCCACGCACGTGGATTCATTAAGATTGCGGCATCAAGACCAACGTTATAAGGTGATTCTTGCACAAACTTTTGCCACCAAGCTTTTTTCACGTTATTTTTCAACTCGACTCCTAAAGGGCCGTAATCCCAAGTATTCGCTAAACCTCCATAAATTTCAGATCCCGGAAAAATAAAGCCACGATGCTTAGCATGGGCAACGATTTGCTCCATTGTTACTTTCGACATTTTTATCCACTCCTAATTAATTTATTGAAAGCCTTGAAAACAAAAGCCCAAAAGTGTCCACCTAAGATGGATTTTTGATTAATTTTGTCCATTTATGGTGTCAGACACCGACAAAAAAACTCTCGTCGCTAGGCTTTTCTGAGCCTAGGGACGAGAGTTTAGCTCCCGCGGTTCCACCCTAGTTGGTATGCGGAATTCGCATACCCACTTTATCGAAAAAAACTCCAGACTGCCGTTTCATTAAATTGCTTCACTAGGCTCACACCACCCCTAGCTCGCTTTTGAAGTTAAATTTAACTACTATATGTCCTTCACCGTTTTGATTACATTAGTTTGATGATTATCATACCAAATGTTGAAACTATTCGTCAAACCTATTTTTGTAAAAAAATCACAAAAATATACATTGTGCGTATTTTTTTGCGTACATAACCTTTTAAGCAATACCAAAAAATATTAACGAAAGGAGCTGATCAAATTGGGTCGAGCCAGAAATCAAAAAGCGCGTGATAAAAACAAACAAACATTACCACAAACTCCGAAAAAAGATATTGCCACTACTGATGAGGATCTGCAATGGGCAAAAGAAATTGATGGCCGTTATGACAACAAGGAGTAAGTACTAAGAAAAGCATTCAAAGTTCAAAAATGTTATACATTCTTATCTTTTTTAAAAAAAGTGTAGAGTAGTGAAAACAAATCACTTACTCTACACTTTTATTTTACTTTGCAGTTACCTTCTTATTTTATCGTCTTTTTTTATTTCGCCCTCGATTTCTGTCGCGGTCGCGGTCACGATCTTTTCCATAACGATATTTTCCGCCACCAGCTTTTTTCTCACCAAATTTTGCTTTCTTTGCTCGAAGTGGTGCTTCTTCCGTTAGTTTAACTGGTGTTGTATTAGGTTCTTTTGTAAGCATTTTTAAAGCTGCAGCTACAAGTGTTACAGAATCAATTTCTTCTAATAATTGCTCTGCACTATTTTTATACGCTTGAAAATCATTTTCTTGAACCGTTTCAACCAGTTTATCAATTGTTAAACGTTGTTGGCCTTCAATTGCTTCAGCAAATGTTGGTACAGAGCGTCTCGTAATTTTGCGTTTTGTTATTTTTTCAATCGTTTTTAAGTGATCATTTTCTCTAGGCGTTACAAATGTTAATGCCATCCCTGTTTTTCCAGCTCGTCCTGTTCGACCAATTCGGTGAACATAGCTTTCAGGGTCTTGAGGAATGTCGAAGTTATATACATGCGTTACACCACTTACGTCAATACCACGGGCAGCTACATCTGTTGCGACAAGAACTTCAATCGTTGCTTCTTTAAACTTGCGAATTACACTATCACGCTTTGCTTGGTTTAAATCGCCATGAATTCCTTCTGCTATATAGCCACGTTTCAGTAAAGCCTCGGAAAGCTCATCAACACGACGTTTTGTCCGTCCAAAAATAATTGCTAATTCAGGTGCATGAATATCAAGCATACGGCAAAGAACATCAAACTTTTGCTTTTCAGCAACTTCCATATACTGCTGTTCAATATTTTCAACCGTCATTTCTTTTGCTTTTACGGTAATAAATTCAGGCTCACGTAAAAACTTTTGCGAAAGATCTTGAATACGTTTTGGCATTGTCGCTGAAAAAAGTAATGTTTGGCGAGTTTCAGGTACTTCTGCCAAAATTGTTTCAATATCTTCAAGAAAGCCCATGTTTAACATTTCATCTGCTTCATCAAGAACAACAATACTAATTGTTTGTAGGCGAATCGTTTTCCGACGCATATGGTCCATAAAGCGCCCAGGTGTTGCGACGATAATTTGTGGTTTTTGCTTAAGGGCTCGTATTTGCCTGCTAATATCTTGTCCTCCATAAATCGGTAGTGAACGCACTCCTTTTAAATGGCCAAGTTTATTAAGCTCCTCGGCAATTTGCACTGCTAACTCTCTGGTTGGCGTAAGCACGACAGATTGTATTCCAGTCTCTTCCATATCAGCTTTTTCAATTATTGGAATTCCAAATGCTGCCGTTTTCCCTGTTCCTGTTTGCGCTTGTCCAACTAAATCTTTACCGGAAATAGCTGTCGGAATTGTCTGCGCTTGAATTGGTGTAGCTTCTTCAAAGCCCATATCTGATATTGCACGAATAATTTGGTGGTTTAAACCAAACTCATAAAAAGTTGCCAAATTCATTTCTCCTTTTATATAATTTATTTTTTCTTTATAACAAGGTATTGTTAGTTTTACTTGTATATATCATTTCATTCTTTCCCTATAAACAGCTTTTTTATCCGTTACTGCACACAACTTACCTAGTTTACTACTTATTGTTAACGAAAGAAAGGGTTTTTTTTCATTACAATCGAAAACTAACACTCTTTAATATGTGGTAAAATAAAAAGCAAACGAAAAAGAGAGGGTTTTTTCGATGTTTGATTATCATGTCCATTCATTATTCAGTGCTGACTCAAAAATGACATTAACTGACGCTTGTGCAGCTGCTATTTCAGCTGGTGTAAAGGAAATTGCTTTTACTGAACATATTGATTTATTTTATCCAAATTGTGAAATTGTTTTCCAATTTGATTATAAGGACTACGCAAAAGCAATTGATGAAGTACAAACTATTTTTAACGACAAGCTTAAAATTTTAAAAGCTGTTGAAATTGGCATACATCCATTTAAACATGAAGAACATCGCTTATTTGCGAACACAAATGATTTTGATTTTATCATTGGCTCAGTTCATCTTGCTAATGACCAAGATCTTCACAATGGTGATTTTTTTCAAGATAAGTCAGTGGAACAAGCGGTAGAAAACTATTTCTTGACCATTAATCAATATGTGAAAGAGTTTCAAGACTTTAATGTATTAGGGCATTTAACACTAATCAAACGTTACTTACATTTTGTTAATGCTCATTGGCAGGACGTTCAGTGGGAAAATTATTTTGAGATTATTGAAGATACGTTAAAAGTATTAATTGATACAGGACGTGGAATTGAAGTAAATATGTCCGGGTTTCGCTATCGAATTGATTGTGCTTTGCCAGATCTGCCGTTCATTAAGCTGTATAAACAATTAGGTGGTGAAATTATTACTGTTGGTAGTGATGCCCACAGCAAACATTTTGTTGGCAAGAATTTAGATTTAGGCTATGAATTGCTAAATAAAGCAGGCTTTAAATATGTAACAACTTTCTGTGAGCGGAAACCAAATTTTGTGCCGTTGAGCTCGCTGTCGTTTGGGAAATGATCGAAAATTTTTAGGAAATGATTAAAAAATGTTGGGAAATGACTAAAAAATAGCTACAAAAGCTGAAAAGGCTGCCGGAATGGGCAGCCTTTCCTAAAAGGTAAGAAATTGGTAAGGTGTCTAACTCCGAGCGCTCTGCGCTTTTAAATTTTAAACGAGCTTTTTAACGAAACAATTTGGTTAAAAACTAGTTGTTGCTCCGTTGTATGCTTTGGATCAACGTTAAAATAGCCATGGCGGAAAAACTGAAATTTATCTTGAGCTTTGGCATCCATCATATTTGGCTCAACAAACCCTGTTAAAATTTCGATTGAGTTTGGATTTATTTTTTCAAGAAAATGTTTATCGTCGCCTTCATCGCCAGATTCATCAAGAATAAGTGGTTCATAAAGTCTAAATTGTGCTTCTACAGCGTTTGTTGCTTCAACCCAATGAAGTGTGCCTTTTACTTTACGTTCTGTAAAACCAGTACCACTCTTCGTTTTGGGGTCATACGTACAATGAAGCTCTACCACATTTCCGTTATCATCTTTAATTACCTCTTCACATTTGATAAAGTAAGCATGCTTTAAACGAACTTCATTTCCCGGGAAGAGACGGAAATACTTCTTTGGCGGATCTTCCATAAAATCATCTTGCTCAATATAAATTTCACGAGAAAACGGAATTTTGCGCGTGCCCATTGCTTCATTTTCCGGATTAATTTCAGCGTCTAACCACTCAACTTGTCCTTCTGGGTAATTGGTAATCACGACTTTTAATGGGTTAATAACCGCCATCGTTCTTGGTGCTTTTAACTTTAAATCTTCACGAATAAAGTGTTCTAGCATTTGTTCATCAACTGTACTAAATGCTCGGGCCACGCCAATTTCACGACAAAAATTACGAATGGCATCAGCTGTATATCCTTTTCTTCTTAAACCGGAAATAGTTGGCATCCGTGGATCATCCCAGCCATCCACAATGTTTTCATCGACAAATAATTTCAGCTTTCGCTTACTCATTACCGTATTTGTTAAGTTCAGGCGGGCAAATTCATATTGTTTTGGCATTGCTTCCATTTCACA
Organism: Anaerobacillus sp.; assembly: GCA_036676095.1. Classification (GTDB taxonomy): domain Bacteria; phylum Bacillota; class Bacilli; order Bacillales; family Anaerobacillaceae; genus Anaerobacillus. The sequence continues at coordinate 45,594 of JAKFDP010000076.1, read as the reverse complement.
TTGCTCAATCACCCAATCGTAAAAAGGTCGTTGATCTTCAAACTCTAACGTACAAATAGAATGAGTAACACCTTCAATTGCATCTTCTAATGGGTGGGCAAATGTATACATCGGATAAATGCACCATTTATCGCCAGTGTTATGGTGAGTTGTATGCGAAATACGATAGATAACCGGGTCGCGCAAATTAATATTTGGTGAGGCCATATCAATTTTCGCTCGTAATACTTTTTCTCCATTTTGAAATTGGCCGTTTTTCATCCGTTCAAACAGATCCAAATTTTCTTCGACTGAACGAGTTCTTGCTGGACTTTCTTTTCCTGGTTCTGTTAATGTACCACGATAGGCTCGAATTTCTTCTTGTGATAAGTCTTCAACGTAAGCTAGTTCTTTTTTGATCAATAGGACTGCTTTTTCATACATTACATCAAAATAGTTAGATGCAAAAAATAAGCCATCCCATTCATACCCAAGCCACTTTACATCTTCTTTAATTGATTCAACATACTCTACATCTTCCTTTAACGGATTCGTATCATCAAAGCGTAAATTTGTCCGGCCATTAAATTCGTCTGCTAATTCAAAGTTAAGAACAATCGATTTTGCATGACCAATATGTAAATATCCGTTCGGTTCAGGAGGGAAGCGCGTCACAATTTCCCTGTACTTTCCTGCTTTTAAGTCTTCCATAACAATATGTTTAATGAAGTTAGAACTACTCGTTTTCGTCTCCATTTATACTCCAACCTTTCTTGCACCTTATTAATAATTTAATTGTAGTTATATCATAAAAAAGTAAATATATCCATGTATGTATTGTAACTAAGTAATAAATTGAATAAACATGAGATTAGGAATGGTTAATTCAGCTGATAAACGTCCATCCTATTTTATAGGGTCCAAATATGACCAAATTACCTTATTAAGGAGTGATTTAGCAATGCCAATCTTAGAAATTAGTGTCGTTCCTGTTGGTTCGAGTACACCTAGTTTTAGCAGCAATGTTTCTCAAGCCGTAAACATTATTAAACAAAAAGGTCTTAATTACCAAGTAACACCGACTGCTACAGTCATTGAAGGAAACATTGATGAATTAATGGACGTCGCCAAACAAATTCACCAAAATGAAATTGCAACAGGGACACAACGTGTTGTTACAAATATTACGATTGATGACCGAATTGATAAGTCAATGACGTTAGCTAATCAAGTTGAAGCAGTTGAACAAGATACACATTAATTCAGAAATTTAAAGACCGGAAGTGTCTTGTTTAAGAGAGTGGGATTAGCCTGCTCTCTTAAACTGTCATCCCTCACTTCAACGCTTTCCAGCTTTCTAAGTGGTGAATGGCAATTCCTTGAAAAGCTTGATCGCTCAAATAAAATGTTTTTAAACTGTCCAATTCTGCTTCCATTTTTTCTTTTCCTAACTCACTAAATGATATGTAATCTTCAGGTAATGGCAACGTTTCAATCGCAATTAACACTTTTTTCTTTTCTTGATTAGCCCATTCCATTTCATTTTGTGAAATTTCGATCATTCCACCATCTCCACTTGCATAATTTCGATAAGCCATAAGTGTAATTTCATCAACAGTTCGAATCAGCCATTGTGCCAAATTTCCTGTTCCAAACTCATTGTTAAAATAAATTTCATCAAACCAAAAGGGGATATCTACACCAAAAACTATCTTTAGTTCCTTACTTTGTTCAAGAACACGCTTTACCATCGCTTGATATTCCCTAATTACTTCTGCTTGTTCACTTTCCCATCGACTATGTAAGTAAGGTTCAACATCTAAGTGAATCCCTTTAAATTGTTGACTAGGTTGTGATGCACGTTGATATGAGGCAAACCACGTAAGAAATGCCGTTTCTTCCGTGTCATTCATCGCCCAAGTTGGTGAACCCTCTAATGCATAAACTTTCACATCGCGTTCTGTCATAAGTGATATGAAACTTTGATAATAGTTATCTTCTATTCTTGGGGAATATTGAAGATAAATCGTCGTAATGTTTTCCGTTTCGATAAATTTCATTACTTTTGTAAGATCACTCTCTAATAATTCTGTATTCCAAAACCAGGTTGCAAGTTCCTGGGGTTGATTTTGGGGCAAAAAAAGATTTAATATAAACAAGATAATCAAACCACCTGCTAGTAATCTTATAAAATATTGCCTTTGCTTCATTTTAATACAGCTTCTTTCTAATAGTTTTATGTAACACAAAAGATTTCTTTATAAAAAATATAAATAAAAACAAACATTTCAATAGTAATAATAGGTATTAAAAACTTAATAGTAGAGAGTGTCTCTGTATTTATTTTACGTAATAAATAATTAAAAACCATTGAAAAAATCACCAATATAATAATTAATGCAACAGGATATGATACAAAGCTAGTTAATTTCTGTGAAAAGGTTAAAACTCCAGGGTATGATGAGGTTGCATACGACTTATCTAAATTAATCGAAATAATACTTAACGTTCCATAAATTAATACAAGTGGTATATTAAAAAACAAAAATAAAAAATATTTTATTATTTTCATAAAGCTAAACCTCCAGCTATCAACTATTTAAATAATTAGAACCTTAACACAAAAAAACAAGTATGACTAAATATACTTTATCACTTAATTAAAATAGAGGATGCCTAAAGTCCACATTGCATCCCCTCTGTAAATAAATATTAAGCTTACTTCGCTCGAGTAAAAGCTTCTTTCACAATATAATAAGATTGCTTTAACCGTTCTTCATAAAGTGGTTTATCCCAAGGTTCCCACGTGTACATTTTCATACTTTCCTTCGTCATTCGTCCATTTTGCAATTTCGGGAGTGAATCAATTACTTCATAGTGTTCATCTTGACTGTTTTTTCGTTTAACGTACAACACCCCAACATGGATACCGTCAATTATTTCGCCAATTTCTCCACCATATTTTGCATAAATATTAGCCATTACCTCACGTTGACTAGGGTCTTTAAAGTTTAGTAACAGCCATGGAATGCGAATTTCAATCATTTCTTTAGTAGGATTTATATAGAAATCGGCAAGTGAATCATAATAAGAGAGTGCTGGGTTTCCAATACCATGCCGCAATTTCCCCGCTTCATAATAACTAAACGGAATCACTTTATTTTGGGATGGTATTAATAGTTCTTGGTTTAAGGCTAAGTTAATTGGTTGGAATCCACCGCTATTTTTTACAGCCAGCGATTTTGACTTCATCAGCTTATATTGCTGCCCATATTGAAAACTAAAGTAATCATAATAAGGATCAATAAGTACTCTTGATTGCTCATAACCGTTTAATTCAATTAAGAAATCAATTCCTTGCTCAAAACTGGCACCATCAATCGAATTTATCTTATGGTTTCCTTGGTTTGCAATCGTATCTAACAAAATGATCGGAAAGCCATTCGGAAATGGATCTTGTTCTGAACCAATAGGAAGTTCCAACCGAAAATAAAGATAACGTTCGTCTTGATCAATAGAAAGCTTTTGCAAAAACGGCTGGTTGCTTGTATAAATTGGTGGTACTCCTTGCCAATCATTGTTATTACCGTCCACTTTTATTTTAAATCTATCAAAGCTTAACAAACCGAATTGTTGTTCATTTGTTTGTGCATTTGACCAATAGGCACGACGATCGCGATTATCGTAATCCATTGTATTCCAAGTTCTTTTAAACCATTCATCCTGCCACGAAAATATTAATCCCCCTAAAAGCCCTTCATGAACGATGTCTTCATAAAGGCGGACGATCCTTTCTCCTTGCTCCTGCTCAGTTAAAAATCCTTGATTAAAGCCAAATGGATTTTCATGTGTTAAGCCACGCGAGCCAGGAACACCAAATTCAGCAATCAAAATTGGGATATCATGGGCCTGATGTAGATCTTTTAAGTAGCCTGCATAATTATTATATTTGCCACGGTGATCGACAAAGTTTAAGTAACGCTCTTCAAAATTCAAGAAATCCGGGTAATATGGATAAACATGATAGGAAGCAAATTGATTTGTCGTAGTTAATGGACCTTTCATACGAATGACATTTGGGTTTACTCCTACTAAATCTTCCTCTTCATTTGGTTCAGCAGGATGAGTAAGCAAATCAGTCGTAACCCAATTCGTAAAGCTTACTGGTCTAATCCATTGATAATGTTCCACTTCATAGCTAATTAATACATCAAGCTGATTGGCAAGCCAATGTTCAAAGGCTTCTGCATCTTGAGTCTTTACATATTTACCATCATAATCACCCAAATTATGATGTTTTTCATTTGTTTCCTTCACCATATACGGATACCACTCAATCCCAATGATCCAACCAATCACATAAGGAGAAATATCCGCATCATAAACTCCATAAGCGTGCCCGGGACGGTGCTCAATAAAGGCCTCTCCGTGAATCACATCAACAATGCGTTTCATTTCTGCTTGAAACCCGGTCATCAACTCTGGAAAAAAAGCATCAAGCGTTGCTTCTAATGGTTCTTCATCAATCCAAACACCATGAAATAAATAGATTGGTCGATCGCTTTGGTCATTATAGCGCTTTAGCGCTTGATAGAAACCAGGTGGGTGCAACGTATAAACCCGAATTGCATTTGCTCCCATTTCTCCTATATACTCCAACCAGCGATAGTATTCTTCTTCACTGATCGCAGCTTCGCCAGAAAAAACCCCCGGTTTCCCCATCCCAATATTTACACCTTTAATTTTGAGCTTATTCCATTGACCATCAACAAACACTTCAAATGAATCGCCATGAATTCTTGATGTGTAAGCCAACGTATCAACTTTATCAACACGCACTTGTTTTTCAACAGTCAAAAGTTCGACTTTACTTTCCGCCAGGATTGTTTTCATAATTGGTACGTATGTTTTCCAAAAAAAACTTTCTTCTGCAAAGTTATTTATTAGTCCCATTAGCTTACTTAAACCTTTGTATTGATAAAAATGCGGGACACTAGCAATATCAGTGAAATCGCCTGCAAAATAATAGCTTCTTGAATGCGGGCGGTCGTGTTCAATAATTCCCGCAAATTCAAGTGGAATATTATTTTTTTGCAATTCCTCTTTTCCTGATTCTGTTAAATTCCAATCATAATAAGCTAAAACTTCCTGTTTATTTTTAGCGGTTACGATATCAAACCAGTACGCATAGTCTGGACTTTGCTTTAAACCAAACTTTTCTGTCCCCTGTTCAGTAAAAGTAAGACGAATCCCTTTTTCTTGGAAATGTTTATTATCTAAAAGCACAACAAGCTCTTCATTTTGTTCATTTACAAGAATAAACCCAGGCCCTTTGTATTTCCATTTAGAGCCTTCTGCCTTTTCAAAATAGCGTAACATCCACTCAGGAATTTCTTGATTTAAATCAGGATCAAGCTCATCGAAATATCTTCCAATCCAACCTGACCATTCTAACTGCAAATAGTCACCGATGCTTTGTCGAACATTTTCAGCAGTTGGCGAAGCAAAGGAATTAAATTCAGCAATCAAAGTACTTCGTTTTGCTTTTTGCAAACGTTCGACAATTGCTTGCCATTCTTCCATTTTAAGTCCACCATAAATTAGCGGTGAACGTGTACCGGCTCTATCTAATTCGATCCACGGCAAATCTTCTTGATACACTCCGTACGTATCGGCAAGATAAATTACATCGACATCATTATAGGAAGTTGGCAATGGGCGAACGCTGTACGACTGATTTTTCTCATCTGGAATAAAGCCAGAATAATCAGTTGAACGCTCATAAGGAGTGTGATCGTTTTTTACGTAGCGCAGGTGGTTTAACAGCCATGTTATCCCAAGGTGTTCACGAAAAGATTCATCTGGGACCGTTTTATCGATAATCGCTATCTGTAATTCGCCTGGCTCCTCTGAAAACCATGCTATTATTGGAAGGAAAAAAAGCATTACCAGTAAACTTATAAAAATCCTCCATTTTAAACTCAAGCCAAATTTCCTCCTTTACGATGATACGCCATTTCGCTTGATACTGCCCCAGCCTTGATCTTTCTTAAAAACCACGACAAATAACGCCTTCATTCGCCAAAATGCTAATAGTGGCCGGTACCAAAATGATTCTGTTAATGAATATAAAACAAGCCGATTTAACTCAGACACTTTTTGATACTTTCCAAGTTGCCATTCTTCTAATAATACTGCGCCTAAAGAAAGAAAAGATCCGTAAACTACTAACATTAATAATAGTGAAATAGAGTATTCAATATTGACAACACCAAGCAATAAATTGAAAATAAATACAAAGTAACCGATCACTTCAATAATTGGCCCTAAAAGCTCAATAATCAGGAAATAGGGCATCGCTACAAAGCCAACACCTTTGTATCTCGGGTTAAAAATCATTTTCTTATGATGCCATAAACTTTCAAATAAACCACGATGCCATCGCATCCGCTGTGTCTTTAAATCTTCTAATCTTTCCGGTGCTTCCGTATAACAAACTGGGTCAGCTACAAACATAATTTTCGCTCCCCACTTATTCGCAATATTCATTTGATGTAACCGAACAACTAGTTCCATATCTTCACCAATCGTCTCGACTTTGTAGCCACCGGCTTGAATGACCCTTGATGTCTTAAATACACCAAAAGCACCAGAAATAATTAAGAGAATATTATTTTGACTTAACCCAATTCTCCCAACAAGAAATGCTCGCATATATTCAATAGTTTGCATAATGATTAATGGTTTTTGCGAAAGTTTCCTTTCTTGCAACTGTCCTTTGACAATTTTACTACCATTGGCAAGCAGCACATTCCCACCAGTTGCTAAAATTTCTTCATCAGAATTTTCGATAATTGGCTTCATAATTTTTAGAAACGAATCTGGTTCAAGCACAGTATCTCCATCTATCGAGGCAAAATAGGGGTATTTAGCAAAATTAATTCCTGCATTTAAAGCGTCCGATTTACCACCATTTTGTTTATCCAGCAAAAATAAATACGGGAATATTTGCGATTGGTAAACAGCTTTAATAGGTTGTGTTTCGATTCCATTTCTTTTTTCATATACTTTATGTTTGATCTCTTCCATTTGAAATTTTTCAATCACTTTTATGAGAGTATTGTCTTTAGAGCCATCGTTAATGACGATCACTTCAAACTCGGGGTAATCTAAGCGCCCACTTCCAGTTACTAAAGATAACACACTTCCGATAATCCCTTTTTCTTCATTATACGCCGGTACAAGGATTGATAACGGTGGCGTAAAACGAGAAGCTTTTAATTGTTTGTATGGTTCAACTTTATGAAGTCCTCGTTCTTTTTTGATCCTTACAAAAGCAAATAGAAAGAGTGCTAGATAGATGATGCAAACTAAAAGAAGATAGAAAATCACAAAATGGTTAAAAAAATTTAACACATTTCTACTCAAATCGGGAAATTCAATCATTTTCTATACTCCTTTCTAGCCACTCCATAGCAATATTTCTTGAATACAGATCGGAGTGGTAGTGGACAATCCTCAAAAGTCGTTCCTTACCATTTTTGTATTTACGAATAGACTTAGCTGCTTCCGCTCGGACAATATATTTCTGATCAGCAATTAATTGTTCTAAAAATGGAAGGAAACGTTCATCTTTAATCATCCCCATCACACGGGCTACCATCAGACGCTCACCGATTGAGTCAGTACTTAACCAATCTTCTCGTTGTGAATTTGTTTCAAACCAAACAATCATTATATTGAAGGAACTTACATAACCAATGTGGGCAATTGTTTTTAAAGCTCTAATCCTAAGTTCCCTTATTTCTGCAGTTAATAAGCTTTCCAGAAACTTAATAACTTCCCAAGAACGGAAATTTTTGTTGCGAATGACATCTAACAATCCGATTTGCCATGAAGGATGCAGATCTTGAAAATGAGCTATATATTCACCAATATTATCCTCATTGACCATTCGATTTAACATCACATTTAATAAAAATGGCGGAAGTCCTTTAGAAAGTTTAAATAATTCATAAAGATGCTCATATTCTAACGATGCTAACAAAATATAAATTTGATATTCTTCTTCACTAGTTAAATTCTTACATGCTAGACGTTTAAGTAAATCTTCAGTCAACACTTCAAATTGAAAAAGATCTAAAAAGTAAAGCGTATTCATCCGCACACTCCAACTTGAAGCAAAAAGGTTTTTCCGATATTCGCTTAAAAAGTACCGCTCAACAAACTTCTTAACTAAATTTTCGTTTTGATCAATTTTATAATTTGTTAAATAATGACTAAAAAAATCTTCCAATGCTCTAAACTGATACGCTTTTTGCGGAACAAATGACACTTGATTAAGATCACCATGTAAAAGATAGGCCTCTATCTCCATTTGATGTTGATGAAGCCACAATTGCTTTTTTCGATTAACACCAATGTTTACAAGTTTAATTACAACAAGATAAAAATAACTACATAGCAAAACAACTACAAACAGACAAGTAACGAAAACAATTATTTTTGGCGAAATCATCTTACCTAGTTCCTCTCAATAATCGTTTAATACGGACTTGCAACTCTTTTAGACTAAAAGGCTTTGTCAAATAATCATTCGCCCCTTTTTGAATGGCTAAGGCAATGTCTTCCTCTGATCCTTTACTTGTTAACATAAAACAAAGATAGCGCTTCCGATCATACTCTGTTCTAATTTTTTGTAAAATTTCAAGGCCATCCATTTTTGGCATTATCCGATCAATAATTAATAAAAACCGCTCATTTTGACGATGCCATGGGTCGTTGAAAAATTGTTCCCCATCGGCATAGCTTTTAATTTCAAACTCAAATTCAGTTTCAGCAATATCTTGAAGTTGATGTACTAATAACTCGCGAATTAAGCGATCATCATCAATAATCGCAATTTTTACCTTTTTTAGTTCTATTACCTGTGCTTCAGATATTTCATCTTCCTGCTCAAATTTTTCTAAGATTGATAACCATTCTTCTGGTGTTTTTGTAGGATCTGTCACTTCAACAACCTTTGCTGAAAATAATATAGCTTTGTTAAGGAAATTTGGTTTCACTTCTTTAGTTGTTAATTGCTGCTTTAAACGTTCCATTAACTTTTCAGCATCCAACCTTACTGTTTTTGGAAGTACTAAGACAAATTCTTTCATACCTCGATAATGTCCTAAAAAGTCTGTTGGTCGAATACTTTGTTTAATAAATTGAACAAACCTCTTTACTAGCTCATTTTCCTGAATGACACTAACTTGTTCCGTTTTCACTTCAAGATAGACAACTGATAAAGGTTCAAACGATCTTTGCATGTCACTAAACTGCCGCTTTAACTCGGCTTTTAAGCATTCAACATTAAAAGCACCCGTGATTGAATCAATGAAAGAGTAGGAAAGAAAATTCTTGCGCTTTTTTACATGTTTCATCATACTTGCAACCAATTCAAACAAGTTAATAGGATGGAAAAAAACAGTATCGGCTATAGCGAAATATTTGATTAAGTTCTGCTGTTCTAATTGGTTAACCGTCACAATAATTGGAATAAAATGAAGCTCACACCACTTTTTTAGGTCTGTAAGCTTATCAACAACTTCTTTTGATAATTTATCTACATTTAAGATGACGCAATCAGGACAAGATAGAAGTAGTTGTTCAAACATATTTACGTCGTTTTTGTAAAGAGACAAGGAATAATCTTGTAATAAATGCATTCTAAGAAATAACGTAAACTCAAAATCTTCGCTTATAACAAAACAAACAGGTTTTCTTTCCATATTGTTCATTCCTTGCTGTAGTTAAATATCTGGGTATTAATATTCCCTATATCAATAGTATATATCATCTTATATTATAATGTTTATGGAATATTTGTTAGTTACTTTTCTTCCCGAATTCAGTGGTTCAAAAGACCTGGATTTCACAAAACTTGTTCTTAAGAAATTTCATAAAATCTTATTAAAATGAGCCATTTAATGAATTTTTTTTATTATGAATAAGCCTTTTTTGAAATCTTCCATTATACTTAACATAGGAAAAATTTTTTAAAGGGAGGAGTGGATGATGTATAAAATATTTATTGTTGAAGATGAGTATTTAATGCGCTATAGCTTAGAAATGGTCATTAATAATGGAGATAATATGAAAGTAGTTGGAACGGCAGAGAACGGACAAGAAGCACTTAGCAAAATTACTGCTCTGAAACCAGATATCGTTTTAATGGACATTCGCCTTCCTATTATGGATGGGATTGCTTGTACAAAAGCAATAAAAGAGCTGTTTCCACAAATCATTGTCTTAATTTTAACTACATATAATGAAGACGAATATATATATGAAAGTCTCGCCTATAAAGCAAACGGATACATTTTAAAGAACATAAGTAATCAACAACTACTTGATTCGATTAAAGAAGCTGCAAAAGGGCAATTTATGATGCCCGATGAAGTTGCTGCGAAACTATCAGAACGGCTTCATAAGCTTTATGACCATGCTTTTATCACGATAAAACTACAAAAAGTCTTCACTTACTTAGAAAAAGAACGGAACATTTATTTTACTCAAAAGGAAAAAGAGCTGGTAGAACTGCTTTTTAGCCACCTTAACAACCGACAAATTTCAGACAGATTATTTATTAGTGAAGGAACGGTAAAAAACTATTTGTCGAATATGTATGCAAAGCTTAGTGTCAAAAATCGGAATGACTTAGTTCATTTTTTTAAAGATTTTACTAGTCGCTATTTTTCATAAATTTTGCGGGTCTTATGAACTAGGATTATTAGAATAAAAGTAACTAAACAGATTGTTAATGTTATAATATACTAATCTGAAAGATTACTTTATTTTCTTAAAATAGAGAGGAGTGCCAAAATGATGTCAAATAGTAACCTCTTTAAAATTCAAAGTTTACTTCGTGAAGAAGGTATCCATATTAGTTTTTCTGGTCGGTTTACGCAAAGTATTATTGAAGAATTAGGTGAAGCACTCAAAAATTATTTAGAAGCTGAGCAAAGACCAAAAAACAATATTTTTAACATATTCTCCATATTTATTGAACAAACACAAAATATTAGAAATTATAATGTTTCCAAAGAAAATAGCCAATCTTATGACAAAATTGCTCAATCTTGTATTGTCACAATTGGTTCGCTTGCTGAAACAAACTATATTTTCTCAGGAAACTTAATTGAAACAAATGATGCCAGGCCACTTACCGACAGTCTTGAGCATATTAATACTTTAAATAAAGATGAACTTAAAGCTTTATTTAAAGAAAAACGAAAAGCAGCTATTAATTTAGAAACAGGAAGCGCTGGACTAGGTTTAATTGATATTGCAAGAAAAGCAAGTGCTCCTCTTGATTATTCAATTACGAAAATAGACGATGCATTTTCATATTTTACACTGAAAGTTTTGGTTTAGGAGGAGTAGTAATGAAAGGGTTTATGATTGAAAGCTCCAAAAGCACACCAGAAGTCACATTTGACCCAGATAATCACTTTATTTATATTAAAGGACAATCTTATCCGGAAAATGCTTATAAATTTTATGAGCCACTTTTTCAATGGGTCGACCATTATTTTGAAGAATTAAAAAATGAATTTAATGTCACGATAAACTTTGAACTTTCCTATATTAATACGAGTAGTTCAAAATGTTTGATGATGTTGTTAGATAAATTTGAAGAGGCTCATTGTGCGGGGAAAAGTCTAACTTTAAACTGGTACTGTGATTTAGAGAATGAAAGTGAAGTTGAATGCGCTGAAGAGTTCTTAGAAGATTTAACTTTGCCAAAATATATTTTACAAAGAGTAGACTAACGTTACCCTTCATTAGCTTTGTTACTATTCTATATAAGTTAGGGTATGATATGATGAAACATGATTCACTATTTATCCAAGAAATCACTTTTCTGGAAGAAGCAAAATGTATTTTAGAGGATGAAAATTCTTCCTCTAATGAACTTCTACCAATGTATCAAGAGCTATTAAACAACTACGAAAAGCTATTAAAAACTTCGATGAAAACGACTCGTATTAGTGATATTCAAGGCAAAGCATTAAAGACGAAAGAAATTGAAATAAGAAAAGTCAAAGAATCACGAAGGCGACTGATCTCAGATATTTCACACGAATTAGGCAGTCCAATGATTGCAATCGAACGATTTATGCTTGGGATGATCAATCAAACAATCAAACCTGAACATGATTGTCTTACACTTATTTATGAGAAAGTAGGCTTTGTTAATCGCTTAATTGAAGAATTGTTTGACTTAGCCAAACTTGAAGAACACGGAACAACATTTCGCTTTGAAGATGTGTTGATTGCGGAAATTAGGGGATTATTCCGAAAATTTACGATAGAATGCGAGCTAAAACAAATTTGTTTAACCGTCTCCGCTTTTGAAAACGTATGTTCAATGACCAACTGGTTCGTTTCGATTGATCGTTTTCGCTTCCAACAAGTGATTACGAATCTAATTGAAAATGCTCTTAAGTACACCCCAGAAGGTGGAGCAATTGAGGTAAGGGGGACAGTAACTACAGCTAGTACATTATTAATAGAAATTGAAGATAATGGCGTAGGAATTGAAGCAGATGCACTTCCGTATATTTTTGAACGTTTTTTTAAAAAAGAAAGTCCATTAAACCCAAAAGCAAGTAGTACAGGATTAGGCTTAGCAATTGCAAAAGAAATTATCACGAAACATCATGGCGTAATTGGGGCAAGAAGCGAGTTAGGAAAAGGTAGTGTCTTTTACTTTTCGCTTCCAATTAAGAAAAGCGCTGGCGCTCGGAGCTAGACAGTATTCAAAGTTCAAAAACTTTATACTTTCTTAACGTTGTAAGAATCAACCTTCAAAAATGCTACATGGAATAATAATTTCTTGCTTCGGAATAACACTCCGAGGTAGTCAAAGCCTTTATTCCGAAGAGGAGGTACTAAGTTGGTAATAAAGGGAAATAAACATAATGACTTATTTAATGAGGAACTAAAAGTATTAGAAACATCTCTAAAATACTCAGAAAATCCGCAGTATTGCAATAACGAACTACTATATCAATATAATGTATTGTTAAGTGAATATGAAAAGCTATTAAATTTGGCAATTAAATTTTGTAAGATTAGTGATAATCAAGGACGACTATTACTGGAAAGAGAAGCAGAATTAAAAACGATACTGACAGATGTAACTGAACAGTTGGAAACAAAAGAAAAAATTGAATATCTTAGCTATCATGATTATTTAACTACCTTATATAACCGCGCTTATATCGAAAAAAAAATTTCAGATATATTATCGTCTAACAATTTCCCTCTTAGTATCCTTTATATTGATATGAATGGGCTAAAATTGACAAATGATGTTTTTGGGCATGAGACAGGGGATAAATTAATTATCTCTTTCGCAAAAATCTTGTTACTAAGCTGTAAAAAAACCGAATTAATTGCTCGTTGGGGTGGTGATGAGTTTCTCATCATTATACCGAATGCAGATGAGCAAACTGCACTAAGGCTAAAAAATAAGATAAAGTACTCGTGTAAAGTTATGACAGGAATTCCAATTAAGGTTAGTGCTGCGATTGGTGTTGCTACGAGTAATCAGCCTCCAACAAACATTTCTGACTTAATTAAAATTGCTGAAAAACGTATGTATAAAGAGAAAATCCTCGAGGGACCTAAAATACGCCAAAGAATGATTGAACAAATTAAGCGAAATTTTACGTCCATCTCTGTTGAACATACAAATAAAATAGCACAGACTATAAAAATGACGGTCACATTTGCAAAAAAATTAAACTTTCATCCTACTTCTGCTGAAATAAAGACATTAAAAAAGATTATCACATGGCATAACCTTGGAAAAGCAGAGGTTCCTAATCATCTTCTTTCTAACAATAAAAATAATTTGTTTACTCACCCAAATGAAATAGGTTACCGTATTGCTCAAGCAATTGGAGAACCACTCGTCGCAGAATGTATTATTGCCATAAATGAACATTGGGACGGCTCAGGTAGTCCATTTGGATTAAAAGGAGAAGAAATTCCTTACTTTTCAAGAATTACCGCTATTATTAATGCATTTTGTGACCTTGTTTATAACAACCAAAATAAAGTTAATTCACAACAAGAAGCAATTGCAGAAATCACGCTTCGAAAAGGTAGTTATTTCGACCCGTCTTTAGTGAAGGTTTTTTTGGCGCATGTTGATGAGATTACAGAATAAGTGTAAAAAGAGACTATAGAATTTGCTAGTCTCTTTTTACTCATTTTCATTTAAGGTTTTTTCAGTTAAATTATTAATTAAGAGTAATTAGTAACCATTTGGTTGCCATTTGTTCCTTAGCTATTTTCTATGTGCTACAGGTTGAAATTGATCTTCTTTTAGAAGAATAGTTTCAAGCTCTACACTTGGTAATGGTTTTGAGAAATAAAATCCTTGTAAATTTGAATGAATATGAGCTGTTACAAACTCTAATTGTTCTAATCTTTCAATTCCTTCTACAACTACTTCTAAATCAAGTCCTTTAATAATTTCAAATATTCCTGACAATAGTAACGTATCAAAAGACTGAGTAGGTACATTTTCAATAAAATTTCGATCAATTTTGATAATATCAATTGATAATTCCTTTAAATATTGTAAGGATGAAGTCCCTACTCCGAAATCATCTAAGGCAATACAAACATTCCGCTTTTTTAGTTCTTTCATAAATTCGATGACTTCTTTTAAGTAATTATTAATATTACTTTCTGTAATTTCTAATTGCAATTTAGAGGCCGGGAAATTAGATTCCAACAATACTTGATCAAGTTTTTCGATAAAACTCTGATCTTTCATTTGTGATTTTGATAAATTTATCGCTAGTGTTAAGTGATTCATCCCTTTACGATGCCATTCTTCCATTTGTTTTATGGCTTCTTCTAATACCCATTGACCAATTGCCGGCATTAATCCAATTTCCTCAGCAATTGGAATAAATTTAGCAGGTGAAATCATCCCTTTTGTTGGATGTTTCCAGCGTAGCAGCGCTTCGACACCAACAACCTGTCTGCTACTACCATTTACGATAATTTGGTAATATAATTCAAATTGATTTTGTTTTAGAGCATAGAGTAAATCATTTTCAAGTTCAAGAAATTGCTTGTAACTACTGTTATTATTTAAATCAGCGAAAAAATGCGATTGATTTTTACCAGATCTTTTTGCTTCGTACATAGCAATATCTGCATTTTGTAATAATTGAGCTAACGTTATTCCATCTTTTCGGTAAATACTTACTCCAATACTAGCAGTTACAAATGTTTTATATCGATCAATTTGATATTCTTTCCCTATTTCAAAAATAATTTTTTGAATTACATTCTCTAAGTCTGTTTTATCTGTATATTTTATAAGGAGGACAAATTCATCCCCACCTAACCGCGCCATAATGCCTTCTTTTTCTATGATAATAGGTTGCACGCGTTCACAAACTATTTTTAACAACTCATCTCCTACTTTATGTCCCAATGAATCGTTTATTCGTTTAAATCCATCAAGATCAACAAATAGTATGGCAATTTCTTCACTTACTTGTTGCTTATATCTCTCGAATTCCTGAAATAACAAATAGCGATTAGGAAGTAAAGTAAGCTGATCGAAATAGGCCAACTTCACTACTTCGTTATGTTTATCTTCTAGCGCAGATAACGCTCGATTAATTGAGTTCTCGAGATTAGTTATTTCATCTTTATGACCATTACTAATTTTTATTCTCGATTTTATATCTTTGTTATCTTGAATTAAAGTCAATTGTGATGATAACAAGCGTACACGGGAAAGAACAAAACGATTTAAGAGGACAATGGTCAAAATAACAAATATTACACTAGTAATTAGTAAATACGCATACAATACTTTCATACTTGAGATTTTTTGCAAATAAAATTTTCTATCACTAATAAAGCTTATCTTAAAGGCTTCTTTTCCTAAGTAATCTTGTAAAAATAATGAACCTGACAACTTTAGGTTACTTATAATATCTACTTTAAACAATGAAGGTAAGCTATTGTTATTTGTTCGGCTCAATGAAATAGGTAACGACAATTCTTTCCCAATATCTGCAATATAACTTTCATTAATAAATTTTCCCATGATTAACGTTCCGGCGATTGGACCTTCGCCATTACTTTTATAAATCGATTGAAGCGAAGTAATCGTTAAACCATAATCAGTTAATATTAATAAGGAATTATTGATTTCTTCTCCTTGTTCAAGGATCGATAAAAACACTTGATAAAAATTAGGATCTAAAACTACTGGTTTATGATGTTGCAAATCATAGCCTTTTTGATAAATCATCTTATTTTGCTTATTTATGTATACAATAAAGTTAATATAGTTATTCTCAAATGTATCATCATTAAGGTTAACATCAGGATACGATCGATATTCTTTACTCATAAATAAATATGTATCGTCCCAAACTGCCCAATCACGATTCAAGCTATTTAAATACTCCATCTCTGAATAAAAGTGATTATTAATTCTTTCTAAATTTTCTAAGGTAACACTATGATCTAGTTTAATAGAATCGTCTAGTAGAAAAGGACGGATAATAAAATAAAGAAGAGATAAAAAAAGAAACATCGTAAGTCCAACTACTAAAAGTGTCTTCACTATGAGTTTCATTTAACTCTTCCTTTCGTTGTTTTAGTTTATAAATATCCTTGATTTATGATATCACTATTAGTAAACTTTGTCATCGCAAATAGTTATTTGTATTAATCATATACACATTGTATAATTTTAGCAGAAGGAAAAAGCCCTTGCCTTTTTCCAAAGGCAGGGGCTTTTATGTACAGAATCATCTAAAAAATGAAACTGCTTTCAAAAGATCTTACTCGTCTCTTTCGAAGTCAACGATACGTTTCGCAACTTGTTTAATGTTAAGAAGATCTTTATAGTTAACGTTAGAAGCTAGGTAGTTACCACCAGCTGTACCGCAACCAAGAGTTAATGAAGGTGGTAATGTGTTATATACAAGACCTACGCTTCCGTGTACTGCAGGTTGGTTAAGAAGAAGTCTGTTAGCTGGAATTTCAAGAGCATATTTATTAAGAACTGCATCATCTTGAGCATGAACAACAGCAGTGTGACCAGCGCCACCCCATAATAATTGAGATTTAGCAGCTGCAATAGCTTCGTCAGTGCTACCAAAAGAAATATACCCAAGAACTGGAGAAAGTTTCTCATGGCTGAACCAGTCTTCAGGACCAATTGTGCTAAGTGGTACAAGAAGTAATTTTACATCTTCAGAAACTTCGAAGCCTGCAAGTTGAGCAATCGCTTGTGGAGACTTACCAACGATAGCCATTGCTGGAACTCCTCTTTCTTTGTCGAACATAACTGCTTCAAGCTTTTCTTTTTCATCAGGGTTAACAAGGTAAGCTCCTCTTTCTTGTAAAAGCTTAACTGCTTGCTCTTCAACAGCTTTGTCATCAAAGATTAAAGATTGGTCAGATGAACAAATGGTACCGTTATCAAAAGTCTTTGAAGCAATAACGTTGTTAATTGCAACGCTAAGGTTAGCTGTCTTAGAAACGAATACAGGAGTGTTACCAGGTCCTACACCGATTGCTGGGTGACCTGAGCTATAAGCTGATTTAACTAGAGCTCCACCACCAGTAGCAAGAACTAGGTTAACACCTGGGTGTTGGAATAAATAGTTAGTTCCTTCGATTGATGGCTCTTCGATCCACTGAATAGCATCTTCTGGTGCGCCTGCGCTTATTGCAGCCTCACGCATAAGTCTTGCTGCTTCAGCACTACACTTTTGTGCACGTGGGTGGAAAGCAAAGATTACAACGTTACGTCCTTTTAAAGAAATAAGAGACTTGAACATTGTTGTAGAAGTTGGGTTAGTTGTTGGAGTAGCAGCAGCGATTACGCCAAACGGCTCTGCAACATAAGTGATTCCATCTTTTTCTTCAATAATGCCAACAGATTTTTTGTCTTTTTGCCATTCGTATACAATATGAGCTCCAAGGTGATTTTTAATTGCCTTGTGATCAGCTCTACCGATCCCTGTTTCAGCAACAGCCATTTCAGCTAATTTAACTTCGTTTTCCAAGCTAACTGCATCCATTGCTGCACAAATTTTGTCAACTTGCTCTTGAGTGAAATCTCTCATGATTTCAGCGGCTTTTTGTGCTTTTGCTACCAATTGGTCAATGTTACTCATTCAAAAACCCTCCAATTATTAACATATTCCCTTAAAGGACTTGGATTTTTATGTAGGACACCCATTATTGTTATGGCGACCCACGTTTCCAAGAATCGCTCTAGGTTAACAATAGTATAGCATGCATGTCCTTTGTAATGCAAGGAATAATTTTCAAGTTGGAATCGGGAATTATTTCATGGTTCCTATTTCTTAGCAAATTAAAGATTATTGACTGTTTTCCTCAGTTTTACACCCAAAATCCCGCCGTTAAACCACATAACCGCTTGGCCATCTGGGAAAATTGTTCAGTAGTACTCTCTAATTCTGTCATTGCCCCTAGTTGTTCTTCGATACGGACACTCATATTCTCGGTACCTTCTGCAATTTCATTTGCAGTGTCACCCATATTTCTGATCGTTTTTTCCATTTATTTAGTACTTAATGCCTGTTTTCGGTTTGCATCATCAATATCCTCTATTTACTCTACGATACTCTGGATATTACCAGCGATTTCTGAGATCGTGTTTGAAATTTCCTCTAGAGATTGGGTCGTTACACTAGTTGCCGTCCTTAGTTGAATTTTATCGATGGAAGCTTAAATTTACCTTAAAATTTAGCGACTATTGATATTTTTTTGAATTATATGTTAACCTGTTTTTTATATAGGTTTACATATAAAATAATTAGAAAAGCGCAGAGCGCTCAGAGCTAGACAGTATTCAAAGTTCAAAAACAATATACTTTCTTAATCTTTGTACATAATAATGAAAATTACTTATAAGGCTGTGAAATCAATGAAGCGTACTGAGGAACTAATCGAAAAAAATAAAAAGTATCTCTGGAATCCATTTACGCAAATGAAGCAATACTTGGAAGATTCGCCAATCGTCATCGAGCGAGGGGAAGGAATTAAATTAATTGATGTTGAAGGTAACGAATATTATGATGGTGTTTCTTCGATTTGGCTCAATGTTCACGGTCATAATGTAAAAGAGCTAAACGAGGCAATTCAAACTCAATTAAGTAAGATTGCCCATTCTACATTATTAGGAATGGCAAGTGTCCCTGCTTTAGAATTAGCTGAGAAGCTTGTAGAAATTACTCCGAATGGATTAAATAAAGTTTTTTACTCTGATTGTGGAGCTACTGCCGTTGAAATCGCGATTAAAATGGCGTTTCAATATTGGCAAAATCAAGGAATTAAAGAAAAAACGCGGTTTGTTACGATGAAAAATGCTTATCATGGCGATACGGTAGGAGCAATGGGAGTCGGAGCAATTCCATTATTTCATGAAATTTACTCACCATTATTATTCGAAAGTTTTAAAGTCCCATATCCATACCCTTACCGTTTTAACGGAACGAGTGAAGAATGCGCACAGACTTGTTTACATAACTTAGAACAATTGCTCAAAGAACGTCATCATGAAATCGCTGCTTTGATTGTCGAACCTCTTGTTCAAGGAGCAGCTGGAATGATTATGATGCCAGATGGATTTTTGAAACAAGTAAGCAACCTATGTAAACAATACAATATTCTCTTAATCGCCGACGAGGTTGCCGTTGGTTTTGGGCGTACTGGAAAAATGTTTGCCTGTGACCATGAAGCTGTAACTCCTGATATTTTAACAGCTGGAAAAGGATTGACAGGAGGGTATTTGCCGTTAGCTGTAACCGTAACTACTGATGAAATTTACAATGCCTTTTATGCAGATTACGAAGAGTTAAAGGCACTTTTCCATGGTCACTCGTATTGCGGAAATCAACTTGGCTGTGCCGTTGCCCTTGAAAATATTAAATTGTTTGAACAACGAAACCTCGTAAACAAAGTTGAAAAAACTAGTAAATACGTAGAAACCTTGTTAAATAAGTTTAATGCGTTACGTTTTGTCGGAGATATTAGACAGCTAGGTTTAATGGTAGGGATTGAACTTGTGAAGGATAAAGCAACAAAAGAACCATTTTCATTCAATGAAAAAATCGGCCTTCGTGTCACAAAAAGAGTGCGGAAATTAGGAATGATTATCAGACCGCTTGGAAACACGATCGTCTTTATGCCACCACTAGCTTCAACAGAAGCTGACCTTAAAGAAATGATCGGGATATTATACGAAGCAATTCAGAATGTAACAGAGCAACACCGCTAAAAAGGAGCTAAATGGATGAATTGGCAAGAATCGTTTGGTTACAAAAAAGGACTTTTGTTTACTGCTACTGATACAGAAGTAGGGAAAACATGGCTGATGGGGGCAATCGTTGGCCTCCTCAGAAATGAAGGCTATTCGCTTGGAGTTTGGAAACCTGTGCAAAGTGGGCATTTAGTCGATGATCCAAATGGTGATGCGATGCGGTTAAAAGAGTGGTCAGGAGTCAATAATACTGCTCGCGAAATTTGCGCGTATGATTTTCATGAGCCAATTGCTCCAGTATTAGCAGCAAAAAGAGCTGACGTTCCAGTTGATGAACATGCCCTGCAAACATCGTTAAATGCGCTTTATCTTCAACATAAGGCAATCTTTATTGAAGGTGCAGGTGGAATTACCGTTTCACTAGCTGACGGTTTATCGGTAGCAGATCTAGCAGAGCGTTTGCAATTACCGATTATTATAGTCGCCAGAGTTGGTTTAGGGACAGTCAATCATACGAATCTTACTGTTCACTATGCGAGATCACGAGGAATCCCTGTTTTAGGGGTCATCTTAAATGGATTCGATTCTGAAAACGAATCAATTAGCGAGAAAGAAAATCCAAGACTAATTGAAAAAGAAACCGGGGTTCCAATTTTAGGAAAAGTACCTTGGATTGACCCGGGATTAGCTAAAAATCAAGTATTTCAGTTAATCAAGAAATATGTTGATATAGATCCGATTCGTTCATTTCTGGAACAGTTGAAAAATTGATCCTGATTTTAGCAAACAATGGTTAGGAAAATCAAGACGGTTGTAATGAGGAGAAAAATTTCCATGAATCAACGATGGCTACATGAATTAGAATTGAATTTAAGTAAAACAAACGCTCAAGGGCTATCTCGCAAACTCATTACATCTAATGACGCGGCGTTGCCATGGTTAAGAAGAGATGGCCACAAACTATTAAATCTAGCCTCTAATAACTATTTAGGAATTGCCGGTTTACAAGAATTTAACGAAAAAACTGCAAGACTAGCAGATACACATCCACTGGGTGCAACTGCTTCAAGATTAATTATTGGAAACCATCCCTTATATGAGGCAGCCGAATATCAACTTTCTAAATGGAAAAAAAGTGAGGCCTCTTTAATTTTTGGTAGCGGTTATATGGCGAATGTCGGGATTATCTCTGCCTTACTTACGAGAAATGATGCCGTATTTAGTGACCGTTTAAACCATGCCTCGATTGTTGATGGGTGCCAATTAAGTCGAGCGGACCATTTCCGTTTTCGCCATAATGATTTAAATCATTTAGAATCATTGCTAAAAAAATCGACTCATAAACGGAAGCTAATTGTCGTTGACGCTTTATTTAGCATGGATGGTGATAAAGCAAACTTAGTTGATTTGGTCACTTTAAAAGAACGTTATGGAGCCATTTTAATGGTAGATGAAGCACATAGCGGTGGCGTATACGGAAAAAATGGATCAGGATTAGTGGAAGAAATGGGGCTAACCGAACAAGTTGAGATTCAAATGGGAACCTTTAGTAAAGCTTTAGGAAGCTATGGGGGCTATGTAACGGGATCAAAAGTGTTGATTGACTATTTGATCAACCATGCTCGCAGCATGATCTTTACGACTGGTCTTCCTCCTTATATTATCGCTTCACAAATTGCCGCGTTGCAAATTGTTCAAGAACAACCGTGGCGTCGGGAAAAAGTGCTGAAACTAGGAGAACAATTAAGACAACAGCTACTAAAGCTAGATTTTGATTTATGTAGCAGTGAATCTTATATTGTCCCTGTCTTAATTGGTGAAAATCAGCAAGTAATCAATGTAAGTAACGCTTTACAAAAGTTAGGCATTGCAGCGATTGCGGTTCGACCACCGACTGTGCCAAAAGGAGAAGGTCGAATTCGTTTAACTGTGACAGCCATGCATACGGAAGCTGATATTGATTGGACTGTTGCCCAATTTCAGAAACTAAAAAGTGAATCTAAGGAGCTACTGTGATGAAAATATTATGGATTCCCGGCTGGAGTATACCTTTAGATAAATGGAAACAGTTAATTGAACCATTGAATAATCGATCTTTTAATGAGGAATTCGTTGACTTTAGTTTATGTAAGAATAGGGAAGATTTTTTACAATTAATTTTAAACAAAATCGATCAAGATCAAGAAGAATGGATCTTAGCAGGTTGGTCGATGGGTAGTATGCTCGCCCTTGAAGCGGCAAAATTGCGCTTAAACAAAGTAAAAGGTCTCTTTTTATTTTCAAGTTCCTTACAATTTGCGCAATCAGCCGATTATCTTGATGGGATGCCGTTAGCTGTTATTCGCAATATGGCTCGTAATCTAAAACGAAATCGTATAAATACATTAACCGCCTTTTATCAACTAATGTTTTCAGAAAAAGAGTGCGCTAAAAATTTCAATGAATCTTTTTTGAAAGAAATCTTTGCCGCAAAATCAACATTTGTTTGGGATGAACAAAGTTTATTAGCCGGATTAGACTATTTGGCTCACGTTCGATTGCACGAGTGTTGGCAGGAACAAGTTGCTTCGATTGTTTGGCTTCACGGGACAGATGATCAAATTTGCCACTTCCCGTCATTATTAGCACACGAAGGAACAGAGAATAAGAAGATATTGCAACTCCATAATGCTGGACACGTACCCTTTTATACACAATTAGAGAAAGTGAAAGTAGCTTGGGAGGACTTTTTAGATGACTTTTATCGATAAGCAGAAAGTAGCACGATTTTTCAGTAAAAGTGCCAGTAAGTATGAATCCGTTAACCATGTTCAACGAAAAATGGCTAGCCGTTTACTCGAGCTCTTACATAAGGAGACAGACACTCAACAAGAGTCAATCTCCCTACTTGAGATTGGTTGTGGCACAGGTTGGCTTACAAGTGAGTGCATCAAACATTTTACTGGGGTAAAAATCGATGCAGTTGACATCTCTCAACAAATGTTAGCTGAAGCACAAAAGAAAATCTCAGCCCATTTCCCAACGTTTACAAATATTCAATATCTTCAAGCAGATATCGAAAATGTAGCTTTAGATCAACTAACTTACCAAAAGTACGATTTGATTATCTCAAATGCCACTTTTCAATGGTTAAACGAACCAACTGAAACAATCAAGCGGATAAGTAAATGGTTAAAACCAAATGGGCTGATGCTGTTTTCAACATTTGGTCCAGATACCTTTTATGAGCTACACCAATCGTTTCAACTAGCAGCCACAGAACTAGGATTTAAAGAATATTCGCGTCGGGGTTTAGAGTACTATGCAAAAGAAGACTGGTTCCGCTGTTTAAAAGGTTTGTTTCCTCAGTTGAACATTTACCAAGAAAAAGAGGTCGACTATTATCCAACTGTACAAAATTTTTTGTATGCCATTAAAAAAATGGGCGCCAATTATTCTCCTGCATCACAAAATCTGACAAAAAGCTATTATCAAACAATGAAACAAAAATATGAGGAGTTGCATTGGACGAACGAAGGGATTCCAGCGACATATGATTGCTTCTATGTGGTTTGTAAATAAGAAAAGCGGAGAGCGCCCGCTTAGCGGCGACAAGCAAATGTTCTGGCAGAAAAAAGTGCGGTTTTTCACTTTTTATACTATCTAAAATAATTAACTATTCAGTTGATAGTATAAGAAAAACTAAGGCGAAACTCAAATAAAAGTTTCGCCTTAAATAAATCTCATCCTAAATTTTCGTTTACTCTACTTACTTCAAATACAACCTATTTGAATAGAAGCTTTTTAAACTAACGTTGTTTAACTAATACTACTTGTTCAGACTGTGTATTTAACTGATTAATGTTAACCTCACTACATGTTGGACATACTTTATACACAAACCGTTTCCGCAATACATGATAAAGAGAATTAGCTGAATAAAAATTCTCCCACATTTTTTCTAATTCTTCGTTACGGTATTGTTCTAAAGGTTTCCTTTGTTCATCAAGAAATCGACGCTGTTTTTTTTGCTCTAATAAAGTATGAAAATCTATATGGTTAACAAATTTTTCTGCTAAATTTGAAATAGTTTGACAGAAATCGTGAGTATTTTCGCCAAAAGCATCATCTATTAGGCCGATACTTTTAGCTTTATTAGTACCTAAAGAAATGCACTTTTCAGTCAGTTCATAAGCTATATCAATACCTACTCGTCTTGGCAATAAATATGTCCAATATTCTGATCCATATAAACCCATTCCTTTATAGTGTGGATTTAAAATCACACCTTTACGTGCATATACATAATCGGAAGCGAGTCCTAAAATAACTCCACCAGCACCTGCATTTCCTTGCATCGCAGATATCACTAAATGAGAAGTTGTCGTAATAATTTCACGAACTAAATCATTCATTGCATTAATATTTTCCCAAGATTCGTTGGCAGGGTTACAAGAAGCTTCAATTACATTTAGATGGATACCGTTTGACCAAAAATCAGTACCACCCATAAGAACAATTACTTTTGTATCTTTTTTAAGAGCAGAAAGGTATGCAGAACGAAGTCGCTTACATTGCTCTGTACTCATCGCACCGTTATAGAAATTAAAGTGTAGATATCCTACTTTATTCTTTTCCTCATAGCAAATTTCTCGGTACGTTCTACCATGATAAATCTCATCAAAATTTATTAGCGAAACAGGAACATCATGCAATTTCTCAGATAATTCTAATGTTGCAGGAACTTTAAAATAGGTTTTCTCTTCCGTTTTCTTTTTTTTCAAATGCGTAATCCATACGGCTCCATCACCTGTTGCCCGACAAATAGCTCCATCACGCCAAGCAATAATTTCACCTGGGTTTCCCTTTAAAACGTCTTCTTCATGCACACCATATAAATAATACTCTTCTCCATAAATTTGATCTAGCACCCCAGGTTGACTATCAGCACTACGAATATGTTTGCTAATTTTCTCTGTGCTCATCGACCAATCAATGGCTCGATAAGACTGCTTCATAGTAATATGTAGACTTCCTTTAACATCATTATTGTTATAATTAAGGGGCTCAGGTACAAAATCTCCTTTTTCAAAACGGTCAACAGCTAAAAGTAAAGCTTTCATTGCTGCCTCTGAAACCTCATGCCTATATAAATTACTTTTCGTCGTCTTT
Source organism: Anaerobacillus sp. (assembly GCA_036676095.1). Lineage (GTDB taxonomy): Bacteria > Bacillota > Bacilli > Bacillales > Anaerobacillaceae > Anaerobacillus. The sequence goes on along the minus strand of JAKFDP010000076.1, from coordinate 20,129 downwards.
CTCATTTTAAAATTAGTAGAAGCCCAAATATCTCCAGCGTCCATCTCTTGATCTGCTTGGAGTATGGTAACTCCCCATTCATCAAGGTCATTGATTATCGCCCAATCTAAAGAGGATGGACCGCGATCACCTTTTATTCCAGGATGGACAATAAGACAAGTATAATTACGCCAAATTACTTCTGGAATCGCTTTTTTTAACATCGGTGCGACAATCAAATCTGGCTTATTTCTTTCCACAGTGTTAATCATCTCAATATCACTGATGGCTAGGTGAACAGTTACGTCGTGTCCAATATCAGTTAGTTCGGCAAAGGCCCTTTGACTCATGCTATTATGAGCCGTTGTTAAGAATAATATTTTCATATAATCAACTCCTTTTTATCCTACACCCTACTTTAACTCTTCTGTTTTTTTGATTAATTCCTGTAATTCAAATGTTATATCATTAAGGGTTGTAATTAATGATGATAAAAACTCTATGGAAGACAATTGTCCTTCAGAAGAGTTGGCCACGTTTTGTACATTAGTCGTAGCTGCTTCTGCAAAAAATGTCATTTCATGAACGGATGCTGATGCTTGTTGGGCTGCAGATGATACATCTCCAGCTGATAATGAGATTTGTTGAATTTGATTTGCAACACCATTTATCGATTTATAAATTCTATTAAATATTTCTCCCGTTTCTTGGACGATATTAAGTCCTGCTTTTACCTCATCAATGACTTGATTCATCGAGTTTACTGATGCGTTTGTGTCTCCTTGAATGGTTGTAATAAGGTTGGTAATCTTACTTGCAGAACCCACTGATTGCTCTGCCAATTTCCTTACTTCATCAGCTACAACTGCAAAACCTTTGCCATGCTCACCAGCTCTTGCTGCTTCAATTGCTGCATTTAAAGCTAGCAGGTTCGTTTGCGAAGCAATATTTGTAATTAAACCAACAATTTCACCAATTTCTTCAGAACGATGATTTAACTTTTTTACGATCTCAGAAGATGTACTCGCTTTTTCACTAATAAACAGCATTTGTTGAACTGTTTTTTGAATCATTGCATTGCCATTGTTAGCCTCTTCAGCCGCCTCTACCGATCCTTCCGAAACGGCAGTTGAAGTTTCGGCAATTTGTTGAATTCCAGAGGCAATCTCTTGAATCGCTTTTGAGCTATCCTCTGTTTGTTGCTTTTGTGTGACGACACCATTCGAAATTTCTTGAATATGTAATACAATATCCTTAATCACTAATTGATTCGTATCATAATTATTTTTTAATTGTGAGGACGCATGAATTAGCTTCTCAGAAGTAATGGAGAGATTTTCTATAATGCCACTTAAAGTTTTTTGTTTTTGATTCTTATCATCCAAATCAACTAATAACTTTCTCTTGTGGATAATTTGCCAAGTAATTGCACCAGATGTTCCAAGCAAAAATAATGCGTGTACAAGGACCATTGAAAACGAATAGTCATTTGCTCCATAAACATATTCACTTAAAAATAAAAAACCTACGATATGTTGAACAGCAAATAGAGCAGTCATTACGACTATTAAACTAATGGTTTCATAGTAACCGATAATAGCAACTACCATAAAAATAGAAAAATGGTACTCTACCATTCCTTGTCCACCAGCAATCATTGACATACTACTAAATGAAATCGTAAGTGTATTCAATAATGGAATTAGTGGATGATTTTTGTTTAATCGATAAAGGAAAAAAGTAATCATTAAAAATAATATCGGTAGTACCAAAAAGATATTGGTAATAAAACTTAACTGTTCAGCTGGGTGAAATCCATGTTCCCCAATCCAATATGCTGAAACATTAAAAAAACGATGTAAGACATGAACAATTAATGCTACGAAAAGAACGATTACTGATAAAATAAGAATAATTCGGTTTTTTATACCTAACAATTTAAAATTCCTCCTTTAGTTATTATTACGAGTGATAATCTATTACCTGAGCTGAAACTCATATGTATCAACCAAATAAATAAAAAGGCTACTCAAATAAAATGAGCAGCCAAAAATACTATTTAAATATAGTCTTTTTTTGGCAACCCGGCTATCATAGTTTTCAACCTTAGACCCGTGGCTTTGCGTCCCCACCTTTCAATGGGTTTGCCTTTTTCAAATCATATCAAAGCAAATTTTCTAATGTTCAAAAAGCATAAAAGTTTTTACTAATAATATCATTTATTGGCGAACTTTGTCTAGTTTTGGAGATAATTCTAATTAAATTTATTTTTCTGTCCTAGTGTTCAGTTCCGCTGTATTCCCAACGTAGTTACTCACATTTTAAATTCATATGAATAATAGTGATATTAGACGTATACGTCTCTCCAGCAAAGATTAAGGAGGTAGACATCATGAAAATAACGCTGGACTTAGCAAAGAAATTAATTGAGGCTGCTGTGGTTGAAGCAAAAAAGTTAGGGGTAGCAATGGTCATTACGATTGTCGATGAAGGGGGAAATTTAATTGCCATCAACCGGATGGATGACGCTTGGCTAGCTAGTATTGATATTTCCTTGAATAAAGCTTGGACTTCTGTCGCGCTGAAATTGCCAACTGCTTCACTAGCAAATCTGACCACTCCAGGTGCAGAGCTATATGGACTAAATACAACAAATAATGGCCGGATTGTAATTTTTGGTGGTGGCATTCCTTTGAAAAAAGATGGAAATGTAATTGGCGCTGTTGGTGTTAGTGGAAGTACCGTATCTAACGATATTAAAGTAGCAGAAGCTGCTGTGAAAGAATTTGAAAGAAAACCAACTCTTTGGAAAAAATAAACCAAAATCAACTTAAAAAGGTATCCATTGTCTAAATGACTACTGGATACCTCCATTTGTTGTACACGTAATTATTTTTCAAACACCATTTTGTAAACGCCCAAGTTATATGAGTGGTCCCATTGTTCGTTATTAAATGTGGCCACTCCGAAAGAATATACTTTATTTAGATCAGAAAAATCTACATCATATTCGCTTCCAGTTGTTAACTTTCTGCTCCACTCTAACGTCCATTTTCCATCTTTCCAAATTCCTTTTCCTGGAATGTCAGCGCGGTCACCGGCAAAAGCTTCTACGACGTGTCCTGGAATCATGTCGCCCTCTTTAAACGCTGAAAAATCTTCAATCTCAACCGCTTCTTCTTTCATAATAAAATTTTTATTTACTAAAGGTTTATTAGGATCAGCAAAGTTGTAAATGGGAAGATTAGTTTCCTCATTGATATTTTCGATATATCCACCTGAAGTTTTTGGATCTCCATAGCGTCCGGCTTCTTTAGATGGTTTTCCTTTTGCATCAAGGTCGCCTAATTTATTCGAGTTGACATATTGATCATCGATTTGATTTGCTGGGTTTGTCCTAGATGCTTTCCAATGCCACTGATCAATCAATTCTCCTGGAGCATTCGTGCGATGGGCACCATATTTTGTCGCTGCCTCTTCATTATGACAAGTTGCCATGCAGCCTTTTTCATTAAAATCTTTTACAGAGTCATTTATGTTCCAATAGATAGAGAATTTATCTTCATAATATGCCCCTCCACCAGGTAACCGCTCCCATTTTTCACCATCATATTTCCAAGGTTTTCTTGATAAATCTTCTTGACTATCATCCCACTGGGCTAAAAAGTAAACATCAGTATCAGTATACATAGCCCGGAATGTAACATTACTAGCACCACTTCTTCCACCAGTTACCGGAACAGTTATTGCTGATGTCTCTTTCCAAAGCTCGTCTATCTCTCCATCAATTTTAGGTTCTAAATTTGTTTTTTTAGCAACCAGTTGATCGTCACCTAAACTGAATGCATAACCTACTCCGACCATTACAAGAAAAGTAATAAGCAAGAGGATACTAGTATATAGCCATTCTTTTAATTTCATTTGTAAACAGACCGCCTTTTTAATAATGAATTTGATTTTTAAGCAATGCTGCAAATCCGTAGAATAAAGCCCAAATAAATAATAAGATTAGTTTCGTATAAATCCAGTAGCTAAGCTTCATTTTTTAAGAAGCCTCCTTCTGCCTATTAGTGCTCTTAGCGTTTGTTTTCTTAAGATGCTTTCGTCTAGCCGCTTTACTATAAGCCCAAAGATAAATTCCTGAGAATGTTAAATAAAGCAAAACAACTCCAATTAGATCATTCACCCAGCTTCCCAAAACTAAGCCCGAATGCATTTTTGCCATAAACGGATTTTGGCCAAATTTATCCGTGTGATTAAGTAGGATTCCTGTAACTGATAAAATAATAATAAAAGGCGATAAAAACAAGCCAATTTGCGTATGACTTTTACGGAAAAACTTGCTGAGATTTTGATGATTCACATTTTTAAACATTGATATTGGTCCTCCGCTTCTAACTAAAAGATTAATTTGTCAAATAACTGTAAATAATTGCTTAATAATCTACAATCCTATGATGTTTTTATTAATCCTCTCCTTCTAGTTGATTATGATTATCGTTATCTACTATACTTTTTATTTTTTTCTTTAACAATGGGACTTTTGAACTAAATGTTGAAAAATTGTCAAAGCCTAAGAGAACGTTTCTCTTAGGCTCTTTTTGAAAAAGCTTGCTCAATGAAATAGACATAAGTGATTAAAAAATCGATTCTTCCGTATTATACTTAAATAAGACTTTTGATTGGTTCTTCAATTTAAGGTATAGTTAAGAAAACAATCATCAACTGAAGGTCGTGGTTATTATGCGAATTAATAAATATATTAGCGAAGCTGGAAAAGCATCTAGGCGAGGCGCCGATAAATTAATTAGTGAAGGAAAAGTCACTATAAATGGCAAACGTGCAAACATAGGAGATCAAGTCGAGCCCGGGGACAATGTATTAGTAAATGGGGCACCAGTGCGGTTGGCGAGCAATAATGTCTATATCGCCTTAAATAAACCTGTAGGTATTACCTGTACTACGGAAAAAGGTGTAAAAGGAAATATTATTGATTTAGTTAACCACCCATTAAGAATATTTAATATTGGACGACTAGATAAAGATTCAGATGGCCTAATACTCCTAACAAACGATGGTGACATTGTTAACGAAATTTTGCGTGCTGAAAATAAGCACGAAAAGGAATACATCGTTACAGTAGACAGACCAATTACTCCTGAATTTGTGAAGAGAATGTCAGAGGGAGTAAAAATATTAAATACAAAAACACTTCCTTGTGAAGTAAGGCAGCTATCAAAATATGATTTCCAAATCATTTTAACCCAAGGGTTAAATCGTCAAATTCGTCGCATGTGTTCTGAATTGGGCTACGAGGTTTACAGACTACAAAGAATCCGAATTATGAATATTCATTTAGGAAACCTTCCCCCTGGACAATGGAGAGATTTGACAAAAAAAGAGCGAACTCAGCTATTTAGAGAGCTAAACTATGAGCCAATGGAATGGTGAAATAAGGATCAAAAAGGGTTAAAAACAATTATTAATTAATTTGCTTCATTAAGAAGGGCTATGGATTTAAGTTCCATAGCCCTTCATTTTCTTCATTTCAGAGTAATACAAATATTGTAAATAGAATAGCTAACAAAATACGATAATAAGCAAAAGGTGTTAACCCTAATTTTTCAAGCCATTTTAAGAAAGTTACCACAGCTAACATAGCCACAATAAAAGAAGTAATAAATCCTACTGCGAACATTGGAATATCACTTACACTTAAATAATTCCAACTTTTTAATAAATCTAACCCCGTTGCTCCTACCATTACAGGAAGGGCAATTAAAAAAGAAAACTCTGATGCTGTTTTATAGCTAGCTTTTGCCAACAAACCGCCAGAAATCGTTGAGCCAGCTCTTGAAAAACCAGGATACACTGCTAAACATTGAAATAAGCCAATTGTTAATGCTTGCCGATAAGTTAAGTCATCTAGTGAATAAGATGTAGGTTCAGATTTTTTCTTCTCTACAATTATCATTAGAATAGCTCCAGCTATAAGTCCAATTACTACAGTATTTGGACGAAACAAATAGGTTTTTATGATATCATGCAATAGTAAACCAGCAATAATCGCAGGGAAAACACCGAGTATAATATGGATAGCATTAAACTTCTTTTCCCTATTTAAGATAGGTTTAATGTTAAATAAAGAAACGAGACGTTTCCTATATAAGATTGTTATTGCAAGGATAGCCCCTAACTGTATGACAATCTCAAATGTTTTAGCTCTTTCATCTGCAAAACCTAACAAATGACCAACTAAAATAAGGTGGCCAGTGGAAGAAATGGGCAAAAACTCAGCTAAGCCTTCCACAATTCCTAGTATAAAGGCGATTAATATATCTTGCATAAACTCACTCCAAACGAAAACTCAGTTATCTTTTAACCCTAATTAATAAATTAAAGGATCAGTAAATATTATATCACTTAACTGGGTATTAAAGTATATAAAAAAGAAAGCATAAATTTGCCAAAACGGCAATTTATGCTTTTTGTAACTCACGCGATTTTGTTTGTGAATCTTCTTGTTGTTCCTCTAAACCAAGTGTTTGCGCGGTTAAAGTATGAATTTCGTTTAGAAGCTCTGGGTTTTCCATCAATGATACGCCATAAGAAGGAATCATTTCTTTAATTTTCGTTTCCCACTCTTTAATATGTTGTGGGAAGCATTTACTGATTACTTCAAGCATAACGGAAACGGCAGTAGAAGCACCTGGAGAAGCACCTAATAATACTGCAAGCGAGCCATCAGCAGCAGTAATTACTTCCGTACCAAATTGAAGTGTCCCTTTGCCGCCAGCTTCAGTATCTTTAATAACTTGTACACGTTGACCTGCTACTACTAATTCCCAATCCTCGATTTTGGCGTTCGGGATAAACTCACGCAATTCTTCCATACGCTGTTCTTTCGTTAACATCACTTGCTCAATTAGATATTTTGTCAATGACATTTCTTTTGCGCCTGCTGCTAACATAGTTAAAACATTATTCGGTTTGATAGAAGTTACTAAATCCAACATTGAACCATTTTTTAAGAACTTTGGTGAGAAGCCAGCAAATGGCCCAAATAATAGCGAATTTTTATTATCGATAAATCTTGTGTCAAGATGCGGAACAGACATTGGCGGAGCACCAACTTTAGCTCTACCGTATACTTTTGCATAATGCTGCTCAATAACATCCGGATTATTACACACCATAAATATACCGCTTACCGGGAATCCTCCAATATGTTTCCCTTCAGGAATACCGGATTTTTGTAGTAAGTGTAGGCTTCCTCCACCACCGCCGATAAAGACGAATTTTGCAGTATGGCTTTCGACAGTACCATTATCAAGATTTTGCACTTTCAATTGCCACGAGCCGTCACTAGTACGTTTAATATCAGTAACATTATGTCTGTAGTTAATATCTACATTTTGACTCTCTAAGTAATCAAACATCATGCACGTTAAAGCACCAAAGTTGACATCAGTTCCATTGTCGGCTTTCGTTGCCGCAATTGGTTCATCGGATGTGCGGTCTTGCATCATAAGTGGAATCCATTCCTTCAGTTTTTCCGGATCTTCGGAAAACTCCATCCCTTCGAAAAGAGGATTGTTTGACAGTGCTTCAAAACGATTCTTTAAAAACGTTACATTTTTTTCCCCTTGTACGAAACTCATATGAGGTAATCGTACGATAAATTCCCGCGGGTTATGAATCAAATTGTTGTTTATAAGATGAGACCAATACTGCATTGAAACCTGAAACTGTTCATTAATTTTAATAGCTTTACTAATATCAACAGATCCATCAGATTTTTCATCCGTGTAGTTAAGCTCACACAGTGCGGCATGTCCCGTTCCCGCATTATTCCATTCGTTAGAGCTTTCCTCTCCTGCTTTTGCGAGCCTCTCAAACACTGTAATTTTCCACTCCGGTGCTAATTCTTTCAAAAGTGCACCTAAAGTCGCACTCATAATTCCCGTACCTATTAAAATAACATCTGTTTTCGTTTCTCTATTGCTCATTTTTACCTTCCCTATACACTAAGATTTCAGAAAGGATGTAGGTGCTCCAGCCTAGGAACTACAGAAAGCCAAGGCGCGACCTAGTCACACATCTTTTCTGATCAACTATAACTTATTTTTAGTTTATCAGAATTTGTAATAGATTAAAATATTTATTTACTATTAATATGATAGTATTTGCTACTTAAAATTTGGTAAACTTTCAGAAGTCCGTTGACAAAGACCCTAGGAACACACAAACACCAAAGTCTTATCCCAGTTTTTTGCAAGGGGTGAGGCTTTGGATTAATAAATTACTTGTTTTTCAGTATGACAGTTAAACCATGAGAAACATTTCCTAATCCAATACCTATTATTGCTCCTATAATTGCTCCTGTCGCTCCCCCCTTTAAAAATCCAACAGCTCCACCTATTATTAAAAATCCTGCATAAAATACCCCAATTGCTTCATACATTTGTTCATTTTTACTCATCATCTGACTCACTCCTTCAGTTTTGTTTATTTCGGTAAAATCAATCCCTTCAAACTCATTAAGTACAATTTTCAGTGCATCCTCTTCATTGATCCCATTTTCAACCAATTCTTTCACGTGGTCCATTATGTGTGTTTGTACTTCTTCTTGAAACTCTTCATTTTTAATTGAAGATACTCGAAGCTTTAATAAAAAGTCCTTTGTATCTGCTTTAAACTGCTCAACATTTTGTTTCATTTCTTGTTTTGCATTGTTAATATTCATTTTTACTTCTTCTAAATAAGTCATTTTATCAGATGAAATGATACCTGAATTTATAGTCATGGTTTTTACAAACTTTTGTATTTCCTTTACTGTTTTTGAACTAAGTAATTGATTATTCATGTCCATTCACTCCTTTTAAAAAATGATCCATTATATTCTTAAAAAACAGCCACTCCTCTTTTTTATTACCTAGAAAATCTTTACCTACATCTGTAATTCTGTAATATTTCCTTCGTCCACCCTCAAAGCTTTCATCCCAATAGGACTCAGTAAATCCATTTGTTTCTAGGCGTTTTAACGCTAAATATAGAGTACCTTCTTTTAACTCGAACGCATGTTTACTTTCTTCTTTTACACATTTACTTAATTCATATCCATACATATCTCGCTGGTTAATCATACAAAGAATGATTGTATCTATATAACCTTTTAATATTTCTTTATTTATTTCCATTTTTCGGGTAGCTCCTAAAACTTTTAATTAAATACTCTGTTATGCAAGGTACTTTAACCTGATCAAATATCAAGTTTATTTTATTATAAAGTACTATATAATGCAAGGTATTTTAGTTTAACTAAGGAACCTCTTGCTTATATGACAAAGAAAAAAGCCTTGGCAACTATAAAAAGAGTGCTACAAGGCTTTGTTTAATGTTTTCTTTATGATGCATCTTCAAACTGACTATTGTATAATTCTGCATAAAAACCATTTTTCAACAGCAGTTCTCGGTGATTTCCGCACTCGATAATATCACCATCTTTCATAACAAGGATTAAGTCAGCATTTTTGATCGTCGAAAGTCTGTGTGCAATGACAAACGAAGTTTTACCAACGGTCAGTTTATCCATTGCCTGTTGAATGAGTACTTCTGTTCGGGTATCGACCGAGCTTGTTGCTTCATCCAAAATAAGGAGTGGAGCGTTGACAACCATGGCACGAGCAATGGTAATGAGCTGTTTTTGGCCAGCAGACAGATTAGCTTTATCGTTAAGAACAGTATCGTATTCCTTAGGCAGCGTTTTAATGAAGTGATGCAATCCGACTGCTTTGCAAGCTGCCTCTACTTCCTCATCTGTTACTCCCTTTTTATTATAGACAATGTTTTCGCGAATCGTCCCTTCAAACAGCCAGGTGTCCTGAAGAACCATACAGAAAAGCTCATGGATATTTTTCCTAGTTAGTTGATGAATTGGAACTCCGTCAATTAAAATTTCTCCGCCATTTACTTCATAGAAACGCATAAGCAGGTTGATTAGAGTGGTCTTACCAGCACCTGTTGGACCGACTATCGCTACTTTCTGACCTGCTATGGCAGAGGCTGAAAAATTTTTGATGATCATTTTATTTTCATCATATCCAAAACGAACATTTCGGAACTCAACGTCCCCTTTGACCTCTTCAAGTCTTGTTGTTTTTTCCCTTTCATCTGCTAGCTCTTCTTCCCCAAGAAACTCAAAAACACGTTCACTCGCAGCCGCGGTTGCTTGAAGATTGGTAGCTGCTTGCGCAAGCTGTGAGAGTGGCTGTGTGAATAATCGGATATAAATCATAAAAGCAACAATTACGCCAAATGAAATGCTGTTATTCACGGCAAGCACCGCGCCAACGATACAAACCACAACATAGCCAAAATTACCCATAAACATCATTAGCGGCATCATCAAGCCTGACATAAATTGAGATTTCCAGGCGCTATTATAAAGCCTTGTGTTGATTTCATGGAATGTTTCCTTTGCTGCCTTTTCTCCGTTATACACTTTGACCACAGAGTGGCCAGAATATATTTCTTCAATATGTCCATTCAATTTTCCAAGCTCTTTTTGCTGCTCGCTAAAGTATTTTTGTGATTTGGAAATGATGAAGGTCATCAAAGCAAAACCAACGATCGTCGAAAGGATGGCTGAAATCGCCATGATCCAGTTTGTGTAAAACATCATAATTAACGAGCCAATGAACATCGTAAGTGCTGAAACGAGTGTACTTAAGCTCTGGTTCATTGTCTGGCCAATCAAATCAACATCATTGGTTACACGGCTAAGAACATCTCCGGTACTTGTTACGTCAAAGTATTTTAAAGGCAGTCTGTTCATTTTTTTTGAAATATCTGTTCGTAAATTCTTTGAAACACGCTGGGTGACGGTAGCCATGATAAAGCCTTGAATATAATTGAATAAAAATCCTAAACTATAAAGAAACGCTAAGATTGTTGCCACATGAACAACCTCATCCAGATCAATAGAAGACATTAATCCTTCAGTGATTAGATCTGTAATCTCGCTAAGTAGCTCTGGTCCAATGATATTAAATACAGCGCCTACCATCGCAAGAACAAGTGCCATGATAATCAATGGTAAATACACTTTACAATAAGCGATAAGCTGATTGACCGTTTTCTTGAAATCCTTTGCTTTAACGCTAGAACCTCCCATTGGTCCTCCCATAGGGCCACCAAAATGCCCGCTGCGGGGAGAGGTATTTCTATCATGTTGATCTACTTTAGCCAATTTCAAGCTCCTCCTTTGATAACTGAGAGTAGGCAATTTCCTGATAAACACTGCAATTTTCCAATAAATCATCATGCGTTCCGATACCGACAATTTCACCATCGTCCAATACCACGATACGGTCAGCATCCTTTATCGTACCAATGCGCTGGGCCACAATTAAAGTGGTTGCGTCTTTTATTTCCTTTTTAAGCAATGAGCGTAGCATTCTATCAGTCTTATAATCTAAAGCTGAGAATGAATCATCAAACAAGTAGACTTCTGGCTTCTTATAGATTGCACGCGCAATCGATAGCCTTTGTTTTTGACCACCAGAAAGATTTGTTCCACCTTGAGCAATTTTAGCTTCATACTGTTCTGCCATTTTTTCAACAAATTCGGTTCCCTGAGCAATGTCAATTGCCTTCTTCAGAGCTGTTTCTTCTAGTGATTGGTCTCCATAAGCAACATTTGTAGAAACGGTACCTGAGAATAACACCGCTTTTTGAGAAACATATCCAAGCTTATTGTGCAAAGCCTCTTGGGTGTAATTTTTCACATTAACACCATCAATTAATACTTCCCCTTCTGTAGCATCATAGAATCGAGGAATAAGGTTGATCAATGTGCTTTTGCCACTACCAGTAGACCCAATAAAGGCTACCGTTTCACCTTTACGGGCGGTAAAACTGATGTTATGAAGGATATAGTCGGTTGCATCAGGATATTTAAAGCTTACATTTCGGAATTCAACTTCCCCAGAAATCCCTTCCTTCCCTTCCTGCTTATCTCCATCAAGGATTTTCGCCTCGGTATTTAGAACCTCATGGATTCGTTTTGCGGAAACCGAAGCACGAGGAACCATAATGAATATAAACGATAGCATCATAAATGCCATAATGACCTGCATCGCATAGGATGAAAAAACAACCATGTCGGAGAACAAGAATAACTTTTCAGGTCCTTTCGCGTCTTGAATAAGGAAAGCCCCAATCCAATAGATGGCTAAGCTAATCCCTGACATAATAAATCCAATGGTCGGCATTAAAATCGCCATTGTCCGGTTAGTAAAAAGATTGGTTTGCGTCAGCTCGTTATTCGCATTTTCAAATTTTTCTTCCTGATAGCCCTCTGCGTTGTAAGCATGAACAACACGAATACCAGTTAGATTTTCTCTTGTCACTCGATTCAAGTTATCAGTTAAGGTTTGAATCTTCTTGAATTTTGGCATTGCGACAAAAATAATGACAGTAAGCATGATGATTAGCAATAAAACAGCTGCTCCAGTTGCCGCTGACCAGTGCCAGTTTTTCCCTGTAATTTTCAAAATTGTCCAGATGGCTAAAATCGGCGCCTTAACAATCACTTGAAGTCCCATGGCAATTAGCAGCTGGATTTGGGTGATATCATTCGTCGAGCGTGTAATTAAACTTGACGTGGAAAAACCATTGATTTCTTCCATCGAGAAACTCATCGTTTTCTCAAATACCATTCCGCGGAGTCGAAGAGAAAATGCAGCTGCAACCTTCGCTGCAAAATAACCTGTAATCATCGCTGCAGCCATACTACCAATGGCACACATTAGCATATATCCTCCCTGAATCAGAACATCACTCATCTTACTGCCTTCCGTTTGGATAAGCATAGTGATTTTATACATATAATCAGGTAGCTTCAAATCAAGCCAAACCTGTGCCACAATAAAAATCACACTACTCAAAATGAATAGCCATTCCCTTTTCTGAAGATATTTAAAAATTTTTAGCATGCTTATACTCCCCCCTAATGGATACTTTGAAAAAAATCTAATAGTGTTAGATATCTTTTCGAAATAATGCAGACCTACTAAACCAAGTCTGCAAAAATATCATTCACTTTCATTTGATATCTCTCTTATTCTTTTAATAATACGTACAAATTCCTTTGCATCATGCTCACCAAGCTTTCGTAAAGTTTGTTCAAGCATTTTTATTGCTTCTTCATGTTTCTCCATTACGAAGCGTTTACCAGAATCAGTTATTGTCACGATGACAATTCGTTTGTCTTTTTCATCTCTGTTTCGTTCTATAAATCGTTTTTTTGACAAACTATTCAGAGCCGATGCGACTCGAGGAGTACTAAGATGGAGATGCTCACTTAGTTCTCCTGATGTAGCCCCATTTTTTCCAAAAGTTAAGTATCCTAAGATTTTTTTCTCTCCATGAGAAAGATCTTCAACTTTTTTATTAAACGATTTTTTACGTATTTTAATCATATTTTCAAACAACTCATTGGCAAGTACCTTGTAATCCATAAAAAACTCCTTAAAAATTATCTAACACTATTAGATAGTTTATTTGATTTGGTAACAAATTGTCAAGTAGTTTAAGTTAAGGTTCCGTTTTTTCCCTCAATTGAGGAATCAAACAAATAAAGACCTTCACCAATAGCAAAGGTCTTACTAACAACAAAAATATTGCCAACATAGTCGAGAGTATTCACTCCGTAATTTAAAACAAAAGCAATTCAAGATTATCAGCAATTTCATTAATATCTCCAAAGCCACCGTCTATTCCAAACAACTTCTTTATAAGTTTCTTTGTCCCGTTATCCATCGTTAATTCTTCTTCCCAGCACCTTTCTTTTTTTTCCGTCGCCTCAAAGTTTGAGTACAACAAAAACAGTAAAAAGTGGCCTAAAGCATAGAAGTCGCTTTGAACTGATTTTTCCCGAAATGGATTCTTATCCTTTGTGCAAGTTGTGTGCTTTGGAATATCCTTATATAACAAAGATAATCCAAAATCGATGATATAAAGCTGACTACCTTTCATAATGATGTTTGGTAACCGTAAGTCTCTGTGTATAACCTTGTTTTGGTGTAAATACTGAACTACTCTGACTACTTCTAAAAGAATTTCCAAACTTTCCCTTTCCTCAAAAGTGCGACCATCATTTAAAACAATATCCTCAAAATTTTTACCTTGAATATATTCCATTACTAGGAAAAATTTCTTGTTTTCTTGAAAGTAGTCTAAACATTTTGGGATAGAGACATGATCTAATCTCGACAACATCTGAGCTTCATGCCTGAGCATTTCACTACAGTTTTTTTCTTTTCTTTCTCTATTTTGTTTAACGATAACAAGTGTTGATGTTAATGTATCATTTGCAAGGTAGACTAGTCCGTAACTCCCTCTACCGATAAACTCAATAATCTCGTACTTATTCTGTAGAACAATCCCTTTTTTTAATGGCTTCTCTAAAAGTTGTATAAAGAACTCCTTCATACCAAGTTAGCTACTACTGTATGATTTAAAAAATCCACTAGACTTGTATTTTTTCTTATAATACTTATGTCCATATTGTGATGAATGACTCGAATGCTTTTTCCTATAGTCACTACTCGAATATTTCTTATAATGAGACTTACTTTTAAGTAACTCTTTTATGATTTTTTTTAACATCTTTAGACCTCCGTTTTTTATGTGCATGAAAAAGACAGTTTATCCTCATAAAATAAAGTGTCTACACAAAGCAAGATTATTCCGTACCCAGATGAAGCTCTATTCGATCAAGTATTCTTCTCTTCCGATATAACATGATTGCTACTTCCGCAGTATCTAGAATAACAGATTTATTCACATACGCTCCAAATAGAATACCAGCAACAGGGATCATTTGAAATAACTTTTTCCATCCAATATTATCTCTATACGTCATTAACACTTCTCGCCAACCTTGAAGTTGTGAAATCATTTGTGTGTTTTCACATTTATTATGAAACACACTTAACTCCTCTAATATAGCTTTTTTTCCGACGATATCAGATGAGGTAAATTGTAAACATTTCACAATGAAAATTCTTTCCTGTTTTTCATGAGGGTCATACCCATAGCAAACAGCAATTTCTTGTATTGTTTTTAAGGTTAGACTTAATAACAATGGAACATCTATTGCCAATGTAAAGATCCCACCTATTCCAGTCGTACCACCTTGTACCATTGCTAATTTTGATCTAGCTTCACTCAATTTTGTTGCTGCTTGATCCATGCTCTTTATTTTTAAAGAAGCTCTCTGTTCAATAGAAAGTAAAGACATATCCTCTTCAAAGTATTGTTTAAGTACATGCTTTTCGTCAATAAAATATTTTCCTCCAGATTGTATAAAACTACCTAGTTCATCAATGGCTTGTCCAATTTTATTATGAATAAATCTTGGTGTTACTTTGTCTAAAATTGCAAATGGTAATCTACCGATCTTTTCCCAAAACCATAAGTCTTTCTGTTCATGCTCCCATTTTTCAATTTCATCTAATAATACATTGAGTTCAGCTTTTGAGTCTGTCTCCACTATATAACCCCCAAGGTTTTATAAATATAACTGTGAACATGAGTGCTTTTGCCTAAAGACAAACAAAAGCAACCATCTCAGCTATTACTAAATAGCATAACAATAATTTTACACTCTATTAGGAATTGAGATACGAAAGATTGCCCCTTTAGGTTGGTTCAATTCAGCCATAATTTCACCTCCGTGCCCTTCAATAATAGCCTTTGTAATAGCTAGACCAATTCCAGAACCGTTGCTTTCCCCACTATAAAATCGTTCAAAAACTTTTGCCTCTTCTCCAGGCTTAAATCCTTTTCCATCATCACTGAATTCAATAATCAGCTTTTCCCGTTGCACATAGCTGTTAATTTTAATAGCTGATTCAGCATAGCGAATTGCATTTCCTAATAGGTTTATAAATCCCTGTTTGAGCTTATTAGAATCAACATGAAGAGTTTCCTCAACATGATTCTCAAAAATAATTTCAATTCCTTTTTGCTTTGCCAAAGCTTGAACACTTTCAATGGAGTCTTTTATTATGTTGCTAATATTCTTTAAAGAAAAATGAAAGGTTTCCTCTACGTCTTCCAATTTGGATAAAAAACTTATCTGATCTACTAGTTTTTTTAGTCTTTGACTTTCGTTAATAATGATGGTTAGACTCTCATTTACTTCTTCTCCTCTTACAATTCCATCTAGAATCGCTTCCGCATTTCCTTGAATTGCCATAAGTGGTGTTTTTAGTTCATGAGATGCATTTTGAAAAAATACCTTTTGCTGTTTATCGTATTTTCTTAGCTTTTGAGTTAATGCTTCAAAGCTGTCTGTAAGCCCCTTCACTTCATCATTCGTTTGAATCGAAAGACTTTTATTCTCACCTCTTAATGTAAACTTCCTCATATGATCGGTCAGTTTTTTGATTGGCCCGGTGATTTTCCTTTGAAAAATAATGCAGATTAACAATGCAATGATAGAGGATATAATAAAGCTCCATCTCTGAGATTTTTTTATGAAACCGTTTAATTTTTGAATGTCTTCTATCTTTGTTACGAGGACCACATGACCTTTTATTTTGCCTGCACTAGAATAAATCGGAACCTTTTCTGAAATAAACTTTTCCCTTTCACGACTTGGTTTCTTCAAATACTTTAACCAGGCAGCATCCAAATTTGTATAAACGATCTTTTGATTAGTATTTATAACGATGATTTTTGCCGTCAAGATGTGTTCAACAATCGTCACCTTTGCTCTATTTAGTAATTTGCCCCTGATGGTTTCAGAAGTAAAGGGTTCTTGCTCTAGCATTTTACTTATAATTGCTGCATCCTTACGCAAACTCTCTTTCGTTTCTTTGAGTAAGTAATGATGTGAAATGAATCGAAAGGAGATTCCAGAAATCAATAAAATAATAAACACTAACAAGAGATATGATAGATATAGTTTTGTGCCAATTTTCATATTACCCATCCATCCGGTAGCCATATCCCCAAATGGTTTTAATCTCCAGGGTGGAGCCGTGTTGACTTAATTTTTTTCGAATTCTTTTCACTAAATCGTCTATAATTCTCCCATCCCCGACAAAATCATAGCCCCATATTTTTTCAATCAGCTGCTCTCTAGTAAATGGCTGACTTTTATGTAAAGCAAGAAACTCGAATAAATCGTATTCCCGGGTTGTCAATACGAATTCACTTCCATTAGCTTCAATGTATCTCCGATTCGGATCTATACATACATCTCTTATAACAATGGACTTGTTACAATCATTTGTTGTTTTGGTTATTCTTTTTAAAATATTTTTAATCCGAACGATGAGCTCCCTTGGGCTGAAGGGCTTTGTCAAATAATCATCCCCGCCAATCTCTAGTCCAAGAATTCGGTCAAATTCTTCATCTCTTGCCGATACGAAAATAATGGGTATGTCACTTTTTTTTCGAATTTCCCTACACAGCTCCAGCCCATTCATGTTTGGCATCATAATATCGAGAACGAGAAGGTCAGGAGATAGCCTATGGATTTCTGATAGCAGGTGATCACCATCCGCGAAAAGAGTGACCTTATATCCTTCGTTCACAAGATATTTCTGAAGAATTTCTCGTATATTTTTTTCATCATCTACGACAAAAACATGAGTCATTGTAAACCACCTCTACCTTATTATAGCAAAAAGAGACAGGGATATATTTAGTACCCTATCTCGCATTTAAAAAATGTTTATTCACTTAGAATAACGATCATTTCATCAAGCAAATCCACTTTATTTTGAAGCTTTTTATTTACCTTTTCACCTAGAGATAGAAGCTGTTTCGCTTGTCGATGAGCAAGATCTAATTTTTTATTTTTTACCAGTTTTCTAAATTCAGCAATTTCAACCTTGATTAATTTATGCAAGTCATTCAAATCGTTATTTACTACTTGAATTTGCTTCTTCACTTCCTTCAAATCACTTATCTTTTCTTTATTGTCTCCTTTTTTTCTTGCTTTCAGGGTGAGATCGATTAATTGGTCGTTTTTCTCAACAATTTGCTGATGCAATTTTAACCGTTCAATTTTTAAGTCATTTCTGCTATGCAATTCCCCCTGAAATTCCTCCATAAAGTCTAAGCGATTATTCACTTTTTCTGTTCCATCAAGTAAAACTGCTACTTCCTCAATTGCCGTACTTAAATTTGTACCTTCCTCTGCCGCAAATGAGGCATTCACTCCATAAAATCCTCCTGCAAATACTAGTGCCATTATCGCAGCCATAATTCCTTTCTTCATCTTCATCTCTCCTCGCCTTTATTAACTTACAAGCTTAGTATAGCGAGGAGTTGTGGAAATACTTAGGAAGAATTGTGTGAAAAGAATGTGAAAAATTGGGATTGTCAAGAATTGGACGATTGTTTTATTTGCCCAAACGGAAGGAAGGTAACGATTGTACGGATTGCCCGTTGAAACCGCAATGTACGAATATCGAACAACATGAATTTTAGCCAAACTATAACTCCATTTACATGTGAAGGAAGACAAATAATTTGTATTAAGATTAAAGGTGACGTAAAAATGAGAAAAGTCGTACGTACGGTGGAAGGCGAACTGCTACAGTGGTTTAATGATATCACTTTTTGTGAATATTACCATCATTATTAGTCATTAGTAATAACTGTACATGTGCTATAAACTTAAAATAAGGTTAGCAAGGGGGTGAAATGGTGGAGCTCGGCGGTGAACAATTTTTTCGCAATAAATTTCAAACGAAGGGGATACACATAGGGAATAAATTATCGGATCTTTTGCGTCGCTACGTGGAATCGTTGGATTTCTTCTTTATTGCTTCAGCAGATAAGCAGGGAAATTGTGATTGTAGCTTTCGGGGAGGATCCCCGGCAGTAAAGGTGATTGACGAAACAACACTATTATTTCCAGACTATCCAGGTAATGGTGCTTTTCAAAGCTTGGGAAACATCTTGGAAAACCCTCATATCGGCATGTTGTTTATTGATTTTTCTCAACAGCAACGGTTGCGGATTAATGGTATAGCGGAGATATTAGACGACTCTGATTTGTGTGATATATTTCCAGGAAGTATTCAAGTCGTTAAGGTAACCGTTGAGCAAGTGTATCGAAATTGTTCAGCACGTATCCCCAAGTTAACAAAAATATAAATATAATGGAGAAGGGCGGAGATTATATGGCAATAACAAAAGGAGTACACCATGTAGGCTTAAGCGTTACGAATTTAGGTGCAACAAAAGACTTCTTTGTGGAGATTCTTGAATTCGAAGTATTAGAATATGTGGAAGGTGATCACGCTTTTGTCACGGACGGGACAACGATGATTACCTTGTGGCCAACGGCAGAGGTAGAAGTAGAGGTAAAGACGGCAGGTTTACACCATATCGCTTTTGAAGTAGAATCTTTGGCTGTTTTGCGTAAGATTGAAGAGAGAATGAAACAAAATAATATTCGGCTACAATTTAACGGCATAGGTGAGCAAGGATACGGATTAACTTCTCTTTTCTGTTATGGACCAAGTGGGATTCGTATTGAATTCTCCACTCTGGAAAAACATTCGTCTCAAGATATTCCCAACATTGGTGGCTGCGGTGTGCTAGATTAATTGAATTAAGAAAAGAATCCATACTGCTATTATGGGTTCTTTTCTTATTAGGGGTTCTGTAGGCAAAAGACGGATGGGATGAATTGAGTCAAGAGATATGCACCCGTATAACTCGATCCCATTAGCTAAACTGTTCACCCCCCTACATGTAAAAACCATGATACAATGGTACGGTTCATTTAATGATTGTAAATGTGGTTTAAACTAAAAATAAGTTAAATTTTAAGGGTTTTGGATCTAAAAACGCGGATTCTACTCATTTGTTTTTATTTCTTAGGATTAAGGCATATGCCCAACCCCAATAGGCTACTTAAGCATATCCTTTAGTGTATAAAATAAATAGGAGGGATTTGCTTTGACTAATGATTATCCATTTTTCGGTTTATCAGAAGCATTTAATCAGGAAATAATTGATGTTAATGATCAACGAATACGCCCTGGATTTGGATTCGGTAGACCAGGCTTTGGTTTTGGTGGACCTGGTTTTGGCTTTGGTAGACCTGGTTTTGG
>JAKFDP010000075.1:0-1971 GCA_036676095.1 Anaerobacillus sp. | reverse complement strand
ATCAAACAGCTTAACCTGTATCAATTTTCTCTCCCTCTCTTTTTTATTATCATTATTTACCATTATTCTGAATTTTATATTCAATTATAATAAAAAAAACCGATTCCTTAATAGGAATCGGTTCAGATTGTAGACAAAAGGCATACGAATGAGCTTATTCGTATGCCTTTTTGTTGAATTTTTGCTCGTAAGAGCAAAATTTAGACCTATCCTAAACCTATCATTAGGCCATTTCTGGACCTTTCCACGTCCAGCTGGCCATCTTTTTCAAGTTCATGGCAGCAAAAGTAAGCATCGCCTGCATGGACAATTTTTTTAGGCCTCTTAAGGTTGTCCATCGCATACCATGCTTTTCCTTAGCATCCGCAAAGACACGTTCAATCGTTTCTTTACGTCTTGCGTAAATGCTCTTATTCTCTTGTGTGTGACGAAGATGATCTGCTTCTTCTATGTAATGTTCCCATACATGCCGCTCAATCAGTTTTTTATGATCTTTACTCTGAGTGCATACTGAAAGCAATGGGCAATTCTGACACTCAAGAGGATTAGAGAAGTATTGACGCTTTCCATCCTTCGTCGTCGTTGAATATTTCAATAATTGTCCTTGCGGACAGATATAACAATCGTAGTATTCATCATAAACATACTTATGT
Organism: Anaerobacillus sp.; assembly: GCA_036676095.1. Lineage (GTDB taxonomy): Bacteria > Bacillota > Bacilli > Bacillales > Anaerobacillaceae > Anaerobacillus. The sequence goes on along the minus strand of JAKFDP010000075.1, from coordinate 1,318 downwards.
TTTTTCATATACCCCTCTTTGGTACGAGGGCGAGTGTAAGGTAGAGCAGGAGTCATATCATTTTCAAATACGTATTGGGCAATAGCAGGTGTTTTGTATCCGGCATCAGCAGCAACAGCTTCAGGTTTCCCATGGTTTTCGATGACCTTCTCTAGTAAAGGCTCGAAAATGACGCTATCATGGACATTCCCCGGTGTGACAATCGTTCCCAGAACAAAACCATTCCTATCTGCCGCCGCATGAAAGGAGTATGCAAACTGTTTCGTTCGCTCATCCTTTACGTAATAACCACTTTCTCGGTCAGTGGTACTTTCTTTAATTTCCTTTAATTCTTCTTTTTCAAATTTATCTGGAGGAAATGGCTTTTTTCCGTGATCTTCCCGGTCTTTATTAATCTCATCTTGAAGACGTGCTTCATAAGCTTTCGATTCTTTTCTAACTACTTTCTTCTCAAATTTGCGCTTATTAGCGCTCGCCTTAACATGTGTAGAATCAATAAAAACGTGCTCGCTACTAATCAATTTTTTATCTGAGGCTTCCTTTAAAATACGATAGAAAATCTGTTCAAATAAATCTGTATCCTTAAAGCGGCGCTCGTAGTTTTTACCGAACGTTGAAAAGTGTGGTACCTTGTCATAAAAACCAAAGCCAAGAAACCAGCGATATGCCATATTGGTTTCGATTTCTGTAATGGTTTGACGCATTGAGCGAATACCGAAGGTATATTGAATGAAAGCCATCTTTATTAATACCACAGGGTCAATACTAGGACGTCCCCGTTCAGATGAGTACATATCTTGAACAAGTGAATAGATAAATGAAAAATCAATAGCAGCTTCTATCTTACGAACCAAGTGGTTCGCGGGTACAAGTTGTTCTAAAGCTATCATTTCTATTTGATCACGATTCATCTGTGTATTTTTAGTTAGCATTTCATCCACCTCATCTATATGTCTGTATCTTAATTATACAAAGGACTGATTTAAAGGTCATTATTAATTTTATAACTTGTTGATTGGAGCGGAAGGCGCGAAGACTCCTGCGGGAGTACGGAGCAGGGGAGACCCCGCAGGCGCTTAAGCGCCGAGGAGGCTCCCCGCTACGCCCGCGGAAAGCGAAGCGCCTGGAGCGCAAATCAACAAACAATTTAACAAAGACATAAAAAAGACTGCCGGCAAACCCAAGTTTTTCGGATTTGTCGACAGTCTGAAAGACCATCTAGGAAGGATGGTCTTTAAACGCGTTTTGTTCCAATGTATTTTGGATGCCAATATGTGTTGTTTGTGCTTGTAATCATGACTCCTTTTGATGAAGAGGC
>JAKFDP010000074.1:0-1866 GCA_036676095.1 Anaerobacillus sp. | reverse complement strand
TACAAGCACAACTAAAACGATACATGAAGGACGTAATGTGAAACGCTTCAGGGAAATGTTAGGCATTAAGCAGGAAGCATTGGCTGCTGCTTTGGGAGATGAGTGGAACCAGAAGAAAATTTCGTTGCTGGAAGCAAAGGATAAACTTGAAGCAGGTATATTGGAAGATGTGGCGAAGGCGTTGAAAGTTCCTGTGGAAGCGATTCAGAATTTAGATGAGGAAGGTGCAATAAATATTATTTCAAGCACTTTCAATGATAGCGCTTCGGTAAATAGTAACTGTACTTTAAATATTAATCCTCTTGAAAGGTGGCTTGAGGCTTTAGAAGAAAACAAAAAGCTTTATGCTGCATTATTGAAAGAGAAGGATGAGAAGATTGAATTGTTGCAAAAGTTATTGGATAAGAAATAAAACAGGGTTTTTGAAAGCCCTTGTAGACCGGACATTGTTTTTAAGCTGTTGAATAATACTGAGTTCCCTAAATATTAATGATTTATTAGGAGTGAATATAAAATTTGGTTTTAATAAGATATATATAATTGAATCACTCTTTCAAGAAGATATTAAGACCGGAGCATTACTTTATAACGATGTTATTAAATGGAAAACCTACTCGCATGAAATTTTGCAGTCTGAATATATCGAGACTCCAGACGTTCAGTCCTTTGAAGATTCTTTGAATCGAATTTATTCCGAAACTTTAAAAGGTACTCTCCCTTTTATCCATTTTGAAATTCATGGGCATGTGCTAAAGGGTGGTTTTGTTTTAAGATCTAAAGAACTTATTAGTTGGAATAGCCTTGCATCATTGACAAGAAAAATAAATATTTCAACAAACAACAATCTGATTATTTCGTTGGCGACATGTTTTGGAGCTTACTTCCTTAACTCGCTTGACATAAATGAAGTGGCTCCTTTTGCTTGCTGCGTTTCAACTACCGATAAAATTACTGCTAACGAAATACAACAGGATTTTACTTCATTTTTCGAAACGGTACTCACAACAACAAGTTTTAACTTGGCTGTCAAAGAACTTAATAAATCTAATAGCATTTACAACAAGTATCATTTTTTTTCCTCAGAAGAATTTCTTGAATTACTTTTTAGAAGAATGGCTGATTCGGATTTTAATTCTAAAACTATCCAACATAGAACCTGGGTAAACTCCTTAACCAAGAAAGCAATGCTGATGGTGCCTGGATATTCCGAGATGAGAAAAAAAGACGTAAAAGAAATTGTACGTATTCATATGCTTAATCAAAAAAGCACATTGCGACAAGAACTACGGAAAACATTTTTAAATATTGATTAAGTAATTCCTGCGGCAATGAAGATTGTTGCCATACCAGCGACTGTACCTATCAATTTAACCATCCTAACTCCAGGCGCCATCTTGATCATTTGTTGTATGTGTACAAAAGCAACAAAAAGTTTATATCCTTCATTTATCAAAACCAGGACAACTACAAAGAGCTGATAAAGGAGTGGGAGGAGATTTGTTATGATACAAGCGAACGATAAAAACTTCCGTCTGTGGCCTGGTGCAACCGATCCAGGCAGTTAAAATATATCACCTGCAAGGGCCTTGTGAATGTGTGGTTGATGAAAACACACAACGACGGCGGACAGTAGCGGTACTCACATCTCCTTCGGCCCGGGGTCTGGTGTAACCGACCCCGGGAGTTAGAATATATAAATACCTGGGGCCACTATATGAGAACCCGGGGCGACATAACATTGTAATCAATTTATCAACTACTTGTGGTTCGGTCTTGACAAACAACTTTCAACTTTAGTTCTTACATTCAATTTTGTATTTTATTCTGCAGCGGTTACAGGCGATCGGAATAGTATTTCCTAATCTG
>JAKFDP010000073.1:0-5406 GCA_036676095.1 Anaerobacillus sp. | reverse complement strand
GGGCTTCCTCCCATTCGAATAAGTTTGCTAGTCACTTACTTGATTCGACATTTGGGGAGGTACTCCTTTTTTCATGCTCGAAAACCCTTGAGCCACTTGGGCTTAGATTTATGAAATTCATTCGAATGAATAAATTTTTGAACCTTGTAAGAGTCAAGCGCTCTGAACTTTTCTTTACCTTGAAGTAACCTCATAAATTGCAAACTTCAAATAGTTTCCTTCATCTGCACCTAATAATTTCGGATGATCGTAGCCAGCGCCAGTCCAATGAATTTGCCGTAAAATTTTGCGGGCATCAAATGCAGCATCACGGATCATTTCTTCAAACATATCGGGATGAACGTGATAAGAGCAACTTGCTGTTACGAAGTAACCACCTTCTTTGACGAGCTTTAAGCCATTTAAATTAACATCTTTATAGCCATTGTAAGCTTTTTCAACTGCATGACGTGATTTTGCAAACGCAGGAGGATCAACAATTACAACATCCCATTGCTTCCCTTGTTGAACCGCTTCACGTAAATAATCAAAGGCATTTGCGACAACAAAATCGATATTTTCGGTAAACCCGTTCAGTTTGGCATTCCGTTTTGCTGTTTCAATTGCATGTTCGGATATATCTACTGCCGTTACGTGTTTTGCCCCATATAAATAGGCATTTAACATAAATGAACCAGTATGCGTAAAGCAATCTAACACCGTAGCATCTGCTGTAATAAGAGGTTTAATTGCGGCGCGATTTTGGCGTTGATCAAAGAAAAAGCCAGTTTTTTGGCCATCTTTAATATCAACAATATACTTTACGCCATTTTCCTCAATTTCAATTTCAGTAGGAGATTCCCCATACCAAAACCCTTTTCCTTGCTCTAAACCTTCTAATTCACGTACATAAACATCATTCCGTAAATAGATCGCTTTAGGGTTAAAAACTTGTAGTAGACCTGTTAAGATCCAGTCTTTACGCACTTCTATCCCTAATGAAACAATTTGAACAACAAGCACGTCTTCATATTTATCGACAACAAGCCCTGGCAAAAAGTCAGCTTCACCATAAATTGCTCGGCAAGAACGAACTCCGGGAATAAAACGCTCACGGTATTGCCATGCTTTACGAATTTTTTCAATAAAAAATTGTTCATTAATTTCTTCATTAAAGTACGTTAAAATCCGGACAATCATTTGTGAATTTGGATTAATATAACCTTTACCCAAAAAGTGATTTTGATGATTATATACTTCCACAATATCACCGGGTTTGTAATCACCTTTAATTTTTGCCACTTCGCTTTGATATATCCAAGGATGACCTTCTTCGAGGCGCTTTCTCCGTTGTTTGTTTAAAATAACTTTTGCCACATTCTCAACTCCGTTTTTTCTTAAAGATGTCTAGCTTCGAGCGTCAGCGGCTCGAGGTCAAATAACCTGTCAGATAAAAAGTGAAAAAGCGCACTTTTTTCTGCCAGAACATTTGCTTGTCGCCGCTAGGCGGGCGCTCTGCGCTTTTTTTAGTATAACCTTATTATCATACAGAATGAAGAATTTCTTGGCAATGTTAGTGACTATGTAAATTTTCGATTTTTTGTGATAAGATTAGTAATCATAGAAAATTAGGAGTGAAACGTCATGATCCATATTAAGTGGCAAAATAGTCCAACCATAAAAACCGTAAAATGTGTACATACAAATGCCGAAAAATATACAGTAAGCTCGGCGTTAACTGTTGGAAACATGTATGAAGTGAAAAATGAAACAGAAGAATTTATTTTTGTGATTGATAATACAGGTAAAGTTGGCGGATATTATAAAGATTATTTTGAGCTATAGGTGGTAACTCACTGCTTTTTTCAATTTTAGGTATGTGTACTTACAGGTCAATCAGTAACTGAGCGACGAAAGAAGGCAAATAATAACAGCAACTCCTTACAACAGTAGGGAGTTTTTTAGTTGTACGAAGTAAATTTGAGGGTATAAATTTCATGAAAGTATATTGAACTACCAATGCAAAAAAAGTATAAATGGTTTACAATAGGGGAAGTTGATTGCTATGAAATGATCGGAAGGGAAGAGAAAAGATTGAAACGGATGACAAAAAATACAATTGAATTGTTAGCACCAGCCGGAAATTGGGAAAGTCTTCGTGCTGCTGTCGCAAATGGGGCAGATGCTGTTTATTTCGGTGTTGATAAATTTAATGCTCGTGTTCGTGCGAAAAACTTTCAAATGGCAGAATTACCGGAAATTATGGCGTATTTGCATAAATACAATGTCAGAGGTTACGTTACATTTAACATCTTAATTTTTGAACAAGAATTAAAGGAAGCAAGGAAATTAGTCAATGCTTGTATTGATGCTGGGGTTGATGCTCTAATTGTCCAAGATCTAGGCTTAGTTAAACTTATTCGGGAAATTTCACCCGATTTTCCGATTCACGGTTCAACGCAAATGACAGTGACTTCAGTCGAAGCAGTTGAATTTTTAAAGCCTTTTGATATTGAAGTAGTGGTACTTGGACGGGAAAATAATTTAAAGCAAATAAAAACAATTTCCGAAAAAACACAATTGCCAATTGAAGTATTTGTGCATGGAGCTTTATGTGTTTCTTATTCAGGTCAATGTTTAACATCAGAAATGTTGGGAGGAAGATCCGCCAACCGTGGTGAATGTGCACAAGCATGTCGTCTTCCTTATGATTTAATTGTTGATGGGAAACGTAAAGAAATGGGGGACATTGCCTATGTGCTTTCGCCAAAAGATCTTGCGGCCCTTGAGTTAATTCCTGAATTAATTGAAGCTGGTGTTTCATCGTTAAAAATTGAGGGGCGGATGAAATCACCAGAATATGTAGCAAATGTCGTTAGTAAATACCGAAAAGCTGTCGATGAATATTTGGCAGGTAGAGATTACAAGCCATCAAAAGTCGAATTACGAGAGCTTCAGCAAAGTTTTAGTCGTGGATTTACGTACGGATTTTTAAAAGGAACAAATCATAAAACGCTTTTAGATGGAACATTTCCAAAAAGTCGTGGTGTCTTCCTTGGAACTGTAAAAAAAGTGTTAAAAGATGCGGTTATTTGTGAAATTCAAGCACCTTTAAAACGTGGCGATGGGCTTGTTTTTGATGCTGGACGCCCAGAGCAAAAAGAAGAAGGTGGACGAGTATATGATATCCGCAAACAAGGAAGTAAGTTAGAAGGAGAAGCTCGGGAAGGATCGATCATTGAAATTGTTCCAGGTCGCCAAGCTGTAAATTTAACGAAAGTCCGTGCGGGTGATAAAATTTGGAAAACGAGTGATCAAGAGTTGGAACGTCGCTTGCAACAGTCGTTTGTTTCAGAACTTGCCTATCGAGCTTTTCCATTAATAGTGAGGGTAACTGGAAAAGCAGGCCAACCGTTAATCACCCAATGGCTAGACAAGGAAGCGAATCTTTCTGTGACTATGCAGTCTAGTGTTAATCTCGAAGTTGCTCAGAAGCGACCTTTGACTGAAGCCTTTTTAACTGAACAATTCGGTCGTTTAGGTGGAACTATTTTCGAATTAGCTGGGATTCAATTTCACCTTAGTGGGGATGTAATTGTTCCTGTAAAAGAATTGAACAAAATCCGCCGTGAAGCTGTCGAATTACTTGTCAGAAAACGCCAAGAGCCGTATAAATATCAGAAAAATGAAATAGTTGATAAGACTCTTAAAAATCGTGTGCCACAAACAGGAAGTACACCAAAGCTCATCTCTTTATGTCGCTCGTTAGAACAAGTTGAAGCTTCCTGTAAAACGGATGTTGATTATATTTATGCTGATTTTGAATTTACAACAGATTACCCACAAGCTGTTGAGTTAGCCAACAGTTTTGGTAAGCCAATTGCGCTTGCCACACCGAGAATTTATATGCCAGGTGAACAAGGGGTTTTACAGCAAATCTTAAAAGCAAAGCCAGATGCGATCTTAGTTAGAAACTTAGGAACTGTTCAATATTATCTTGAGCAAAAAATTGATATTCCGTTAATCGGCGATTATTCATTAAATGTTGCTAATCATAAAGCAGCTGAACTATTTATTAAACGTGGATTAGAAAGAATTACTCCTTCGTACGATTTAAATATTCAACAAGTGATTGATTTGCTAAAAGCAGCATCAACAAGTGAAATCGAAATGGTTATTCATCAACATTTACCAATGTATCATACAGAACATTGTGTTTATTGCACATTTTTAAGCGAAGGAACCGACTATACAAATTGTGGACGTCCATGCGAAGCACACCGGATTTCTTTAGCAGATCGTGTTGGTTTTTCTCATCCAGTTCGTGTTGATGTAGGCTGTCGCAATACGGTATTTAACGCAATTGAACAATCAGGTGCTGAGTATATTTCGCAATTCCTAAATGTAGGTGTCAACCACTATCGTGTAGAGTTTTTAGAAGAAAATGCGAAAAAAGTTAAAGAAGTTCTTGCTTTGTATCGTGAGGCATTACTAGGCAAGCGCTCAGGTACGAGCGTATGGAAAACGTTAAAAGCAACAAATCAATTAGGGGTAACAAGAGGCCAATTAGTTAAATAAAAACTACAAAATATAAAAAATTAGCATAACTTCGAGTTGGCATGACAAATCTGATATGAATTGTCATGCTTTTTCTTTCTATATTTATCGATAAAAGGAAAATGTTGTTTGATAATGTAAAGGAATAATTTTCATACGAAATAAGTAGAAGGGGGGATTTTTATAGTAATAATGCAACCTCTAACGTATCGAGGAAAGGTTATTAGGTCTTCTAAAGCTACAATATTTAACTCAAACTGGATATTTATTTTTTGATGATCATATATATCTAGAAGCCAAAGATAAAGACTATTGCATATAGTAGGATGTATCTATGAACAATCACTTGAATAATTGGTATAATTCGGATGTTGAATATTTTTCTAATTTTCTATTTTTGTATTTAACACTTAATTATTTCGTTTAATAAGATAGGAGGAATTACAATGAAAAAGAATAGTTTATTTTACTTAATTACAGTAAGCGCTCTGTTTTTATTAAGTGCGTGTGGTGGTGAAAATATTAGTAGTGAAGGTAATGTTCATGAAAATGAAAAAACGCTTTTTGAACAATTAGAAAATCCTGTAATTGGCTATTATGCTGGTATTATCTATGAAGGTACAATTTCATTAGATATTACCGAGTATCGAGAAAAACAAGCCCTAGAAAAAGGGGTTTCTCGCATTTCAGAGCAGGCACTAATACATGTAAAAACAACAAATGACTTAGAGATAACTGATTTAGAAGGTAACGAACTTACTCTAGAAGAGTTAGAAATAGGTGATAAAGTTTATCTTGAGATTGAGGACTTAGAAAGAGATGACGTAACGATCGAGACTAACATATTAATTGTTGAAAGATAAATTAGTA
>JAKFDP010000072.1:0-18569 GCA_036676095.1 Anaerobacillus sp. | reverse complement strand
TAAATTCATTGACGAGATATTTTCTATCTCTTTAATTCGCTTGGCTGTGTGTTCAGTTTTCAAAGAACGAAACTACTTTCATTTCTCAATTCCCATCTCAGTGACAGGAATTTCATTATATCATAATAATATTCTGTTGTCAACATTTTTTTATTTGTTGTATTTGCCGTTAATAGACAGCGACTTTTTGAGTATATCAACAAACAACCTTTTTGTCAACAATCTAAATAAATTATGGTGGGCCTAAGTGGACTTGAACCACCGACCTCACGCTTATCAGGCGTGCGCTCTAACCAGCTGAGCTATAGGCCCATTTTGATAAAACTAGTTTGGAGCGGGTGATGAGAATCGAACTCACAACATCAGCTTGGAAGGCTGAGGTTTTACCACTAAACTACACCCGCATTATGAAAAGGTTAAAAATCATAAATCACTTAATACTTCAATCAATTTTATTACTTAATCATTTTTAATCAAATGGTCGGGAAGACAGGATTTGAACCTGCGACCCCCTGGTCCCAAACCAGGTGCTCTACCAAGCTGAGCCACTTCCCGATAAAGTGCGCCCTGAGAGATTCGAACTCCCGACCTTTTGATTCGTAGTCAAACACTCTATCCAGCTGAGCTAAGGGCGCATGTGGTTATTATTTATTTTCTAAGGACTACACTCTGTTCATCACTAAGTAAATAATTTTATTAATTTAAATATAATGAAGCTATGCGGTCAAGAGGATTCGAACCTTTACAGGGGGGTTTCAATAGCCCCTCAAACTGCCCGACCGACTAATAAACTAAAAGCCTTCTACATTATGGCTTCATTTAGATTTTTTAAATTCGCAATTTGTTAACTGCGACTAGACTTATATTAAAGCATTTATTAATCAATGTCAACACCCTTTTCGACAAAATAAAAACAATCGTTAAAAGGTTCTTTTGGTTTAATAAATTTATCTGCATTTCTCTGTGCTGTTCTTACATTTTTCCTTACCTCATTTCTTGACGTAACCAATTACCTAATAAATATTTTGTTTTAAATCTCCGTACAAAATTCTTATTTTTATCTAAAACAATAATTACCTTTTCGTTAACTAAAGTTAAAGAGTCGAATAATATGGATAAAAATTGTATAGGTGGTTTAAGAGAATGTTTAGGAGGCATTTCCCGATATTCTGTTCACTGGTAATTTCGATTTGCACACTCCGGAAATTCAGGAATACTTCACCGCACTTACACCTACTGATTTTTCGAGAAGTTTCGGACAAGAAATTCAACCAATCAGCCAACTAGATTGAATGCCCCTTATCAGGGCATTATTATTCCACAAGCGCAGCATCTATAGTTCTCCCCTTTAGCTGACTTTACGTTTTCGCAATAATTACATTGCACAGCAAACACCTCCTTTAACGGTATATTATGCCAAAAAGGAAATTTACCTATGAAAATTCAAATTTTTGATAAACCCGGATTCATGATCTATAATAAATAGGTGGAAAGGAGTGGCTAACATGCTCTTAGATGAAATGATTGAGCACAACAGAAAGTTCGTGGAAAATAAGGAATATGTAAAATATCAAACGTCAAAGCTTCCCGATAAAAAGCTCGTGGTGGTATCCTGTATGGATAGCAGGCTAATGGAATTGCTGCCAAAGGCGATGAATTTACGAAATGGGGATGCCAAAATCCTTAAAACAGCCGGTGCGGTTGTTTCTCACCCTTTCGGCAGCATTATGAGAAGCATTATTGTTGCCATTTACGACCTCAACGCCGACGAGGTTTGCATTGTAGGTCACTACGAATGCGGAATGGCCCATGTGAACCCAGCCGAAACAATCAGGAAGATGATCGAGCGAGGAATTTCTGAACAAACGATCTCGACTTTGGATTATTCCGGAATTAAAATAAAGGAATGGTTACGCGGATTTGATTCTGTTACGGAAAGCGTTCGCCAAAGTGTTGGAGTGATCCGAAACCATCCGTTAATTCCTAAAGACATTCCGGTTCACGGCTTGGTTATTAATCCCGAAACTGGAGCGATAGACGTCATTGAAAACGGCTATAAACAGCAACAATGATTTTGGAATATTTACATCTATAGATATTTCCAAGATTATTGGTCAGTACCTTATTCTTTAAATAAGTCGTAAAAAAGCGAAGCGACCCAGGGAAAACACTCCGGTTCCATTCGCTTTTTTTGCTGCGCTTCGAAATAGAGGTACCTGACGGAGCGGAAGACCACCACGTTTCTCGCCCCCACGAAGGGCTACGGCCCAATTTATTTCATCATCTTCAATCGCGTCTCGTATTTTATTCCCATCTCGTAGCAACTGTACATTTTCAGCTGGATTTCTTTTAATCTTTTCCTTCTCTTTTAAGTGAACTAATCGCTTGTCAATTGAGCGCTTTTTTAAATCCCTTTTAAAAATCTAGTTAGATAAGAGCAAAAAAGGCACCCTACAAAAATGTAGAACGCCTTGAAATTCCTTATAAAAAGAGCATTTTAATGCGGTCGAGAGGACTCGAACCTCCACGGGAGTACTCCCACTAGCCCCTCAAGCTAGCGCGTCTGCCATTCCGCCACGACCGCACAATAGCATGTCTTCGCAATAATTTAAAAATGGTGCGGGTGAAGGGACTCGAACCCCCACGTCAAAGACACTAGATCCTAAGTCTAGCGCGTCTGCCAATTCCGCCACACCCGCATTTTTAATTATTAAATTTATTAATGGCGGACCCGACCGGGATCGAACCGGCGATCTCCTGCGTGACAGGCAGGCATGTTAACCACTACACCACGGATCCATAAACGATAGATGGTGGAGGATGACGGGATCGAACCGCCGACCCCCTGCTTGTAAGGCAGGTGCTCTCCCAGCTGAGCTAATCCTCCGTAGAAATGGTGACCCGTACGGGATTCGAACCCGTGTTACCGCCGTGAAAGGGCGGTGTCTTAACCGCTTGACCAACGGGCCATTTGTGGATTTTTGATACTTTTTATTCTATGATATACACATTTATAAATGAATATATTAACCAGTGTTTTAGTTTCCTTATATCCTTGTTTCTTCCAGTAATTTACTCTTGTCAAAAATTACAACTGGCGGAGAAGGCGGGATTCGAACCCGCGCACCGCTTTCGCAGCCTACTCCCTTAGCAGGGGAGCCCCTTATAGCCTCTTGGGTACTTCTCCATTGGCTCCACAGGTAGGACTCGAACCTACGACCGATCGGTTAACAGCCGATTGCTCTACCACTGAGCTACTGTGGAATGTTTTGTCCTGACTTAAACAAGTCTAACTTGTTTGCGACATTTTGTCAATGCCAATTTTTGGTTAGTGTCGTTTTTCTATTTATTTTATGCTGTAAATTGTTCAGTGCATTTCAGCGACTTTTATAATTTAACACAATCAACAATCAGATGTCAATTTATTTTATAAGTTTTTTTCTTGTTTATTTTCCCTTTACATTTTCCGCATACATATTTACTCGTATCGATTGTTCTTTTGCGTTTAAATTCCGTACCACAAGTAAGGCAGGCGTAAATATATAACGTCTTACTCGTTCTTTTTAAACCAGGAATAGTTTGGCAATATTTTGTTCCTCCTACTTTGTTTAGTAGATTCTGAAAATCTTTATCTTTGTGGCGATAGCCTTGATTTTGTAAGTGTAAGTGATAATGACAAAGTTCATGTTTAATAATGCCAACTAATTCGTCGATTCCAAAGCATTCAAATTGTTTCGGATTAATTTCAATATTATGCGAACTAAGCAGATACCTCCCCCCTGTTGTTCTAAGCCGCGGATTAAATATAGCCTTATGTCTAAACGGTAATCGAAAATAATTTGTCGATAGTTCTTCTACTAATTTTTGCAACTGAATATTGTCCATCCCGTTAAACTCCTAATTTTTTATTAATTTAAAGAAAACTTTCAACAATGACAACCATGTATTCATATACTAAACATACTAACACACTTATCTGTAAGTATCATCTAAACAATACAGGAAGGGGGACTTCCGATGCCGGACTGGCTGCAAAACCAATTAAAAAATGCATTTTTCGAAAAAAACCGTCAACAAATTAAACTTTTAAACCAATGCTGGTATTACTACCATCAAAGATACGAACCAGTAAACATCGGTCAAAAACAATCAAAGTGACCTTGTATATTAGAAAAACTTGTCTTTCGCCAAGTTCTTAAGGAGAAAGCTTTAGTTTTTCTTATACTTCGAACTTTAAATTTTTCACTACGTCGAATAAACATCTTTGCTAAAAATTTATGCTTACTTAACGTATAAAAAGAGCCTGAGATCAATCAACTCAAGCTCTTTTATTGATTTAGAAGGATAGAAAGGTCCCATTATTTTTATTGTATTTGATTTTCTGGTTTAAGCATCGTTAACGCAATTCGTTGTTTTTTAAGATCAACCGAATCCACCCAAACGGTAACAACATCACCTACAGAAACAACTTCCATTGGATGTTTTACAAACCGATTGGTTAATTTCGAAATATGAACGAGGCCATCTTGTTTTACGCCGATATCAACAAAAGCGCCAAAGTCAACGACATTACGAATTGTCCCTTGTAATTCCATTCCCGTCTGTAAATCCTCTAATTGCAATACATCTTTCTTAAGCAACGGTGTTGGCACCTCATCACGCGGGTCTCGCAGCGGACGAATTAAAGCATCGACAATATCCTTTAATGTCGGAATTCCAATTTCTAATTTAGCTGCTGTTTCCTCTAAATTAAGTTGTTTTAGTTTTTCACTTACTTCAAGTGAACCTATTTGCTCGGGTTTTGCTCCAATTTGCTGTAACAATTTTTTTGTTTCTTGATAACTTTCCGGATGAATGCTCGTTTGATCAAGAGGATTATCTCCATCAATTATTCGTAAAAAACCGATACATTGCTCATATGTTTTCGCACCGAGGCGAGGAATTTTCTTTAGTTGACTTCGACTAATAAATTTCCCTTCTTCTTCTCGTTTCTTTACAATGTTATTTGAAACTGCTTTTGATAAGCCGGAAACATATTGTAACAACGAGCTAGAGGCAGTATTAACATTAACCCCTACTTTGTTAACTACTGTTTCGACGACAAACGTTAATGAATCATTTAATTTTGATTGTGTAACATCATGTTGATATTGTCCTACGCCTACTGATTTCGGGTCAATTTTCACTAGTTCCGCTAATGGATCTTGCAATCTTCTCGCAATGGAAATAGCACTTCGTTCTTCGACCTGTAAATCCGGAAATTCTTCTCTCCCAAGCGGAGATGCTGAGTAAACACTAGCACCGGCTTCGTTGACGATTAAGTAATAAATTTCTTGGTCTAATTCTTTAATGACATTGGCAATAAATTGCTCTGTTTCTCGCGAAGCCGTACCGTTTCCGACCGCGATCACTTCAATGGCATATTTTCTGAATAGTTCACGAACAATTTCTTTACTTTTTTCAATTTCATTTTTTGGTGGTGTCGGATAAATAACAGCAATGTGGAGAACTTTTCCTGTTTCATCGACTACGGCTAATTTACAGCCTGTACGATAAGCGGGATCGACACCTAAGACAACTCTTCCTTTTAATGGTGGTTGGAGTAATAAATTACGTAAGTTTTCTGAAAAAATATGAATTGCTTGGTCTTCTGCTTTTTCAGATAGCTCTTTACGAATTTCACGTTCAATCGATGGTTCAATTAACCGTTTATAACTATCAGAAATCGCTTCTTTAATATAAGAAATTACCGGCGATTGATTGTTCTTAATGTATTTCTTTTCAATAATCAAAATCATTTTTTCTAATGGAGCTGATAAAGAAACCTTTAAGATTCCCTCTTTTTCACCTCTATTTAAGGCTAATACACGGTGAGGTACAATTTTACTAACTTGCTCCTCATATTCGTAGTACATTTCATAAACGCCTTTTTCGTCTTTTTCAGTATCTTTACTGCTAGAAACAATTTTTCCTTCTTTAAACGTTAGGTGACGAATTTGTTTGCGAATTTCAGCATCGTCTGAGATCCATTCAGCAATAATATCTTGTGCACCTAAAAGAGCATCTTCGACTGAATGAACTTCTTTTTCATCTGACAAATACTGCGCGGCAACCACCTGAACATCTTCTTGCGTAGGGAAGGTAAATAACCAAGTCGCTAACGGTTCTAATCCTTTTTCTTTTGCTACTGTTGCTCTCGTACGGCGTTTTTGTTTATAAGGACGATATAAATCTTCGACTTCTTGGAGTTTGGTTGCTTTAGAAATCGCTTGATGAAGTTCATCCGTCAACTTTTCTTGTTCTTGAATAAGGCGGATCACTTCTTCTTTCCTTGTCTCTAAATTAGTTATGTATGTCCACCTTTCAACAATGGTTCTAATTTGAACTTCATCAAGAGAACCTGTTAACTCCTTACGATAACGAGCAATAAAAGGGATTGTATTTCCTTCTTCAATTAATGTCACGACATTTTCAATCGCCTTTTTTGAAAACGAGGTTTCCTTCATTAACAATTGCAACATCGCTTGTTGTTTCTCTTCCATCCTTTACACCAACTTTCATTCATCTCATTCCTAATTTATTCTATTAAAAGAAGACAAGAAAATAAAGGTAAAACAAAAATGAACGACCAAACTTAGCCGCTCATCCTTAGACACCAACTAAATAATTCTTTATTAAAAGGCATATATAATCGTGTACTACCATCTATAAACACTCCGAAACTAACGGTACGGAACTTTTAATTTTTTCTAACGCTCGCCGCTGCAAACGAGATACATGCATTTGGGATATTCCCAGTTTATCACCAGCTTCTTTTTGGCTAAGTCCTTCGTAAAACGTATAATAGAGAATTTTTTGTTCTCTTTCTGTGAGAACAGAAAAGACTTTTTCGATAAATAGCTGTCGCTCCGTTTTTTCGTAACCAGATTCATTCACTCCGACAATATCAAGCAACGTAACAGCTCCTCCTTCTAGATCAGCATCGATTGAGCGATCTACAGACAAAGCCCGATAGCTTTTTGACATTTCCATTGTCTCTAATACTACTTCTTCTGTCACTCCTAAATAGTTAGCAATTTCAATTATCTTTGGGGAACGCTGGAGATCAGTCGTTAATTTATCAATTGTCTGTTTTATTTTAGGGCCCAATTCCTTAATTCTCCGCGGCACATGGACACTCCATGTTTTATCTCTAATGTATCTTTTGATTTCACCAACAATTGTAGGTACAGCAAACGATTCAAAGTTTCGACCAACAGTAAGATCAAATCTCCGTAAAGCAGCTAATAAACCAATCATCCCTACTTGAATTAGATCTTCGTGATCTTCTCTACCTTGGGCAAATTTCTTTGCTAATGCGTTAACTAAAGATGCGTATTTCTTGACTAACTCTGTTTGGATTTCTTCTGAATGAGATTGTTGAAACGCTTTAATTAATTGTTCGCTAACATTGTCGATCTGTGGTCGTTGCCGAAAACCGTCCGACATTCTGTTCCACCTCACCTCTTTGCAGGAACTTAGTCATATTGATAATGACGCCATTTTCATTACTAATTTCAACTTTGTCCATTAACGTATCAATTAAAAATAAACCAAGACCACCTTCCTTTAATTGATCAATTGGTTTATCTGTACAAATTGGACCTAAATTCTCTTTTAATTCTTCTAGCGCAAAACTTTTGCCGTGATCTGCGACGGTAATTTCTAAACGATTTTGGTAAACTTCACAACCAATAGTCATTTGCCCATTCTTCTCTTTGTACGCATGATTTACGACATTTGTACAAGCTTCACCAACAGCAATTTTAATGTCTTCAATATCATCATACGAATACCCTAACCGACTCGCAATTCCAGAAATCGTTAAGCGAACAACACCAACGTATTCAGGCTTTGCCGGTAACTTTATTTCTATGAAATCGGATGCTTGATTCACTTCGTTTCCTCCCTCACACTTTCTTCGATCGTAATTACTTCATCTATTCCGGTAATTCGAAACAATCTTCGAACTCTATCATTCATTCCTGTTAATTTAATAGAAGATGCATGCTTTTGCGTAGACTTAAATGCACCAATGAAAATACCTAAACCGGTACTATCTATATAATTCACTTCGGTAAGATCAATAATAATCACTGTTCCCTTTTTCTCTGTTAAAGGTAGCAAAGATGTTTTTAATTGCTCTTGTGTATAAACATCTATTTCTCCATTTAAAAATAAGTAATGCTTTTCTTCTTTATTTATGTGCTTTACTTCTAAATTCATAAACATCCTCCTTACACTCCATTTTTATATACCACTAAAAGTCATATTTTAAACTCGCCTAATAATCATTAACGTAAAATCATCTTTCAGTTGGAAACTTTGAATTCTTTCAATCTCAATATATACATTTTCAACAATTTCTTGCGCTGGTAAATGAAGATATTTTTTTATTAACTTTGTCACTTCTATTCTTTCTAAAAATCCGCTCTCCGATTGACATTCGGTAACACCATCAGAGAGGAGAATTAGGAGATCTCCTTTTTCAACATTTCGTTTATATTCTTGAAACTTTGCTTTTTTCGTTACACCAAGAACGAGCCCTTTTGTCGTCAGGTCGAAAAATTGATTAGAACTGGCTTGATAATAAAAGCCATGCTCATGACCTGCTCCTGAATAATAAAACAGATGGTTATCCAAATCATATAAACCGTAAATCATCGTAATAAACATGTTTGAACTAATATTCTGTTCAACAACTCTGTTTAAGTTTTCAAGAAGGGCACTCGGTTGCAAACATTGATCAGTCAAACTATCCATTGCATATTTAATCATTGACATACATAAGGCTGCAGGAATGCCTTTCCCAATGATATCAGCAACGGCAACACCTAAATATCCTTCGTTTTCTTCATTAAAATGATAGTAATCACCGCTTACAAGATGGGCAGCAACACTTTTAATCCCAATTTCCAAAGTTTCATTAAATGGAATAACTTTAGGCAGAAGTTGTTGTTGCATCTTTGCTGCCACGGCAAACTCAGAGTCTATTTTTTTTTGGCGATCTTTTAAACTTAGATGCTCTTGACCATACCCGACCATTACTTCTAAAAGTAATTTATTTGTTGCTACTATTTCTTGAGCTAAGTTTGGAATAAAGTCTTGGACAACAGCTACGTGCAAATTGACCATTTCTTCCGGAGAAATATTTTTCTTAATGAGTTCCTTTGAAAATTGTTGGGCTTCGTATAAAGAATGGTCACTATTCGTCAGTAAGTAGCCCTCCAATATCCATTTATACATTTCACGCAAACTGATATCTGTCTTTTCCATAACTTTTCCCCCTTTTAACGAAGCCATTTTACAAGAAAAGCGCAGAGCGCCCGGAGCTAGACATCTTTCAAAGTTCAAAAATTTTAAGAATTACTCTTCTACTATTATTTCATTCCCACTTTTTGGATGCAAGGAAATATTATTTTCTAGGTGAAATACAGGTCATATCATTCAATTATATCAGAATAGTCTGATATTTTTGAGTATTAAAAAAAGTTGCTACACTTAGCAACTCTCCTTAATGTTCATAATAAACAATGCATATTATTAGATTAAAAATCAATTAGTCCTAAACTAATTTGTAATGCCTCATTGACTCGCAACATCATATCATCATCTAAATGTGTAATTTTATCAGTTAGACGTTGCTTATCAATTGTACGTACTTGTTCTAATAAAATAACAGAATCCCGATCAAAGCCGTAACGCTTTGCATTAATTTCTACATGTGTTGGTAGTTTGGCCTTTTGGATCTGAGCTGTAATGGCTGCGACGATAACTGTTGGGCTAAACCTATTTCCGATATCATTTTGAATGATGAGAACTGGCCTTACTCCCCCCTGCTCTGAACCAACTACTGGTGAGAGATCAGCAAAATAAACGTCGCCACGTTTTACAATCAAAACTTACACCCCACTAACTAAGTCTAGTGTGCGTGTATGCTCTGCTTCCTCTTCAGCAAGAAAAGCCTCAGCAGCAATATTTAAGTTAATTTTCGCCATTTCCATATACCCTTGTTGCATGGCCTCGCGAATTTGACGTTTCTTCTTTTCACGGAGATATGCTTTTGTCGCTTGGGAAATAAATTCACTTCGGTTCACATTTTCTCGTTTAATTATCCCATCAACTTCATTTAATAAATGTTGTGGTAAGCTTACCGTGATTCTCTTTGTGTTTGTAGACACAAAAACACCTCCAACATACACTACAACTAAATTTTATACCCATCATTTATCATAGCATTATATAGACCATCTTGCAAAGGCCTTTCTGAGATTTGTCTCATAAAAAAGATTCGCTAAAAATAAGCAATATTTTACTTCACCACTTAATTAATTAAATAACTTTATTAACTATTGTAATTATTTCCTTGTTCTTAAAGAAAATTCTCGGAACTCGTGCACCAATTATGCACGGAATTTCATAATTAATCGTGCCAAGTCTGTCAGCAACTTCATCCATTGAAATAATTGAATTTCTTTGTGTACCAATTAATGTTACTTGCGTACCAACTGGTACTTTTCTTGGTAATTTAATCATCATTTGATCCATACAAACTCTGCCTACGATTGGACATTTTTCCCCTTCAACAAGCACAACTCCATTTGAACTATTTTGGCGTAACCAACCATCAGCGTAGCCAATCGGGATCGTGGCAATCCATTCCGGTTTATTCGTCTTATATGTTACCCCATAACTAATTCCTTCATTATCGCTTACTTCTTTCACATGAATAATTTTGCTATGGAGAGAGAATGCTTCTTTTAATAAAAAAGGAATTTCTGCTTCTATTTCCTTAGACGGTTTAAGACCATACATTGAAATTCCTACTCTTGCCATTGTAAACATTTTGGTAGGAAACCTAATCGTTGCCGCACTATTTCCACAATGGATATACGGAACCTTTACCCCTTCTTTTTCTAACCACTCTAACATATCTTCGAAACGCTGATATTGCATGTGATAATAATCTAATTTTTTCTCATCGGCTGTAGCAAAATGTGTGAAAACACCTTCTAATTCAAATTGACGGTGTTTACGCATGTAATTAATAACAGCATTTCCTTCATTTTTCGATCTTATTCCAACTCTGCCCATCCCAGTATCAATTTTCAAATGAAAGCGGCAATGTAAGTTAGGGCTTATATATTTATTTGCTTCTTCTAACCATTCCTTTTGAAAAACGGTCAAAGTTATATTGTTCTCTGCAGCTAAATTTATGTCTCTTGGTCTAATTAAACCTAAAACTAATATAGGGGCTAAGATCCCATGTTTACGTAAAGCAAGTGCTTCATCTAAAATCCCAACTCCCAAATAACCAGCTCCTGCATGTATTGCTGTCTTCGCAACTTGAACTGCTCCATGACCATAACCATCAGCTTTCACAATAGCCATAATTTTTGTATCTGTGTGTAAATTATTCTTTATTTCATTGATGTTATGTTCAATGGCATCAAGATTCACTTCTGCCCATGTATCACGATAAAAACAGTTCAAGTTATCCAACTTAGTGCTCTCCTTTTACAGCGTAGTGCCTTATAATAAATTAATAAGTCTACATTACTATTTATGATATTAATAAGAAATACCAGCTTGTCAATACAAAAATAGACAGGCTCCGTTAATTTCATGTTGGGCCTGCCAAATTGCCAATCCAATTTTATTATTTTACAGGTGTTCCATATACACTTCTAGCAATTGAGATCATTTCTTCTTGACTTATATCTTTAGAAGCCAAGAAAAAGTCGACACCTTCATATGACCAATTAAGTGACTGAATTTGCCCTTCACTTGAAAAAGCGCCAATTGTAAAACCTAAATCAACAGGCTCTCCATCAGTAATATGCATTGGAATACTCGCTTGCTGTACTCTACTTCTCTGTTGAATTAATGTAAAGTTCTTACCTCCAGTATACGACAAAATAATTCTTTTGCCATCTTCAATACTTACTTCTTTTGAATCATTCATTATTGTACCATCAGGTACATACATCGGATAGTATGGAACTAAAGGCTCTTCATTATTTTCTGGAGCCATCGTTGGCAGACTTTCTAACTGGGCACCTGTCAAGTTGCGATCCATGTCGAAATCATCTTCATTAAAGCTGGCATTAGGTTCAAACTCATTAAACTGTACTGTTACTAAAACATTTAACTCAACATCCATAATTTTTACTGATACAGGCGTTAAATCTTTTTTATTTAAGGTAATTTCTTGTTGTTGTAAATTTTTATTGGCATAATTCGTTTTTGTTTGAAAAACATATTGATCATCAGTTGCCTTAAACTTTCTTTCAGGGTCCGTCAAAATGTCATCTACGAGAGATTCATATAAATAAACTTGACTATTGTTCTCTGGCCAATCACTTTCAAACCGGAAGCTTTTATTTAACGCTGGTGTTAAGACAAAGACTCCTTCGTCATTTCTTAGAATAATTTGACTTTGGTCTTTTTTGGCATTGCTTAAGGCCACTCGATAATAATTTTCTTTCTTATGCCAAATTTCCACTTCATAGTTTTGTGGATCTTTTCCCGTTTCTAGTGTCATAACTGCTGCGGCTTTATAACCAGTCATTTTTTGAACTTTCTCGCCTAATTCCTCAATAATATCCTCTTGGGTTTTTTCGCCGCAAGCAGTTAAAAAACTAAGCAGTAATAAACACGAGAAAAATACAGAAATCGTTTTTTTCATTCATTCTCAACCCCTTTGTCTCATTTAGACGACAAAGGAGGGAATTCTATCGTTAGTTATGCTAACAAGTTTGAAATTAAGCCAATACTTCAGGCATGACATTAACTAAATCCGACGAGGAACACTAATCGAACTCGAACCGTTATTAGTTAAATCAACCGCAGCTTTACCATGAAGAAAAACGGCATTACTAATGGAAGATTGCATATCTTCTTGCTGCATGACTAAAGCTAGCACCAAACCGATGAAATGTAGCTTCAATCAGCTGACTGGTAATTATATTATGAGCTGTTTGTGGAACTACAAAAGTTTTCAGATGAGTATAGTTCTTCAATCTAACAAAGATCTAGAAATAACAAAAGCTTGCCCTGCATTCTCCATTAGTATTTCAGCTTTAAGCCCATTTCTTCAATGGCATAGCGATCAATTTGGCGCATTTCATCACCAGTTACCACATTCAAAATAGTTCCCTCCTATCCGCATTACCACTATATGAGACTGTCCGAAACAATATGCAGACTAGCGTGACAAGCACACTAAAAAAGTTCCTTGCTATTTACAAACATAAGACTCGAAGTTACTTTTGATTGACAAAATTTACTTAATCATTCATGGCTTTCGATGATAACATTTGCAACTGCATATTCTTTGCTATGAGAGATCGATAGGTGAACATGCCCCAAAGCTTTGTTTGCACGTAACATTGGCTTGCCATTTGAATCGGGAAGAACTTCGATATCTTGCCAAGAAAGTTGTTTCCCAATCCCTGTACCAACTGCTTTGGCAAATGCTTCTTTAGCAGCGAACCTTCCCGCTAAAAACTCAACCTTTCGACGATCTGAAAGGGTTTGAAAAAATTTCGCTTCTTTCTCACTTAAAATTCGCTTAATAAACGATCGATGTCGGTTCATTGCTTCTTCTATACGCTGTAACTCTACAATATCAATGCCCGTTCCAATAATCATATTCCTGAGACTGCCCCCCAATCTATTTATTGCTACTAACATTTTAGCATAATCATTTTCATAACAATAAAAGTAAAAGAATAAGCTAACGAACAATTTATACTCGCAATAATTCTGATTGACCATTTTTTTATGCTACAATAGTAATATACAGTAAAGGAAGACATTAAATTAAATAGTAGAAATTGGGTGATGTTAATGTTTGTAAGAAATGAGGATTTCCGTTCGTTCCTTCACTTTTATCCGGTAGTATCTGGGATTGTAGTTATTCATCTCATTTTATTTTTATGGATGTTTTTGTTTGGTTCTTTTGGTGGTGATCTGATTTTTTTATATGGTGTAGGGGATAATCTAGCTGTAGCTCATGGAGAATGGTGGCGTTTAGTAACTCCGATTTTTATGCATGTTTTGCCAGGACATGTCCTATTTAATTCTTTTTCTTTAGTATTATTTGGACCAGCACTGGAAAGAATACTAGGGAAGAGTCGCTTTATTGCTGTTTATGTATTAGTAGGAATCCTTGCAAACGTCGCGACCTATTACATTGGCGGCTTAGGCTACTCGCGTCATTTAGGCGCTTCTGGGGCAATCTTTGGGCTTTTCGGTGTTTATTTGTATATGTCGTTTTATCGTAAAGATCTCATTGATCGTAACAACGCCCAAGTAGTAAAAACAATTCTAATAATTGGCTTAATCATGACGTTTATTAATGCCCGAATTAACGTTTATGCTCATGTTTTCGGATTTCTCGCTGGTGTTGCCCTCGCTCCAATCTTCTTAGCTAAATTAAGAAGATTCACTCGTGAATACCAACATGTTTTTGAAAGCGGTGAGATTAGCTTTAATCCTAATCGTTGGCAAAAAAAACGATTAATTTCCACTTCAAAGAAAAAACTATTTTGGATTATTTTTGGAGCAATCGTTTTAATTGGGATGTTATTTAAGTAAAGAAAAAATAATCAAATTTAACCTTTTATAAACAGTTTTATTGCCGGAAAAAGGCCGTTTTTACTAAAAACTTAAATTACTCCACATTATTTCTTAAGTCACAATTTTTACAACTTTTTTTCAATATCAATTGACATTGATAATGACTATCATTATACTACTTGGTAAGTGATAGTAGTTATCACAATTATAATTACATATAACTAAGGGGGAACAGACCAAATGAAGAAATTAGCAACATTAGCTTTATTTTTCATGTTAGCCTTAATTGCATTAGTTGGTTGTGGCAAAACTGAAGAGCAACCTGCAGAAACTCCAGCAGAAAATGAAGCTCAACAACCTGCTCCAGAAGCAACTACTGAAGATGCTGGTGTAGTAAACCTATATACAACTAGACACTATGACACTGATGATGTACTTTACAAAACTTTCACTGAAAAAACTGGGATCAAAGTAAATGTTATTTCAGGAAAAGATGAGTTATTAACACGCCTTGAGCAAGAAGGCGAAGCTACGGAAGCTGACGTTTTCATGACAGCTGATGCTGGTAACTTAGCTCGTTTAAAAGAAAAAGGCTTAACACAAGCGGTAGAGAGTGAAGTGCTTTCGAAAAACATTCCTGAAAAATTACGTGATGCTGACAACCAATGGTTTGGTTTAACAAAACGCGCTCGTGTTATCGTTTATGCAAAAGACCGCGTAAATCCATCTGAATTATCAACGTATGAAGCTTTAACAGAGCCAGAATGGAAAGGTCGCGTATTAATTCGTTCTTCTGAAAATATTTACAACCAATCACTTTTAGCTTCATTTATTGAGTTAAACGGTGAAGAAGCAGCAAAAGAGTGGGCAGCAGGAATTGTTGCTAACATGGCTAGACAACCAGAAGGCGGAGACAGAGACCAAATTAAAGCAGTTGTTGCAGGCGAAGGTGACGTTGCCATTTCCAACACTTACTATGTAGGTCAATTAGCAACTTCTGAAGATCCAGAAGAAGTTAAAGTTTACGAACAAGTAGGTGTTTTCTTCCCGAACCAAGAAACAAATGGTACTCACATTAATGTTAGTGGCGCTGCTGTTGTTAAACATGCGAAAAATGTTGAAAACGCAATTAAGTTTATTGAATTCTTATCTAGCGTTGAAGCACAAGACAAATTTGCAGAAGCGAACAGCGAGTATCCTGTAAATTCTGAAGCAACAACTACTGAATTAGTAAAATCTTGGGGTGATTTTGTCGAACAAGATATTAATTTAACGAAGCTTGGCGATAATAACGCTCGTGCTATTCAAATTTTAAACGAAGTTGGCTGGAAATAATTAATATTAGACAACTTTATGAACCGTACCATTCATTAATGGTACGGTTTTATTTTTATTTGATAATAATATTCACTTACAAGCGTTTCTTCTGTATACTTAACATAGTAATTTTTTAAGTTCTACTGAATTAAGGATGTGACAATAGTGCGATTAATACAGCACGCCAAACAACAAATGAATTTATGGGCAGTACTTAGCTTTCTCTTTATCTTGATTATTTTGTTACCAAATCTTCTTATTGCGATAGAGTTTTTCGCAAAACCGAATGAGAATTGGCAACATATTAAAGAATACTTGTTACTGGACATTATCACGAATACAGCAATTATTCTTTTTTTTACTGGACTTTTAACTACGTTGATCGGAACAAGCTTAGCTTGGCTGATTACAGCTTATAAATTTCCATTACGAAATTTCTTGAAATGGGGCTTAATTTTACCTTTGGCCATTCCCCCTTTTATTGGCGCCTATACTTATCATGGAATTATTAATTATACGGGCATTATTCAGTCAACATTACGAAATTCGTATGATATATCCGTAAATCAGAAATACTTTAACATTATGTCGATTGAAGGAACGATTTTCATTTTTACTTTATTCCTTTATCCGTATGTTTATGTAATTACAAAAAGCTTCTTTGAAAATCAATCTTCATCCATTGTTGAGAATGCTAGGCTGTTAGGTGCAAACTCGTTTGAAATCTTTTTTCGAGTCATTCTACCTATTTCAAGAGCAGCGATTATTGGCGGGGTGACAATTGTTTTGTTAGAAGTGATTAACGATTATGGAGTTGTTAAATACTACGGGATACAAACATTTATTACTGCCATTTTTCAAACGTGGTTTGCGATGGCCGATATTGATTCCGCTTTTAAACTTGCCGGAACGTTAATGATAGTTGTTGTGATCATTTTACTATTTGAAAAATTTATTCGCGGACGTGTTCGCTATAGTTATTCTAACTCTAAAGTTAGACCACTTCAGCCTCTCCAATTAACTGGAAGAAAAGCATGGATTGCTTGCGTCTATTGCTTTATTATTTTTAGCTTTGGCTTTTTAATTCCGTTTCTGCAGTTAGTTAACTGGATGGTTATGACCTATGAACAAATTTTATCGGCAGAATTTTATACATTAGTAAAGAACTCATTCTATGTAGCAGCGATTGCTGCGATGTGTATCGTTATTGTTGCTTTAATTATTGCCAATTACAGTCGAATTCACCTGGGATTAGTCCCAAAAACGATTTCAAAAATTACCGTTCTTGGTTACTCAGTTCCGGGAGCTGTCATTGCTATTGGTGTCATTACCATCTTTTTAGCTCTTGATGAATATATTTACGTTTTATTCTCTTATTTTGGTAGCAAGCCAACTATGATTTTAAGAACAAGTCTTGTGATGTTAGTCTCTGCTTATGTTATTCGTTTTTTGGCTGTTGGTTACAATTCAATTGAAGCAGGATTTGAAAAAGTTGGGAATAGTTTTACTGAAGCTTCAAGAATGTTAGGCTCTTCTACTTACAGCACTTTTTTTAAGGTTGATATTCCGATGATTAAAGGACCTATCTTTGGCGGTTTTATCCTCGTTTTTGTTGATATTTTAAAGGAATTGCCTTTAACAATGCTCTTGCAACCTTTTAATTATCAAACACTGGCGACTAGAGCTTTTCGTTATGCAAACAATGAAATGATAAGTGAAGCTGCCTCTGCTTCTCTATTGATTATTTTAATAAGTGGAATTTGTATCTTTGTCTTTCACAAAATTTTGGAAAAGGAGCCGAACTGATGTTTATCAAAATTAAAGATTTACAATATCAATATAAAAATGCAACTGAGCCAACAATTAAAAATTTCACATTAAACATTGAACGTGGGGAAATTATCTCGATTTTAGGTGAAAGTGGAAGTGGAAAAAGTACGATTTTAAGATTGATTGCTGGCTTGGAAACACCAAAAGCTGGTTCAATTTCAATTAATGGTCAAACCGTCTTTGATCAACAAAACTATGTTCCTCCTGAAAAAAGAAGTGTTGGAATGGTATTTCAAGATTATGCTCTCTTTCCGCATATGACTGTTGAGAAAAATATCCAATACGGTCTGCGAAAAATGAGTCGCGCCGAAAAACAACAGCGCCTAAATGAGATGCTTGAATTAGTTAATTTAACGGAATACAAAAAACGTTATCCATACGAATTAAGTGGTGGACAACAACAACGTGTCGCCCTTGCTCGTGCACTTGCGCCCGCCCCATCATTATTAATTTTTGATGAGCCATTTAGTAACCTTGATGCTAACCTTCAAGTGAAAATTCGTGAAGAACTGCGGGTAATTTTAAAGCAAACGGGGATTACATCAATTTTTGTCACTCACGATCAAGCAGATGCAAAAGCACTCGCCGATCGGATTGTTTATATTGAAAATGGAGTCGTTAAGTGCGTTGGAACGCCTGATGATGTATTTGCAAAAGAAAAATTACTTGTGTAAAAGAAGAAAAGCGCAGAGCGCCCGCCTAGCGGCGACAAGCAAATGTTCTGGCAGTAAAAAGTGCGCTTTTTCACTTTTTATCTGACAGGTTATTTGACCTCGAGCCGCTGGCGCTCGGAGCTAGAC
>JAKFDP010000071.1:0-35066 GCA_036676095.1 Anaerobacillus sp. | reverse complement strand
AAAGTCAGAAACCGATACAAAAGTTGTATAAGCCCCTGACCTTAATCCGATTTCTTCATATTAATAGTGATAAAATTTTACCATACGTGTTTAATAATGGCAACAAAAGCCATAGGCAATTGGTTTTCGCTAACTTTGCCCTCAGCTGTTTTTGTTCTAAGCCAAATTTATCGAACCATTACCCAACCATTTTTGATTGCTTCGACTACGGCTTGGGTACGGTCATTTACGTTCATTTTTTGTAAAATATTACTGACGTGGTTTTTTACCGTTTTTTCACTGATGAATAAGATTTCACCGATTGCTCGATTACTTTTTCCATCTGTCATTAATTGCAGCACTTCACATTCTCGGCGTGTTAAAATGTGTAATGGGCGACGAAATTCGACTTCTCGAAACCCAATCTCTCCCTCTTGAGTTTTATCCGTAGCTAAACGACGATATTCGTTGATTAAATTATGAGTAACTTTTGGGTGGATATACGCACCACCATCTGCAACTACTTTCACTGCTTCAATTAAGGAATCAGCGTCCATTTCTTTTAACAAATAACCAGATGCACCTGATTTTAAGACGTGAGTCACATAGGACTCATCATCATGAATCGAAAGGATTAACACTTTAATGTCCGGATATTTTTCGATCAGTTCTCGTGTTGCTTCCATTCCATTTACTTTAGGCATATTTATATCCATTAAAATTACGTCAGGTTGATACTGCTGTACGAGTTGTAGCGCCTTTGAACCGTCATCACCTTCAGCGACAACTTCAAAGTTATTTTCCATCGCCAGAATTCGCTTAACTCCTTCACGAAAAAGTTGATGGTCGTCGATGATTATTATTTTTATCAAGTTGTCTAGTTGTTCCTTCATAAGTATTGCCTCCTCAATTTTTAGTATGTATAGGAATCGTTAACATAATCAATGTCCCTTTGTTTATAGCTGAATTAATGATTAATTCACCTTTAAGCATATTCACTCTTTCTTTCATTCCTATTAGTCCGAAAGCTCCTTCTTTTTTCTCATGTTGATCAAATCCTTTCCCGTCATCTTTTATCACAACCGTTACTTTTGTAGACTTTATTTCAATTTTCACTTGTACTTCTTTTGGTTTGGCATGTTTATAGGCGTTTTGCACAGCTTCTTGGACGAAACGGAAAAGGGCAATTTCAAGCGTAGAAGGAAGGCGATCTCCCTTGCCAAAGTTTTGAAATGAAATAATCATGCCAGTGTGTTCTTTGAAATTTTTCAAATATTTAGCTAACGTAGGAATTAGCCCGAGATCATCTAAAGCCATTGGACGTAAATCGTAAATGATCCTACGAACTTCGGACAACGAATTTTTAACCATTCCTCTAACATCTCGAATTTCTTTTAGTGCATCCTCTATTCCTTTCTCACGATAAATGCGTTCGATCAGTTCAGATCGGAGCAAAACATTCGCCATCATTTGTGCTGGACCATCGTGAATCTCTCTTGAAACACGCTTTCTTTCTTCTTCCTGCGCTTCAATAATTTTCAGACCAAATTGCTGCATTTCCTTGGCGTCTTCGATTAGTTCATTCACTTGTTGTAAGTCACTTGTTAAATAATTTAGCACTACTGAGATTTGCCCGACTAATGATTCAGCTTTTTTGATTGTTTCTTCAAGCCCCACAAGTCTACGTTCGATTAAATCACGTCGCTCTCTGAGCTGTAATTCCTCTTGGCGATATAAGGCAAGTTTTACTTGATAATCGTTAGCTGTTTCATATGCATGGCGAACTTCTTCATCAGTATATTTGTTAAAATTTTTGCTGACTTCTGCTAAACGATTTCGGGCAAACCGGGCTTGACGTTCCATGCGATCGGTATTATCAATGACTGTTGCTACCTTCATTTGGATTTGCGCTAATTCTATTTGAAGTTGTGAAAACTCATAACGTGATTGTTCTGTTATTTCAAAAACTTGTTCTTTGCTTTGACTAACAGTGTCGACCATTTTATTCAGTATCTCATCTAAAGTTGTTTTATTTGTCATAATAAGTCCCTCACTTTAATGTACAAAACAATACCAATGGAAAATAGAAACTAAGTACCTAATATTTCCTTAGGTATACTTTACTACTTTGTGTTACGTTCTCATAATAATTATTATAAATTACCCTTATTTTTTCTGGTAATCACCTGTTAACTTATCTAATCTATATTTAGCAACCGCTCTACGGGTTTATATTATTATTTTCATTCTACCATATATCTAGTGATTAACATCCTAATTTTACAAGTTTAATCCATGTTTTCAGAACAAGTATGTTACAATGGGAGTTACTACTGATTTTTTTATATTAGGTGGGCAGCGTGATTTAACTGTCAACCATCAAATAATAACATGTTTGGAAGGAGTATGATTGATGCTCTCGTCTTATTTTACGATTAAGGGGTACGGGGAGCATGAGCTTGTCATTCAGAAATCACGATTTATTACATATGTAGATCGGGTAACATCTGAAGTCGATGCTCAAGCCTTTATTGAAAAAATTAAGAAAAAACATTGGGATGCAACACATAATTGTTCGGCTTATCTGATTGGTGAAAATGATCAAATTCAAAAAGCAAATGATGATGGGGAGCCAAGCGGGACAGCTGGTGTACCAATGCTTGAAGTTTTGAAAAAGCGCGGCTTAAAAGATACAGTTGTTGTTGTAACAAGGTATTTTGGTGGAATTAAACTCGGTGCAGGCGGTTTGATACGGGCATACGGTCAGGCTACGAGTGATGGTCTAAATGCCACTGGAATTATTGAACGGAAGCTGATGCAAATTTTTGAAACAACTGTTGATTATACATGGCTTGGGAAAGTAGAAAATGAACTCCGCACTTCACCTTATCTCATTAAAGAAATCAACTATTTAGATCAAGTTGCAATCAAAACGCACGTTGCTGCTGGTGAGCAAGAAGCGTTTGTTGCTTGGATGACTAATTTAACGAATGGGCAGGCAAACATTAAAATTGGTGAATTAGATTATTTGGAATTAGCTGTGTCTTAGAAAGGCACAGCTGAAGTTTTTCAATCATTTCCTGAATTTTTTCAATCATTTCCCGAATTTTTTTGATCATTTCCTAAATTCTTTCGATCATTTCTCAAAATCTATGGCAATCACTTCAATATTCTAAAAAATTACATTTACACAATTCAAATATCGCTGTAAAATTAGAACAATGTGAAACTTTCAATCTATTGTTGTCGACTAACTATTGTCATAGATTGAGCAAGGAGAGAAATAAGTATGGATCAAACACGAGTCAAATTTAAAAAACAGCGTCGAAAAAAAAGTCGTGCCTTCAAATTTTTTAAAACTATTGGTCTTTTCACTCTCGTCTTATTTATTATTGGTGGCAGTGCTTTTGCCTATATGTTATCTAAAGTAGCCAATGCTACTTCCAGTGCTCAAGTTGAGTTAACACGAGGCGATCGCTCGGAAATGCGCCAAGTTCCTGTTAATCCTAGCAAAGATAATATCTCGATTTTGTTTCTTGGAGTAGATGACCGTGATGGAAACACACAAGGAAGAACAGACGCCCTTGTACTTGCAACATTCAATAAGCAAGCAGGCACTGTCAAATTATTGAGTATTCCGCGCGATTCAAGGGTTGAAATTGTGGGAAAAGATCGCTTTGATAAAATAAATCACGCCCACGCCTTTGGTGGTCTTGATATGACGGTTGCTACTGTTGAAAACCTGTTAAATATTCCGGTTGACTATTTTGTAAAATTAAACTTTGATGCATTTGTTGAAATTATCGATTCTCTAGACGGTATTGAAGTTGATGTTCCATATGCTTTTTCCGAACAGGATAGCCATGATCGTCAAGGCGCCATTCAGCTTAATCAAGGATTACAAACCTTAAGTGGCGAAGAAGCTCTTGCCTACGCCCGAATGCGGAAACAAGATCCTCTTGGTGATATTGGTCGCGGTGAAAGACAGCAACAAATTTTAGAAGCCATCATTAAAAAATCAGCTTCTTTCTCGTCAATTACCAAGTTTGATGATGTTATGAAAAGTGTTGAGGAAAATTTATCAACAAACTTAAGCTTTGGAAATCTTCTCGCTCTTCATTCGTATAGTTCTCATTTAAACAATATTGAATCGTTACATTTTGAAGGGGATAATGCAACTATTAGAGGCATTTATTATTATGAACTAAACAGTGACTCTATCAATCAAATTTCTACAACTTTAAGGGAACATTTACAAATTAATTAGAAAAGTGGAGAGCGCCCGCCTAGCGGCGACAAGCAAATGTTCTGGCAGGAAAAAGTGCGCTTTTTCACTTTTTATACTATCTAAATTAATAATGGTTCGGTTGATAGTATAAGAAAAACTAAGGCTTTCGCTATTTAGCGGGCGAAAAGCCAAGTTTTTCTAATCTGACAGGTTATTTGACCTCGAGCCGCTGGCGCTCGGAGCTAGACAGTATTCAAAGTTCAAAAACTTTATACTTTCTAATGCTTGTTTTAAATTTCCACAACAGTGAAAGACAAGGTTGCAAAAGTTAATAATTATAGAAGTATGATTAGCCCTAAAAGCCGCTTACAACCTGTAAGTGGCTTTTAGGTTTAGGCCTTAAATTGCTTCATAAACGACAATAAAACCGTATCACTTTACGTGATACGGTTACTTTGTAGGTTTAGGATTGTATTAGACGCCTTTTCTTACGACTCCAATTCGTCTAAAGAAATTTAGCATCGGCTGATAATTTGCACTAACAAGTCCCACTAGTTCCACAACTAGCTCCACTGCAAAGATGAGCAAGGTAATGATCAGAAATGCTCCCCATAATGTTGATTGTGTTAAAATAATCGCTGCTAGCCCTAATAATGAACTCATGCCGTAAATAATTAATACGGTTTGGCGATGGCTATATCCTAAACGTAGTAAACAGTGATGTAAATGTGATTTGTCTGGTGCCGACAATGGTTTTTTATTAACAATGCGACGAATGATTGCAAATAACGTATCTGAAATTGGCACCCCTAAAATAATAATAGGTACTACTAATGAAAATAAGGTTACATTTTTAAATCCAAGTAATGAAATAACAGAAATCATAAAGCCAAGAAAGAGCGCACCTGTATCCCCCATAAAAATCTTTGCTGGGTTAAAATTATAAATTAAAAATCCTAGTGTACTGCCCATTAAGATTAACGCTAAAGCAACGACAAAAGGGTTTCCCGTCATTAAGGCAATCACTGCTAATGTTGCCAATACAATTGTTGAAACACCTGCCGCTAAGCCGTCAAGACCATCAATTAAGTTAATGGCATTTGTCACACCAATAATCCAAATTAAGGTGAGTGGTACACCAAACCAGCCGAGGTCGATTTGACCATCAAATGGCAAGTTAACAAAATTAACTTGCACACCGCCGGCAATCACAATACCAGCTGCAAGAATTTGACCAGCTAATTTCCATTTTGGTGACAGCTCAAGCATATCATCAAAAAAGCCGGTTAAAATAATGACGAAACTTCCTAAAAGAATAGGTAGGACATAATCGTCTTGAGGCTGCAAGAAAATAAATCCAGATAAAAAGCTAATATAAATTGCTAACCCACCTAAACGTGGCATTACTTTCTGATGTACTTTTCGTTGATTTGGTTGATCTGTTGCTCCAATTTTGAGAGCGAAATTTTTAACAAGTGGTGTGACCAGCACCGCTGTTAAAAAACAAAGCAAAAAGGTTAGAAACATCATATAGACACCCCTTAAATATACTTTTTCCAAAATTCAATTTTGTTATTATTTTTTCTCTTTGTTTAAATGCATATTTTTTTTAGACGTTAATCATGCTAATTTGTTACTGGAAATCTGTGTAATCTTTTAAACTAGTACCTACGTATCGGATTATATCATAAATTATTACGACTGGTATATAATTATTTTTTACAGAAATTATCAGAAGATTAATGAAATAAAACCATCTATATTGGAAGAAGGCCAATTAGCCCCCTCAACTTCCCCCGATCTTTACATTTAAAAAACTTGGCTAAACCTTTATTTCACTTAAACTTTGGATTAAAATTTATTCTTTCCTAACGTATAAAACAAACCGTGCCAACCAATGAAATAGGCGATGGCACGGTAAGAAAACTTGACTGATCCTCGTATATACTTCCAGCGTCGATTGTACATCATCTTTTACTAACTTCTAATGAAATTTAGATAAGGTTAATTCAGCCGTGTTTTGGGCATTTAATTTCGCCTGATCTGCATATCGTTTTAGCTTTTGACGATAACTTGGCAAATGATCTAATTGTTGTTTGACGACTTTAAATAGATCTTCTTCTGACCAAGTATTGCTTTCAACATGGCAAGCTACAGGCTGTTGGCAATGCTTGGCGAAAGCTTCAATTTTTGGGTCATACGATATCGCTGTAAAAGGGGTATCCATCACAGCTGCAAAGATTAAAGCATGTAATCTCATGCCAATGAGTAAATCTGATTTGCCGATCACCGAAATTTTCTCTTCAATTGATAAGTCATAAGGGGCAACAAAAGCCTTACTATTCATCATATCGCACACTTTAAAGGACGTTTTTTCGTCATATTCACCGTGCATCGGGACAAAAATTACATCATACCCTAACTGAGATACCTTATCTAACGTTTTGGCGATTTTTTGCAAATAATTTGTATCGGTTGGCCAATCGCGAACGGAAACAGTTACATTCGTTTTTTCAGAGAGCCTCTGATAGGTATCCTCTTTTAACTTAATCCCTAAAACCGGATCAGGAACTTCGAGAATTTGCTTTTTTAGACCGATTTGCTCTAAAAATTGCTTTGAAGCTTTATCTCGGACAGTAATGAGTGCTGCCTTGGCTAACGTAAATTTAGTAATTGTTTGATTAAACTTTTTCGTAATTGGCCCAATTCCTTGGGCATAAACAACAAAAGGTGTGCTGAAAAACTTTGCCATCAACATAATCGCCGAATAGTATATTACACTGCGGTTTCCAGTTTTATCTTGGAGCAAGCTCCCGCCACCGCTGATCAAGCCATCTGCTGCTTTGATGGCTGCGGCAACTTCTTTCATTTTCCAACGATTAACAGCATCAACCTGATATGTTTTTTTCGTATAGTCAGGATCGTTCGATAAAACTGTAATTTGAACATGCGGATTAGCTTTTCTTAACGCTTCTATAATGGAAAAAAGAATCGCTTCATCACCAACATTGTGAAAACCATAATAACCAGATAGGACGATCTTCATGATTAAAACCTCTTCTTATTACTTAAAGTTATTTTTTTCTCAAGGTAGGAGACGAGACGAATTAAGATGACTCCAAAAATGAATCCTAACGTTACACTATTAAAGGTCCGCAGTAATGAAATAACTAGCGGTGTATGCAAATGGGTAAACGTTCCAACCGACGAAGAAAACCCAAGTGTTCCAAAAATTAAGGCAAATGGCGCCCACTTTTTCTTTAGCATTGTCCCATAAAGCCCAAGGATAAATAACGGGAAACCAATCAAAAAGGCAGTTGTTCTTGGTCGAGCAGATAGCGATTCTTCAAGCCATTGGCGGATGAATAACTCCCCTGGGATCACAATACCTTGATTTCCAGTTCTGCCGACATAAAAATAAATGACAAAACCAATGACCACAGCAAAAATAATATGCCAGTACTTAATTGGACCTTGTAATAATTCCCAAATTCTCTGCCATCCTTTTTGCAAGTTTATGACGAGTTCATTTCCATTCGCCATTCTTTGAACTATGACAAAAGCAACTACAATGGTTGGTGTGATCGATAAAATTTTCACTCCTGTAAAGCTGTCTAGCTTTACTATAAAATCGGTACCATATAAGATCGAGACAATAAACCAGGCACTGATCAAAGCAATTGCTAGCGATTTAAGATATTGCCAACAAATCGAACGCCAACTTTTCACTTGTTGAACAGAGATAACCGCAAAAACTGGCCCAATCAAAGCAATAAAAAGAACAATCGCTTTCAGTAACAATTGGTTTCCGGTAAGAAATTGGACGCCTAACACCAAAGCGAAGCCCGCGGTGGCAAGAATCGCCGTTACATATCTTTTCGTAAATAATTGGATAAAAAACAGTAAGGCAAACGCTAAACTACCAAAATAGACAACAAGCTTCAGCCAAGCAGGCTGAGATAATTGTTGAAATGGTTCAGTTTTTTCGAATGTAAATTGATTTCTTGGATCGTTTTGCACATTTTGCAAAAAGTCGATCGTTCGATCCAAACCAAGTTTTGCTTCCGCTGCTGTAGAATAAGTTTGTCCTAAGCGAAGCGGATTAAAAAACACAATCCGAATATTTCGTTCATTTAATGCGCGAATTGCTTGATTAACATAAAGTGGATCATCCTCAAAGCCTTTCCCTTTTGTCGGAACACTAAATAGGCGAATGACATTATTTTCTAAGTTGTTAATCCGTAGGAGTTGTTCCATTCCTTTTTGTTCTGTACCTTCGATCACAAGGATTTCAAAGCCATTTTCCTTGAAAAAGCTGCCCATTTCTTTAAGGAAAGTTGGTTCTGGATAACCTGGCACCTCTCCTCCTAGAAATAATACTTGGTCACCGTACTGCCGTAATTTTAAAAACTCATCATAAATAAAGTGTTCTTGAATCGATCCAATAAAGTTAAAGTTATTTGGAAGACGAGGAATAACTGAAAAGCCAAACTTTGTTAAGAGCTCAATTTGTTCAAAATCATATCCTAAAGCCTTTTCCTTCATTGATCCAACAACACTTTGACTTTCTTCATCTTCCTCGTCTAACCTTAGATCGTTTCGATATGGGATAAAAATAAATTCTTGATTCCCAAGTTCAAATACTTCAACAGGCCGAAACGGAATATTTAACTCTTTAGCGATTAACTCGTACTCACGATCAAATACTTCGAAAACTCTAGCAAGCAATGGGTGTTTTTCAACAACCCGAAAATACATTCCGCCTCCATCTGGAATGTCTTTAATATATTCTGGGTAGTTACCGACTAAATAGTTTCTGGCAACTTCTAGTACATATTCTTTTTTTTCAAGTTCAAACAAATTGACTGGCTCAACGGAAATCGTCTTCAAGCCAGCCGCTCGCAATTGCGAAAGGGCATCTTCGCGTGACAGCCAATGCCCCATTTCTTCAATTTGTCCATAAGGGATTACAAGCTCATAGGTGTCATTTGCTTTTTCCACGTTTACCCTTTCTTTTAGAGCGGGCATGGAAATCAAAACGGCAACAATTACAATTGCCCAGAGAAGTTTTTTTAGCACGAAAGAGTCATCCTTTCAGTTTTTAATTAAACGTTTATTTAAATGTAGGCAACGTACACGATATGTAGTTAGGTTATGCTTTTACATTTTTAAGCAAACGTTTATTTAATTTAGGACCTATTATTGGAATGGTCGCTAACTCTTCCTTTGATAGTCCTTTCAAAACAAATACAAGTAAACCGTAAATAATGGTCCCTACACTGATCATTACGCCTGTATAAACTAATCCTTGAAGTCTCGTCCAAGTTCCGACATCAGTAAATAATAAAGGAAGGGCAATCACTCCCCCCATCACAAGGCTCGCAAATACATAGACAACCGTTTCACGACTTAGCAATTTAAAGGCGACTGTTTTATAAATTAACCAATAATTAAGTCCAGACAGGATGATGTATGTAATCAATGTTGAAAGCGCTGCTCCAAGTAGGCCATAAGCACCGACAAGGATAATATTTAAGACAACTTTTAACAATGCACAAATAACAACAATAATGGCTGCTCCATTTGAGCGATTCATTCCTTGTAAAATTCCAGTTGTTAACACCGCAAGTGAAGTGAACAAAGAACTAAATAAAATAATGGCAATTACCAGACTTCCTTCTAAATCTTTAAAAAGTGCGAGGTTAATCGGTAAGGTTAACGCCAATAGACCAACTGCTGCTGGCCACGACGTTAAATGGGTAAACTTTAACGCTTTCTCAATGATGGACTGCGTTCTTTCTCTTTCATTATTCGCAAGTGCTGCTGAAATATATGGAATTAACGGTAA
This sequence comes from Anaerobacillus sp., assembly GCA_036676095.1. Taxonomy (GTDB): domain Bacteria; phylum Bacillota; class Bacilli; order Bacillales; family Anaerobacillaceae; genus Anaerobacillus. The sequence goes on along the minus strand of JAKFDP010000071.1, from coordinate 25,011 downwards.
AATTAAGGCACTAGCAAAGACGACGGCAATTTGGACTAACGTTAAACCCCTACTATAAATTCCATATTGATCCGCCACCTCCAAATCGACGAAACCTACTCCCCTCAATTGAAAAGGAATGGTTACAGAATCAACTAAATTTAATAAAGCCATTGTTAAAGCGCCGATACAAATTGGGATCGAAAGCAATAAGATTTTTTTCGACCAAACTTTGAAAATTGAAAATGAATATTTTTTAGCAGAAGCTGGTTTTAATCCTGAACGGTTAAACGTCCAGCGTAAATAAATCAGTGATGCTACTACGCCAATCGAAGAACCAACCATCACACCGCCAGCGACAATATCACTAGCTGCGCCTTTCGCCACTAAGATATAAGCAAGTGCTAAAATTAAGATAACTCGGACAAATTGTTCTAATACTTGTGAATAGGCGGTGGGCCCCATATTTCCATAACCTTGAAAAAAACCCCGATACACCGCCATATAAGGGGCAAAAATTAACGTGATGGAGACAATCATTACAGAATAAGTGGCAAAAGGTCCACCTAACACAAGTGCAATTTGTTCGGAAAACCCAAACATTAACAGAAAACTACTACTTCCTAATAAAAAGGTAATAATTCCTGATGTGACAAAAATATCACGAATGTCATCAGCCGCATCTTTTACTCTCGCTTCTGAAATCAACTTGGAAATCGCAATTGGGATCCCCGCAACAGAAATAATTAGAACTGCCATATAAACTGGATAAACTAATGTAAAAATGCCTAGGACTTCGTTTCCGGCAATATTTTGTAGCGGAATCCGAAACACACTACCGAGTAACTTTGATAAGAAAGTAGCAATTGTTAAGATGATGGCTCCTTTGACAAATGTATGATTATTTTTCATAATGATCCCTTTACTTTTTGCTTAAGTACTTTTATCGCGAAATTCGGCAATGCTAGCATTCTCCGCCAACGGGTCGGTTGTTGCAATAAGCGATATAGCCACTCGATATTTAATTTTTGCCATGCAATTGGTGCGCGTTTGACCGCTCCAGCTAAAACATCGAAGCTGCCGCCGATTCCCATAAATACCCCTTTGTTGAATTTATGAATGTTTTCACTAATCCATTTTTCTTGACGTGGACAACCAAGTGCCACAAAGACAAAGTCTGGCTCGAGACGTTTAATTTCATTAGGAATCGTTTCCGCGTTCCAATCAAAAAAGCCGTGATGCGAACCGACAATGTTTATGCTTGGGAATTGGTTGGAAATTTTCACAATTGCTGTATTCAGTACTTCTGCTTGCGCTCCGAGTAAATAGATGGAAAGCCGTTTTTCATTGGCTAGCTTTAAAAGTTTCATAAACATATCAAAGCCTGTAACACGTTCAGGTAACGGATGTCCAAGCAAGCCAGCAGCTTTGACAATCCCAATCCCGTCTGCTGTAATATAATTGGCCTTATCAAGATACTTTTTATAGTTCTTATCCTCGTATGCATAAAGGACAATTTCTGGATTTGCCGTGACAACAAATGTTCTTTCGTTTTTTTGTACATGACCGGATAATTTTTCAATCATCCGCTCAAGTGTCGTATCAATGAAATCTACGCCTAATATTGAAATAGTCTTATTCGACACAATTAATCACCATCTTACTTTTTTCTATTTTTACATACTTACAAATCATATCAAAAATAAACAGTAATGGGAATTAGGCAATCGCTTTCGCCATTATTTTTCCCGATTTTTTTCAGCTTATTTTCTCGATAGCGACTCAGTTCCTCATTTTCCACAATTTGCTATGGGTAATTCTCCATTTTTCGCCTGTCAAGTATAACAAAACAAGAATCTTTCATGATATACTACTATAAAGAAAACTTAGGCTTTGCCAAGCTTTTAAGCGCCGGCTGAGCCTTAGCACTCAAAGAGCACAAGTCGTGCCTTAGTCGCTATGTTGCACTTATACTTAGAACTTAAAATTTTTCCGCAACGTCGAATAAACAACTTTGCTAAAAAATTATACATTCTTAACGTACAAGATGAGTTTTATTAAGGAGAGAAATCAATGTTCACATTTGTTAAAAAAATGATTGGTGATGAACAACAACGGAAAATTAAAAAGTTGCAAAAGGTTGTTGAGCAAATAAACGCCCTAGAACCAACGATATTGAAATTATCTGATGCTGAATTAAAAGCGAAAACAAGCTATTTTAAAGAACAGTTAGCAAACGGAAAACAACTTGATGACATAAAAGTCGAAGCTTTTGCAGTCGTTCGTGAAGCTGCAAAACGTGTGCTTGGCTTAAGACATTTTGACGTCCAGTTAATTGGTGGGCTCGTTTTAAATGACGGAGATATTCCGGAAATGGCTACTGGGGAAGGAAAAACACTAGTTGCCTCCTTGCCAAGTTATCTGCGCGGCCTTGAAGGAAAAGGTGTTCACGTTATTACCGTAAATGAGTATTTAGCGAAACGTGACCGCGAACTAATTGGGAAAGTCCATGAATTTTTAGGCTTAAAAGTGGGCTTAAATGTACCAATGTTAACGCCAATTGAAAAACAAGAAGCTTATAAAGCGGATATTACATATGGAATTGGTAGTGAATTCGGCTTTGACTATTTACGAGACAACATGGTATATGCTCCTGCCGACCGCGTTCGCCAACGTCCTTATCATTTTGCGATTATTGATGAGATTGATAGTGTGTTAATTGATGAAGCAAAAACTCCATTAATTATTGCTGGAAAAACGACTGTTAATCCGAATCTCTATCATATTTGCGCGCGAATGGCCAAAAGTTTCCAAGAGGAAAAAGATTATTTATATGACCGTGTTAGTAAATCTACGAATCTTACAGATGAAGGAATTACTAAAGTTGAACGAGCATTTGGCGTTGATAACTTGTATGAGCTAGAGCACCAAACGTTATATCATTTTGTGTTACAAGCTTTGCGAGCACGGGTCATGTTTCAGCGTGACGTTGATTATATTGTCAAAGAGGGGAAAATTGTCCTCGTTGATATGTTTACTGGTCGAATTATGGAAGGACGCAGCTTTAGTGATGGACTTCATCAAGCTTTAGAAGCGAAAGAAGGATTAGAAATAACAGAGGAAAATAAAACACAAGCTTTAGTAACGATTCAAAACTATTTCCGCATGTATCCTACTTTATCCGGAATGACGGGGACAGCAAAAACAGAAGAAACTGAATTCAAAATGCTTTACGGAATGAATGTAGTCCAAATTCCAACAAATAGACCAAAAATTAGAACTGATTTTAATGACCAAATTTATAAAACAATTGACCAAAAATACAAAGCGATGGCGGAAGAAGTTGCCAGTCATCATCAAACAGGACAACCTATTTTAATTGGAACAACGTCAATTATCCAGTCGGAAACGGTGGCAAAATACTTAGATGAAAAACAACTACGCTATGAAATTTTGAATGCGAAAAGTGTTGAAAGTGAAGTTCGCTTAATTTCACAAGCTGGTCAAAAAAAGCAAATTACGATTGCGACAAATATGGCTGGGCGGGGAACTGACATTATGCTTGGAGAAGGTGTTGCGGAACTTGGCGGACTTTTTGTTCTAGGGACAGAAAAACATGAAAGCCGGAGAATTGATAATCAGTTAAAAGGTCGTTCTGGACGTCAAGGTGACCCGGGTGCTTCCCAATTTTTCATCTCAATTGAGGATGAAATGATGCAGCGGTTTGCGAAAGAAGATGTTGAAAAATGGCAAAAGACACTTACTGCTGATGAAACAGGTTTGATCAAAGACAAAGAAGCACATGAATTTGTGGAACGAATTCAAAAAATGTGTGAGGATAGCAACTATGCTGCTCGTGAATATACATTAAAACTTGATGATATCGTCAATGAGCAACGAAATGTGATTTACACGTTGCGCAATAAAGTGTTAGAAAACAATGATGGACTTGAAATCATTATCCCAATGGTAAAAGCCGCTTGTTACTCTTATATTGATGATTATTGTTTAGAAGGATTACTACCTGAAGAATGGAACTTAACTGAGCTTGCCGAGCGGTTGACACTCGTTCTACCAACTGAAAGTCTAGCTTTTCATGATGTTACGGTATTTGAACGTAGTGATCTCGAAAATTATATTAATAAAAAAGTAGATTGTTATGTTGATTTGCTTAAAAGATTGAAAGAAAACAACGATTTGCAAACAAGAGCAAAGCAAATTTTGTTATTGAACATGGATATCCGCTGGCTTCAACATCTTGAAGAAATGACCCGATTAAAGGAAGGAATTGGACTTCGTAGTTTTAGTCAAGAAGACCCAATGCGTATTTATCAACGGGAAGGCTTTGAACTTTTCCAAATGATGTATAAAGCCTTGGAAAAAGATGCGACAATCCAATTGGCGATTTCGTTAAAGCCTTTTTTAGATGCAGAAACGGAGGAAAAATAGTATGTTATCTTTTTTTAAAAAAAATGCAGGTGAACAACCGAAGTTAGAAGGATCTGAAAGTACAGTTTCTTCAGAAGAAATATTGGCTGAAGAAGTTACAGCAGATTCTACTGATACTGATATCGAAACAGCACTATCAATTCATCCTACTTGGAATTTAGCAAAAGAAGACATGTATTCTTTTCAATTTTTAAACAACGAATGTCCACCATTAAAACCAAATCAAATTTCTTTGTCCGGGATAATGATCACAAAAGATGGCGAACAATATCGGGCCACAGCTTTTGTCCGTAATAGTTTAGACAAAGCAATTTCTTTAGCTGAAACGACGTTAGTCCTTTTAGGAGAAAATGAGCAAATACTTGGTCGCAAAACCTTCCAGCTTGCCGAGTTAGGCGAAATTCCGGCAAAAAGTAGCCGACCTTGGAATTTTTATTTTACAAAGAATAATTTATTTACAGAAGATTTACCAGCTGAGGGCTGGAAGCTAGCATTTCAACTTGAATCTGGTATACCGGAAAAACATACGCTTGATTTAGCCGACAGTTGGAAAAAGTCACTGGCAAGTCATGATAAGAAGAAGTTAAAAGAGTTAGTAGAGAATCTCGAACCTCCAAAAGAGGGAGAAGTAAATTTCTTAGGCTTACAAGCGCAAACGAGTTCTGAAGGTGAGCTTCATATTACCTTGTTAATTCGAAATGGCAGTAAGAAAGATATAAATATCGAACAAATTCCTTTACATGTTGAAGATGCTCAAGGTGACCTCGTTGCCCAAGGTGGCTTTAAATTAGACGATTTCAACATTAAGGCGAACACAAGTAAGCCGTGGACATTTATTTTCCCAAAATCGTTAGTCAAGAAAGCTACCCCAGATTTTAGCCGTTGGAAAGCTTACGCACCACAAGCCGATTAGAAAAACTTGGCTTTCGCCAAGTTTTTAATGCGAAAGCTTTAGTTTTTCTTATACTTGGTACTTAAAATTTTTAACATCGTCGAATAAACATCCTTGCTAAAAATTTATACTTTCCTAACGTGCTAGAAAAGCGCAGAGCGCTCGGAGCTAGACATCTTACCGAGTTCAAAAATTTTATACTTTCTTATCTTTTTATAAAAAAGGTTGTCCCACTACTTCTTTGGGACAACCTTTTTTATTTTTTCTAATTCAGATTGTCAGCGCAACAACTGATTAGTTTTATTCAAAAAAGCTTTCAATTCCTTCAAAGATTGCTTGAGCATACTTTTCACGAAACTCATCTTTTGCCAGTAGGTCCGCATCTTTCTTATTTGATACAAAGCCTAATTCTACTAAAACGCTTGGCATTTCAGTATATTTTATTACTTGAAAGTTAGCTTCTTTTACCCCACGGTTAAATGTCTTAAGTTTCTCAATTAGCTTTGCTTGAATTTCTTCTGCAAGTTTTTTACTGTCTTCTCCGCTATAATTTTTATTCCAATATGTTTCAGTCCCGTTAGCAGATGTGCTCGCAGCCGAATTAACATGGATGCTTATAAAGGCATCTGCGTTATTTTTATTAGCAAATTCGACTCGCTCACCCAGTTTTATAAATGTATCATCATCACGAGTTAAAAGGACGGTAAAGTCTGCATCTTCAAGGAGCTTTTGCAATCTTTGACTAACGTCAAGAACAATTTCTTTTTCATCAAGACCATTTCCATTCGTTCCAGGATCTTTGCCACCGTGACCAGCGTCAAGGACAATTACTTTGCCGCTCTTCGACTTTTTGAGAAAGGTGATTGACGTAGCTGCTCCCTTATTTTGCGTAAGAGCTGTATAGCCATCTTTTAATTTAATATTAATCACTGTGCCGTGTTTTGTTCGCTCATACGAAATGCGTTTAACCACATTGTTAACTAAGAAAATTTCTTCGATTAAGTTTGCATCAGTTGTTAATTGCAGAACATTATCAACTAACTTTGATTGAACAGTTGTTCCACCTAACTTCGACCAAGTAAGGAGTGACTGTCCCTTTTGGGTTTCGAAAACAGGACTAGCTAAAACGCGAATTCGCTTATCGGCTTGATAAATTTCGACATAAGCAGAACTAATATAGCCTTCTACTCCCTCTGTACTAACTTTTAACCATTCGTTTGTGGAAGAAATAACGTCGACTGTTTGATCTTTTAATAGCTTTGCAATAATAGTTCCATTCGTACTAGGACCAGTTCTGATATTTAATGTCCCAGCCGTTACTTTTGCTTGTAAGCCTGTTAATTCGATTGGGTTTACAACCGGATCTGCCCCTTCAGTGACTTCTTCGCCATTGACACCACGATCAATATTGGCTGTACGATTCGCTTGATCCCATTTTACTTTTGCGCCAAATGTTTCTGAGAAAAATCGTAATGGTAGTAAAGTACGTTTTTCCGTAAGCTTTGGAGCTGCACCAAGTTTAAATGTCTCACCGTTTACAAGTGCATTAACTTCATCAATTGTAAAAATTACTTGTTTATTCGCATTTTGATCGATTGCTATAATTTGTTGTTTCGCTTGATTCCAAGTTACATCGATCCCCATACTTTCACCAATTGCCCGGAATGGAACAAGAATTCGATTATTTTCCATTGGCGGTTCGAATTCTAATTCGAGTTGTTTCCCATTGACATTAATAATCGTCTCAATTTTTTTGGAAGCTTTAGTTTTTGCTGTTGTTACTTCTATGTATTGCTTAGATACGAAACCCTCTTTTGCTTGAACAGTAATACGATACCAATCACCTTTTGTCCCTTTAACTACTACTTTGTCACCTTTTTTTAGAATGATGACAATATTAGAGTTTGTCGAGTCGCTAGAACGTACATTTAATTGGTCTACCGTTACAATACCTTCTAAATTCTTGGCTTGTGCCGTTATAGCTTGGAAATTAGTCGCCAACAAGATGAATAAGAATAATCCAAAACCATACCGAATAAACTGCCGCATAAAACACCTCCGCTAATAGATTAGTAACATCCTTAAAAAAATAATTCACCTACTTCTAGGTATTCATGAAAAATATACCACAAATTTTCTGATTATTGTGGAAAATGTTACAAAAATCTACAGCAACTTTTGAACTATTTTTCAGTTGCTGCCTAAATTGATATTTTCTTGTAATTTTATTAGAAAAAAAGAAAAAAGCCCACATAAAGTCGGATGACCGCTTTACATGGGCTTGGCTAAACTATTCAAATGATAGTTTTGTAACGAATTTGTTATGAACGTACGCTTCTTTATACGAGGCGTGATCGGAAATAATCTTGTACCATTTACCGTCTGCTTGAGCTGTTTCTTCAAGAATAGCTACATAGTACCCGGTTTTTGGATATGAAAATTGCAGGTTGTCTGGGCTAACAACTGGTTGATTTCGAACATTTAAACCAGCTATATTCGTAACCCCGATTGTATATTTATTGAAATCTTTTCGTCCGCTGTATTTATCAATGCGGTTCATGTGTCCAGCTATTTTCTGGCCCCAATATGGATCTGAGGCATAGCGAACATTTAACCCTTTACTTTTATTTCCAAGTACAACACCGTTATAACGCCAGTTTCCAAAAGAAAAATAGTTCGTTGATAAAAATCTAGCAGCATGCATAATACAGCCTTCCATGGATTCAAAAGTATCAGCATTTCCTTCTGGATCACTGTCAGTTGCGTTTAAACCGAATAGATTATTCTTTTCTTTGGCAATCTTACTCATTGCCCAATCACTTTCATGAATTGCTTTGGCAAAGAGGTAAAGAGCGTTCACGCCATACTTATCTTGAGCTTCAATAAAGACGTGACCAAGATTTTTCAACGGACTTTCTGGTCGAAATTGTGTAACATAGGCATTAAATTCTTCAGCTGTATAGTTCGTTTTTGTGTGGAGCGGCAAATAATTAAAATATTGTGTATATGAGATGGTTTTCTGGTTGTTAATCCCGGCAAAATCAATCCCGTTCCAGCTACGATATGTTTCTCCATCTTTCATTTGCTTTGGAGCAGGTCCTAAAATATAAGCGCCCATTGTTTTCTTCAAATGATTGTAAACGAAATGACGAAGTTCACCATTGATCACATCGTAATAGGCTTGCTGATCAATTAAGGCAGTTGGAATTAATAATGCTTCTGTTTGTTTTAGATAGCCGATTGAATTGGCATCAGCAATTTGCACTTTAATTTTTTGGTCATCAGAGTCTAGATATTTTAATTCCGTTCCTGGCATAACATAGGAGAGACTCGTTTTCAGCGTTTCTTCATAAATTTGCACTGTTGCATTGCCCGGAGAAGGTGCGGCAACAACGATCCCGTCTTTCATTTTTAATAGTTGCTGACCCAGATAAATAACTTGTGTATCTGGATTTTTTACGTTTTGTAAGGCATCAGCATAGCTCATATATGGCACTGAATCAAGTGTCACTTTCCCATTGTTAATCGTTCCAAGCTGATAGTTTAATACGGATTGCCCATTAGAATTAATGACTGAAAGCATTCGATATAGAAAAGCAGCGGCATGTGCCCTAGTTGCATCGTCTTTTGGCGCAAAGCGATAGTTTCCATTCCCGACTGGATTTCCGCGAATAATTCCAAAATAAACATTATGTGCTACTGCATCGCGAAACATTGACGCAATGTCGTTTACATCAGTAAATGACAGAAAAACTGGCGTTCGATTGATAGATTTATAGATTAATGCACGATCAATCATCACCGCCATTTGTTCACGGCTAATTTTTTGATCTGGCAGAAATACATTTCCTGGATACCCACCGACAATACCTGCGGCAGCGGCTCGATAAATACCATCGGCTAAGCCAACTCCTTGGGGAACATCCGCAAAGCTTGTCTGTGATTGTGACGGATTAGGTAAATTTAATGCTCTCGCTAAAAATGTGGCAAATTGTGCTCGTGTCACCGGGTCATTAGGACCGTAAACACCTTCTCGATAACCTTTCATAATCCCTAAATCGACTACTGCCCGTACTTCAAATTCTAAAGAGTGCCCTTGAAGATCATCAGCAGCAACCGGTTGTGTTGGAAGAAACGTAAAAAGCATAATTAGCGTTAAGAAGACTGGAAATATTTTTCTCAAAATCCTTGCTCTCCCTTCCCTCGATAAAAAATAAGATTATCTATATCTACTATCATAACTTTTCTATCAGTCTAAAAACTATGGAAACATTTGCTGCTCTATTCTATTAACCTTGCCATAAAAGCTGAAAATTCCGCTCTAGTTGTTTGCTTATTTGGCCGGAATGTCCCACCTGGAAAACCTGTCGTGACATCGTTCGCTGCTAATGCTTGAACCGAGTGATAAGCCCAGTGGTTAGCAGAAACATCACTAAAAATCAGCTCGCTTTTGCCAGATAATTTATAAGCTCGTTGTAAAATAACGGCCATTTCGGCTCTCGTTAAAGTCTCACGAGGGGCAAACCGATTTCCTGTTGTACCACCAAATAGTCCTTCAGCAGCGACAGCCGCAATCACCTTGTAGTTAGGCGTTGACTTAGTTACATCAGTAAAACCAGGATCAGGTCGATTTTCTAGTGTAATCCCCAACTCACGAACGAGCATAATCGCTGCTTGTTCACGGGTAATTGCTTGATTAGGTTTAAACGATCCATCATACATCCCAAAAATCACATTGCGGTCATTTAAAAGACTTACGGCACTTAAGGCCCAATGATCCGCTTTCATATCTATGAATCGCTCAACTTGATAGCTACTTTGATAAATCCCGTCAATTTGATCGAAGTAAATCGTTCCTTTGCTTTTCAGTTGTTCATTTGTTTGAACGACATACATTCGTTCTAACGTAAGTGGCAACGGCAGTTCGCTAGGAATATTAGCCGTTACATAGCGCCACCCCGTCCAAGTAATCCCACTTGGTGAGGTGAAGTCAATCGTATGCTGTTTACCTTGACTATCATAAATCGTTCCTCTTAACCAATGACGTTTCCCATCACCAAACACCCATGCACCTACTTGGAGCGGGCGATCGGCAAAAAGAATGGGTTGCTTGCGAACTAAATAAGCTGCTGCTGTGCCCGTTTGCCCTGTTAAATCATAACTTAGCTTTAGGGCTGGTTGTCCATTTCGTGAAGGTTCAAGACTACTATTCTTTGTTATAGAAGCTTGGGCACGAATCGTCTCAGCTTTCCAATCAGCTACTAGATTCATTGGATCAACAATCACCACCTGCTCTACGACTTTTTTAGGGGCCCGGACATCAACTACTTGAAGCGTTGTAGATACAGCTCTTTGCTTGCCATCAGAAGGGCGATTTACTAATGAAGGAAACCCATAGCCAAGTTGGCGAACGAGCATTGTCGTTGATCCGCCACCATCTAAATTAATCGCCCGATCTGCTCCAAGACTAATTAAATATTCAGCAAGGCTTTGTAAGGAGACGCCATTACTAAAGCCAGTTTGCCGACCATCAATCGTTACGAGAAACACTTTATTTTGCTCTTTCGAATAAGCGACTGCTGTTCTCGGATGTCGATCCTTGGCAAATGAACTTGAAAGATTCATATTTATATTTACTTTGCCTTCTTTAACTAACAAAGGACCTGTACCAATCAGATAGTTTGCATCTTGCCATTGTGAATCGATTTGAATATCAAGCGAAATTTCGTCGCCAACATTAATATTTGCTAACGCTTTTGCTAAATCACCGCCATTTGCTGACAAGACAAAGCCATCCGCTGGTATCTCGGAATTGGCTCCTTCTCCTAATTTTACAATCTGTGAAACTGTCCCCGTTACTCTATCACCAAAGGCAAGTTGTTTCATATCTTTGGAAGCATTTGTAACGACAATTTCTGTTGCCCATTGACTGCTTTGCTCTGCGACTTTCTTATAACGATTGGTCGGCGTATAAAGAACGATTTCGTTTGCATATCTTTGGGTATTAATCGAATAAATCGGCAAACTATTTCCGTTATGTATCATACTTAAATTTGGCTGATATTGATCGATCAATGGTTTACCATCTTTCGTTATCCCAAAGGCATTCCGTTGAAAATTCGGTCCGTTCGCATCTGGGGATAAAATGCCAAAATGTAAAATTTGATTATTTGTGGCAATTAAATTAGCAGGCAGCAAAAAACCGGTACCCGTTTCAAAAAAAGAAGCATTGACAGCACCAACTACTTGGTGATCAACTCGATTATTCAGCAGCGCCTGAACATTCGTTGTCGTTAAACTATTGATTGGTGACGATACATTTACATTAAGTTTCGTAAATGGATCAGCCATATTAACCTCTAATAGATTGACAGATTGATTGGTGCTTTCAGTTGCAAATTGGCGATTTGAAAATAAAACACCAGGCGATACTTGAAAGCTTGTTTCTGACTTTCTTTCTCCTAAAACTGAATTTGCTTGTACGAAATTACTGACTAACGGCGAAAAAGTAAACAAAACACTTAAGCCAATAATCGACAAGCGTTTTCTTAATTTGTGATGACTGATTTTCAAGCGATCAACTCCTATGACATAAACTTACATACTACTTTATCAAAATTTTGCCATAATTGCAGTTAAAAAGTGAAATAAACTTGGAGAATTTAAGATTCAAGTGGGAATTTTGTAAAAATTTAGAATAGACAAATTTGCTAAATGAGTTATGATAGTAAGATAAAGTAAATATCAAAGGAGAGTTATTGTGATAAAAAAGAAGCAGCAAATAGATGAACTCTATATAGTTAGGACACTAGCAATTATTGGCGTGTTGATGGTTCACTCGACTTCTTTCATAGTTCTCAGCCTAGATCCCAGCTCAACTTATTGGTCAATCTATAATTTCTTAAACATCTTTTTTAAGTTTGGAACGCCGACATTCATTTTTTTAAGTAGTTTTGTGCTTTTTTATAATTACTTTGACCGACCACTTAATAAGAAGTTAATAAAAACGTTTTACTCGCGGCGAATGCTTTATATTATTCTGCCATATTTGTTTTTTTCTCTGGTTTACTCAATTTTACTGATCGTTACTAACAACCAGGTAAATTGGTCTTATTTATATACTGAAGTACCGCAAAGAATTTTAGAAGGTAGAGCTTACACCCATCTTTACTTTGTCTATATAAGTATTCAATTTTACGTTTTATTTCCTATCTTTTTATATCTTTGTCAAAAAAGTCTCTGGTTTAGGCGAAATCTTCTTTGGCTCGGAATTGTTATCCAATGGGCGTTCGTTTTCTATAACAATTATTACTTAGGTTATTCGCGAACTGGTAGTTTAGCAATTTGGTATTTTTCCTACTATTTTATTGGTGCCTATATTGGTATTTACTATAAAGACGTTGTTGATTGGCTTAAAGTTCGTCGAAACTATTTGTTTACAAAAAAAGGATTGTTCTGGTTTCCTTTATGGGGACTTTGGGTAGTAGCTACATCTGCGCACATTTATTTATGGTACGTTGTCCGATCAACGAATACAGTCGTTGACGCAAAAATTTATACGTTATTATGGAACGTTCATACGTTAACGACTGCGATTGTTTTGTTACAAATTTCCTATTGGATTTATGCAAAGTGGTCAGTAAAAGTAATAAATATGATGATCCATTTAGGTGTTGTTTCATTTGGTGTATATTTGTTCCATCCGTTCATTCTTTATTTTTATCGAAAGATCGAATTTGGAGGAAATCCAGCTATCTATCATCTGTCTGTAGTTGGTGGGTTTCTAGCAGCGCTAATTGGAGCTTGGATCATCGTTGGCTTAACGATGAAATATGTTAAATCGTCATGGTGGATCTTTGGAGCAATTCCAAAACAAATTCCATACGTCCAAAAACGAGCAACGGAAGGCGAAGTTCACAAAAGAAGACTTTCAAGTTAAGAAGAAAAGGCACTCCTTTTATTGGAGTGCCTTTTCACGGTTGCTAATTTTTCAGTTGAAACGGTTTAAAACGGTCATCTAACGTTCTTGCCAAAAATAAGGCAAATTCCGCTCTGGACACTTTGGCGTTTGCTTGAAATGTGCCACTACGTTGAGCTGTAATTCCGTTTGTTGCTAGTTTGTTAATACTTTGATAGGCCCAATGGCTAAATTTCACGTCTGTGAAAGAATAAAATTGCTGTGGCTGTCCGTAATTATAAACTTTATTTAACAAAACGGCTAACTCTGCTCTTGTCATATGATCATTTGGTCGAATGAGACCGTCAAAACCAACAAGAATTTTTTTGCTTTCGAGAGCAGCCATATATTTATAAGCCCAATGCTTGGTAGTGATATCGTGTGCTTTGATTTTATATTTAGCTGGAGCTTTGTAGCCTTTATCTAAGGCAATTATTTTGGCAATTTCTGATCGTTTAATCAGCGCTTTCGGATAAAACTTTCCGTTCTTAGATCCTTCAATTAAACCGCTACTGACTAAATATTCAATCGCTTTAAAACCAAAATCGTTCACCCCAACGTCTTTAAAAGTTGGCTCGATTATTTCTTCGACTTCCTCTTCTTCGACAACATCAGTTTCCTCTTCAACTGTTTCCTCTTCTTCCAAACCATCACTATCTTCTGTATCTTCAATTAAGACCAAATCTTCTTTTTCACTTAGTTCTTCTGCAAAAGTAGGAACAGTAACTAAGCATGTGTTTAACAAAAACGTTCCTGCTACCATTATTTTTACAAATCGCTGGCGATTATCCGATCTTTCCACTTACTTACCTCCTCGTTAGGTAAATCTCGTTAACTAGTAAACTCACACAAACTTAGTAACGACTATTGTTTTTTTACTGTTAAGGTGTATTGACTTACGCTTGTATTACCATAGTAATCTTGTACACCGATTGCGTAATTACCTTTATCTAATGTTACTGTCACCAATTCGCTGTCGCCTGCCCCATAATGATCAACTTTCTTAATTAATTTCCCTGTGTTGTTATAAATAGCAAGAACACCATCTATATCATTAGGCATTTCAAACTGAATTTGGTACGTTCCTTTTGCTGGTGCGGTAAAGCGATAGCGATTTTCTTGCTTTTTCACGTTACTAAATGGCAGGAAGCCTTTTGTTTGCCATTTCCCTGTTGCAATTTGAGCAAACGGAATTTTCACATTTGTTTTTTCATCTACCTGTGTCAGTGTCATTTGGTAAGGAGTAAGAGTGGTCATCCCATCCATTTTGGTCATTACTACAAAATATCCTTTTCCTTTTCTTGCTTTAAAGGAAGCTCTAATTTCCGGTGTTTCCCAACCGAAATAATTCATTGCTGCGATCTCTTCTTCTTTATCAAGCTTCTTGTTCCCATTTGTATCTAGAATAATGGAAATCATCGGCCAAAGTGGATTAAACAACTCTTTAGGTAACGTCTCCTTTAAGCGTTTTGGCACTTCACCATTTTCTACAAGCAAACCATAAACGTCATCTTTTGCTGCTTTAAAGTAGAAGACATCCATCATTTCAGACAAGGCAAAGTTTCCGGTCATTGTATACTTAGGCAGCGGTTTTGCTGTTTCAAATGAGTTATTAGCATAATACGCATCTTGCGGATCTGCTAATAATAGCTTAGAAGAAAGTGAGTAGCGATCAAATGAAGGTGAATAGTTATTATTTAACATAATGACGTATTTTTCACCTTTTTCTAACCCTGCATAAACACTATTCTTGCTACGATTATCCTCAACTGGTCGATAATACCAATCATACGAATTACTATAAACAATCGTTGCAAACTGACCTTTTCCTTCTTCATCTTCTGTGTATTTCATAATTTCGATAAAAGGATTTAATGTGCCCGTTTTGTTATTTGTAAATTCGTAAATTCCACTTTCAGTTGGATTTACTAAATACACATCAACATCACCGCTATACTGGAAGTGACCTTCAACAGCTGCACCTACATCAAAAGGTTGCGCTGCATTTAATATTTCAGCAACATACTCTTCACCAAAATAGTAGCCACCCATATAAAAATCATAGAAACTTTCCTCTTGTTGTTGACGTTTTTGATGGAACTCAACAATAGTCCCTTCTACGGCCATTGCCTCCTTTTCCATTCCAAAACTAGGATATCCGTCTTCGTCAGGCGGTAACGTTTCTGATTTGAGCGAGAGTTCGTACGGAATATTTGCCGAGCTGATTTTTTTAGGGACATCGGTGAAATCGTTCATATAAAAATCGTAAAATGGATCCCAATTATAGAAATCTGACTTACTCGTTACCTCTAAAATATATTCCATCCCTGGCATTGCCTCAAAGACGAGAATTTCACCTTCACTTGTGCCATTTTTGTTGCCTTGAGATAGCGGATAAGGGCCATAGGAAATCGAAGGGTCTTCGTTTTTAGGCATAGATTCTAGTTCACTGGCATACATCTTAAATTCTTCAGCCATATACACATTTAAAGTCGAATTAATTCCTGGAATTGCTCCTAAACGAACCTCTACAAGTTGTTGTTCAGCAACAGCATCATAACCAACATCATCAACAGCATCAGTAACAGCATCAGTAACATTAGCATCATCAACAGCATCAGCATCAGCATTAGCATCAGAGTCAGTGTTAGCAACTGAAAAACTATAGTAATCACTGTCACCATCTTCGCCTGTTAAATAAAATTGATCTTTCGTTTCATATGGAAACTTTTCAATTTTAACCATATTTTCAGCGTTATTCTCATCTTCCTTAAGCGAATCATATTTTGTAATGGCCAACTTATAGTTAGATTTCCCTGTTTCACTATATTTTTCATTTGTATCTTTTACACCAATCAACAGCGTTCCTTTATCTTTTGCTTCATATAAATAGGCTTCTAATTTGCTTTCCGTAGCTTCATTTACTTCAATTGTTTCATTTTGCTCAGCCGCTGAAAATTGTAACACAAGTGTATAATCATATTTTTGTGGTACATCCAAAACTAGTTGGACTACTTCACCTTTGTTAAGGTTTAAGCTTAGCCAATTTTGTTGCTTTGGTGTAGCAATTTTATCGGTAATTGTTACTTTATTATCTTTGGTAAACGAAACATTTTTTGCTTTTTTTATCATGTCTGCTTGTTTGTAGATTGGTTGTTTTGGTACCTTTTTCACATCGTATTTCAGAGCTGCTACTGGATCAACAAGACCAAATCCGTATTTCACATCATAACCAGAGTCTCCTAAATCTTTCGCTGTTTTCTCTAAAATGTATTTTACTTGATATGGCGTTAAGTCTGGATGTTTAGAGAGCAATAATGAAGCAACAGCAGCAACGACTGGTGAGGCCATTGATGTTCCGCTTGCCTTCATAAAAGATGATTTCTTGTCAAAATCGTACACTGGCGCATAGACATTTTCTCCAGGTGCGACAATGTCAATATTTGGTCCATATGTAGAAAATTCAGCTAGTTCCTTTTTCTCGTTTGTTGCACCGACACTAATTACACCACTAAAGGCTGCTGGATATGATTTCATCGTATCACCTGAATTTCCAGCGGCTGCGACGACGACAATCCCTGCATTAATTGCCTTTCGAACGGCATCCTCAATGATTGGTGAAGGATAATAGCCCCCTAAACTCATGTTAATAACATTTGCTTTCTGTTCGATCGCATGCATAATTCCATCGGCAATGGCATAGTCACTAGCACCCCATTGGCGAGAAAATACGTCAATTGGTAGGATTTTTACATTTGGATTTACTCCCATTCCACCAATTCCGTTATTTGCTTGGGCGGCAATGATCCCAGCAACGTGAGTACCGTGCATGTCTGCTAAGCCGCGTCTTAACGGCATTACAGCATTGTAATCCGGTAAAATTTGCTTTTTTAATTCTGGGTGATTTTTGTCTAGACCCGTATCAACTACAGCCACTACTACTTTGTTTTTCCCTGCTAGTTTCAAAGCTTCGTTAATTCGTAATTGACTTAAGTGATACATAGAAGCACTTTTTGGATCGTTTGTTGCTAATTTTTGAAATGGATAGCTTGGTGTTACTGAAACAACGTTTGCAAACTTTTTGTAGGAATTCATAACTTCTTCTAGTTTTTGATTCCTTTGTATTTTGACAACATCGTAACCGAGCGCAATTATTCGCTTTGATAATACCGCTCCAGCTCTTTGATGTTGTTCAAGTGAAAGAGGTTTCTTATACTTAATAATTAACGTATCTTCACTCGGTCTAAGTTTCTGATCTTCAACTTGATTAATCTTTACATCATGCTTTTCTGCTAAAGAGTGATTTAACAACTCTTTGAAACTACTTTCATCCTTATCTGCCACTCGTTCGACCATTGCAAAAGTTGGCATAACCGTACTCATCACTAGAATTAGTGCTAATACTGCTGAAATTACCCCTTTGTTAAAAAGCCTCATTATTTCCCCTCCAAATATGATGTTCAAAAAATTAGGAAAACATTGTTCCTTGAAAAAAGTTAAAGCTAATTAAGTGATTGATAGATTTTTTCCTTTATTTCTAATTTTTGCATATCCCTATCATACTCTTATCACTTGAATTGGACAAGAGGAAAATTGATATATTCCTAAATTTTGTAAATTGATTACTATTGGAATACTTTGAATTTTACTTACTGATTTTACAAATGAAAGAAAAAACCCCATAGAACTCTATGAGATTTCTTAAGTTAGATGACCATCCTAGCTTAATCTATTACTCTGCTGTCGCTAATGGAATGGTTAAGAAGTTTATTGGTAAGTTACTTCCTGCAGCTGGAAAAAATTGAATCGTGACTTTTTCATCAAACATACCCGTTCGATATAAAACAGCTGCTTCATTTGGATCTTGTAAAATGCCAACTTCTGGGGCCATCACAAGCTGATCATTTACTAAAAACGCACCTGCATAATGCCCTCCACGCGGATTTAACACAAGCGCGGTGTTAGCTGCTAGTTTTTCAAGTACAAGCGTATAAACAACACCATAATTACCAGCATTTGTCTCATCAAAACTAGATAGTTTGTCTACTCCTGTTACAAATGGATCAGTCTTTCCATCGGCGATTATAATTCTACTAAAATCGGTTCCGATTCGTTCAGACACGACCAATTGGCGATTGCCATTTTCAAATGTCCCTCTAATGTGTTTTCCATCTCTACTAGCTTTCACTCCGTGTAAGAAAGGATATGTCCGAAGTATATCATTGTTTTCATCTAAAACGATAATTTGAAACGTTAATTGTTGGTCGGCATAAATATCAGCATTCATTGTTATCACATTATTTGTTGGAATTAGTTTATCACTTAATTCAGTCATAATTAATTCTGCACGATCAGGTTCGATTTTTATCGTATCAAAACTAAGATTTTGTTGTAGTGACTTTAAATAGTTCGCAGCAGAATTTTTCCCGGTTGCCGATACAAATGAACTTGGTCCAAACAAGCCTGCATTAGTAACCGTTACGGATGCAGGGGTTGTGCCATTGTTTTTTGCTAATAAATAAATTTTTACGGAATTCGGTCTTGTATTTTTATGATGAAGGAAAAATCTTATCTTTCCAGATAAATCATCCTGATAGTAAATTCCTTCTTCAACGATACTTTCTGGACTATTACTTCTGACTAAAGTAAATGGTTGATGCTCTAATTGAAACGGAGCTACAGTATATTTTAAAATCTCTGACCGAGCAATCGGAATTTTCTGACCCGGATTTGTCACTAATGCATCGAATTGGAGCTTTGTATACATCACTTCTTCTGTAATATAAATTGTTTTTGAAACTGTACTTTGTTGACCTAATTCATTTTCGACTTGTAGAGTAATTGTTTGTGGTCCTGAAGTAAAAAAGGCCATTTCATTATTCGTCCAAGTTCTACTTTTTATCGGACTACCAACATTTACACTTTGGTCAACATATTCGATTGGTTCCCCAATTTTATATTGCTCTTTATTTGTCGCAAACATTGCCTCAAGTTTTACTTCTTGAACTACAATTGGTGTATACCAAATAAGTTCAATCTTATTTGTACCTAACTTTGGAACAATTGTCATTCCTAACTGTTTTGTTACGTCTCTAAGCGGAATCATGAGTGTACCGTTTTTTGCGATGAATGGCTGCGAAATCGTTGTAAAATCAAATGATTGTCCGTTATAAGTATATTGTTTTTGCTTAATGGCTAATTGTAAACTATTGCTCCCATTAGAAAACATATACTGCTTGGTAGTACTGTTGTAGGCAATTTTATAACCAAGACGATCAGCTAGCGCTCGGAAGGAAATGAAGGTTACGCCTTTTTGAACAATATGCGGGGATGTCGAAAGAAATACGTTACCGTTTTGATACAACTGTTTCGTATTTAAGAGTATGGTTACTTTATTTTCCCTCATTGTCTCATTTGTCGTTCCTGCTGCTTCAACTTGAGAGATATTAAATGAGAGTAGAAAGATAATAGAAAAAACGATTGTTAAAAGCTTGTTCATGCTGCACCTCAAATTTCTTATTTTTTACATAACCATATATTACTAGATTAGGCAATTTTCCGCAACAATTAATATCAATAAAGAAAACTCGGGCTTTGCCAAGCCCTCGGGCGCCGGCTAAGCCTTAGTTGTACTTATACTTAGGACCTAAAATTTTTCGCAACGTCGAATTAACATCTACACTAAAAATTTATACTTTCTTAACGTACAAGAAAAACAGAGTGAGGCTCACGTCCTCACTCCATCCATTGCTAGAAATTAATATTTACTAGATTATTTTCTTTATTCCAGATGATCGAAATATTAAAAGCTTTACTAATTACCCTTGTAGGAACGTAAGTTGTACCACCAACAACTTCAACTGGAATTGGCAATTTCGTTTCAACATCATTGACATAAGCAGTTGACTCATTTACTTGAAGGGTAACGACTGTTTCATCTTTGCGAACTGTGATTTGACCATTTTGTTGATCTCGGGTAATTATTGCTCCAATTTCTTGAATAATATCTCTTAATGGAACCATTGTTATTCCATTTTTCAGATATGCACCTTGTTCAAATGGATTCAATTGTCCATTTAGGCTAATGTCAACTGGGATTCGAGTTTCTACCTCTTTTTTAGCAGCAATAGCAATTACTCGTGTTTCTTGATCCCAACGAATGTTGGCTCCGAGTGCTTCAGTAACAAAGCGAACAGGAACAAATGTCGCCCCATTATAAACTGTTGCTGGAACTTCTAACATTTGTTCTTTATCATTAATAAATGCTTGTTTGCCAGCGACTGTAAGCTTTATTTTCCGATCCCCTTTTTCGGCTGTGATCGATTGAGTTTTTGGCTCCCAAGTAACTTTAGCTCCTAAAGCTGAAAAAATGGCTCGAAGCGGAACTAATACATGATTATTCACTAACAACGGTGGATTTTCTAATTTAAGTTGCTCACCTTCCATAAAAACTTCAATCGGTCCGCGTAACTGATAGCCTACTTTTTTGGCTGCTTCTTCAAAATTAGCACTATAGTGGCCGATGATTACCGGTGTGTAAAGTTCAACTTGTTCAAATAACCAACGTACCTCATCGTTATACATGCGAACACATCCGCCACTCACATATTTTCCAATTGAAGCAGAATTGTTATTCCCATGAATCGCATAAGTTGTCCCATTAGTGCCTCTAGCATTTAACCCTAACCAGCGATTGCCCAATGGATTTCTCGGGTGACCTCCGGGAATATTTTTCTTATAATATGGACGATTTTTAATTTTATTTACAATTATAAAGGAACCTTCAGGTGTCAGGGAATTGCTTCTTCCAGTCCCAACAGCAAAAACTTGTACAAGTTCTCCATTATGAAAGTAACCTAATTGATTCGTAGATTTATTAATAATAATTAACTGTCCTGGGGTTCCCTTTGATGAATAACTATTTTTTGCAATGACATGGTTGTCCAATGGTAGGAATAGATCAACAACGAAAAGTAGAATCATTAATACAACTAGTTTTTGTCTCCGATACAACATACACATCTCCATTCGTTTTATAGTTTCTAAAACAACACATTGGAAATGTATGATAACGGAAAAGAAAATAGACTAGTTTTTTCAATTTATTAAATGTCTACCCCCAGTGGATTTTATGCATTTTTTGTCTTTTTGTGGTGTCATACACCAAAAAAAGACAAAAAAAAGGCGGTTGACATAGCAACCAAAATCTTATCGCAAGATTTAATATAATTATAAGATATCTGTCGAATGTTGTCGATTTATGTAATTTTTTCTCAGGTGCTAGATTTAGGATTACTTAATAAATGTTAATAACTTTAAATTTCTCATCCTCTGGTTCCGTTGTTTCAATAGGTTCTTCATCAGTTATTTGATCAGGTGTTTCTACTGCATTATTTATGACACGTGACATAAATGATGCAAATTCAGCCCTTGTAGTTGGTTGATTAGGACGAAAAGTATTATCATTAAAGCCGGTTGTAATCTCATTTGTCACTAACACCTGGATGTCATTATAGCCCCAAAACTTTGTCGAAATATCTTTAAATTTAAGCTTGCCACTCTTCTTTTCTAATTTATAGGCTCTAGTAATAATCGTTGCCATTTCAGCTCGAGTTAACGATTTATTCGGTAAAAAAGAACCGTTTGTCCCAGTAAATAAACCTTCATCTGTCACTGCAGCGATTACATTGTAGCCGTAAGAAGTAGTTGATACATCTTTAAATCCTGGATTTGGTCTATTCTTTGTATCTAGATTTAGTGCTCTGGCGATCATAATTGCCGCATCTACCCGTTTTATTTGATCAGTTGGACCAAAGTTTCCATTAGGATAACCACTAATAATATTTTTTTCACTTAAAAATACGATGTCATCCTCTGCCCAATGTTTTGACGAGACATCACGGAATTTAGTTTTTGCGATTGCAATCTCAGTTGAGATGAAAATTGCTAATAAAAAGATGATTAATGTCAGTAACCCTGCTCTTTTCATTCATTACTGCCTCCAAATTGCTAATTTACTTTATAATCTTTCATGAAAATTCGTTTTCCATCACTGTTATATGCTCTGATCGTAATGGTATCCCCTTTCTCTACTCCAGTTAGACCAAGGCTATAAACGTTATTTCCTTCATAATGCATGTCTGTATCGTTTGCTGTAACTGTCGCAACAGTTTCACTACTAGTAGCAGTGATTGACGTAATATATTCATTTCGATTAATAACTACGTTTTTAATTGCTGTTCTATCCAGAATATCACCATTATCGCTGTTTCCCTGATCATTACCGTTATCGTTGTTTCCTTGGTCATCACCTATCCCATCGAGACCATTTACGATAAATGGAAAGATGATTTTTTGGGGTAATTTCTCATTTTTTTCTGACGTTACTTCATTTGAAATAACAAGATTATATACCTTGTTATCTTCAAAGGAAACTTTCGGTGTAACAATTATTGATTTTTTATCAGCTGAAAGTTCAACATCTGTTAATATTAAGCGATATAACTCGTCCTCAATGAAAATGTTACTACTTTTCACGGTTTTAGCTTTTAGTGGTGAGCTAAATTCAATTGTCCAAACCTTTTGATTATCATTCGTATGTTTAAGCGGCCAAATATCTGTTTCAATAGAATTATTTGCTTGCAACGTTTGGATCGGTACATGTGTCACTAGTAGCACGAGAAACATAATGAAAAATAGCTGTTTTAACGTTATTCTCATTATCTTTCCCCCACTTGAACTTTTATTTCATTAAGGCGATTTTCTTCAAGTAATGTTTGCAAATCTTTTGGTTTAGCAAGCAAATCATAAAATGTAAACGTTCGCCCCGCTAATTTAAAACGATCTTTTTGTTTAACTGTTGTAATCGTATTCGTATCTAATGGAATTTTAATTAAACGGCTATCGAGTAATTCATCCTGATCATCATAAAGTAAAATCTCAATATCGAAAGCTCTCGTATCTGGTAATTGGGTAAAACTAAAGTCGTAAAGCTTTGCCCCAGAGTTGCTAGTTAGGTTTAAGTTTAGAAGTTCATCTTTTTGAAATACAGTATTCCCTGCCTTAGCAATCACTTCAATTCGATTAATATCCCCGTTCGTATTATAAATCGCATGATCTTTCAGACTAATGTCAATGTTTGTGACTGATTCTGTCGCTTGTCCTTGGACCACTTCGCGGCGCTTATGAATAACATCTAATTGATTAATATATCGTTCAGGAGCTTTTAGGTAAATTTGCCGTAACGTGTAGTCGTCTACAAGTCTCTTAATCTTATTATTTGAGCCTACCATTAATTCTTTGAAAGATAGGGATTCAGTGGAAAAAGGAAAGGATTCGTTGACATTTCCACTTCGATTGGTAGGAAGAACTATCGATCCATCTAAAGCTTCAACGACATGATCTGTAATCCTTAATTCATAATCAGTGTTTCTGTTTAAATTGGTGGCTGGAATCACTTTAAGCATAGTGCCACTGGGTACTAACGAAATTGTCACTGGTGTATTATTGCTTTGATCAATTAATGTAATCCCTGTAAAAGTGGTTGGTGATGATGCAACAGATGCTCGAAATCGAATTAATTGATCAAATTGAATCACAATTGGAGAATCAACCTTCAAATAATCTGTATCCGTTACTTTTTCTATGTTGGCACTTGCTAGATTTGGAGAAATAAAAAAACTACCTAGTATAAATACTGTCACAACAACAACAGTAATCAGTTTTTGAGAGTGATACTCAAGCTTCTTTTCACTCAAAGCAAATTCAACTCCTTATGTATTAAAATCATCTTACCCAAGAAAATTATCCCTTAATAGTTAGAATATCACTATCTGTGCATTGCCTCAATAGTTTCACTATAGAAAATCTTAATTTTGGCAGATTTGTAAGACGGAAGACTTGTTTTTGTTTGAAGACTAAAGTGAATTTATAATAGATTATAGTTAAAAGAACCATAACCAATACAAGAGACCTATCTTTCTAATGATAGGTCTTCTTGCTCTTCCCTTTGATAACTAACAATGCAAAACATATTCCTAGAAAACCAGCCACCGTGTCCAAAATTACATCTTCGATTAATCCCGTTCGATCAGGATTGTAGAAATGACGCAATTCATCACTAGAGGCAAACAGAAAAATTAATAACAATGAGCTCAGGAATTGTAACCATTTTCGTAACTTAAAAAGCTTTAAAAAGCGAAAAATTAATAATCCTAAAGTAAAGAAAACAAAAACATGAGCACCCTTGCGGATAAAAAATTCAATAAAGCCTGCTACACCTTTCGTTTCGATACTTATGACAGCATTAGAATATGTAAACGAAACCCAAGAAAAAGAGCGCTCTGCAAGCGATAAATCAAACTTTCTTAGTAATGGTCGTAAATCCTGCTGTTCATACGGCTGTGATGATGAATAATAAATCATCCCCATCCAAATAGTTAATGGCAAAACCCGTAAAATAATCTCTCGTAAACGCACTTAAACACCTCGTTAAATTTAGACTCTGGCTCTATTATAACTGAAATGAAAAAGAAAATTGCAAAGAAATGTATTTTAGCAAAAGAATTGTTCGTCATTTATGCCTAGGAAGTAAAGTACAATGTTGTGACAAAATCGAGTAGGAGGGGGTGATTAACCCCCGACCTCTCACACCACCGTACGTACCGTTCGGTATACGGCGGTTCAATTAAGTATGACGTAGATATTCATATCGTTGATATAAACTTTTCAACCC
>JAKFDP010000070.1:0-46542 GCA_036676095.1 Anaerobacillus sp. | reverse complement strand
AGAGAAAAAAGGATCACCTGTGAAAGCTTTCGTTCGTTTATGTGATCCAGAAATTGAAATTCGTGATCATAGTCCAATTGAACAACCTCATGTTATCGGGGTATTTCATGAAGCTTTATATAAAACGGTAAATGTTGTCAGCGGTTTGTCAGCCGATGGGATTGTCTTAGTGAACAGCACAAGAGACTTTGATGCTGTAAGAACAGATCTTAAACTTGACTATGGAACCATCGCTATTATCGATGCCTTAAAAATTGCTCTCGAGGAAAAAACAAAAGTAAATACCGCAATGTTAGGTGCTTTATTCCGTATTTTAGATTTTCTAGACGCTGACTCGATGCGGAATGTTATTCAGAAAACTTTTGAAAAAAAATATCCTCACTTAGTTGAGCCAAATATTCGTACATTTAATCGCGGCTACCATGAGGTTACATTTAAAACTTATAAGCTTCCTCCAAAGGCAAGTGGAAAAGCATTTACAAGAGTAGAGCCTCGATTAGGATATTTAACGCAGGAAATTGGCGGAATCATTACTGCCCAAGCAAACAGTATCCTGAAAGATTTAAGTGGATCACGCCAAGGTTTTATCCCTGAATTTAAACAAGAAAAATGTATTAACTGTGCTGCTTGTGACACAGTTTGTCCTGACCTCTGCTTTGTTTGGGAAGAAGGAGAAGACAAACGAGGGCGAAAGCAAATGTTTTTAACAGGTATCGATTATCAATATTGCAAAGGCTGTTTAAAATGTGTTGAAGCCTGTCCGACTAGTGCTTTAATCGAGATGGCCGAAACAATCGGTTATACCGAAGCACATCGTGTTCCACATAAATATCCATATATTGATGGGGGGCGTTCCTAATGGCGATTTCCGAAGATAAATTACATGAACTTAATCATGCAAAATATGAACAACTAACAACGTTTGAAAGCGGAAATGAAATGGCTGCTATGGCAGCAGCACAAATTAATTATCATGTGATGGGTTATTTCCCTATCACGCCATCTACAGAAGTTGCTCAATATTTAGACTTAATGAAATCACAAGGGTTACATGATATCGAACTAATCGCTGCGGATGGCGAGCATGGTTCAGCCGGGATTTGCTTCGGTGCTGCTGCTACTGGAGCCCGTGTTGTTAACGCAACGAGTGCCAATGGTTTCTTATATATGATTGAACAAATGCCTGCTCAATCAGGAGTACGTATTCCGATGGTCATGAATTTAGTCACTCGTTCAGTCAGTGGACCACTTGATATTCGCGGCGATCATTCCGACCTTTACTACGCTTTAAATACCGGTTGGGTCATTTTAACCGCTCGAACTCCACAAGCTGTCTATGATCTAAATATTATTGCTTTAAAGCTTGCTGAGCATAGAGACGTCCGTCTTCCTGTTATTGTCGCATACGATGGTTTCTTTACATCACACCAAAAAAGAAAGGTTCACTATTTTAAAGATCGTCAAGTTGTTCAAGAATTTGTTGGCGAACTACCAACAGACTACCCAAGAGCATGTGTTAAAGATAAACCAGTGACTATTGGTGCTCATATGAATGGCGATGACCTAATTAACAATAACTTCCAACAATCAGAAGCGATATATCGCGCTGGTGTAGTGTTTGAAGAACTGCAAAAGGAATATGCGAAAATTTCTGGTCGTTCTTACGAAACATTAGATTTATATTGTATGGAAGATGCTGAGGTTGCACTCTTTTTACTAAATTCTGCTGCCGAATCAGCCAAAGATGTTGTCGACAAATTACGTAAACAAGGCATTAAAGCCGGAGTAATTAGTCCAAATATTATCCGCCCCTTCCCTGCAAACGAAATTCGCAAAGCACTAAAAAATGTTAAGGCATTACTTGTCGGTGAAAGAGCGGATTCTTACGGTGGAAACGGTCCAAATTTAACCCATGAAGTTAAATCAGCCCTTCAAGATGATAAAGAAAATAAGACAATTGTATTAAGTCGAGTTTTCGGGGTTGGTGGAAAAGACTTTTATGCTGATGATGCCGAAAAGTTTTTTGAAATGGCACTTGCAGCAAAAGATCGCGGCTTTGCCGAAAAACCATTTGATTATTACGGGCATGTACCAGGAAATCCAGAAAACAAATTAACTCCTGTCATTGAACCAATGTATGGCGATGTGTTCAATAGTGGTTTAATCTCTGTTACCCAAGATAAGGAAACGAACAAACTTAAAGTGAAAATTCCACCACTTCGTAATTTAACTTGGAAGCCAAAACGTTTTGCATCTGGTCATGGCGCTTGCCCTGGTTGTGGGATCTTCCCTGGATTGGAATTATTCTTCAAAGGGATTGAAGGAGATGCTGTAATTCTTTTACAAACTGGTTGTGCTTATGTTGTCACAACTGGATATCCGTACAGCTCTCATAAACAAACTTTCATTCATAACTTGTTCCAAAATGGCCCAGCTACACTTTCAGGAACAGTTGAAGCATTTTGGGAAATGAAACGCCGTGGTGAAATAAATATTTCTGATGATTTCACCTTTGTAATGATTACTGGTGATGGTGGTATGGATATCGGAATGGGCTCGGCGATTGGTACAGCTTTACGTAACCATAAAATGATTATACTGGAGTATGATAATGAAGGGTACATGAATACCGGTTCACAAATGTCTTATTCTACGCCATTAGGTCATATGACAAGTACGACAAATATCGGTAAAACGAAGCAAGGGAAAGCTTTCCATCATAAAGACACTCCGCAAATTATGGCGGCAACGAATATCCCTTATGTTTTCACTGGGACAGAAGCTTTTCCTCAAGATCTTATTAAGAAGGCAGCAAAAGCGCAATGGTACGCGCAAAATGTCGGCTTAGTTTATGGAAAGATGTTAATCACTTGTCCATTAAACTGGAAGTCTGAAGATCGCTTAGGCGAGAAAATAATGAAAGCAGCCGTTGATTCTTGTTTCTTCCCTCTTTATGAAGTCGAACAAGGGGAAACAACGATTACGTACGACCCAGAAGTGAAAAATAAGCGCGTTGCCTTATCCGAGTGGTTAAAAATGATGGGCAAAACGAAACATTTATTAAAAGAAACAAATGCTCCGATGTTAAAAGATTTTGAAGCTGAAGTTGAACGTCGTTGGCGTAAATTAAAAATCAAACACGAAACGCCGTATATTTAACCTAATAACAGAGCAGCCAAGTACTGCTCTGTTTTTGCTTGTTCCTTTAATTTTTCGAATATTCGGCATTTTATTTTCGTGACAAATATCACTGCTACATAAATTGTTTAAAAGTATGATAAATAACGGTTCGAAAACGGTTCACTATTTTTACAATTGTTACTGTTTTCACATATATTAGAAAATTTCGTTGTTTTTAGGAGGAAAAAAAGTCATGTTTTGTTATCAATGTGAACAAACACCAACTGGTGGCTGTACAGTAATTGGAGTTTGCGGTAAAGATGAAACGATCGCAAGCTTACAAGATACAATTATTTTCGGTTTAAAAGGGGTTGCAGCTTACTCAACACACGCTAGACAATTAGGCTATACTGATCCTGAAGTTGAAAAAATTACGCAAGAAGCTCTTTATTTGACACTAACAAACTCAAACTTTAATTTACAAGAACATATTGAAATGGCCTTAAAAGTTGGTAGTGCAACAGTTAAAATCATGGATGTGTTAGACCGTGCGCATACAGAAAGATTAGGTATACCTCAACCTGTACGTGTTTCTCAAAACAAAATTGAAGGCAAATGTATTGTTATTACAGGGCATAACTTATTTGCTTTAGAAGAATTATTGAAACAAACTGAAGGTAAAGGAATTAACATTTATACACACTCTGAAATGCTTCCTGCTCATGGATATCCACACTTAAAGAAATATCCACATTTAAAAGGAAACATTGGGAAAGCTTGGTTTGACCAAAGACGTTTATTTGAAGAATTCCCTGGGGCAATTCTTGCAACAACAAACTGTGTAATGCCGATTAAAGGAACTTACGCTGACCGTTTCTTCTCTTACGAGCTTGCTGGTCTAGAAGGCGTAACAAAAATCCAAGGTGAAGACTTCTCTCCACTAATTGAAAGAGCATTAGAATTACCAGAAGCAAATATTGAGTCTGATGAAACTTTACTAACAGGTTTCCACCACGAAACAGTCTTAGGAATTGCTCCTGAAATTATTGACGCAGTAAAAGCTGGTAAGATTAAACGTTTCTTTGTAATTGCTGGCTGTGATGCGCCTGGTAAAGGTGGCGAATATTACCGTGAATTAGCTACATCTTTACCACAAGATACAGTTATCCTTACAACATCCTGTGGGAAGTTCAGATTTAATGATGTAGACTATGGAACTGTTCCTGGAACTGAGATTCCACGTTACATCGACCTAGGTCAATGTAATAACTCTGGTTCAGCTGTAAAGATCGCTATTGCTTTAGCAGATGCATTCGGCTGTGAAGTAAACGATCTGCCAGTAAGCATTGTTTTATCTTGGTTTGAGCAAAAAGCGGTTGCCATCTTACTTGGTTTATTCTCATTAGGAATCAAGGATATCCGTATTGGACCTAAACCACCAGAATTTATTAGTGAAGGTGTTCTTAACGTACTTCAAGAAACTTTCAACTTACAATTAATTGGTGATGCCCAAGAAGATATGGCTAATATGCTTCAACTAAGTGCTTCTAAATAATAATAAGAAAAGCGCAGAGCGCTCGGAGCTAGACAGTATTCAAAGTTCAAAAACTTTATACTTTCTTATCTTTTAAAAAAATGAAGGCAACGGACTTGTTGCCTTTATTTTTTCTGTTTCAAAATCATGCCAACCAGAATAAAAAAACTCTCTAAGGTATCCTTAAGAGAGTTTTACTACTATTTATTTAATTAGATTTTCCGATTCACATTTTTCACATTGATGAGTATAACAATCATGCATCTCTTTTACTTCTTGCCCACAACACGTACATTTTTTTACTGGCAAACTCTTAAAAAATTCAACTACTGATCCTAAAGCCATTGTTGTTCCCCCTCAGTTAAATTTTTGTTTGTGTATTATAACAATATTGTACAATAACTACATCTGTATTACAACAATTATTTCAAAGCAAGAAGTGGAAAAAAAGGCTGTAATATTACAGCCCCTTTATCCTAATAGTTCGTCAATTTTTTCAACTAGACTTACAATTTCAGGCTTGCTTACTTGGGCATTCGCACCAACACGTTCACCTTTGTGGAATAAATCTCCTGTTATCAAAGAGCTAAAAATAATAACTGGAATATCATTAAGAACTTTATGCTCTTTCACTCGCTTCGTTAAGTGGTGGCCATCCATTTTTGGCATTTCGATATCGGATATGATTAAGTGCGGCAATTGGCTAAATAATTGTGGGTCATCTCCTAATTCATTCAAATAGTCCCAAGCTTGTTTTCCATCCTCGAAGAAATGTAAATTACTATACCCTGCTTCTGTCAATGTATCTTCTAATAATTTTCGTAAGATCGGTGAATCTTCAGCAATGACAATCTTTTTATTTGAACGTTCACGAGGTCCCAATGCTTTTAATTGACCTACATTAATTCCGGAATCTGGGTTGATATCAACAACGATTTTCTCATAATCGAGAAGTAAGATCATATTGTCTTCCATTTTAATTACACCGATTGTTGATCCTTCTAAACCTTGTGAAAGTTTCGTTGGCTTTTCAATTTGCTCCCAAGAAATACGGTGAATCCGCGATACATTATGAACATGGAACGCTACTTTAATTTTATTTAATTCAGCAACAACTAACTTATCTTGCTCTGGGTTTTTAGAAGGTGGAAAACCTAAAACCATTGCTAAATCAACTACAGGCAACACTTCATCACGTAGTCTGATAATTCCTTCTACATTAGGGTGACTATTAGGCATCTTTGTCACAGCTACCGGATTAATAATTTCTCGTACTTTCATAACATTTATCCCAAAAACACCTTGTCCGATAGAAAATACAATGACTTCTAATTCATTTGTACCACTTTCTAATAATATTCCTTTATAATCGTTATCCACTTAAGTTCCTCCTCAATTCCATAAACAAAAGGGTATATTTTTTCATTTTTTCATGTACTTTATATGCATAGAGTACCATTATTTAGCTAAATGTTCTATAAGAAAAAAATAACTTTAGATTAGTAAATTAAATAAATTTTCATCTTTATTCACTTCAATAAATTCAATCTCGTGTTCTGTCATTCGCCCTAATAAATCTTGATAATCTTCACTACGTTTTAACTCAATTCCTACAAGCGCAGGTCCATTATCTTTATTATTCTTCTTCGTATATTCAAAACGGATAATATCATCATCAGGTCCTAAAACCTCATCTAAAAATTCTCTAAGTGCTCCTGCTCGTTGTGGAAAATTAATAATAAAGTGATGCTGAAGACCTTCATATATTAATGAACGATCTTTTATTTCTTGCATTCGACCAATATCGTTATTTCCACCACTAATTACACAGACAACGTTTTTTCCTTTGATTTCAGCTTGATAAAATTGCAGTGCCGCGATTGGTAAGGCCCCTGCTGGTTCAGCAACAATCGCATTTTCATTATAAAGTTCTAAAATTGTTGTACAAACTTTTCCTTCTGGAACGATAACAGTGTCATCTAACAACGATTGACAAATAGCAAACGGTAACTCACCTACTTTTTTTACAGCTGCCCCATCAACAAATTTATCAATTTTCTCTAAAGTGATAACTTCACCTTTTACTAGTGATGTTTTCATTGCCGGAGCTCCCTTAGGTTCTACACCAATTAGCTTCGTCGTTGGACTGACACCTTTTATATATGTACCAACACCCGAGATAAGGCCACCACCACCAATCGACATGAACAAATAATCCATTGGCTCGTCCATATCATCCATAATTTCCATCCCTATTGTTCCTTGACCAGCTATAATTCTAGGATCATCAAATGGATGAATAAACGCTTTGTTATTTGCCTTACAGTATTCCATTGCTTGATCAAAAGCATCATCAAAAGTATCACCACTTAAGATAACTTCGACAAACTCCCCGCCAAAACGTTTTACTTGAGTCACCTTTTGTCTTGGTGTTGTTTTTGGCATAAATATTTTCCCATCGATCTTTAAATGTTTACAAGAGTAAGCAACACCTTGAGCATGATTACCGGCACTTGCACAAACAACTCCAGCTGCTCGTTCTTCATTTGTTAAGCTTTGAATTAAATAATATGCCCCACGAAGTTTAAATGAGCGAACTACTTGTAAATCTTCTCGTTTCACATATACATTACATTCGTAGCGTTCAGACAAAACATCGTTATACTGAAGCGGCGTATGAACAACCACCTCTTTTAAACTATGATGAGCGATAACGATATCCTCAATCTTTACTTTCTTATCCATAATTGCCTTGCCATTCTTATCCATAAAAAACCCTTCCTACTTTTCGCATATCTGTATCTTAATTAACATATATTTACCCATTATAGCACGTTTTTCATTTCTTTATGATGCAATCGTAAATTTTAGTAAGATATTTGATTTTATTGAGTCAGGGTACATATGCTAGTCATTTTACAAAGATGATAAATATTGCTAATTCCCCATGCTAAATCTATAATATTAGTATAAATATAATTACATAATTGTGATAAGGAGGAGAAGTAACATGAAAAGAATAGTTGCGCTTTTTACTGTTTTGAT
Organism: Anaerobacillus sp.; assembly: GCA_036676095.1. Taxonomy (GTDB): domain Bacteria; phylum Bacillota; class Bacilli; order Bacillales; family Anaerobacillaceae; genus Anaerobacillus. The sequence continues at coordinate 38,843 of JAKFDP010000070.1, read as the reverse complement.
GACGTTTATCACAATCTTTGCTGCGACAACATTTGCAGCAGGTAGTGGCGCTGAGAAAACTGCTGAAGTAGCTTCGCCGTATGAAGATCCCCTAATGTTATTAGCATTTATTACTTTAGCAATTATGATTTACCTACCGATAAGAGACCATAACTAAAGAACTTTAACGTTACAAAATAGTAAGAAAACCATTCAGCTTGCTTATTTGCAATCTGAATGGTTTTCCTTATTGATTTCCTTCACCGCTTAATTAAGACGTAATATCTCGCTTTTGAAAAGTTACCCAAGAAAGAAGATTAAAAATAATGAAATAAATGACTAACATCATTATGGAAAAAGTCATTGTCATGCCTGAAACAATTGGGGTGCCTTCAACGTAGTGAATAAGATTAGTGTTTGCAAACAAAGTATACTTCACCCATTCATAACGGCCAAGAATCTGAACAATTTGACTGCTAGAAAACATTAAAAATAACACTAACCCAATTGCTAAAGAACTGCTCCGAAAAACCGTTGAAACCATAAACGAAAGCGTCATCATCATTAATAATTCAACACTCTTTAAACTATAAAGGTTGACAATGTGTGAAACGATATTCCGTTCAACTACTCCCCCCGCTTCATAATACAAATACGGAAGTTTGAGCGTTGATCCCCCAAATAGAAATGCCCCAATCGAAATTGAAAAAATAAATAAGACAACTAACATTATAAACGCAAAAATAATTGTAGCTGTATATTTAGATAACAATATTTTTGCTCTTGCTACAGGTCGGATCAATAATAGCTTAATAGTACCCCATTTGAATTCTTCAGCAACAATTCTAGCTGCGACGATGATTGTAAACATTATAACAACACTAATTAAATTTTCGGTTGCAAGCATAAAACCAGACAGACTTTTTGTCTCGATTGGCGGGATATTATGTTCAAGTCGATATTCATTTATTTTTTTTTCCCTCTGAAGATGTTCTAACCCTGTTACGGGTAAATCACCTTTATTAATAATCGTTTCATATTGAGAAATATTAGCTTCCATATCATTCTGCCAACGACCATTAACAGGATCTTCTATGATAAATTTAATGAAAAATCCGACGACAAGTATTAATGAAATAAGGATAGCATACATAACCCAGGTACTAAGGCGACAATAAATCTTCATTAGCTCGTTTTGAATTAACTTCAAAAAGTTACCCAATTTTCTCCTCCCCTGTCACTTCTAAAAATTTCTCTTCTAATGACTTGGCAATCTGAGAAATGCCATAAACATTAACATTGTGTTCCACTAAAGTTTTGTTTATGAACGGAACTTCAGTTTTTTCTAAAAAGACTTCAATATAATCACAATTTGCATGGAATGAATGCCTTGGAAATTGTTCTGTTAACAATTGCACTGCGTTTTCTACATGATCAACATGGAAGCGAACCATAAATGCTTTTTTACCATGAATAAATTCATTTACTGTTTGTACCCCCATCATTTTTCCTTGGTGAATGATTCCGATCCGATCACACATTAATTCCATTTCTGCTAATAGATGACTAGAGACAATTACAGCTAGTCCTTCTTCACGTGCCAATCTCCGTACGTAATTACGAAACTCCCGGATGCCAGCTGGATCTAAACCATTTGTAGGTTCATCCAAAATCAAGATCGAAGGAGAATGAAGCAATGCTTGCGCTAACCCTAGTCTTTGTCTCATTCCTAAAGAATAAGTTTTAACTTTATTATGAATACAATAAGATAAGCCAACAAGCTTAGCAACCTCGTGAATCCTTTCTTTGGAAACACCATTTACCATGCGGGCATAGTGGATTAAATTTTGATACCCTGATAAAAATTGATACATTTCAGGATTTTCAACAATTGCTCCTATTTCAGAAATTGCTGCTTCGAAACAATTTACAATATTTTTGCCCTTGATTAGTATTTCTCCTTTAGTAACCGAGATTAAGCCAACGATCATTCGAATTGTTGTTGTTTTCCCTGCACCATTTGCTCCTAAAAAACCGAATACTTCCCCAGGATAAATGTTAAAACTAAGGTTATCAATAATCTTCTTTCCTTTAATAATTTTTGTTACATTTACTAGTGAAACAACAGGTGTTTTCATCTATCATGCAACCTCCTAATCAAATCTACACCTATTAGTTAACAATTGTATTATTTTCATTATCACCTTATATTAGTAAGATTTAGTCATAAAAAAATTAGATAGCTAACATTTTTTTGCTAGCTACCGAATAAATAAGACAATTTGAATAAACAATATGAACGGTGACTTTAATCACCGACAGTCGTACTATTAACGTGTATTCTATTTTTAGAAACAAGAAATCTCTTCTTATATAAAAACATTTATGGAGGTATTCAAAAATGGAACCAATTATCAATCTTTCAACAAAAGTAAGTGACATCGTCATTAAAATTCCTCAAGCAGATAAAGTGTTAAAAGCTTATAAAATTGATTTTTGTTGTGGTGGAAATCGTCCACTACAAGATGTTATCACAGAACAAAATTTGGATGGAAACGAAGTCCTTGAAAAAATTCATGCAGTATATGAACAAATGCTTGAAAATTCTGATGAGAAAAATATAGATTGGCAAACAGTACCTTATAGCGTGTTAATCGATCATATTATTGATAAACATCACCGCTATTTAGTTGATGAACTTCCACAACTAAGCATGTATGTTACTAAAATTTTCCGGGTTCATGGCGATTTACATCCTGAATTAGAAGAAGTTTATAAACTTTACCATGACCTTAAACAAGAATTAGATATACATTTAGTCAAAGAAGAAAAAGATGTATTTCCACATATCATTGCTTATGAAAAAGAACAAACTGAAGAAAATTTAGCAAAAGCGGTTGCGGCTATTGATGAACTAGAAAGGGAGCATGAAGCTGCTGGAACTTTGATAAAGGCCTTACGTCAAGTAACTAGTGACTTTACGCCACCTGAAGATGGTTGTACAACTTACCGTTTAACGTACCAACGTTTAGAAGATTTTGAAAATGATCTTTTTCAACATATTCACTTAGAAAACAATATTTTATTCCCACGCTTACAACAAGAAGCTAAGAAATAAAACCAATTCCCAAAGAGACGAGTCGTTTTTCGTCTCTTTGTAGTTTTTCAGCATTTTTTATGGAGGCTACTTAGACAAAAAACTTACCCTTTACTTGAATAAAGGTATTGTTAAGTGCCCCACGAATAGCTTTGCCGCGATCTTTTTTTCGTCTTTTAAATTCGCGTAAGATTGCTTCGCCACTAAAGCCCTCTTCAAGAATAGATCTTAAGATTTTATCTGTAAAATCATCGTCCTTAGCAACGAGCAAACCGTCAAGCAGAATACTAGTATGATCTTTAATTTTCTTGATTCCTCTTATTAAACAATAGAAAGAAGCAGGGTCATTTGTTTTTCTTGTAATTGTAACTTCAACCATAATCTTGTCTTGTGTTTCATGTAACTTTTGAAAATAATCTTCATATTCTTGAGGAACTACTGCTTCAATCAGCCAGTTCTTTTGTGTGTCTTCTTTATTAATAATTAACCCATCTACTAGCGGAATTTCCTTTGGTTCCATTTCATTATCTACTAAAATGACCAGCGAACATAATTTAAATGTTTTCATAACGAAACACCACCTTTAATAAGTTACTTCTAAATTATCATAACATATTTTCTACATTCATTTACCCTTCTCTATAAAAAATAGAGCTAACATTTGTTATCCCTTTTTGCTAAAATTACTTTTACTTAGTTAATTTTCAGAAGAAAAAGTTGGTGAAATTATTGTCTTCAAAATACCTAAAACAATTTGTAGAAACATTACAAGAAAACTATCAAGTAACTTTAAAAGAAAACAGACTAATCGCTGTAAATAATCACCAAAAAAAATACTGTTCAATTCAGATCATCAATAAAGCAGCACCACCATTGAAAATAGCGAATATATATTTCCATTGGCTACACCAAGCTTCAAAAAAGTTTATAATTGTAAGCGGAAATAAAAACAAATACGAGCTTTCTGTATGTTTCTTTAAAAAACCACTACTTATTCTGACGCTTCAAAAAGAAGATGATCACAAAGCAATTTATTCAATTAGCGGTGGTTTGTTGTCAAATCCACAACAAGCAGGAACATTCAGTTGTTTTCGCTACAAAGAAACATCAATCATTGCTTTAGAACATTTTCAACCACGATTGCCTTGGTGGATATACCGAGCGACTCAAGCACCTATTCATGAATTTGTCATGATCTATTTTCAAAAAAACAAGCTTCCACCAACATTTTAATTGGGGAAGCTTGGTTAAATTTGCAATGCTTTTTTCGTCTCTCCATTTAAGTTACATTATTATGATACTTATTTATAGCTGATCTTCTACTTTATAAAAGTTGATGATTTCTTGGGTGAAAAAAAACTTGTTTATAAACTGCCATGAAAACAGCTCCAGTAAACGAAACAATTGAGATAAGTAAGTATAAATATGTCACACTAATATTATCAATGATTAATCCCCCAATACTAGCACCAATCATTCCTGAAAAACCAAAGAAAATAGAATAGAACAGAAGGTGCCCAGTCGATTGTAATTCTTTAGGAACTAGTTTTGTAATAAAATGAAAGGCGCATAAATAAAAAACGCCAAATGTTAGCCCGTGCATCACTTGTAGCGGTAACACAAGAATTGGGTTTTGGATCATTCCCATGATAAACCACCGGATCGCAAAGAAAACGCCTGAAAAAATAATAAACGTTAATGGATGATACTTCCGAAACCAATACGATGCCGTTGCAAAAATGAATGTTTCAGAAATAACCCCAATAAACCAAGCCCAACCAATAAATGATTCTGTGCCACCTTTGTCCACAATATAAATACCTAAAAAGTGATCATTGGTTCGATGAGTGATTGTAATAAACAACATGATAAATAAAAAGAAAATATAGTGCTTGTTTTTTATCAGCTTTATTGTTTCCTTTAAATGAATTGACTTTTTTGTTGAAGTTTCGGTGTCATTAACGCGAAAGGCAAAGATTAACGTAACCAAGCAAAAAAGAATAAAAGGAAGATAAATATACTCAACTCCAATTCGCGCAAATAGAAAACCACTTAAAAGTGACATAATTGCAAAACCAAGTGAACCCCATAAACGAATCGAGCCAAACGTAATTGACAAGCGATTGGCCGTTTTTTGGGCAAGGCTATCACTTACACCTCCAACAGGAGCCAAAAACGTATAAAAAATAAAAACCGCAAAAATTAACAAATAATACGGCAAACTTTGAAACAAAAATAAGGAAGCACAGATGGCTCCAATGATACATAAAATCAGAATTTTTTTTGCTGTTTTATATTTATCAATTAGAAATCCCCAAAACGGTTGAAAAATCATTGCGGCAAATGGACCTACTGCTAATAAAAAACCAATTTGCCTTCCCGTTAACCCACTTTCCTGAAAGTAAATCGGTAAATAACTAGTAATGATCGTCATCGCTGAAAAATAAAAAAATAATAGTGCCTTTAAGTTAATTGTTGATTTCATCGTGTACTCCTATGGGAGAGACCAAACCGTTAAGCCTCAAACTATTAATATAACAATCCTTCAGTTTCAAAGAGAAATGCGTAAGGAATATCGAGAAATAAATAAAGTTCTTTATTAATCGGATAAGAAAACGTCCGAATGAATTCTTGTGTTTCAAGATCACTATAAAGATCTGAAAGTATTCCGCGCTTTTCATATTGCATTCGAACAATTGTTTCCAGAAAGTAAGGGCGCCAACTCCAATTTTTCCCGATATAGTCTTCATGTGATTGCCAATCATTATTTTTTCTTACGTAGTTTGAAGATTTTTGAAACCCATATTGATCACAAACATACAGGCGGAAGCAAACATCGCTAAAATTTGTTGCCACTGCTTTGATTAAATCATCTAAATCCTGTTTTTTTTCCTTCTTTATAACTAATTCGAGCCGATTATTTAAATTTTCTGTAAAAAGATATAAATTATTCAATTTATTTCGTTCAATTTTAATAAATTGTTGAAATTGACTTTGAAGGGTTACTTTACAACACTCGTCGTCTACAAATTGTGGAGCGGGTGTTGCTAAATAAAAACCTTGATAATAACGACCATTGTACCGCCACGCTGCATTTAATTTCGTTAAATCTCCAATTCCTTCAAACAATAGCGTTGCCCCAATTTTCCGGGCAAACGTGGAAATAGAATATAAGACATCACGATTTGCTTGAGTCATCGTTGCACCATTAATAAAATTTAAATCCACCTTGATAATGTCTGGTTCAAGTTGAACAATTCGATCTAAATTACTGCCACCTTTCCAAACATCATCGATGGCAATTCGAAAACCTAAGCTTTTAAGATACATAATTAAATGTCCTAATTGAGATAAATTGCCAGCATAATCGTATTCTCTTATTTCCAAAACAATTTTTTCAAGTTTCAATCCTCGTGGTTCATAAGACTTAATCCGATGCACCAATTTTTCAATATTCTCATCATTGTTCATTAAAATATTCGGATTGCAATTTAAAAATAAATATGTATTAAAGTTCCCTTGACAACAATAGTAATCGAAAGCTAAATGTTGAATATGTTCATCAACTTCAATAATATATTCATCAGGAATACTCGGATTATGAAAAAAGTCTCCTAAACTTTTCACTTCATTATTTAAATTAATTCTTCCAAGAACTTCATAACCGATTACTTTTTGCTCAGTTGCACTTACTATCGGTTGAAAATATGGAACAATTTTATCAACGTTCATTAATACTTCCATTTCATCCATATTTCCTCAACACCTATCTTTTTAATTATTGAAAAGCTTATTGAAAGCATGAATTATTATACCATTTCCAAAAAGTAAAAGGAACAAAGAACTATTCCACTAATTCTAAAGATAAAATGAATGAAAACTTCAAAAAACTTGGCTATTAGCCAAGTTTTTTGGAAAGGTAAGAAAACAGATAATTTTGAAAGATGTCTAGCTCCGAGCCGCTAGACGGGCGCTCTACGCTTTTCTTAATTAGAAATTATATAAAACATTTGCTGCAGAACATGCTACCTTTTGTTTAAATGAATGCTTGAGCGCAATTTGTTCATTAAGTTCCATATGCTCAATTCTTTTCGCTCTTAATGCTTCTTGATATTCTTTTTCGGCAGCTTGTTTTGCCTTAAATAACATCATTTGAACCCGACTATATACGTTGACGGCACCATCACCTGTAGTTTCAATTGGTAAAAAGATCGCCTCTGGAAATTTTTCAGTAATGTATGACTGGATACCGTCTGAAACTCCAGAAGATGGCATACAACCAAATGGCTTAACCGAAATGGTCATGTTTGCTTTTTTCTTTGTTACGTTTAAAATAAGTTTGCCGACTTCCATATGGCCTTCTCCACCACGGTTATGGTTATCATAATATTGGTGTGCGTATTTCGCAATTTGGTTCATATCAGGTAAGTTGTAGTAATGAAGTCCTAATAATTTTGCATAATATTGGAACATACCGCGCACAAGACGTTCACTAATCGCTAATTTCAGCAATTTTCGGTGCGGTTTTTTCCCATCTAGACCAAGTTTCCCTTGATCATACTTCTTTAAATCGATTCTTCGCTTCGTGTCAAAGTTCCCTTCCCAAATTAAAAATAAAATCCAGGCAGTAACTGGCTGGATTTCTACCTCTGCTCCTTCTGCTTCTAAAAATTGTTGCAATTTATAGTTTCCATCACCTTCTGTTGTCATCGCCCAAAACTCACCAATGACGCTTACTTTAGGTTTCACTTTTGACCAATCCACTTTGATTGCTTGAAAAGCAGCTTTACAACTAAGTAAGACAGGAATCAGTGGCTTTTTATTTAATAATGCCGCATAAAGTTTTTTCTTACTATCTTCAATCACTTTGTTTGTTGAACCCGGTTCAATCTCATAAGGACGAATCCGATATCCTAAAATATTGATAATATCGCCAATAAAAATAGCTTTTAACAAGGCGAAAAAAAAAGTTGAATTTAACTTAAGTGCATTTTCGTCTCCTGTAGCTTGCTGTATCCCTGATTGCTGTTGAAAAAGTAAGACACGGAAGCCATGAAAACCAGCATCGCGAAGTGCTTTGCGATATTCGGTTACATACGTCCCGAATCGACACGGTCCACAAGAACCACTAGTAATAAAGACGTAATTTTTAATAATTTCTTCTTTTGTTTGTCCATTAGCTTCTAACTGTTTTAAATATTTGATTAGATTACCTACAGTGTAATAAGTTGGATTACATTGACCACGATTTCCGAATTCTCTGCCAATTTGTAACGAAGTGATATCTGGACAATCTAACGCTTTTATCTTATAACCGAGACTACGAATTGCCGCCTCGATTAGCGTGTCATGCATAATAGTTAAGCCTCCAAATAAAATCGTCGTTGTCTGTTTTTCTTTTTTTGAAAATTGGCGTCCATTTGGATCATACCATTGCTTTCGATCAATGAATTGAACATTATCGTTTTCAACCTTTGTTGGCATAAGCAAATCCCCCCTAACAAACCTAACTCGTTTCTTCGATCAGCATATTTTTTAAGACTTCTTTTCGTTGTATTCTTGCTTCTTGGACATCCTCTAATAGCTCTTCCCTTAATTTTAAGGAATGATGATAAGTCTTGACACGAATTTTAATAGAACCTGATGGTTTATTCGCATCAATATCATGAAGGGCTGAATATGGTATATTGGCTGTTCCTGTGATCGAATCAACAATACCATAAATTGGGGCATCATGCCCACACTTAAAGCTTGATAAGTCCAATAGAGCAATGTTTGGATGTCGAGCAGCAAACTTAGTTGCCCAGACTTTTTGGGCACTATTGGTACTAAAATTTTCTGGCCAAACATCATTTATTTCAAATGGAGTTGAGATTCGCTTCGCTTGTAAATCAGCACGAAAATATTTTGCAAGCCATTTTTCATCTTTAGGGATCGAACGGATTGACAATATTGGATACCCTTTTACTTGATATTCCTCAAGAACACGATGATTAAGTCCTGGATCTGAATGGTATGGTCTACCAATCATCAAGAGCGCAAGTTTGCCATTTTTCTCAACATCATCTAAGATCGCTTTCCCCTTTTCTTCCATTTCTTTATCGAATAGTTCCATTGCTAGTAAACCTTGATCCACCGCAAAATTATTTTCATCTTCAGTAATCGCTAATATTGATTCAAATGCTTCAAATAGTTGTAATTTCATAAAATTCATTTCGGCAAAGGTTACAGCCGGATCAAGGTACGTAATATTTTTTACTTTGAAGAAATCAGTTTCTTTTGTAAAAGCTGCTTTTATCACATTTGGTGACCCGCTTACGATTGGACAACTTGCGGTATCCATCACCTTTTCTAAATAGGTTGGTAAATGCGTAATACACGGGAAAAAAATATAATCTAACTGGTGTTTATCATGCTGGATTGTTAGTAAGTTATGAATATGAGCTTGAGTAACTTTTGCTGGATAACACGGATCTACTGAACCATATTTTCCACCCTTCATCCATAAAGTTTCACTTGTATAATCACTAAAAATCAAATGTTTTCGCTCTAAGCCAAGCGTTTCAAAATATGCTCTCCAAAAAGGGGCAGTTGACCAAATGCCCAGAACACGAGGAATGCCAATTTTGATTGTTTTTCGCTTTTCCATTGCTTCCTTACTCGAACGCCGAAACTTACGTTCAAAGATAATTTTTTTAGGTTCTACAAAAGGAAGCAAGCGTTTTTTAAATTTTATATCCTCAACAGACTCAACTTCAGATGGTAATGGTTGAACTTCAACTATTGGTTCAAACATTCGTTTTGCTTCATAATCAACTAAATTAGGATATTGCTTTAATTGATCATTCCGTTTTTTTACAAGATCAATAACCGCTACTTTATCCTCCACTGTCCCTTTTTCACAACTAAAACCCGAGATGTATCTAGCCGTACTACCGTCAGGCGTAGTCGTATCAATAAATGTACGGCTACATTGGTTAGGACAAAAATGACACACGGTTGTTTGATCATTACGTGTCGTATATTCAATATGTAGGGCAGCATGTAAGCCAACAAACGAAGTTTTTCCCTTTCTTTTTATAACTCGAAGAGCCTCCATAGCTGCCCCGTGAGCACCAGCTTCACCTGTATGTGGATGGAGAAATATTTCAGCGTCTGGAACACGTTCCTTAATATAATCTACTTGTGCTTTTACAGCAGCTAAATTATGCTGTGTACCTCCTTGTAAAACAAACCGCTTCCCTAATTCAGCCATACGTGGAATTTGAACAACATATTGCCAAATATTTTTCGGTAAAACAAAGGCGAGACCTGCTAACAATTCTTCTTTTGAATATCCTTCTTTTTGAAAGTTTACCCGATCGGTATCAAGAAAGACGGCACAACCATAAGAAAACTTTGGCGAAAGCTCTGCTCGAAAGGCATTTTCTGCATATTCATGAATTGGTATTCCAAACTGATCGGCCATCGCTTGCAAAAGCATCCCATTTCCAGCTGAACACTGATTTGATAAGCGGAAGTTCCGAATTTCACCATTTTTCAGAAATAATACTTTAATATCTTGACCACCTACATCACAAATCACATCAACATTCCCACAAAAATGAACCGCACTTTGCATATGAGCAACTGTTTCAACTATATTAACGTCCGCATATAATGTTTTTTCTAATACATCAGATGCATAACCAGTTGCTCCAAACCCAATAATCTCTAGACTTGCTCCATTTTCCTCTGTTTGCTCTTTTAAAGATTTTAGTAATTCTTTTGTATCTTGAAGCGGATTACCTTTTGAGAGTTGATAAGCTTTATATAACACTTTTCCATTTTCATCAATTAAGACAGCCTTTGATGAAGTTGAACCACCGTCAACTCCTAAAATCGCCCGAACTGACTCACCTTTTGAAAAAGTTGCTTTTGCAAAAGACGGTATTTGGTACTGTGATTTAAATTCCGCTAGTTCCTCTTTAGTGTTAACGAGTGGGGGGCCAGCCGTTTCACCTAATTTCGCTTTTCTCCCAAACATAATGTATTCTTTTAAACCTTTAACTCCTTTAAACAACCCAACATTTTTAGGCTCATATAAACCGTAGATTGCCGCTCCAAACGCTGCATAATATTGCGAGTTAGAGGGAACATAAATAAGTTCATCAATACTTATATGTTTAGGATATTGATAATTTCTTTCGTCCCAAACTTCCTGAATTCGTTTTTTCCAACAATCTTGTAAAAAAGGTAAGTATGTATTTGGACCCCCTAAAAGAATGACCTCATGTCTTAATGTATTGCCACGACTTAAAACGGAAATGTTTTGCAGGACGATCGCATCTGCTAATGAACACATAATTTCACCAGCTGGGATCCCTGTTTTCGTTAAATTAACGATATCCGTTTCCGCGAAAACACCACATTTTGCAGCTACATGATGCAGCTTCGTATCATCAAAACGGAGATTCATCACTTCCTGTTCGTTCATGCCTACCTTGATCAAACACTTGTCAATCGTTGCCCCTGTACCTGAGGCACACTTGTCATTCATCGAAGTAATCGCATGTTTTCCACCTGTTGTTTCATTTTCCTTAAAAATAATGATTTTTGCATCTTGACCACCAAGTTCAACAACACTTCCGGCATTTGGATGCAGTTCTTCCACTGCCATTGTAACTGCATTCACTTCTTGAACAAATTTAGCTCCAATGACTTCTGTTAACGGTAAGGCCCCTGAACCCGTCATAAACACCCGTACATCTACTTCGCTTGTTATTTGGTGTGTTTCGCATATTTCCGTTAAAAAGTCCAAAACTAATTCAGCTTGTCTCGTATGATGACGTTTATATTTTGACCACAATATTTCTTTAGAATAGGAATCAATAACAGTTGCTTTTACTGTTGTTGATCCAACATCAATCCCAATAACAAATTCCTTACTTGACATTTTGCATCTCCTCAATTATGTACTATATTAAGAAAAGCGCAGAGCACCTGCTTAGCCCCGACAAGCAAATGTTCTTCCAGATAAAAGTGCGGTTTTTCACTTTTTTCTGGAAGGTTATTTGACCTCGAGAGGCTGGTGCTCGGAGCTAGACAGCATAGAAAAGCGCAGAGCACCTGCTTGAAAAATTTATTATTCCTACCAATATAATATTATATAATAAAATTTTTTCCATATAAAAGTAAACTATTCTATATCTTTAATTTAAAAAGTAGTGTCTACTTATTTCTATAATAACAAATTTCAAGAAAAAACTAATTTTTCCTGCCTAATTCCATATTTTTTGCGGTATTTAACTCACAAGATTAGATTACTTACAAAGCTAGGTTACTTTTTAGTTGTCTAATGACTAAAAATTGTCACTTAATGTTTGGAAAATCTTTGCTTTTTCTTTCCCTAAATTACCATTAATTAGATATACTTTGTTTAGTGTTTTTCTATTCAAACATAACTCCTACTATATTTCTAATACTCTTATCTTTTCCTGGTTGTAGTTACCTTACATCACGTCTTTCTTTCATTAGTTTCCTAAAAAAGTGAGTGATAAAAAATGAAAATTTACAAAACATTTATAGTTGAATTATTGAAAAATTACTTATTAGGGTCAGCAATGGCGATTATCGGCATTGTCATTGGGCTCAACATGACAACAATATCTTTGCATGACTTAATTGTCCTGTTTGGCATTTTAGCAATTTCGATAATTATTATGTTTTTCTTTGAATACCTTACATTTCATCGGTACATTCAACCGATTAAAGCTGCCTTAACAACCGAAAACCCATCGCTACCTTTATTAAATATTGCTTATATCCAAACCCATCGCATACCAAGTTTATCTGGCTATCGAATACTAGGACCACGTTTTATTGGAATTTCAATTCCAATCATCGTACTTATGATCGTAGCAATTCAGCAAGGGTTTGTAACCATTCCCGGAATTTATGTAATATTTGTAACAATTGGTATTTTAATTATTGTTGGTATTCATGCAATGATTGAGTTTTTCTTAACATCAAATGCCATTCAACCAGTCATAACTGAACTCAAACGGATAGCAAAAGAAACACACCAACATCGTTTATCATTAAACGGAAAAATGCTCGTAAGTATTCGCACCAAGTTTTTAATAAGTACGTTCTTAATTGGAACATTTCCACTCGTCATATTTGCCCTTGCCACCCAAATTCAACTAGAACAAATTACAGGAACAATTTCTAAAGGGTATTGGAATTGGGCCGCAATCTCACTATTCCTTTCCATTATTTTAGGAACGTATGGAGCTTGGCTATTGTATTCATATATTACAGATCCGTTAAAACAATTACATGAAAAACTAAATTGCGTGATGTTAGGAAATTATAACGTTGAAGCACATGATTTTTATTCAGATGAATTTTCAAAAGTTATTATTGGTTTTAATCACATGGTCAGAGGTTTAAAACAAAAAGAAGAAAATAACCAACAATTAATTGAAAGCTTTTTTATTACACTAGCAACAATACTTGATGCTAGAGATCCTTACACGGCAGGTCATTCTGTGCGGGTTGCAACTTACGCAGTAGAAATTGGAAAAAAAGCAAACTTAACCAACGATGAACTATCAATTTTAAAAAAGTCCGCTCTTCTTCATGATATCGGTAAGATTGGCGTTATTGATGAAATTTTGCATAAAAAAGGGAAGCTTACCTATGAAGAGTTTGAACATATCCAAAAGCATCCTTCAATCGGGGAAGCGATTATGTTAAAAATTCAACCTCAAGAAATCATTACCCCACTGTTAGCAGGAATCCGTTCCCATCATGAACGAATGGACGGGAAGGGTTATCCGGACAATTTATGTGGTGATAATATCCCAATTAACGGAAGAATTATTGCTGTTGCTGATGCTTTTGATGCAATGACATCAAACCGTCCATACCGGTTAGGAATGAGTGCATTACAAGCAGTCGAAATATTAAACGCTGAAAAAGGGACACAATGGGATACACAAATAGTTGACTTATTTATTGAGTGGTTAGCAGAAAACAATTATGAAACGATTGCTGAAGTAACATTATCACATTATAAACTTGTAGACGTCATCTAACGTACGTATAAAAGAGGCTGAACATAAGCACAGCCTCTTCGCAATTAATCTAAGTTTTTAAGTTGCAATAAATAAGTTCATTTTGATAAATCATAGGGTGTTTCTTGGTATAAATAGTAATTTAACCAATTTGAAAAAACTAAATTGGCATGAGCACGCCAACGAAAACGAGGTTCTAAACTAGGGTCATTATTTTTAAAATAATGCATTGGACAGCAAATTGCTAAGCCTTTCTCAATGTCTCTTTCATATTCTCGTTTTAATGTAATCGCATCATACTCAAAATGTCCTGTAATGAAAATCTGTTTGCCGTTTTTAGAGGCAACAATGTTAATACCGGATTCCTGTGACTCAGATAAAATTTCGATTTCAGAAATACCTTCAATGTCTTCTCTTCTTACTTCAGTATAACGAGATTGAGGGACAACATATTCGTCATCAAACCCTCGTAATAGTTTCACTTTACGGTTCGTAATTGTATGTGGAAAGACGCCAAATACTTTCTCTTCCAATATATACTTAGGAACACCGTAATGATGATAAAGACCGGCTTGTGCTCCCCAGCATATATGTAATGTCGAAGTAACGTTGGAAACAGTCCAATCCATTATTTGTGTTAATTCATCCCAATAGGTGACGTCTTCAAACGAAAGTTTCTCAATTGGAGCTCCTGTAATAATCATCCCGTCATACTTTTGATGTTTAATATCAGCAAATGTTTGATAGAACGCTGTTAAATGTTGTAAAGACGTATTTTTTGATTGATGGGTTTCCGGGTGAATAAATGTTATTTCTACTTGTAAAGGAGTATTCCCAAGCAGCCGAAGTAATTGTGTTTCTGTCACTTCCTTTACTGGCATTAAATTCAAAATTACAATTTTTAATGGTCGAATATCTTGGGTAAAAGCTCTGCTTTCATCCATAACGAAGATATTTTCTTTCTGTAAAATTTCTTTAGCCGGTAAGCCATCAGGAATTTTAATTGGCATTAAACAGTCACTCCTCTAATCTACTTTCACTACTTTTATCAGCTTGGATATTATTATTTTAAAGGGTAATTAATAAAGATAGGAAAATAAATAATTCTATTATTGTTGAACCCTATTAAATAAATAAGTTATCATGTTTTTATTAAATTCGCAATTATTTCTTACATATTTACAGACAAAAAGGAGAAAAATTGATGAAATTACGTTTAGAGATTTTATATAAGCCAAAACAAGGGACTAATAAATATGAATTAACAACAGAATTTATGTCTGTTCAAGAAGCTCTTTTTTTAAGTGAAGATCTCGAAAAAACGCAGCGTGTAATAACCATTGAGTTTCTTGATGAAACTGGAGCTTCCTGGCTCAAAAAACATTTAAAGAAATATTTAGAAAGTTTAAAAGGCGAGCCACATAATATCCTCGTTTATTTTGATGGCGGTTTTCATGAAGAACAACGGTTAGCAGGAGTCGGTGTTGTTATTTATTACGAACAAAACGAAAAAAACTATCGATTGCGAAAGAACAAATTACTTAACCAATTAGCTTCAAATAATGAAGCGGAATTTGCCGCCTTATGGACAGCTTTATTAGAGCTCGAAAATTTAGGTGTTCATCGTCTTCCGGTGACAATTAAAGGAGATTCACTAGTAGTTATTAATCAAGCAAAAGGTGAATGGCCGTGTTACGAAGCAGAACATACACGCTGGCTTGATCGAATTGATGAAAAAATTTCAACACTTGGGCTTACAGTTTCATTTGAAGCAATCGATCGCAGTAAAAATAAAGAAGCTGATCAACTCGCCTCACAAGCGCTTACTAATCATTTAATTGATGCTACTAGTGAAGTGAAAAAACCTAAAGAATAGTCATTCTATTCTTTAGGTTTTTTCTTTAATTTGTGCAAGTAAGTTTAACGCTAATTGATTTTCGATTCGTGTTTCTCCTAACGGTTGCCACACTCTACCATAGTCTTCGTGATGAAAGTCCGAACCACCGGTTCGCAGTAATTGAACATTCCGCCTTGCTTCAATTTCTTGAATCAATTGCTCATAATGGGTTTGAACTTGCAAATCATGATCTCGATGATACACTTCGACGCCATGAAGAAGACCACTAGCAACCCATTCATCAATTTTATCATCTAAGTCATAATAAACTGGATGAGCAACAATTGCTACGCCTTTAGCAATTTTAATCCAATTTAAAGCTTCAATTGGTGACATTTCACGCTCTTTTTTGACATAACAAGGTTTCCCTTCTCCTAAATAGAGCTCAAATGCTGCTGCAACGTTTTGGACAATCCCCATTTTCACAAGTGCTTTCGCTACATGTGGCCTACCAATACTGCCACCATCGGCTTCTCTTAAAATTTGTTCTTGCTCTAAATGGATGTTCAGCTTAGTAAATTTACTAACCATTTCTTCCATCCGTTTTTTTCGCATTTGTTGCTGATCCTCTAACATCTTTAAAAATAACTTATCATTGAGATTGATGCCATAACCAAGGATATGAACACTTATTCCATTTTCTTTCGTTGAAAATTCAATTCCAGGAATGACGATAATTCCTAGTTTTTTCCCTTCACTTACAGCTTCAGCAACGCCACTTACCGTATCATGGTCAGTGATCGCAATATATTGTAAGCCAACTTCTTTACATTTACGAACTAGCATTTTTGGTGAATAGCCACCATCAGATGCTGTCGTATGCAGATGTAAATCAGCGTTTTTCACCAAAAGCCCCCTTGCGCTTTTATCTATTTCCACCAAGGGTCAAAAAGACTAACAGCACCTTGACGTTTATGTTCAGTTACTTTAAATCTTGTTTCAATTTTTGCTTGAATTTCTGGTGGGACTTGTTTTCCTTCTAAATAATCATCAATGTTTTCATATGTAAAACCTAAAGATACCTCATCTGGTAAGCCAGGCTTGTCATCTTCTAAATCTGCTGTTGGTGCTTTTAAATATAGATGTTCAGGACAACCTAAATATTTAAGTAGTTGCTTCCCTTGACGTTTGTTTAATCCAAAAATAGGAACTATATCACAAGCTCCATCCCCATGCTTTGTAAAGAAGCCAGTAATTGCTTCAGCCGAATGATCAGTGCCAACAACTAGACATTGATAATAAGCTCCAATATCGTATTGTGCTTTCATTCTTTCTCTAGCTTTCGTATTTCCTTTCATGAAATCAGTCAACTGATTACCCGTTGCATTTGTAAATGCTTGTACAGATGCATCGACAGCATCTTTAATATTTACGGTTATTTTCTTCGTTGGTTCAATAAATTTGATTGCATCTTGCGCATCTTGTTCGTCTTGTTGCTTCCCATAAGGAAGTCGAACAGCAATAAACAGATACGAATTGTCTCCAACTTCGGCATTAAGCTCATCAATTGCCATTTGGCATAATTTCCCTGTTAAAGTAGAATCTTGTCCCCCTGAAATTCCTAAAACATAGCCTTTCATCTTTGTCTTCAGTATGTATTGCTTTAATAATTGGACACGTTGGCCAATTTCTGCTTTGACATCGATTGACGGCTTTACTTTCATTGCTTCAATGATTTTTTTTTGCATCTCGTCCATAATTTACCTCCCCAAAAACTGTATAGATGTATTCATTTTACCACTTATTTAATTTTATACACATTTTTTTGTCAGAATATATATCAAAGATTTTTTTCTTATCCTATCCTTCAACAAACTAAAACAAAAAGGCTAGGAAGATCCTAACCTAATGGTGCTTGTAGCCGCTAGTTGGGCGCTCTACGCTTTTCTTATTAGATTTGACCATTTTCTCGCGCTGCCATTTCATCCTTTATTTCGGATTTAAAGTTACCAATACTTTGTTCACGTCGTTGATTTTTTGCTTCAATCGCTTGGCGTTCTCTTTGATTTAAATCCTCATTTTGCAACGTCTTATGAGCTTCTTCTAAATTTTCAATCGTATTACTGACCATTTGTTCTAAGCGTTCAACATTATTTTTACGATTATCTGGTTTTGCCATGAATGCAGTCTCCTTATCGTTAGATTCAATAAATTGCAATGCAAATTTATTTTATCCTTACAAGCAAGTATTATGCATTGGCTCATTGCATCTTAATTTTTTCGTACGTTTCATGCAGCAATGGAAACTTTCGTTTCATCGAGATAGGTCGAAATGATTCTTTAGTTACACAAACATGTTCACTTGTTGCAGTCGCGCAAATTGTTCCAGTTTCGTTTACAACTTCATAACCATACGTCACTTTAATGCCATTATACTGTTCAACCCACGTCTTAATTTCAACCGTTTCACCGTATCTTGCTGGATATTTATAGGAAATTTGTAGATTTAAAACGGGCGATAATACCCCTTCTTGTTCCATTCCGGCATATTTTAAACCAACCTCTTCTAATAACTTCGTTCGCCCAATTTCACACCAAACAAGATAATTCGCATGGTAAACAATTCCCATTTGATCTGTTTCCGCATAGCGAACTTCAATTTTTGTAGACGAAATAAACACCATTTTCCTCCTCAAAATGATTTCGTAAAGTCTTCTAATATTAATTGTGTCAATTCATTTGTCGTTAACTCTTTATCATGTTTCATAATTCGATGCGAATGTTGTTGGATCGCAAAATCTACAAGATCTTTGGCATAACGTCCATTTCCTGTTGGGCTAAGTTCTGCTATTTTTGTTTGCAAGTAGCTGTAAACATCTCCCATTATCGTATACCCGTATTGCTTTGCATTAAGTCCTACCATTTCTACCAATTGATCAGTTGAATAATCAGTAAAATGGAAAAACTTTTTAAACCGTGATTCTAGGCCTGGGTTACATTTTATCAGTCTTTCCATCTCATTCGGATACCCTGCTAAAATCACCACTAGATTATCATGATATTTTGTCATTTCTTCAACTAATGTATCAATCGCTTCTTTGCCAAAATCTCCTTGATTGCCAACTAAAGAATATGCCTCATCAATAAATAAAACGCCACCTAACGCTTCACGAAGTAGTTTTTTTGTTTTTAAAGCCGTTTGCCCTATATATCCACTAACGAGATCTCCTCTCCCAGCTACAACAAGATGGCCTCTTTTTAATAAACCTAATTCTTTTAAAATCTTTGCAAATATGTTGGCAACCGTTGTTTTCCCCGTACCGGGGTTACCAGTAAAAACAGAATGGAGTTGCAGCGGAACCGTTGGCAATTTCTTTTCGCGACGAAGTTGTTGCACTTTAACAAACGATATTAAAGACTTAACTTCTTGTTTAATTTCTTGTAAGCCAACGAGACCTTCAAGTTGGTCAATTCCTGCAATATCTTCTTCCACCTGTAGTTTGCCGATCACATCTTCTTTATTTAAAATTGTAAAATCAGCATTTTGAAACGGTTCTTGAAGCCCAACAACCGACCCTTTTTGAAAAATGGCATCAAGAACAATATTTTTTACAGTTCTTGCATTTCCAAATGAAGCATCCACTTGCTCGGTTTCAATTCGCTTTCGCAATTCAATCATTGCTGCTTCTGAAAATGTAAAATCATTATCAATCGCTACTAGTTCCGCTATTTCGATTAACTCAGTAACAGTATAGTCACGTAAATGAATATGATTGCTTTCAGGAAAGCGACTTCTAAGTCCTGGGTTAGCCCATAAGAATTGCCGCATTTCTTCAGGATACCCTGCTAAAATCACCGCAAACTTTCCAGCATATTCGCTGCTAGTCATTGCTGACACAAGCGTGTCAATCGCCGTTTGACCATAATCAGTCCCGCTGCTTCCTTCTCTTTTTAAGCTATATGCCTCATCGATGAAAAGAACCCCGCCTACTGCTTGTTTAATAATATTCATCGTGTTTTCTTCTGTTTGACCGACAAAACCACCTACTAAATGGGAACGATCAACTTCAATTACTTCTTCCCGGGGTAAGATCCCTAGTTCAAAGTAAATTTTTGCTAATAATCTAGCTAATGTTGTTTTCCCCGTGCCTGGATTGCCTGTTAGTATCATATTTAAGCTTAACTCATCTTTAAGATGATACCCTTTTTCTTTGCGGACTTTTTGATACATTAAGTAATGATAGAGTTTTTCAACTCTTTCTTTCACTTCTGTTAAGCCAATCATTTTCTGTAATTGTCTTAACGCAGAGTTTTCAGTTTGTGCCTTTTCAGCATTAGCCTGTCCAATTGTTTCTAACCACTTTTTATGTAATGATTCAATTTGAGCAATTGTTTTTTTCACCTCAGTAAGTTGGGCAGAAGAATAATAAATCCCATTTTCGGAATCTGAATAAGCTTCCGTTGTCTTAACAATTGTTCTTACTTCTTTTTTTAATTGCTGTAGTATTTTAGCTAAAGTCTCGAGTTTCTTGATTTTTTCATCATCAGCCAATCGCCTTCCCGCTTGAAGCAAAGACTCAATAATACCTTTAAAATACGCAGCCTGTTCGAAAAATTCATTAGCTAAATTTAAATAATCATTCGCCAACTTTTTTTTGGCATTTCCATGATCAGTTTCGCGAATTTGTGGAAACTGTTGCGGAAGCAATGGTGCCTGAAGAAGCATAAAATAAATTCTTATATAAGTTTCATTTATCAGTCGATCTTGAGCGTCAACTTCCATTGCTCTATTTAACCAACTTAACGTCACTTGGTCAAGCTCCTTCACTCTTACAAATCTAGCATAAGCGATCATCGCATACAGCTTAGCTTTTAACTCTGTTGTCTTTGACGTTTGTTCATGAACTTTATCAAGCATTTGTAAAACTCTTAGTAATTGACCTTCTTGAACTACTTCGATAGTTTCAGTCCATTTTTCAATTTTTTTTTCAATATCCTCAATACTAGAAACAAATTGACTCATTTAACCACCATCCTTTAAGAAAAGCATAGAGCGCCGCTAAGCGGCGAAAAGCAAATGTTCTGGCAGGAAAAAGTGCGGTTTTTCACTTTTTACCTGACAGGTTATTTGACCTCGAGCCGCTGGCGCTCGGCGCTAGACATCTTTCAAAATTCAAATATATTATCCTCAATAGTATAAAAACTTCCCCTCTATAGTAACATTTTCACCGTAAATTTTCTCACATAATTTGAAAGGAGCAAAACTTCAAATTGTAGTTAAAAGCAGCCCACGGACGTGAGCTGCTTTTACTAAAATTCGCCACCTAGCTCCTTGGGAAAAGCAAGCGGAGCGATACTTACTTAATATATTCACCATTATTTTAGTGACGAATACTTTTCAAATATCCTTCAATTTCCCCTAAATATTGGGCTAATTTTGTACCATTCATCTCTGTTCCTTTTCCTTTTAATGTTTTTGAAATTAAGGTTAATTCATCTTGTAATCCTTCTACACGAAACCCTTGATCAATGTAGTTTCTCACTCTTTCATAGTAATCAATAATCTCGCTTATTGTCATTTTCCCATAATCCATATTCATGAAAAAACCCCCCAAAAAAATATTATTTTTGTATAAAGAAAACATAGGACTACTACCTTTATTTTCTTGATACTTAGGAATTAAATTTTCATAACTACAATTAAACTACATCGCTACAAATTTAAGACAAACAGTAAAAAAGTGATGTAATACTGTCTATTCTATTACGTTGAAAGTTGTGCTTCAAACTTTTTCGTTCATCAAATTCATCTATTTTTCGACGTTTATTGTTCTATTCCGATATAACAGAATTTGGTTAAATTCCAGGAAAATGGTGTGTTATATACCCAACTGACAGTGCCTAACGAATATTTTAGTGTAAAAAAAGGATTAACCAGTAAGTGTCTTTTTTACTTTGGTCATCCTTTTTATGTTTGAAAGTAAATAATTTTAGTCTTAAGAAAAAAAC
This sequence comes from Anaerobacillus sp., assembly GCA_036676095.1. Taxonomy (GTDB): domain Bacteria; phylum Bacillota; class Bacilli; order Bacillales; family Anaerobacillaceae; genus Anaerobacillus. The sequence goes on along the minus strand of JAKFDP010000070.1, from coordinate 16,861 downwards.
ACAGCTTGATTAATAGTGCACCGATAAAAGCACCTAATGTATTTAACATGACATCATCAATATTTGAAACTCGAAATGTAAATACAAATTGACTTGTTTCAATTGCTAGTGAAAATAACATGCCTAGTATTGTTGTTGCTTGAACTGATGTTCTTAATTTTCTAATGGCAATAGGCAATAGAAAACCGAAGGGAAGAAACAAAATAATATCGCCAATTAATATGATAATTGGATCGACAATTGTCGGACTAAAAATGGCAATTCGATAAATACTGCGAAATGGAATCATATTATAATTTCTTCCTCCTGGTCCAACTGGACCTAATGAGGCACCATAGTTCCAGGCAAATAACGTAATATAAATAACCGCTAGTAAATAAACACACAAACAAATGAGTAATATTGCCTTTAGTTTTATGTTTCGTAATGAGTTAAGTTGTTTTCTAAACGAATTTTGAAATTGTGGCTGAATTTTAAACACTTCCTTTACCTAAATCAACTAATTCTTCTTCATTATTAACTCTATAAGATTTTCCTGACAAGGAATATTTTTAGTAATGTTTAGACAAACTTTTTGTTTAAAATAATTAAGACGAGCATACTACATAATGATATTTCTTTCTTAAAAGGAGTGACATATTTTGCATACAATGTGGAAAGGTTCCATCAGTTTTGGTTTAGTTCATATCCCCATCAAATTATTTGCTGCCACAGAAAATAAAGATATAAAACTTAGAATGATTCATAAAGAATGTAATAGTCCAATCAAATATGAACGTAATTGTCCTATTTGTAATAAGGAAGTTACCAACGATGAAATTGTGAAAGGCTACGAATACGAGCCTGGAAAATTTGTCATATTAGCAGAAGAAGACTTAGATAAACTCGAGCAAGAGCAAAATAAAAGTGTTGAGATTATTGATTTTGTCAGCCTTGAAGAAATCGATCCCATTTATTTCGACCGCTCGTACTTTATTGGTCCAAATGATAACGGGCAAAAAGCATATATGCTTCTAAAGCATGCAATGGAACAATCCGGAAAAATCGGCGTTGCCAAAATTACGATTCGTTCCAAACAACATTTAGCAGTTGTCCGCGTTTATAAAAATGCACTTATTCTTGAAACGATCTACTTTCCGGATGAAGTAAGAAATGTCACTCAAGTACCGGGAGTTCCTGAACAAATCGAATTAAGCAAAAAAGAAATCGATACCGCTATTCAATTGATCGAACAATTAACAACTCCATTTGAACCTGAAAAATATACGGATGATTATCGTACCGCTTTAATGGACTTAATCCAGGCAAAAATTAATGGAAACGAGGTAAAAGCAGCAAAAGAAGCTCCACAGACAAATGTTGTCGATTTAATGGAGGCATTGCAAGCGAGTATTGATCAAACAAAACCAAAAAAACCAAAAACAACTCGAAAAAAGAAAGCGACTGGTTAAAGTGAAGTTATTAAAACCAATGCTCCCTTCATTAGTCACAGAAATCCCTAACGGGGCTGAATGGTTGTATGAAGTGAAATACGATGGTTTTCGGGCACTTATTTATCTTTATGAAACTCATTTGCACATTATTAGTCGTAATTTAAACGAGCTAAATGACCAGTTTCCCGAAATTATTGACGGCTTTACCCCCCTACTGCCCAAAATAAACACGCCGATCATTTTAGATGGAGAATTGTGTATTCTAGAAACAAAGCAAAAAGCTAGCTTTGAGCAAATTCAAAAACGCGGAAGGCTTAAGACACCCGAAAAAATTGCTAAAGCAAGCAAAACTACACCAGCAACATTTATGGCGTTTGATTTATTAATGGAACAAGGGGAACTTCTAGTAACTAAACCGTTATTCGATCGAAAAAAGAAACTATCCCAATTTTTTTCCCAAATGGGTGATCCGTCTTTTCTACAAATGATTCATATTTATGAAGACTCCCATATTGTTTGGGAGGAAGTAGGAGCTGACGCCGGCGAAGGGATTGTTGCCAAAAGAAAAGACAGCTTTTGGTATGAGGGAAAACGAACAAAACAGTGGCTAAAAGTCAAAAATATGCAGATCGCAACCTTTTTCCTTTTGAGCTATGATGAAAGAAATGCATTTTTTCAACTTGGCTGCCTCATTAAGGGAGAAATTGTCTTTATTGGCAAAGTAGGACAAGGATTTACCAAGGAAGAAAAAGAAGCGCTTATTACTGTTGTGAAAAAAAACCAACTTAAAACTGCTCATGGGATTACATACGTAAACCCAAGTGTATGTATCGAAGTCGAATTTCTAGAAATTAATAAAAATGAATTAAGACATCCGAAGTTTAGACGGTTTCGTTTCGACAAACATTGGGAGGAATGCACATGGGAAGCAATCTCAAAAGTAGAACAGAAGTAACGATTGAAGAACAGGTCGTCACTCTTACTAATCTTGAGAAAGTCCTCTGGCCTAAAAAGAAAGTTACGAAGTATGATTACTTAAAATATTTAACCATTGTTGCTCCTCATTTCCTTCCATTTCTTAAAGATCGTTTGTTAACCGTTATTCGTTTCCCAAATGGAATTGAAAATGAATCGTTCTATCAAAAACACTGTCCAAATTATGCTCCAAGTTATATCAAAACAAAAAAAATTGCAAATCAAGATTATATTATTTGTTCCGACTTGCCTACGTTGTTTTGGTTAGGAAACCAAGCTTCAATTGAATTTCATATCCCATTCCAAACGATTCACAGTCCAAATCCTAGTGAAATTGTTTTTGATTTAGATCCACCCTCGCAAAAAGAATTTTCACTAGCAATTGAGGCTGCATTACTATTAAAAGAAATTTTTGATAAATTAAAACTTATTTCCTTTATTAAAACTTCCGGAAATAAAGGGTTACAAATTTATTTGCCGTTAGATGAAACGTTCTCGTATGCTGAAACTCGTCTGTTTACGAGTTTTATTGCCAAGTATTTAGAAACAAAATACCCACATTCCTTTACAACTGAGCGGTTAAAGAAAAAACGGAACAATCGGCTATATATAGATTTTTTGCAACATGGTGAAGGGAAAACAATAATTGCTCCTTATTCATTAAGAGGAAACGTTGATGCTTTAGTGGCTACGCCATTGCTTTGGTCAGAAGTAAATGAAAACCTTCATCCGAGCCACTTTCCACTCGAAGAAAGCATAAAAAGAATTACAAACGGAATTTTGCCTTTTAAAGAATTTTTTATGGTGAAAACAAAACAGCCATTTAAAGCTATCTTAGAAAACATTCGTGAAACCAAAGCAACTATTGAAAACTGAACAAAGGGAAAGAGGCTAACGATAAATTAGCCTCTTTCCCTTTGTTATTTGTTAAAAGATCAGAAATATAAAGTATTTGAAATTTGAATACTGTCTAACTCTGCGCTTTTCTTATTTACCCTTTTGGTGGAACATAATTAGGTTCCTCATTTCCTTTTGTCGCCATTTTTTTACCATTATTTCGATCAGATGCTCTTGGTTGTGTCCCTAAATGGTTTGGGCGAAATTTATCAAACGCATGTTTTGATTTAGCCATAGTTACTCCCCCTTCCATATGTTTAATATTTGTTATTGCAAACGACTATAATCATGGCGAAAGTTGGTAATACCAACGGTTTTACCAACTTTCTTTTAAACGTTTATAATGTTTATTATCAAGACGCTCTTCAATTCTTTCCATTGCCTCTTCATCATTTAAGAGCTCTTTTTTGTTTTGATTAACCAGCTCTGCAAACGACATTTTTCTCATTTTTCTCATGACAATCATTCCTCTTCACACATTCAATTTGGATTCAGTATAATCAATTGAGCTTCTATTTAAACATTATAATTATTTGAAAATTTTATTTATTACGTTTTCTTCTCGATTATTCATTTGACTAACATATATTTGCCCACCTTCATTCATCGTCATCAAAAAACAGTCTGAATGATGGCGAATCCCATGTTTTTGTAATTGTTCTTCGAGCCATCCTTGCGTTCCAACTTTTTGTAAGTTTGGCCAGACGATTTCTCCATCTTGAATTAAGACGGTCGGATACCCTTTTAATGGTGTTTGCTTTAACATATCATATGGAGTTAACGGTTGATATTGACTCTTTTTAATAACACTTATTTGCCCATTAGCTTCTAAAATCGCATAGTCGATTTCTGTCAAATCTACGGCATCTTGTAAACGCAAATCCATCATTAGTGATTCAACTGTGATTTTCGCTTTCGTTAATTCTTTATGAAGGATTTTTCCTTTTTCAATGATAATAATTGGTTCATCCTCAATTACCCGCCTAAACCGCGGTGTTTTTAAGGCAATGTATGATAAAAATAAATGCAAGCCTGAGATGACTGCTGCCGCTACCAATGGACCCCCTAGAGGTGCATTTCCAGTTGATAATGGTTCCCCAAGAACATCTCCGATGATCACAGCAAACAGAAAATCAAGTGGATTGATTGCCACGATTGATCGTTGCCCTAATATCTTAATAATCAGAAATATGTATATATAAACAATAATCGCCCGAATGATAAATCCATAAATTGGCAGGTTTTCTGAACCAGTCCAGAACTCAAACATAAATAAAATCATTCCCTTACTACGACATTCTTTATTTGAAAATGCTGATCAACAAATTGCAAATCTTAATTCATAAAAAAGGTGACTCAAATTAGTTAATATTACTAACTAATTTGAGTCAATTCAAAAAATTAATTTTGATTAAATTGCGGTTCTTGCTGAAGAATTTGTTGGTAACGTCCTTCAAGTTGGGTAACAATTCCCCTTTGTTGCTGGGCTAATTGATTATAAAGCTGCTTAGCTGTTTGATTTTCTGTTTCTAAGGCAAATTGTGTCAAGCTTGCTTCAACACTTTGAGCTGAGGCAATAGCTTGTTGAATTTGTGTTTGGACAGTCATATAATCGTCCTCCTAATCATTTTTCATTTTTTCAGCTTCTATTTCGGAAAAAGTAGTTAATTCAGAGGCATGATTCTTTTTTCCCATTTGTTTTTTATTATTGTTTCTTTGTGCATTCGCATTTCCTTTTTTCTGTCTGCCCATTTTTCCCCCTCCTTTACTGTGAAAAAGTTCCAATATTATAGGTTAAGAACATGAAACAAAGGTGATTTTAGTAATTCGCCCTTAGTATTTCACATTGATGTTAAAATATTTGCTTCTTTTTAAAGATAATGAAATGCATTTTAATGAAAAGTAGAGTAAATCATAATAAATAGGATTAACAAAGGAGTGTAGTAGATGAGTGAAATGAGAAATAAGTCAATTGAATTTATTTTACATGAGTTAACACAATGGATTGGTTCGGAGATAACGATTGAAAAAAAAGAACGTGGCGATTTTGATAAAAATAAATTGTCGTTAAGTGGCGTGGAAATTGTTAAACAAATAACAAATGAAGATGACTACGTTGATCCATATACGATCCAGTTACAAGGTAAAGGAACAGTGGAACATGAAGAACAAAATGCAACAAAATTACCATTAAATAGCTATGAATTACCAATCCGTGAGCTAGTTTCTGTAGAAGCTGCAAACGAATTTGTAATAATCACAACAGATCGAGGTACATATGAATTAAAAAGAAAAATTTAATTTAAATCAAAAGAAACTGAGTTTGGATAACCCAAACTCAGTTTTTCTAATTATGCTTTTGATTCAGCAAGCTTGTTACGAAGAATCATTGGAAGGATACCGCCATGACGGTAGTATTCAATTTCAACTTCACTATCAAAACGAGCTAATACTTTAAATTCTTTTTTGTTTCCTGCTTCGTCAGTTGCCGTAACTGTTACAATATCACGAGGTTTTACATCGTTAGAAACAGCTACATCAAATGTTTCTTTTCCAGTTAAGCCAAGAGATTCAGCATTGTCACCGTCTAAGAATTGAAGTGGAAGAACACCCATTAATACTAAGTTAGAACGGTGGATACGCTCATAACTTTCAGCGATAACCATCTTAACTCCTAAAAGATTCGTACCTTTTGCAGCCCAGTCACGAGAGCTTCCCATACCATAGTCTTTACCAGCTAAAATTGCAAGACCTGTTCCATCTTCTTTGTACTTCATTGCTGCATCATAAATAGGCATTACTTCGCCAGTTGGCCAGTAAGTAGTTACTCCACCTTCTGTTCCAGGTGCAATTTGGTTACGGATACGGATATTTGCAAATGTACCACGCATCATAACTTCATGGTGTCCACGACGTGAACCATAAGAGTTAAAGTCAACAGGATCTACACCTTTAGATACTAAGTATTGACCTGCTGGAGTTGTTTTGCTAAATGAACCTGCTGGTGAAATATGGTCAGTAGTAACTGTGTCACCAAATTTACCCATAACACGTAAACCAGATAAAGGTTTTACTACTCCTGGCTCAGCAGATAATCCTTCGAAATATGGAGGATTTGCGATATAAGTAGAATTTTCATCCCACTGATAAAGTGCATCTTCAGATGTAGCAATTTCATTCCAACGTGGATTGCTTTGGAATACATTGTCATATTCTTTATTGAATAATTCAGGAGTAACTGTTTTTTCAACAACAGCAGCAACTTCTTCAGCAGTTGGCCAAATGTCGTTAAAGTAAACGTTATTTCCGTCTTTATCTTGACCGATTGGATCATTCTTTAAGTCGATATCAACAGTTCCAGCTAAAGAGTAAGCAACAACAAGCGGTGGTGATGCTAAATAGTTAGCTTTTACTAATGGATGAATACGACCTTCAAAGTTACGGTTACCAGAAAGAACAGCAGTAACTGTTAGATCATTTTCAGCAATTGCTTGATCAAGTTCATCAGCTAATGGACCTGAGTTACCGATACATGTTGTACAGCCATAACCTACAACATTGTAACCAATTTGCTCAAGGTAAGGAAGTAAGCCAGAATCACGTAAGTAACCTGTAACTACTTTAGAACCAGGAGCTAATGAAGTTTTTACATACTCAGGTACTTGTAAGCCTTTTTCTACCGCTTTTTTCGCTACTAGACCTGCACCTACAAGAACGTAAGGATTTGATGTATTAGTACAGCTTGTAATTGCCGCAATTGCAATTGCACCTGTTTTCATTGTTGTTTGGTTACCGTTTGCTAATGTTACAGTAACTTCTTTCTTAAATTCTTCTTCAGAAAGTCCTAATCCTTGAGTTCCTTGTGGAGCCACAACAGCTTTATGGAATGACTCATACATTTTTGAAAGTGGAATAAGGTCTTGTGGACGCTTAGGACCAGAAAGATTAGCTTCAATTTCAGAAAGATTTAATTCAACAACGTCTGTGAAAATTGGGTCTGGAGTTTCACCAGCAACATAGAATAAACCATTTGCTTTGCAATACTCTTCTACAAGCTTCACTTGCTCTTCAGAACGTCCAGTTAAGCGCATGTAATTAAGGGCTTCTTTATCAATTGGGAAGAAACCACATGTTGCACCATATTCCGGAGCCATATTAGAAATTGTTGCACGGTCAGCTAGTGGCATTTCTGCAAGTCCAGGACCGAAGTATTCAACAAACTTACCTACAACTTTCTTTTCACGTAATACTTGCGTTACTTTTAAAGCAACGTCAGTAGCAGTAGTACCGCTAGGAAGTTTACCCGTTAATTTCACACCGATAACTTCTGGTACTGGGAAATATGAAGGTTGTCCAAGCATTGCAGCTTCTGCTTCAATCCCACCAACACCCCATCCTAATACACCAATACCATTAATCATTGTTGTATGAGAGTCAGTACCAAATACTGAATCCGGGAATGCAACTGTTTGTCCATCTTTATCTGATGTTAAGACGATATTAGCTAAATACTCAAGGTTAACTTGGTGAACGATACCAGTTGCTGGTGGCACTGCACGATAGTTATCAAATGCTTTTTGTGCCCAATTTAAGAATTGGTAACGCTCGCCATTACGCTTAAATTCAAGATCCATATTAAAATCAAGCGCATCAGCAGTTCCAGCTTTGTCAACTTGTACTGAGTGGTCAATTACAAGGTCAACTGGAATTTCTGGATTGATTTTTTGTGGATCTCCACCAAGATCAGCCATTGCTTTACGTAATGAAGCAAGGTCAACAACACAAGGTACTCCTGTGAAGTCCTGGAAAATAACACGTGATGGTTTAAAAGGCACATCAATGTCCTTAACCTCACTTGTTCCCCACTTAGCTAAATTTTCTACATGTTCTTCTTTAATTACAAAACCATCAAACTGTCGTAATACAGATTCAAGTAATACTTTTATGGAATAAGGTAATTTGGAAACCTTCCCAACACCTGCTGCTTCGATCGCTTGTAGATTGTAATAGTTATACTCTTTGCCGTTTACTTGAAATGATGAACGTGAATTATAAAGATTTTGTTCTTTTGTCATATGTAAACCCTCCTTCATAATTATCTTTATACCATATTTTCGAGATTGACTAAATAGTAATTTTAAAAAAAGTTCAAAAAAATGTTTTAATTAGGACTAGTAAATTTTTTGCAATTATGCGTAAAACCCTGAATTACTGCGGAAAATCAATAACTTTCTCAAATAATGCTAACATAGAAAATCATTATTTAGAAAAAATAATATTACTGGATATGGAGGTGAAAAAAATGGCAAAACGAAAAGCAAACCATATAATTCCAGGAATGAATGCAGCAAAAGCTCAAGGTATTGGCACAGGTTATAATGAAGAACTTTCCAATGAACCACTTACCGAAGCGCAAAAACAAAATAACAAAAAAACAAAGAAACGTCAATAATTAAGAAAAGCGAAGTGGCGCCTGCTTAGCGACGACAAGCAAATGTTCTGACAGTAAAGCTACTACTTGAAAATGCTTCTTTGCAGCTTTGCGACGAGCAAGCGAAGCGCCACAGGAGCAAAGTGCGGTTTTTCACTTTAACGATAAAACTCCACAACAGTTGTGGAGTTTTACTGTTTAAACTTTAATATTGATTTAAATTACTTTGCATTACTTCTAATTGTGAGTCAAACTTTTGTAATTCATTGCGTTGCTGGTCAGTAGCATTTCGTAATGCTTTTTGAAGCATTTGTTTTGCTTCGTTAATTTCTTGTTGTGCTTGTTTCAAATGATGACCAAAATCTTCATCAGTTGATTGTAAATTATTTGTTAAATTCTCGGCTTGAATAAATGCCTGTTGTGCAGCTTGAAATGCTTGTTGCTTATTTTTAATATATGGCAATCTAAATCCCCCCTTGTTTTACAGAATTACCCTATTATTGTTTATAAATTATGAGAAATCTATTCATTGTATTGATGAATAGATTTAAGTAAGTGAAAAAATACTATTACTGCTGTTTAAAAAGAATTTATTGGAGGGAAGATAATGTCTGAAAAAAATACGTTTAAAAGTCAACGAAAAAATGCACCTAAAGGGGATAATCCTGGACAACCTGAACCATTAAGTGGTTCAAAAAAAATAAAAAAACGTAACCACGTAGGACAAACTGACGGCGAAGGATGAATAGAAAAGCACAGAGCGCTAGTTTGCGCTTGTGAGCTAGACATCTTACAAACTGAGAAATGATCAACTTTCGTAACGACTAAACCAAACTAAGCTGACAAATCTGTCAGCTTTCTCTTCTTATAGATTGTTCAATTGTAATTAGAGCCTCGACAACAATTAGTAATTCTTCTGTTGTTATCGTTCGAAAATCTAATAAAACTTGATTGTCTTTACATCTAGTGATAATCGCAGGCTTATAAAACCTTAATTTTTCGGCCAATGTATTTGCTGATAAAAATTCTGTTTCAATGCCAACGGCCTTTGTTGCAACTTCAACGGTTGGCATTGTTCCGCCACCAATTTGGGAAGTCTCGTCCACAAGTTGGCAGGTAAAGATGGAACAACTTCTTTTCAATTCTTCAATAAAGACATTTGCTTTCTTCTCAACTTCGTGTTTTGAAAGAAGCATATCCTTAACAGTGGGGATTTCTGTAATGGCGGTTTCGTTTTCATACGCTTTTAAGGTCGCTTCAAGTGCTGCTAGGGTCATTTTATCAACACGAAGAACTCGAGCTAACTGATGTTTCTTTAACTTCTGAATGAGTGCTTTTTTCCCGACAATAATTCCGGCTTGCGGTCCGCCTAACAATTTATCGCCACTAAATGAAACGAGATCAACACCCATTTTTACGACTTTTGCAACAACCGATTCCTCTTCAATGCCATGTTGGTGGAAGTCAAAAAATGCCCCACTGCCTAAATCCTCATAAAAAATGAGATATTGATTGTTTTCTTTTAACTTAACCAGTTGTTCAGTTTCAACAGTAGCCGTAAAGCCAACTGTTTTAAAATTACTCGTATGAACCTTTAAAATCATCGCCGTATGTTCAGATATGGCTGTTTCATAATCAGACAGATGAGTTTTATTCGTAGTCCCTACTTCTTTAAGTCGGGCTCCACTTTCTTCCATAATTGCTGAGATGCGAAACGAACCACCAATTTCTACTAGCTGGCCACGTGAGACAATCACTTCTTGATCCTTAGCAAGTGCCCTTAATATTAAATAAACCGCCGCTGCATTATTATTAACAACCATTGCCGCTTCGGCTCCCGTAATTCTTTGTAAAGTATCATCAATGATATCGTGGCGCGAGCCACGTTGTCCCGTTTCAATTTGATATTCTAAATTTGAATAATTCCGTGCAGTTTCCACAACTTGAGAGATAGCAGCTTCACTTAATTTGGCTCGTCCTAAATTTGTATGCAAAATCGTACCCGTAGCATTAATCACTCTTCGTAAATTGAACGGTTCATATGTAGTTAATTTATGCTGTAAGCGCATAAACAATAAATCAGTGAACTCTTTTTTATTTGGTGTTCTTAATTGACTGAATGTATTACTCAATAATTCAGTTCGGAAATGGTCAAGTTCCGATTGAATAATCTTAGTTAATTCCTGTTCACTAAGTCGAAAGTTTTCACAGGATTGTAAAAAACGATAATCATTTTTTACAAATGAGATTGCCGGTAATTCTCGTAAAAATTGTTTCATCCAATAATAACTCCTCTAGTCCTTTAATTTGTTGTATTCAATATAACAAATTAAAGGTCACTACTCCAAATTTTTCCATGAATAATAAATACTTTTTTTCACATAATATAGTTGAGGAACAGCGGTAGTTGTTGCTCCCATCTAAAATAATTTTTGTGGGAATTGATTTGCTTTTCTAAACCTCAAGGGGTGATAAAGCTTGCACAAGTTAGCCTTTTAATCAGTGTTCTTTTAAGAGCATCGAAATGAGGTGTCTGCGAAAAAAACAGATCGATAAGGCCCTAGAAGATTTGTGTAGATGGTAAAAGGTGATCGTTAACCGATCACCTTTTTTTGTACGAACATTTGCTTGTTGCCGCTAAACAGGCGCTCTATGCTTTTCTTATTTATTCAATACATCCAGTTCCAAATGATTCTCTTTCTTTTTGTTCCGCTGATTTCCCTTTGTATTCCAAATAAATTCCAGTTAAATAAATTGATAATCCAAGTCCTAAACCAAGTCCTAAACCTTTTGCTAATCTTTGTTTCATAGTTAAACTTCCTCCTCAATTCCATTTTCTATTTTATTTGGTAATACTCGTCCTGCCTTTATTATACAAGAAAAAATATAGTAGTCGATACATTTTTTTCAATAAATAATTGAAAAAAGCGTTCAATTTATGAACGCTCACACATTTTCCATTTTGTTCAATATATGATCAGTTTCTGGAAACGAACCTGTTTCAAGCTTGGAATAAATTTTTGTTCCATTTACGAACACTTCAAAAGCACCACCAGAACTAGGAACTAGTTCTAATTTCGTAATTTCTGCACGAAAATGTGCAAATAATTGTTCTGCGAAACTCGCAGCTTTAGGAGCATAATTTCACTTCATACAAAATTGAACTTCAATTGTATAACTCATAATTAAAACCTCTCTTTTTTTGGCAATTTTCCATTTTATTTTATGATATAATTTGGCAAAAATCAAAAAATACACTTATACTAGGTGCTAGGAGGTGATTGGGTAGTGGAAAGTGATTTAATTAAATTAACATCGTTAACAAAAAAAGGTGGTTGAGGCTGTAAAATAGGTCCTGAAGACCTGGCACAAGTTTTGTGTCAATTACCTGCACGTGCCTATGACCCAAATGTTCTAGTCGGTCATGAAACATCCGATGACGCTGGAGTTTATCAATTAACAGACGAAATTGCAATTATCCAAACTGTCGACTTTTTTACGCCGATTGTGGATGACCCATATATGTTTGGACAAATTGCCGCCGCGAATTCATTAAGTGATGTATATGCGATGGGCGGAACTCCGAAAACTGTTTTAAATATCGTTGGCTATCCAATCAAAAACTTAGGTCCTGACATTTTGGCCCAAATTCTGCGTGGTGCAGCCGATAAAGTTCATGAAGCTGGTGCTGTGATTATTGGTGGACACTCCATCGATGACCAAGAACCAAAATTTGGTTTGTCAGTAACAGGAGTGATCCACCCAAAACGGATCTATAAAAATGTTGGTGCAAAACCAAATGACGCTCTTGTGCTAACGAAACCAATTGGTGTTGGTATTCAAACAACGGCGATTAAACGAGATAAACTTACTGAGGATCAATTAAAGAAAGTAATGGAAACAATGGCAGCTTTAAATGACCAAGCAAGCCTAGCTTTACATTCATATCATCCAAATTCAGTTACTGATATTACTGGCTTCGGTTTATTAGGACATGCTTTTGAAATGGCTAAAGGAAGCAACGTCACTTTGAAAATTCAGTATGATTCCGTTCCTATTTTGGATGGGACAACAATGCTTGCAAAAGAGGGAATCGTTCCCGGTGGTTCAAAAGCAAACCATCGTTGGTTAAAGAATGATGTAGGTTATGCTGAAACAATTGAAGAATTTGAGCAATGGATTTTATGTGATGCCATTACTTCTGGTGGTTTACTTGTTAGTTTACCAAAAGATGATGCAGAAAATTACGTAAGTAGCCTTCATAAACTAGGGGTAATCGATGCCAAGATAATCGGTAGTGTAGAAGAAAAGCAAGAAAAATCAATCTATGTTAGTAAAGAAGGATGATTTCAAAGTAAATCATCCTTCTTCAGTCCTTCAGTAAGCTAGAGGTGATGCCAATGAATTTAAAACGAATTAAAACATTTATGATGGTTCTTGACCATAAAAGTTTTTCAACTGTCGCAAATCTATTAAAAATCAGTCAGCCAGCAGTTAGTAAACAAATTAAAACACTCGAAGTTGAACTTGGAGTAAATTTATTACATAGGGAAACAATTGAACCAACGACAGCCGGAAAAATTGTTTATGAAAAAGGAAAGAAGTTTCTTTATGATTGGGACGTTCTCGTTGAAGAATGTCGGAAGTTACAAGGTGAACTTTCTGGTGTGATCCGAATTGGTGCTAGCACTGTCCCTGGAACATATATAGTACCAAACATGTTACGTAAATTTTTAACCCTTCACCCAGGCGTTGATATTCAATTATCAATTGATGAATCTGAAGTAATCCAAGACCTTTTAGTTGAAGGGATGATAGATATAGGCTTTATTGGGAGCGAACCAAGTAATCGAGAAATCATCAGTCATACGTTCAAAAAAGACCATTTTGTCTTAATAGGTCCAAAGGATAGTGAAGAGATCAAAGATTTAACTGCATTAAAAGCTTTACCATTCATTTATCGCAGTAAAAAGTCAGGAACTTGGCAAGGTGTAGAAAAAAACTTACAGGCATTAGGGATATCGATCAACGAACTACGTTGTATCGCAAAAGTAAAAACGACAGAAGCAGTCATCAGTATGGTGGAAGCAGAACTTGGCTATTCAATCGTTTCAAGTATTGCTGCTGCTAATGCATTAAAGCAAAATCGAATTAAACAAATTATGTCTCTTCCTTATGAACGCAACTTTTCGATCATTTATTTACAATCAAAAAAAATCCACCCAGCAATTATTTCGTTTGTTACGTTAAGTAGTGATGAACATGACTAAACGAACCAGCATTAAGTTTTACTGATTAATTGGTTCACCTAGTCGAAGAAAAATTTTGCTAAAATCTGTTTACCAAACATGTAAGGAGCTGACAATAAATTTGTCAGCTCCTCTCTAGCCATTTTTCATAGTTTTTTTGCTGCCATTGCCGTTTCGTATCAAGACGAACGGTAATTTTTAACTGATCAAGCAGTTCCATAAAGGGGACTAAATATTTCCTTGATAACTGTAAAATTTCTTTTGCGTTTTGTAGCTCAAACTGTTCGTTTGTGTTGTCTCGCAGTTTTTTGATTGCTGTCTTCAAATGGGAAGTAGAGACAAGATGCTTTTCATCAAAAGCAATGACTTTATTAACCCGGATTAAATAATGTTTTAAATCTTCTTGAAGCCCAGAAGGCAACTGAGCTCGACCGACAATCGACTCCCAGCTTTCTACTTGGATCCCTTGAGCTGTAATCTCAGCGACCACTTGTTCCATCCGTTTTGCCCACTTACTTGGAAAATAAGGCTCAAATTGTGCTGTAGCAAGGAACTGTCCACGCTTAATAAAATGACCGTCACTTTCACATTTTGCAATAACAAAGTTTAACAACTTAGATGGATACGTCTGCTGGAGGGAATGGATCACTTCCGCTTTGCTTTTCCCTTCTCTTAGTGAGTGCTCTTCATGAAATTCCTCTAAGTCGTTTCTAATGATCAAGACTATTTCAGCAAATATTCCAGTTAACACGCACTCTTGTTGCTCTGTTTGAATGATCTCTCTATTCTCAATGAGCTCATCGATGGTTGAACAGCATATTTCTTCTGGTAAATCAACTAGTTTTTGCAGCTCTGAAACTGTTAAAAATTTTTCTATTTTCAACGTATCAAAGATTCTTTCTTTAGGTGAGCCAACTTTTTTTCTTTCTAACAATTCGATTGTTTTGTCACCAAACTTATATTTTTCCCCATTTGGGTCAATCACAAAGCCACCACCAATTGTTTCAACCGGTGTCGGTCGTCGTAAAATAAACCGGTCCCCTCTCCTTGTCACAATTGGCTCATCAAGACGTAACTGACAAAGAACTGTCTCCGACTCTTCACCGAGCAATTCATTTCGGTCAAAAAAAACAATTTTCCCATATACTTCAGCTGTGCCAAGATGTAGTTTAATATGTGTCCGTTGCTTTAACGGATGATCCAAATTTTGTAATGTTTGTAATGAGACATCAATCGTTGAAGTAGTCGAATAATGTTGTGTTGAAACAAGCACGTCACCACGCTTTATGTCAGCTTTTGCAACTCCACCAAGATTAATTGCTGTCCGTTGTCCAGCAAAGCCTCGCTCTTTCTTTTCATGGTGGACTTGAAGCTGTCTTGCTCTAACTTTTATTGCTTGCGGCAAAATTTCTAATATATCGCCTTCATGAACAGCCCCTTCATAGATCGTTCCTCGCACTACTGTACCTTGACCATGTACCGTAAACACTTGGTCAATCGGCAGCCGAAATGCTCCTTTAACATCCCGACTCGGAATATCACTTAACATGTTTTCAATAACGTCTTTTAACTGTTCGATTCCTCTTCCCGAAACACTATCAACAAACACAACTGGCGCATTTTCTAAAAATGTACCTGCTACTTCAATCGTAATATCTTCTTGTACAAGTTCAAGCAAATCTTCCTCAACACGATCAATTTTTGTCACAACAATAATCCCTGTTTGAATGCCTAACAATGACAAAATATCTAAATGCTCTTTCGTTTGAGGCATAACACCCTCATCCGCACTAACAATGAGCATTACTAAATCAATCCCCGCAACACCAGCAATCATTTGCCGAATAAAACGTTCATGACCTGGAACATCAATGATCGACACTTGCATATTACTTTTTAGTTTTAACGGTGCAAATCCTAGTTCAATTGAAATTTGTCGTTCTTTTTCTTCTTTTAGACGATCAGTATCAATATTCGTTAACGCTTTTGTCAGCGTTGTTTTCCCGTGATCAATATGTCCGGCCATACCAATTGTATAAAAACGGTCTCCCATTTGCGGCATACAACCTTTCTATCTCAATTATCTGTATATACTTTACTCATAAAAGTTGTTGCGTTGCAAGGAAACAATGCTCGTTCGGTAAATTGCAGAACAATTTTTTTAAATGATAGGCATTTTTTTGACGAGAAATTGCCGAATACGTTTTCCATCCATCTTATCAACAATAATCGTTAAATGTTGATATTCGATTTCCTCACCGACAGTTGGAATTTTTTGAATTTTTCAACAATCCAACCACCTAATGAAATGATAAGAGCTATCTGGTTCAGGAACATTCATTAACTCACAAAACTCAGATAGCGAAAAATCTGCTGAAAATTGAAACGTATTTTCATCAAACTGATCCATAATCATCACTTTCTCATCATGCTCATCCCATATTTCACCAACAATCTCTTCCAAAATATCTTCCATCGTAATCAACTGATACCATATCTATTCGTGGTGTTAATATCTCCCCGACATTTTCAAAGCAAACGCTTCAGCGTATTCTTTTGCATAAGATTTCGGTTGCTCAGAAATCATAAAGGCATTTTTACGTTTACATTTCAGTAGTCATGAACATGTCCTAACCTATAATGTAATACATTTATCTTATGTTGCAAAAATCTAACCTTCATTGTCCACAGTAAGGTTCATATGAGCCATCTAATACCTTGCAAAAAATATTGTAAAAGAGTAAACTTAAACTCGTGATAGGTAATGTGAACTGGGGAATAATTATTGATAATCCTTAGGACATTAACGTAAAACATTGATTTATCAACATAAAATGGGGCTGGTTGTGTAACTGGTGTTTGCCGAGGTCTTCAAA
>JAKFDP010000069.1:0-35099 GCA_036676095.1 Anaerobacillus sp. | reverse complement strand
TGAGTGGTGTGTGGAAACATATCCACCGGCTGCACTTCTACTGTCTTAAACCCTCCATCCTCTAACACGCGTAAATCCCTTGCAAGAGTTGCAGGATTACAGGATACATACACGACTCGTTTTGGTTTCATTTTTATAATTGTTTCGAGCATTGCTTCGTCACAGCCTTTGCGTGGTGGGTCAACGACGACGGTGTCGGCGTTGATGCCTTGGGCGTACCACCATGGAATAACTTTTTCGGCTTCGCCGACGGCAAATTCCACATTGTCCATGGAATTTAGCTTGGCGTTTCGTTTTGCGTCACTGATTGCTTCTGGGACAATTTCTACACCGTAAACGTGTTTGGCTTTTTGGGCTAGAAATAAGGAAATGGTTCCAATGCCGCAATAGGCATCAATCACTGATTCTGTGCCTGTTAATTTGGCGTATTCAAGGGCTTTATCATAGAGCACCTTCGTTTGTTCTGGATTTACTTGATAAAAGGATCGGGCTGAAATCGCGAATTTCACGTCACCGATTGTATCATAAATGTATTCTTCGCCCCATAAAACGACGGTTTGCTCGCCAAAGATGACGTTCGTTCGTTTTGAGTTAACGTTTTGGACAATAGATGTTACATGTGGAATTTTTTCTCTAATTGCTTCGATTAGTTGATTTTTATGCGGTAACTCTTTAGATCTCGTCACTAAAACAATCATTAATTGTCCGGTATTTACTCCGTAGCGGGCAACAACATGGCGTAAAGTACCTTTATGATTTATTTCATCATAGCCTGTAATGCCTAATTTTGAGGCAGTTTCTTTAACTGCTTGCACAACTTTATCGTTTTCTTCATGTTGAATTAAGCAGCTATTCATATCGATAATTTCGTGGCTTCGTTCTTGATAAAATCCCGCTACAAGTCCGCCTTCGCGATCGGCAAATGGAACTTGTGCTTTATTACGATAGCGCCACGGTTCATTCATCCCTAACGTAGGATGAATGACAACATCGGTAATTTTGCCAATTCGCTCAAGGGTGTCTTTGACTTGTTTATGCTTTTGCTTTAGCTGGGCTTCATAGCTTAAATGTTGAAGCTGACAGCCGCCACATTTATCAAAAATTGAACAAGGTGGCTCATCGATGCGGTATTTACTTTTGTTGATGATTTCAATTAATTTTCCAAAGCCATATCCTTTGTTAACTTTTATTACTTTTACCTTCGCTTGTTCGCCTGGTAGTGTTTTCGGAATAAATAAGGTATAACCATCAATTTTAGCGACACCTGCTCCTTCGTGAGTTAAATCCTCAATTGTAACTTCAATAATTTCATTTTTTGAAACTGGTGCAGTTCCTTTTGCCATTCGCTCTACTTCCTTTTCGTTCAAATTTGCTAAAATTGATTTTATCATAAAAAAAACAAGAAAAGCGAGTTAGCATTTTTTCATTAATTAAAAGAACGTTTCCACTAATTATAGAAACGCACTCCTTCATATACAAAATTTAAATATTATTTAGTTGAGTTAACTTTGAACTCAATCGCTGCTTCTATTTTATATGCTTTCTTTTCTTTCGTTTCCTCGTTCTTGATAACAAAAAAGTCAGCGACACCATTAACTTCATATTGTCCAACCGGAAACTCATTTTTGATAATTTGTTTCATAAAATTAACGTATTCTGCTTCGTCTTCAGAACTATATCCGCCACTTCCTTTATAGTCCTCTCGCAGTGGTTGTCCTTTAATAAGTGTTGTAGTTACTAATGGTTCATTCATCGGATAACCAATTTGAAAATCTCGTGTCTTCTCAACTATCGGAAAATAAAATGGCGAAGCTGCATGGGAGATTTCAATTTTTTCCTGATCACCTATATACTCAAGTTCAGCATATATTTTTATAGGTTCACCTTCAATGTATTCTGCTTTTTCGGTGACAAGTCGATAAATAAAATCTCCTTCATTTACTTCACTTTTAGTTTCTAAAACTTCTTCTAAATTTTCTAATTGTTGCGTTTCTTTCTCGTTACATCCTGCTAAAAACATCATTACTGCAGAAATTAGGATTAAATAGGCTATATATTTTTTCAAAAAAATCACTCCTTTTTTATTAAATTAGACGAACTTTTTCTGCTATGGTTACACAAAATAACGAAATTTTGTACAAATCATTCTTCATCCGCTTCCACTACTTTAAACTCTTTTAACATATGATGAAACCTTGCTCCGTGGCCTTCTGCTGCTTCAAGGAAATATTTTTGTTGAATGATAAAGCTTCCTTCTTTTTCGTTTGATAGTAGATAGACGTTCGTCACTGGACTGTTCCATTGGTTGCCATCAATTGCTGAAACTAATAAACCTTCGACTGGGTCCTTGACTGCAGTTATTTCTTTTACTGTTTCATATGATTTTTTTAGCTTAGTGTAAATTTCTTCTGCTAGTTCGGCTGGTGCTTTGTCTGCTACTTGAGTGATTGTCATTGAGACTTCTGGATAGCGTTCGTCTAAAGGTTCTTTAGTTACAATTTGATCGATACCATCTTCTTCAACTAGCTTATATCTTTCTTCGTCAATATAAATGATGTAGCCAGCTTTTCCTTCTTGTAACGATACTTCTGTCTCTTCAGGCATGCCTTCAATTTCTTCTACGACTTGCTTTTGTGGTGCAAAATATTCCTTAATATTATTTACAAATGCCTGTCCTGTATCTGTAGCAGTTGTAAAGATTCCGAGGAGAACAACTGCGGCGATTGTCCCTGTTAACCAGCCTTTTCCTTTCCTAAGTTTTGGTGTTTTGCGATTCATTCTTGGTTGATCATTCATGTTGTTCTCCTCCGTTTTTGTATTTGAATTCTCTTTATGAAGTGCTAATTTAGTTTCGATTTGTTTCCAAATTTCTTCTTTATTATTAATGGAGGTGTCTGTATGTTTAAGCATGCTTGCTTTAATTTCTTGATCGACATTTTTTTCTTCCATCATTAATTCGCCTCCTCTTTGGCTTCTAAAAATCGTTTTAATTTTTGTCTTCCTTTAAATAGTCTTGATTTTATCGTATTTACGTTTTTAGATAAGATTTCGGCAATTTCTTGTTCTTTAAAGCCAATTAAATATTTTAAGATAATCGGAATGCGGTTATGTTGTTCGAGCCCTTGAATAGCCGTGTACAAATCCTCGTATTCGACAAATCTGTGATTCTCGAATTCAAGATCAGACCGCCTACGCTCGATTATTTCCCCTACACTTATTACCTTGGAATTCCGTTTAAGAATTCGATTGCACTCATTGATAAGAATTTGATAAAACCAAGGTTTGAACGGTCGCTCAGCTTGATATAAATGAATATTTTGATAAACACGGATAAACGTTTCTTGGACAGCATCCGCGACGTACGTAGCATTATTATGCATCACAACTGTAGCGACACGGATTGCATAATCGAAATACAGATCATATAATTCGCGAAATGCATTGTTGTTACCATTTTTAATTTGGTTAATTAAGTCTGCCTCGTTCAATCTGACCACTCCTTTCATGTTTGATTCTTGTTGTTCTTTTACTTTATATACCCGTGAAAATATGAAAAAGTTTTCGATATTTAAGAAAAACTGAATGGAAATATCTTCATACTCAAACTTTTTTTGATTTTGCGTGTTTCATTACTAGAAAAGAAATTAAAAAACCGCACCAACATGGTACGGTTTAATTTCCAAATATTTGGTTAACGCCTATTACAAAACCTTGCAAGGACTTGACTTCAATATGATCTTCTCTAGTAAAAACACCATTAAATTCGTATTGTTGATTTTTTAAATAATAAACCTCAATTGCTTCATTGATCACATCAATTATCCAATATTCTTTTACTCCGGCTTGTTCATATAATTGATATTTCTTCCAACGGTCTACTTTCACTGAAGTAGGAGAAAGAATTTCAACCATCATATCAGGTGATCCGTTACATCCCTTTTCATCTAGTTTCTTTTTATCGCAAACTATTACTAGATCTGGCTGAACAATATTAAATACTTCCTCATCTGTTTTTTTCTCTGCAAGTAAGCGAACATCAAAAGGAGCAAAGAATACTTCACATTCTTTGTCACGTAGGAATAAGGAAAATTCCGTAGCTAATTCTCTTAGTACTTGTTGATGTTTGCGCGTTGGTGCAGGAGTCTTATAGAAAACATGTCCATCAATTATTTCGATAGGCTCTCCTTCTTGCCAAGCTAAATAATCAACATAGGAATATTTTCTCTCATCCTGTGGAATGGTCATTTTTCCCTCCTTTGTATTCGCTACTAACATTGTTTTATCGAATTAAATCTAAATACTTCCTCACCTGCTTCTCTGGAACGAGCATTTGAAAATGGTGTCTTAAATTCACAAACTCGCTTGGGAGTGTTCCGCCATATTCTCCGTCTAAATTTAAATGGACAACTTCGTTTGGGTAGACTTTAATCCGATTAGCTTGGACGTAAATGACTGCAGGATCATTAATATGTTCGCCGCGAACGGCATTACTGACTAACCGAACGAAATCTGCTAAATTCATTTTCTTTAAAATAAGCAAATCAAACATTCCGTCATTTAAGACTGATTTTGGGGCAAGCTTTTCAAAGCCCCCGACTGAATTTGTATTACAAACAAGAAAGAGCATGATTTCTTCTTCAAACAATTTTCCGTCATACTCAATTCTTACTTTTACCGGGTGAACTTTAGGAAGCTTTTCGATGCCCTTGGCATAATAAGCTAGTTGTCCAATCATTGTTTTTAGTTTGCTAGGGACTTCATATGTAAGCTCTGTTAATGTACCGCCACCAGCAATGTTAATAAAATATTGGTCATTCACCTTGCCAATATCGATTGGCATTTCATGACCATGACAAATAACGTCACAGGCTGCTTCAATTGACTTTGGGATTTCAAGCGCTCGGGCGAAATCATTCGTTGTTCCAGCAGGGATAATCGCTAGCTTCGGACGATAAGATAGCTCTGCTAACCCATTAATTACTTCATGGATTGTCCCATCGCCGCCAGCAGCGATCACTAAGTCAAACTTTCTTTCAGCGGCAAGTTGTGCTGCTCTTTTTGCACAGTCTTTTCCAGAAGTAGCATGAGCTGACGTTTCATAGCCTGAACGTTCAAGTCTTTCTAAAATATAAGGCAATTGTCGCTTCACTTGCTCTCTTCCTGCTGAAGGATTATAAATTAAACGTGCCCGTTTCATAATGCGTCTCCTTTAGTTTTTGATTCGTCGTTTTATTTAGAAAAGCGTAGAGCGCCGCTGGCGCTCGGAGCTAGACAGCATTCAAAGTTTAAACACGTTATGCTTTCTTATCTTTTTAAGACAACTTTGCTAAAAATAATTTAAGCTTATAAAACTAAAATTTATCGAATAACATCCTATACTTACCATTTTAACCGATCTAAGCCAATATTAAAAGAGGACAGTGATTCTGTCCTCTAAGATTAATTGATTTAGCGTGTTTTTATTTCTTCGAGTAAAATTTGATTTACGAGTTGTGGATTTGCTTTTCCACGTGAAGCTTTCATCACTTGTCCAACTAAGAAGCCAATTGCTTTTTCTTTGCCGGCTTTAAAGTCATCGATTGATGGTTGATTTTGATCAAGAATTCCAATAATCATTGTTCGAATTTCACCTTCATCGGAAATTTGCACAAGACCCTTTTCTTTGACAATCGTCTCAGGATCGCCACCGTTTTCAATTAACTCTTTAAATACATCTTTCGCAATCTTCGAAGAAATTGTTCCTTTTTCAATTAAGCCAATCATTTTCGCTAAAGCTTCTGGCGTAAGTGGCAGATCGTTAATTTCTTTATCCGCGGTTTTCAAATAGGCATTCACTTCACCCATTAACCAGTTAGCAAGTAGTTTAGCTGGTGCACCGTGCGTTAAACCTTGTTCAAAAAAGTCAGCAATTGCCTTAACTTGAGTTAGTACTCCGGCATCATAACTCGATAAGCCTAGTTCACTTATATAGCGAGCTTGACGAGCATCTGGAAGCTCTGGAATTGTTGCGCGAACTCGTTCTTTCCACGCTTCATCAATATGATAATCAACTAAGTCTGGGTCTGGGAAATAACGATAATCTTCTGAACCTTCTTTGACGCGCATCAGAATTGTTTCTTTGCGGACATCGTCCCACCGGCGCGTTTCTTGTTGAATTTCCCCACCTGCTCGTAACACTTGAGCTTGGCGAATTTCTTCATGGGCTAAGCCACTTCTTACATGGGCAAATGAGTTTAAGTTTTTTATTTCAGCTTTTGTTCCAAACTCTTCTTGTCCAACTGGGCGTAATGAAATGTTCGCATCACAACGCAGGGAACCTTCCTCCATTTTACAATCAGAAACTTCTGTGTATTCAAGAATTGCTTTTAATTTTTCTAAATAAGCATATGCTTCTTCTGGCGTACGAATATCTGGCTCAGAAACGATTTCGATTAATGGCGTACCGACACGGTTAAAATCAACTAGTGAATAGTCGCCATATTCAGAATGGGTTAGCTTTCCGGCATCTTCTTCTAAATGAATGCGGGTAATCCCGATACGTTTCTTTTCACCATTTACTTCAATATCAATCCAGCCATGTTCCCCAATTGGCTTATCAAACTGTGAGATTTGATACGCTTTTGGGCTATCTGGATAAAAATAATTTTTGCGATCAAACTTCGTTATTTCGGCAATTTGACAATTAAGTGCCATTGAAGCTTTCATTCCAAACTCAACTGCTTGTTTATTTAACACAGGTAATACACCCGGATGACCTAAACAAATTGGGCACGTGTGTGTGTTTGGCGGCGCGCCAAACTCTGTGGAACAGCCACAAAAGATTTTTGTATTTGTTTTTAACTCAACGTGAACTTCTAAGCCAACGACCGTTTCAAATTTCATCTTTATCCCCCCTTACAACTGTGGTTTCGCCTTATGGTGTTCTGTCACTTGCTCGAAAGCATGGGCAACACGGTACACCGTCGACTCATCAAAGTGTTTTCCGATAATTTGTAAGCCAACAGGGAGACCATTTGACAATCCACAAGGTACTGAAATCGCCGGAACACCTGCTAAGTTTACCGGAATTGTTAAAATATCATTTGCATACATCGTTAATGGATCTTTCGTTTTTTCACCAATTTTAAAGGCTGTTGTTGGTGCTGTTGGACCAATAATGACATCATACTTTTCTAAGACATCATCAAAATCTTTCTTGATTAATGTTCGTACTTGCTGAGCTTTTTTATAATAAGCATCGTAGTAGCCAGAGCTTAAAGCAAACGTTCCAAGCATAATACGGCGCTTCACTTCATCACCAAAGCCTGTACTACGAGATTCTTTGTACATTTCTATTAAATTAGCACCGTTATCTGAACGGACTCCGTAACGTACCCCGTCAAAACGAGCTAAGTTTGCCGATGCTTCTGATGAAGCAAGTAAATAATAAGTGGCAACAGCATATTTTGAATGTGGCAGTGATACTTCTTCCCAAGTCGCCCCTAAACCTTCTAATACTTTTAAAGCGGCTAACACTTGATTTTTCACATCTTCATTAACGCCTTCCGCTAAATATTCCTTTGGTACAGCGATCTTTAAACCTTGAACATCACATGTTAAACTCGCTAAATAATCAGGAACTTCTACGTTAGCGCTCGTGGAATCCATTTTGTCATAGCCGGCAATTACTTGCATTAAATAAGCATTATCTTCAACTGATCTAGTAATTGGACCAATTTGGTCAAGCGAAGAGGCAAACGCCACAAGACCAAAGCGAGATACGCGTCCATATGTCGGTTTTAAGCCAACAACCCCACAATAAGAAGCAGGTTGTCTAATTGACCCACCTGTATCAGATCCTAATGAAAATAATACTTCGCCAGCGGCAACAGCTGCTGCTGATCCACCACTTGAGCCACCTGGTACGTGGTCAATGTTCCACGGGTTTCTTGTGCGGAAAAATCCAGAGTTTTCTGTTGAAGAACCCATCGCAAACTCGTCCATATTTAATTTACCAATCATCACTGCTTCTGAAGCACGAATTTTCCCCATCACAGTTGCATCATGAACTGGTTCAAAATTTCCAAGAAGCTTACTTGCACACGTTGTTCGTAAACCTTTTGTGACAATATTGTCTTTTATTCCAATTGGTAAACCGTATAAAATTCCTTTTTCAGTTTTTCCAACTAATGCTTCATCTAATTGTTTCGCATAGTTTCTCGCATTCTCTTCATCAAGAGTAAGAAATGCTTTTACTTTGTCATCTACTTCTGCAATTCGCTTATAAGAAGCAGCAACCAAATCTGAAACTGTTATTTCTTTCTCACGTAACTGTTTATGTATAGCTGAAACGCTTTGTTCAATTAATGACAACAAAAAAACCTCCTTTACTCTAAAATCGATGGTACTTTCACTTGTCCATCTTGTTGATCTGGTGCATTCTTTAAAGCAACTTCATTAGCGAGTGATTCTTTTACCACATCTTCGCGTAGAACATTTTTTACATCTAATACATGTGTCGTCGGTTCAATTCCGTCTGTATTTAACTCATTTAGCTGCTCCGCAAAACCAATAATGGCATCCAGCTGTTCTGTTAATAGCTCCATTTCCTCTTCCGAAAATGAAAGACGTGCTAAATGCGCAACATGTTTTACTTGCTCTTTTGTAATTCGAGCCATACTTTTCACCTCCACTAATCAACCGTAATAGAAAAACTTAATTGTCGCTAATCCTTAAGCGTACGCTTTCATTTTTCCTATACTATCATCCGGAAAATATTATCCTTTCTGATAGTATAAATCTATGTTCAAAAATTAATTTTTGAACGTTCTCTTTGAATATCACAATAAGATGATAATACCAAACAACAAGCTTTAATTCAATAAAGCCTAGCATGCACAATTTTGAAAGCTTTTAACAACTGTGTTGCATAACCAACATACCTGCTCACGACCATTTATTAGTCTCTACTTAATTGTTAATTGACACGTCTCTTCTAAACTCATTGTTCCTACTCTTTTGCCATGTTCATAAAGGTAAACTTGCAATTTAAATGCTTACTTCATACTTACCGGGATAAAAATCATTATCTTCATAATTACAAATATCGTACACGTATATCCTATCGATCTTTCCTACGTTGAAGCCACGATTCTTCAACATTTCTAAATCTCATTTGAAAAGTATAATTAAGGAGAGCGATTATCAGCTCGCTCTCCTTTCCTGTTTTAATCATTATTTCTTGCTGTACCTGTTGCCTTGACCTTTTTATTGTTGTTTCTTTTTTCTCAATTTTCCTAAAGCTATAAAAATACAGTTCAATAAAAATCCAGCAATAAATATAAAGAGGAACCAATAATAGGGTGAAACCTTATGTGAGACCTTCCCAAACTTCGCCATAGCTTCACTCACTTGTTTGTCGATTTCTTCCGAGCTCGGCGGGTTTTCAAAGTCCTCTTTTATTTTCTGGAGTGCTTGATTAATATACGGTTCAACCTCAGCCTCAGATACCTCCGTTTTACTAAGATCTGCAAAAATTGGTGCTCGCATTCCTAAAATGTGATCATAGATATATATGTCATAATAAAGAGAGCGGTCATTTTCTACATATTCTTTGAGGTTCTCAGCATTTATAGGGGTGTTCTTCTCCAAGTAAATGACTATTTGATATTTTTTGTCTACTACTGGTTCTTTATCCCTTTGCTGCTGAATTTGGACATAATATACCTTTATACTATTACTTGTTTCAAAAAACCTGTAACCTAACAAAATCTTGCGAATAATCCAATCATCCTTTTCGGCTGCATAGGTAATTGGAGAAAATAGATTTATTATTAGTGCAAGCAATAGTAAAGATGCAACCCAAATCTTTTTGATACGAATCGCCTCCTAAATTTATTAACCATACCTAAGATAAAATTTAACTTAATAGAGGTGACACTGTAAACTTTTAACATTTAAGTTTGTTAATAAAAAATTTCAAAAAGAAACTTAGCAAGGCCAAGCTTTAGATGCCAGCAGAATTTTAGTTAGACCTATATAAATTTTTAACCATCACCAAAAGACAACTTCGCTAATCTGTCCTTACTAAAAAAAGCTCTATAAAAGAGCTTTTTATCGATAAATATGCACAAATGGTTGTTCATTTGCATGACGAACGATAATACTTTCAGTACCTTCTAAAGAAGATAAATAAATTTGAACTGCTACGTTTGCTGGAAAATGTTTTTTCAAGCGATCGGTAATATATTGGGTCATCGCAATAATTTCTGCTTTTCCATTCGTTTGTAAATTAATCTCAATAGTTAATTCTTGAAGCTGATTATTTTTATAATGGCCTTTTCCAACAACTCCGATATAATTATCAAAAAAACCATCGATATCTTGTTTGAAGTTCATAAATCGATTGGCGTCTTCCCGTTGAAAATCAGTTGCTTGTTTTGAAGGATAAAAATAATATTCTTCATTAATTGATTCCCAATGATTAATTTGTTTGCCTGGTTCAACAACAGTCATCGCCATAAACGTTCCGGGGACAATCGACTGCCGAACTTCTTCTTTATATAATGCAATCATAATCGGGACGTTTGCTAAATTCTGCCTTTCACGGACGCGATTTAAAACTTCATTTGCAATTCGTTTCCCCTCTTCCATTATTTTATCGTCTTCTAGTGGCAACTCATATACTGCTCCATAATCTTCGGTTTGATAATAATAGACTGAGTTAAGGGAAATTCCTAATACTAATCCACCAAGTTCAAGCTTTCCATCTACTTCCTTTAAATAATTGTGTTCCATGATATGCGACAAATAAGCTGGCTGGCTTTCATGACGGTCTCTTTCGGACTGAACTCGTTCCGATTGTCCCATTCCATCTAAGTTTTGTTTAACCTTAGGAAGAGAGGGGTTTAGACCTTCCCGATTACTTTGGAGTTCAGGATCATACCTTCGTAGCCAACGATTAATTAACGATCCTTCTAAATACTGTCCTTCTTGAAAGTAAAATTTACTCTGAGGAAAACGCGTTGATGCTAACTCCATTAAGCCAATTTCTAGTTGATTAATATCAATTCGATTATAAATTGCGTGAGGTACTAAGCCTCGCGCCTCACTATGACGGTAATCTCCTTCATGTAAAACCGTTCGATAATAGTTTTCGGGCGTATTTAAGTTTGGACTAATAATCACTTGCTTATCAGCCTCTGGTTCATCAAAGACAACAATTTCTTCTTTTTTTTCTAAAATATTAAAACACCCCGTTAACATCAGGGGAAAAATAATAAGTAACAGACTTACTACACGTTGCAATTTCCAACCCTCCTCTACCATATAAAGCGTTAGTTTTAACGATTTAACTTTGATTTAGCTCTGTTATTAACTTTTCTTCATTCCAAATCTCAATTCCTAAGCTCTCTGCTTTCGTTAGCTTAGAGCCAGCTTTTTCTCCAGCAATTAATAGATCCGTTTTGGCACTGACACTACCTGTTACTTTTCCGCCAAGCGCCTCAATCTTGGCTTTTGCCTCTTCTCTTGTTAAAATTTCTAATTTACCAGTTAAAACGATTACTTTGTTGAAAAATACAGTATCAGCAGCAATCCTCGGCTTTTGTCCTTTATACTCAGTGTTTACGCCTGATGCTTTTAACTCATGAATTAGATCAGAAACCTCTGGCGTATTGAAATAACGGACAATCGATTGTGCCATTTTAACACCGATTTCATTAATTGCTTTCAGTTCTTCTTCGGTTGCTTGTTTGATGGCGTCAATTGTTTCAAAATGTGCGGCTAATGTTTTGGCTGCTTTTGCGCCAACAAAACGAATGCCAAGCCCGAATAAGAGTTTTTCTAATGAATTTTCTTTTGAAGCTTCAATCGCTTTTAACAAATTATCAACTGATTTTTCGCCCATTCTTTCGAGCTTTAGTAGTTCATCGCTTTCTAGCTTATATAGATCAGCAACATCTTTAATAAGTCCATGATCAAACAGCTGTGTAATGACTCTTTCGCCTAGACCATCAATGTTCATCGCATTTCTCGAAACGAAGTGGATTAGGCCTTCACGAATTTGCGCTGGACATTTCGGATTGATGCAACGCAATGCTACTTCCTCTTCTAGGCGAACAAGCTCACTTTCGCATGCTGGACAAGCAGTCGGCATATGAAACTCTTGTTCACTACCTGTTCTCTCGTCTTCAAGGACGTTAACGACTTCAGGAATAATGTCTCCGGCTTTTTTGATGACAACTTTGTCCCCAATTTTCAAGTCTTTTTGGCGGATTAAATCTTCATTGTGCAACGACGCTCGTTTCACTGTTGTACCAGCGACTTGAACAGGTGTAAGCAAGGCGGTTGGTGTTACGACTCCTGTTCTACCGATACTAAGTTCAATTCCTTCAAGTGTTGTGACAACTTCTTCAGCCGGATATTTATAAGCAATCGCCCATCTTGGACTTTTGGCTGTAAACCCTAATTTTTTCTGGGCAGCAAAGGAATTTACTTTGATCACAATTCCGTCAATTTCATATGGTAAATGTGGTCGTTTCTCTAGCCAACCGTCGACATACTCAATCACTTCGTCAATATTTTGACAATGTCTTGCTTCTTTGTTTGTTTTAAGGCCAATTTGACTAATATATTCTAACGCTTCGATATGTGTTTCAATTACTTTCTCATTAATTTGAGCGACTGAATAAAGAAAAATATCTAAGTTTCGTTTTGCCGCAATCTTTGGGTCTAACTGTCGTAAGGAACCAGCTGCTGCATTGCGCGGATTAGCAAATGGCTCTTCGTCAGCTTCACGTTTTGCTTCATTTAATTTTTCAAACGATTGCTTAGGCATAAATGCCTCGCCACGAACTTCGATATCTACTGCATCTCTTAACTTCATTGGGATCGAACGAATAGTTTTTAAATTGTTGGTAATGTTCTCTCCAATAGAGCCATCACCGCGTGTTGCCCCAAGAACAAACCGACCTTTTTCATATTTTAAAGAAACAGCTAGACCATCAATTTTCAGTTCACAAGTATACGATAATTGAGCACCAACTGCTTCCGTTACACGACGATCAAAATCACGTAAATCGCCTTCATTAAACGCATTTCCTAGGCTTAACATCGGAATTTCATGCTCTACCTTTTCGAAATAGGGCAATGGCTCGCCACCAACTCGAACAGAAGGTGAATCTTCCGAAACGAACTCTGGAAATTCATTTTCTAGCGCTATTAGCTCACTCATTAATTGATCATATTCAGCATCCGGTATGATTGGCTGATCTAAAACATAGTAATGATAACCGTATTCTTCAAGCTTTTCTCTTAATTCAATAATTGTTTTTTCAGCTTCAATACGATCCATTGGCTTCGTCCTTTCAAACATAAAATATTAGTTTACTTGGTAATCATTTGGCTCATCAGAGGTTTAGCTTTCAATATTGTTAGTTGACCCTCGTAATCGGGGCAAACTTTGCTGCTAAGCGTTTAATACCAATCGGTTGTGGGAAAGCAATGTCTAATTCAAGGTTTTCAGCGTTGCCTTTCATACTAACGACGGTTCCTACTCCCCATTTCTTATGCTCTGCTTTAGCGCCAACTTGCCAATTAAATTGATCGCCGCCAGTTGTCGTTACAACTGGTCTCGTTGTTGTTGTCATTTTTGGTTTCGGAGTAGCATTTGGCATTGAACGAGACGTTTTCGCCCAAGCCGGCGTGTCTTTTTTCTCGTTAACGAAATCTAGTACTTCTTCTGGAATTTCGCGAATAAAACGCGATTGTGGGTTCGTATTTGTTCGCCCAAATAAAGTTCGCATTTTCGCACAAGATAAGTATAGTTGTTGTTCAGCGCGAGTGATTCCGACGTAGGCTAATCTTCTTTCTTCTTCCATTTCCTCTTCCTCAAATAGAGAGCGGCTATGGGGAAAAACCCCTTCTTCCATCCCAATTAAAAAGACCACTGGGAATTCCAATCCTTTGGCAGAGTGAAGAGTCATTAATAATACTTTATCATGATCATTCTTGGTTGTTTCATCATCATCAACTTGATCAATATCTGCAATAAGGGCTAAATCTGTTAAGAAAGCAACTAATGACTTATCCTCGTTTTTCGTTTCGAATTCTGTAGTAACTGATAGAAATTCATCAATATTCTCAAGTCGACTTTGAGCTTCGATTGTTTTTTCATTTTTCAACATGTCTCGATATCCAGTTTTTTCGAGTAATTCTTCAACAAGCTCAGTGACTGATAAATACTCTTGTAATTGTACCCATCCATGCAACTGCTCAAAAAACTGTGCAAGCTTACTAGTTGCTGCTTTACTTAAGCCTAATTGCTCGACTTCTTGTAACGCTTGAAACATAGACATATCTTGTGAAGCTGCCCACTCGGCAATTTTTTCGACTGTCGTAGCACCAATCCCCCGCTTCGGAACGTTAATAATTCTGCGGAGCGAAATATCATCATCCGGATTGGCAATAATCCGTAAATATGCCAGTACGTCTTTAATTTCTTTGCGATCGTAGAATTTCGTTCCGCCTACGATATTATAGTTAAGATTTGATTTAACTAGCAATTCCTCAATGACCCGCGATTGGGCATTGGTTCGATATAAAATCGCCATATCAGAAAGTTTATAATCATGTTCCTTCATTAACTCTTTTATTTTTCCAACAACGAAGTACGCTTCATCATGTTCCGTATCCCCACTAAAGCAAGCAATCTTTTCACCGATTTGATTTTCTGTCCACAAATTTTTCGGTTTACGATTAAAGTTATTGTTAATAACTTCATTAGCTGCCTGTAGAATCGTTTTTGATGAACGGTAGTTTTGTTCTAACATAACGGTTTTCGAGCTTGGGTAATCATTTTCAAATGATAAAATATTGGCAATATCCGCTCCGCGCCAACGATAGATCGACTGATCAGAATCACCGACAACACAAATATTTTGATAGCGATCGGCAATCATTCGAACGAGCATATATTGGGCTCTGTTCGTGTCCTGATACTCATCGACATGAATGTATTGGAATTTTCGTTGATAAAATTCAAGGACTTCAGGAACTTGGTTAAACAATTGGATCGTTGTCATAATTAAGTCATCAAAATCAAGGGCGTGATTTTTACGCAACTCTTTTTGATAGGCGTCATAGACATCCAGTACAGTAGATTCATAAGGTCCTTTGGCTATTTTGCCATAGTCTTTGACTGTTTTTAATTCATTTTTTGCACTGCTAATACTCCCTAATAAACTTTTAGGTTCAAATTTTTTCGGATCAATATTTTTTTTCTTTAAAATTTGTTTAATGACCGATAACTGATCACTCGGATCTAGAATCGTAAAGTTTCGTTTAATGCCAATACGGTCAATATCTCTTCTTAAAATCCGGACACACATCGAATGAAACGTTGATATCCAAATATCGTCGGCAATTGGACCAACAATTTTTTTAACGCGTTCTTTCATTTCTTTTGCTGCTTTATTTGTAAAAGTAATCGCTAAAATTGACCATGGCGCAACTGCTTTTTCGCCGATTAAATAGGCAATCCGGTTTGTTAAGACTCTTGTTTTTCCCGAACCAGCTCCTGCCATAATTAACAACGGACCACCAGTATGCTTTACTGCCTCTCTTTGTTCAGGATTTAAACTCATTAAGATTGATTGTACATTCATTTCCTCACCACCAAAACGTATGTTCTGTTTATATTTTAATTCAATTGCCTTTAAAGTTCAATATAGATAAAGTAAACTCGGGAAAGTTCAAAAATTTTGTTTCCTACCTAGCTTGTCCGATTTCATTCTACATTTTTAGATAAGACTGTCGAAAGTGCTTTTTCAAGATCATCATAAATAATGTTGCCAACGACAATCGTATCTGCAAATTGAGCGATTTCTATTGCTTGTTCTCGCGTTTCAATTCCACCTCCGTAAAATAGTTGAGTTGTTTGGAGGGTACTGCTTACTTCTTTCACTACTTCAAGATTGCCGTATATCCCACTATACTCCAGATAAAAAATCGGAAATTTAAACATTTTTTCTGCAATTTGGGCATAAGCAACAATATCTTCAATCGTTAAGTCGGTGTTTGCTTCCGTTAACATAGCTGCTTTGCTTTCAGGATTTAAGATGCAATAGCCTTCCATGACAATTTCATCCCAGTTCATAATTGCCCCAAATTCCTTTACCGCTTGATGATGAAGACCAGTAATCCAATCTGTTGAATTACTATTTAAAACAGAAGGAATAAAGTAATAATCAAAACCAGGAGTAACTGTTTCAATTGAAGAAACCTCGAGTACACATGGAACAGAATAGCGCCTTACTCGCATTAGAAGATCTATAATATTATCTTCTGTTACACCGTCGCTACCACCAATTAGCACTCCATCAGTTCCTGATTCACAAATTTTTTCTAAAGCTTGATCACTTATTTCCTTATTCGGATCTAATTTAAAGACATGCTTCCACTCATGAAATTCAAGCATTGTTATTAACTCCTTTAACATCGCAATTCCTCATTCGGTTATTATATCAAAAAAAGCTTTCATACTCACCAATTTATGTTGGTAACTTCTTCTATAGGCATGTCCACATGTAATGGACATTTCAAACTAAATTGTCCATTTGTGGTGTCAGACACCACAAATGGACGTTTTATTTTACCAGAATAAAGCAGCCCCAACGATAAAGCCGCCAATTGCAGCTAATGCTACGGGTACCCATGGACGATAATAATAACCGTACCCTGGATAGCCCCAGCCTGGATAATACCCCCAACTATAACCAGCTACTCTTCCACGAGAAATTGGTTCAATGTAAACATTTCGGCGATCTATCTGAACAATTCTACCAACATGCCTTTTTCCACACGTTTCAAAAATCGTGACTACCTCACCTCTGTGCCTGCAGCAAAGGTCATAATATTGACACATGATTTTCCCTCCATTCATTTATTTCTCTACTATTTTATTTAAACAGGCACAAATTTGATTGTGTATATATACTTGTTTAAAAACAAAAAGGCAAACTTATCGTTTTTTGACCTTTCCTAGCGTAAGGTTACTGACAAGTTCGCCACTTTCATTCGAATTTTATTTGTTTGTTTCAATTTCTTTGCTTAGTTGATTTGCTTTTATCCGTTCAAGTGTCATTTCATACCCATCATTTCCATAGTTTAAGCAACGCTTTACACGAGAAATGGTTGCTGTACTCGCCCCAGTTTCTGTCTCAATTTTTTGATAAGTAAAACCTTCACGAAGCATCCTGGCAACTTCAAGCCGTTGGGCTAATGATTGAATTTCATTAATCGTACAAAGATCATCAAAGAACTGATAGCACTCTTCTAAATCTTTTAAGCTTAAAATGGATAAAAATAACTGGTCTAATTCTTTTCCTCTTAACTTATCGATTTGCACATTTTTCATCCTTTCCTGTTGTAATCGCTCGTCTTAATGAATACTTACATTTAAATCGAGGTTAGGAACAACATTAATCCAGGTTTTTCCCTTAACAAAGCCTACAATTTCACCATCTTTAACTGGCAATATTTGCCCATCAACATTTTCCCATTGAACCGCTTGATAAACACCGTTTTGGATTAGAAAACCGTCTCCACCTGAAAAAATATCAACTTCTCTGCGACCAGCATCGTCAACGATTCGATGATTCATTTCCACAATAAAAATATTATTAATTAAGACCGGATTTTTCGTTTCAAGATCAACGCTTTGTTCGCCACCAACAATCCGAGTATAATTTTTTTGTTCTTCATCGTACTGATAAACAACGTTATTAACATCACTTCCATAATTAACACGAATCTCATTTGCCTGTTCTCCAGTTATAACAGTACCTTCATCTACAAAAGGTAGGGCAGGAGGTTCGATCATCAAAGAATGGTTTTCATGTTCTGCAGCTTTTACTAAATTTTCAAAACTCGTATATAGATTATGAGGAGCTTTTCTTGCTGAAGATCGCCATAGGTAGCGTCCGTCATATTCCAAGCCACTAATAAAATCTACTTGTCCTTTTTGGAACATGGCAAAAGCTTGTGGGCTTCCACCAGCTGAAACGTAAATTCCGTTATAGCCATTATTTAACTGAATATAATATTCCCGTGCGCTTCGCACAGGTCCAATAACCTCTGGTTTTTCACTATGGAAAAAGGCAAGTAAGCGCGTAATCGTTGCTTCTGAAAGTACTTCATATACTAAATCTGCTTGATAAACGCCCGATTGTGGTCTCGCTGAACGCGTATTTTCAATCATCACGCCAAAAGCACGATAATCTATTTCATCATTTGTACCAATACCTGTTAATGGGAATGTATTTTCATAAAAAACTTCTTCTAGCTCATTCTCTAGTTCCGTTTCCTCTGTTTCTGAATGATTTAGTTCTTTTGGAACAACTGTATTCTTGTCCTCGTTACAAGATACTAGTAATCCTACTAACAATAACAGCAAAAACGCGATAGTTAGCCTTTTCATTTTTCGACCATTCCTTTGCAATGTGCTTCCTTTTATAGTTTAACGCATAATCGAAGGAAAGAGTACAGTTTTCTTTTTTACATCGAATATCCCTTTTTGGGTGATGCGAATAAACGGTAAGTGGGTAGATGTAAAGAATAGGAGAGAAAAAATTGGATCCTCAAAAAGAAAGCCTCTTGCTCTTAAAGCAGCAACAAACTCTTTTTCTTCGGCAATGATTTCTTCCATTTTTTTATTTGACATAAAACCTAATAAATCAAGCTTTATACGATTAATTACTTCTCCATTTTCAACTAGAACGATTCCACCTTGTTGTTTTTTCAATTCTTCGAAAGCAACTAACATATCTTGCTTATTTTTGCCAATGATAATAATATCACCACTAGTCGAATATGAAGCAGCTAATCCCGAAACTGCTTTTGAAAATCCTTTAACAACTGTGTTTACAAGCCAATGACCATCTCGATCAATTAACATAAAAAAATTCTCATTACTTTCAGTTGGAATTACATCTTGCGTGACATCAATTGAAATTTGATATGGCATTAAAATGACACCATTCACCATTTCCACTCCAAGCGGCATAGAAAAGTGCAGATCACTCTTTTTCAACTCCCATTCTAATTGTAAAGGTGTAACGTCATAATTCGACCATGGGAAATTTACAGTTGGATAGCATTCAACTCCATTTTTCCTCACCCACTGCCCTTTGGCTATTACGGATATCGGACTGGGATTGTTTTTCGCTTCTAAGATGTTGATATGCGCAATTCGACCAGGAGCAATCACTCCAAGCACATCTTCTAAATAATAGTGGCGAGCTACATTGCTCGTAGCCATTGCATAAGCCTCTACATCTGGAATTCCTTTATCTAAGGCAATTGAAATTAATAAATCCATAAATCCTTGTTCATAATAACTTGGCGTTGACCCATCTGTTGTCATTAGTACACGACTAAAATCATCTATTCCAAGTTCTAAAAGTTCATCTAATAACGTTGGGAGGTCTGGGCGAATAGTTGAATACCTTAAAGACGTTGTATAACCCATTTCGATGCGGAGCAACGCTTCTTTACCAGTCATTGCTTCGTGATCACTATTTACTCCTAACAATGCCATTTGCACTAACGTTCTTTCAGATGCTCCCGGAAAATGTCCTTCAATTGGCTTGCCAAGTTTTTTCGTTTCATGAATCCAATGAAGCATACTATCATCACCATTAAACACCCTTGGCCAGGAAGTTAGTTCTCCACCTTGGATAACAAGAGGATGTTCAAGCCACGCTTTCATGTTGGCATATGAAAAAATTTCTTCATTATATACCAACTCTGTTTGGGCATCATACCTACACGACCAATACATGGATGTTGGAAGCTTATCTAATTCTTCAATAAGTGTAAGCGCTTTCTTTTTTTCTAAGCTTAATAAAAAAAGGATGTTATCGTTAATAAGCGTTGTTGTCCCACGAACTGATGCATATTCAGCCAACGTGTGGGGATTATATAATTGAAAAGGATGAGCATGATGTTCAATATACCCTGGGACAAGAAAACGGCCAGTACAATCAATTACCTCAGTCGTATCAAGTTTCAAAGGCATTTCATTGCCCACATAAATAATTCGATCTTCAAAAATCCAAATATTTGCTTGGAGCCATTTTTTTCGAAAGCTATTTAAGTAGGTTGCATTTGTTAAACAAATTGTTGGTGCAACCTCACCGCGAAGAATTTGAAGCTGCTTTTGAATTTGTTTTTTTGTCCAGCGTTCAAATCTTTGTGCCATTTATTATCACCCAATCCTATTTTTTAAATTATTTTGTATGAAATCTGTTTTCATTATCGTAACATATTTTGGTTATTTAACACATGAAAGTTTAATGAAAAATTTTGACAAAAAATTAAAAGGAGTCGTGATTTACGATGAAAAAGCTAACCGCAAATATCGGCATCATTAATTCATTAGTAAGACTTACGTTTGGCTTCACAATGCTCGCCTGGGGAACTGCCAAGCTCCTCAAACGTCCATTTAGTAACACACCACTAGTTGTCATTATGCTAGGTGCACTAAAAGTAGGTGAAGGAATTACTCGTTTTTGCCCATTAACTTATTTATTTGAGGAAAAATTAGATGAAATTACTGGTGATGAAAGTAAAAAACAATTTGATGAGTTAATTAACCCAAGTTAGTTGGAAAAGCAATCTCCGAAACGAGGCACAAATTGAGTTTTTTGATCATTTCCTGAAGTTTTTTGATCATTTCCCGAGATTTTTCAATCACTTCCCATACTTTTTCAATCATTTCCCGAAAGATTACTACAATTAGAGAAAAGAGTAGGCACATGGCCTACTCTATTTTTGCATTTGTTTAATTGCTTTGCTACCAATATCGGTACGATAAAAGAGGGCATCGGATTCAATTTTCTCAATTTGTTGATACACCGCTTTTTGAGCTTCAAGCAGATTTTCTGCTTTATAAGCTAGTAATAATACTCGGCCACCATTTGTCACAAAGTCGCCGTTCACTTTTTTCGAGCCTGCATGGAAAATTAACGTTTCCTTAGTTATGTTTTCTAACCCAGCAAATTTCTTGCCTTTTTCATAGCTTCCAGGGTAACCCTTTGCTGCAAGAACAACACCGAGAATAGCATCGTTTGACCAAGTTAACTCGACGTTTTCTCCTTTTAACAATGCTAAAATAACTTCAACTAAATCATTTTCTAACCGTGGTAAAACAACTTGTGTTTCAGGATCACCGAAACGAGCATTGAATTCAATGACTTTTGCTCCTTTATCAGTCATCATTAAACCTGCATAAAGAATTCCCGTAAATGTTCTTCCTTCTTGTTTCATTGCTTTTGCCATCGGAATGAGAATGTTTTCAACAGCTGCGTCTACATCTTGTTGGCTAAACTGCGGAACTGGGGAATAGGCACCCATCCCACCTGTATTTGGCCCTTCATCTCCGTCGAACACACGCTTATGATCTTGCGCACCAACCATTGGAATAACAACTTCATCGTTAACAAACGCCATTAACGAAAGCTCTTCACCTGCTAAATATTCTTCAATAACAACCGTTTTACCAGCTTCCCCAAAAGCATCTTTTTGCAGCATATTATCAAGTGCTTCGATCGCCTCAGCTTCTGTCATTGCAACAACGACACCTTTCCCTGCTGCCAAGCCATCCGCTTTAATAACAATAGGTGCGCCTTTTTCTTCGACATACGCTTTTGCTGCTTCAAACGTTGTAAATGTTTCAAAAAAGCCAGTTGGGATGTTGTATTTTTTCATGATTTCTTTGGCAAACGATTTACTTCCTTCAATTAGAGCTGCTTCTTTCTTTGGTCCAAAAGCAAGTAACCCGTTGTCTTGAAGATCATTCACTAACCCATTAAGTAATGGTACTTCAGGTCCGACAATCGTTAAATCAATCTGCTCTTCTTTTGCAAAACTAATTAAGCCATTGTGGTCCGTTTCTGAGATCGGAACGAGTGTTGCGACATCGGTCATCCCATCATTACCTGGGGCAACGAACACTTGCTGAACTTTGCTACTTTGAGCACACTTCCAAGCGATTGCATGCTCACGACCACCACTACCGATAATTAAAACTTTCAAACGAATTCCCACCTTTTTTTAATGTTTAAAGTGTCTAACTCCTGTCATAACCATCGCAATGCCAAGTTCATCGGCTTTTTTGATTGAATCTTCATCACGGATCGAGCCACCTGGTTGAATAATCGCTGTTACGCCTGCTTTTCCTGCTGCTTCAACAGTATCGCTCATTGGGAAGAAGGCATCAGAGCCCATAACTGAACCAACAACATTTTCACCAGCTTGTTCAATTGCAATTTTTGCTGAGCCAACGCGGTTCATTTGCCCTGCCCCAACGCCAACTGTCATATCATCTTTCACTAACACGATCGCATTTGATTTGACGTGCTTCACAACTTTCCAGGCCATTTTTAACGCTGCCCACTCTTCTTCTGTCGGTTCACGCTTTGTCGCAACTGTTACGTTTGCATCTTCTAGACCGAACGTATCTTCATCTTGAACAAGTAATCCACCGTGAATAGAAGTTAAGCGCTTTTCAATCTTTTCGTCAGGAGTAAATGGAAGTGTTAATAGACGTAAATTTTTCTTCGCTGTTAAAATTTCTAACGCTTCTTCAGTAAATGAAGGCGCAATAATAATTTCTAAGAAAATTTCTTTCATTTTCATTGCAGTAGCCGCGTCAACTTCGCGATTAAGGGCGATAATCCCACCAAAAATTGAGACAGGATCTGCTGCATAGGCTTTGTCAAATGCTTGTTCAATTGTTGCGCCAACACCTACACCACATGGGTTCATATGTTTAATGGCTACAGCAGCTGGTTCTGAAAACTCTTTAACAATTGCTAATGCCGCATCAGCATCATTAATATTGTTATAAGAAAGCTCTTTTCCATGGATTTGCGTGCCGTTCGCGATTGAATTTGCTGCTCCAAGTGGCTTTTTATAAAACGCTGCTTTTTGATGCGGATTTTCTCCGTAGCGTAAATCTTGTTTTTTCTCAAATGTAACAGTTAACGATTCTGGCGATTCTTCGTTAACTTCCTTTGTTAAATATTCGGCAATTACTGCATCATAAGCGGCAGTATGGCGAAATACTTTTGCCGCTAAACGAGCGCGAGTTTCTTGATTTACCTTACCGTCTGCTTTTACTTGAGCAATAACTGTATCGTAATCAGTAGGATCAACAACAACTGTTACGTGCTTATGGTTTTTGGCAGCAGCACGTAGCATACTAGGACCACCAATATCAATGTTCTCAATTGCATCAGCAAACGTTACATCTGGTTTGGCAATTGTTTGTTGGAATGGATAAAGATTAACAACAACTAAATCAATTGGTTGAATATTATGCTTCGCAAGCTGCGCTAAATGATCATCACTTTCACGCATTGCTAGTAAACCACCATGGATATTTGGATGAAGTGTTTTTACACGTCCATCTAATATTTCTGGAAAACCAGTTACATCAGAAATACCAATTACAGGAAGACCAGCTTCTTGAATTGCTTTCTTCGTTCCACCTGTCGAAACAATCTCTACTCCAAGTTCAACTAACTGACTAGCAAAAGGGATAATCCCGTCTTTGTTTGATACACTAATTAGGGCACGTTTCATATATTGTTAAGCCTCACTTTCAACTTTTTCATCATTTAATAATTTCTTTAGAACTTCAGGGTATAATTGATGCTCAACTTGTTGAATCTTCGTTCTAAGCACTTCAATTGTATCTTGCTCTTCAATGAATACCGGTGCTTGAGCAATGATTGGACCTGTATCCATACCCGCGTCAACGAAATGGATCGTTACACCTGTTACTTTCACTTTTGCGTCATATGCTTGTTCAATTGCATTGATCCCCGGAAACGAAGGAAGCAGTGACGGATGAATGTTAATAATTTTACCTTCATAGGCACCTAGTAACGTTTCACCAATTAATCTCATATAACCTGCTAAAGCAATCCATTCAACATGTAACGCTTGTAACTGTTCTAAAATGACTTTCTCGAAAGCTTGTTTATTTTCAAAGTTTTTCGGGATAAATTGAAAAACCTCAATATTATGTTGTTTCGCTCGTTCAATGGCAAAAGCATTTGGCTTATCGCAGACAAGCAAGGCAATTTCGGCATTTAGTTGACCTGTTTCAATTGCCCCTATGATCGCTTGAAAGTTTGTTCCACTCCCAGAGGCAAAAACGGCAATTTTCTTCATTCACCAAGCCCTCCTATGTTAACACCTTCCCCTTTACGAACATGGCCAAGAATATAAGCTTTTTCTCCAAGTCGTTCTAATTCTTTCATTACTGGGGTTGCCTCTTCACTAGATACAATCATCACCATACCAATTCCCATGTTAAATGTTGAGAACATATCTTTATATGTTAATTGTCCCTTTTCTTTTAATAAATCAAAAATTGGGTGAATTGGCCATGAACCAAAATCAATCTCTGCTTGTAACCCAGCTGGTAATGAACGTGGAATATTCTCATAGAAACCGCCACCAGTAATATGCGAAAGACCTTTCACTGCAAACTGCTTTAACACTTCTAAAATTGGTTTCACATAAATTCTCGTCGGTGTTAACAATTCTTCCCCTAATGGTTTATCAAGATTTCCGTACACATTATGTAAATCTAATTTTGCTTCTTCTAACAACACTTTTCGCACCAATGAAAAGCCATTACTATGTAAACCATTAGAAGAAAGACCGATAATGACATCACCTTCAGCAATTGTAGCGCCCGTTAAAAGCTTTGCTTTTTCAACGATTCCTACTGAAAAACCTGCTAAATCATATTCTTCTTCACCATATAGACCTGGCATTTCAGCTGTTTCTCCACCAATAAGCGCACAGCCAGCTAGCTCACAGCCATCAGCAATTCCTTTAACAATCGCTTCAATTTTTGCAGGATCAGCCTTCCCACAAGCAATATAATCTAAAAAGTAAAGCGGTTCTGCTCCTTGAACAACGATATCGTTGACACACATCGCAACCGCATCAATGCCTATTGTATCGTGCTTGTCCAACATGAAAGCAAGCATTAATTTTGTTCCAACACCATCTGTACCAGAAACTAAAACAGGCTCTTTTAGTTTAAAGCTTGAAAGATCAAACATCGCCCCAAATGAACCTAAACCACCTAACACCTCAGGACGAATCGTTCTTTTCACGTGCTTTTTCATACGTTCAACCGCTTCATAACCTGCTTCGATATCTACTCCTGCTCGTTTATATGCACTAGACATGTTAACCTCCATTTTATTAGTGTAGCATTTAGAGTTGTTGTCGATTTCGCGAGAGAAAACTTTGATAACAACAACTCTTTACACTACTGTTTAACTATCTATTAACCACAAGAATTGACTATTGTTTTATTTTTTTTAATATCTACATCATATAGCTCTGTTGGATAACTTCCTGTAAAGCAAGCAAGGCATTGACCATTATTCACTTGGTCTGTTTTTCTGCCTATACCTTTAAGTAATCCCTCAACACTTAAGAATTCGAGTGTATCTGCACCGATTTCTTGTCTAATTTCTTCAATACTTTTTGAAGCTGCAATTAGCTCAGATGTTGACGAAGTATCAATGCCATAAAAACATGGGTTTTTAATTGGCGGTGAACTTATGCGAACATGAACTTCTGTTGCTCCAGCTTCTCGTAACATTCCTACAATTCGTCTACTTGTTGTCCCACGAACAATCGAGTCATCAATCATGACTACTCGTTTACCTTCAACAATATCACGAACAGCCGAAAGCTTCATTTTTACCCCTTGTTCCCTTAACTGTTGTGAAGGTTGAATGAACGTTCTGCCAACATAACGATTTTTAATTAAGCCTAATTCATAAGGGATACCTGATTGTTCCGCAAAACCGATCGCCGCTGAAATACTAGAATCAGGAACACCTGTAACTACATCTGCTTCGATTGGATATTCAATTGCCAATTGTTTACCAAGATTTTTCCGAGCACGGTGAACGTTAATTTCATCGACATTGCTATCAGGTCGAGCAAAATAAATATACTCCATGCTACAGATTGAACGATCAATCTGTTCACTAAACCGTTCCGAACGCAAACCTTTATCATCAATAATAATAACCTCGCCAGGTACTACTTCTCGTTCATACTCCGCTCCGACAACATCAAAAGCACACGTTTCCGATGCAAAAACATAAGCATCGCCTAATCTAGCAATTGAAAGCGGGCGCAACCCATTTGGATCAAGGGCAACCATTAACATGTTCTCTGTCATCACCATAAAGGCGTATGCACCTTTCACCTGTCTTAACGCATTTTTTACACTTTCAACAAATGATAAATTGCCACTTTTTCTGATTAAGTGCGCTAACACTTCTGTATCAGCGGTTGTTTGAAAAATACTGCCTTGACTTTCTAATTGGCGTTTTAAACTTTCCGCATTTACTAAGTTTCCGTTATGAGCTAATGCTAAGCTACCTGTTTGTGAGCGAAATAATAACGGTTGTGTATTTGCCAGACCGCCACCACCAGCTGTTGAGTAGCGGACATGACCAATTGCTCCGTTTCCTTGTAACGTTTCAATTTCTCCTGTTGAGAAAGCTTCTGTTACTAGTCCAAGACCTTTATGAATTTTTAACGTTTTCCCGTCAGTAACTACGATTCCAGTTCCTTCTTGCCCGCGATGTTGTAAGCTG
Organism: Anaerobacillus sp.; assembly: GCA_036676095.1. Classification (GTDB taxonomy): domain Bacteria; phylum Bacillota; class Bacilli; order Bacillales; family Anaerobacillaceae; genus Anaerobacillus. The sequence continues at coordinate 8,412 of JAKFDP010000069.1, read as the reverse complement.
TGTAGTCCATAGTAAGTGATTTGAGCTGCATCAGGATGACCCCATACGCCAAACACACCACATTCTTCATTTAGGCCTTTGATTTCAGCAAACATGGAATTGCTCCTCTCCAAGTTTCTTGTAACTCTTTCGTTGCTACTTGAATAACAGGTTCACCACTTTCAGAAACAATCGTAAGCTCAGTGTTGGCAACAACTTCACCGATGCATGTAGCATCTACTAAGCGTTCAAACTCTGCTTTTTTGTCAGCAGGAACTGAGACAATAAAGCGGCTTTGGCTCTCAGCAAATAAAGCAGTAACCGTTTCACCACTAATCTTAACGTTTGCACCAACTTTTCCGTCCATAATACATTCAGCCACGGCAACAGCTAAACCACCTTCTGCTACATCATGAGCCGAAGCGATCACTCCTGCACGGATTGCTGTTAAAATTTGTGCTTGATATTTCTTTTCTAACTGTAAATCAATGCTTGGGGATTTTCCTGAAATCTCACCATTCAGAAGCTTTTGCAGCTCACTACCGCCAAATTCAGGCTTTGTTTCCCCAATTAAATAGATGAGGTCACCCGCATTTTTAAAGCTTTGCGTCGTAATGTTAGCTACATCTTCAATTAATCCAACCATCCCAATAACAGGAGTAGGGTAAACAGCTACGCCACTTCTTTCGTTATAAAGAGAAACATTTCCACCGATAACTGGTGTTTCAAGCTCACGACATGCTTCGCTTAAACCGTCCGTAGATTTTTCAAGTTGCCAGAAAATTTCTGGTTTTTCTGGATTACCGTAATTTAAGCAATCAGTTACCCCTAACGGTTGTGCACCTGAACAAACAAGGTTTCTTGCCGCTTCAGCAATTGCAATCTTTCCTCCCATTTCTGGATCAAGGTAAAGATAACGAGAGTTACAATCAGTTGTCATTGCTAATGCTTTATTTGTATCACGAATACGAATAACTGCAGCATCTGAACCAGGCGAAACAACTGTATTTGTTCGAACCATATAATCATATTGATCGTAAACCCATTCTTTGCTCGCAATTGTTGGTTGGGCTAATAAATTTAATAACGTTTCTTTCATATCCGTTACATTTGGAATTTCTACTGCTTGCTGTTGGAACTTCTGGAAATACTCAGGTTCGCGAGAAGGCTTATGATACACAGGTGCATCTTCTGCTAACGCATCAGCTGGTACTTCTGCTGCTACTTCGCCTTTAAAATATAGTCTAAGCATTTTGTCATCAGTTACTTTACCAACAACTGTTGAATGTAAGCCCCAACGATCAAAAATCGCTTTAATTTCTTCTTCACGGCCTTTTTTAACAACGATTAACATCCGTTCTTGAGATTCCGAAAGCATCATTTCATAAGGAGTCATTCCTGATTCACGTTGTGGTACTTCGTCTAAGTTTAATTCAATTCCGGAACCAGCTTTACTTGCCATCTCTGCTGAAGATGATGTAAGACCTGCTGCACCCATATCTTGAATTCCGACTAAAGCATCAGACTTAATTAACTCAAGGCAAGCTTCAAGAAGTAGTTTCTCCATAAATGGATCACCCACTTGAACAGCTGGACGCTTCGCTTCTGAAGCTTCATCTAGTTCTTCTGAAGCAAATGTTGCACCATGAATTCCATCACGACCAGTGCTTGCACCAACGTACATTACCGAGTTGCCAACACCTTTTGCTTGTCCTTTTTGAATATCTTTATGATTAATTAAACCAACACACATCGCATTTACTAATGGATTTCCTTCGTAACAAGGATCAAATTGCACCTCGCCACCAACGGTTGGAATCCCAATACAGTTTCCATAACCAGCGATACCGGCAACAACTTCTTCAAATAAGTACTTTACTCTTGGCGACTTAAGCTCACCAAAACGTAAAGAGTTTAAGATGGCAACAGGACGAGCTCCCATTGAAAAAACGTCACGAATAATTCCACCAACACCAGTTGCAGCTCCTTGATATGGCTCAATCGCTGATGGATGGTTATGACTTTCAATTTTAAAAACAACCGCTTGCTCATCGTTAATATCTATAATTCCTGCACCTTCACCTGGTCCTTGTAGTACCCGTTCACCAGTAATAGGAAATTTCTTTAATAAAACTTTCGAGTTTTTATAGGAACAGTGTTCACTCCACATTACCGAAAAAAGTCCCGTTTCTGTCCAGTTAGGAAGGCGACCAAGAATATTTTCAACCATTTGAAACTCTTCATCACTTAAGCCCATGTCTGCATAGAGACGTCTTTCTTTAATCATTTCTGCAGTTGGTTCTTTAAGAAGTAAGGACATGTGCTTCCCTCCAGTTTCGTAAAATTGACTTAAATAATTCTAACCCATCATGGCTGCCAAGTAGTTGATCAACGGCGCGTTCAGGGTGAGGCATCATTCCTAAAACGTTCCCTTTTTCGTTAACAATTCCAGCAATATCAATAAGCGATCCATTTGGATTATCTCTATATTTGAACACAATTTGTTTATTTGCTTCGAGTTGTTTCAGTGTTTCTTCATCACAATAGTAATTCCCTTCACCATGAGCGATTGGAATTACAATTTCTTGCTTAGCTTCATAGCCAGTTGTAAACATTGTTTCGTTGTTTTCAACAACAAGCGTCACAGGTCGGCACATAAACTTTAAATTTTGATTACGAAGCAAAGCGCCAGGTAAAAGTCCTGCTTCAACAAGAACTTGAAACCCGTTACAAACACCAAGAACAGGTTTGCCTTCTTGTGCAGCTTTCTTCACTGCTTCCATTACATTTGAAAACGTAGCGATCGCCCCACAGCGTAAATAATCGCCGTAAGAGAAACCACCAGGTAAAAGAATGCCATCAAAACGATCTAAATTGGTTTCCGTATGCCAAACGTATTCAACTTCTTCTCCAAGCTCATCACGGATCGCGTGGTACATATCTATATCACAATTGGATCCTGGAAAGACGATACAAGCGAATTTCATGAAGAGACTACCTCCTCAATTTCATAACGGTAATCTTCAATAACTGTGTTTGCTAAAAGCTTTTCACACATTTCTTTCACACGTGTATCTACATCTTTTTCATTTTTGGCAATTGTTAATTCCATATACTTACCAATACGTACTTCTTCTACTTCTTCATACGTTAATGCATGAAGCGATGAACGAACTGCACTTCCTTGTGGATCTAGAACACTTTCTCTTAATGTGATATAGACTTTTACTTTGTACATGATGATCCTCCTAGTCTTGTTAAAATTTCTTCATAACCTTCTGTTAAACTGCCAAGGTTACGACGGAATAAATCTTTATCAAACTTTTGATTTGTATGAACGTCCCAAAGTCGACATGTATCAGGGGAAATTTCATCGGCTAACAAAATTTCGCCTTGATCCGTTACTCCAAATTCAAGTTTAAAATCAACTAATCTTACGTTAACTTCTTTAAAAAATTTCAGCAAAAATTCGTTTACTTTCAAAGCAATCCCGCGAATAGTTTGTAATTGCTCAGGCGTTGCAATATTTAAAAGGCGAACGTGATCGTCATTAATTAACGGATCACCAAGGGCGTCGTCTTTATAGTAAAGTTCAATAATTGGTGCTTCTAGTTGAATTCCTTCATCCATACCTAAGCGGTTAGCAAGACTTCCAGCGGTCACGTTCCGAACAACCACTTCTAACGGAATAATCGTCACTTTACGCACAAGCTGTTCCGTATCAGAAAGTTTTTCAATGAAATGATTATTAATTCCGGCACTTTTTAGCGCTTCAAAAATTTGTGATGTAATTAAGTTATTTAATCTTGATTTACCAGCAATCTTGTCCTTTTTTTCACCGTTAAAAGCCGTCGCATCATCTTTGTATTCTACCCATAAAACGTCTTGATCATCAGTTAAATAAATTTTCTTCGCTTTACCTTCATACAAAAGCTCATTCTTTTTCACTGTTCGCCCTCCGAAAGTCAGTTTTTAATTTCGAGTCAAAAATGGAAAATAGTTATAATTCTTTACCCAAAACGGACAATACCCTAAACTATTGCAGTCCTAGTCTTGCAAAAATCGTATCTACATGCTTTAAATGATGATTGTAATCGAAACAGTCAGCAATTTCTTCTGGACTTAAAAGACTTGTAATTTTCTCATCGGCTTCAACAAGTTCACGGAATTGAACGCCTCTTTCCCATGCTTCCATCGCTTTTGGTTGAACTGTATCATAAGCTTCTTCACGAACCATGCCTTTATCAATCAATGAAAGTAACACACGTTGCGAATAAATTAAGCCGTATGTTCTTGTCATGTTACGCTTCATGTTTTCTGGGAAAACTGTTAAATTTTTCACAATGTTACCGAAACGGTTTAACATATAATTTAAAGCGATTGTCGCATCTGGAATAATAATACGTTCTGCTGATGAATGTGAAATATCTCTTTCATGCCATAGTGCGACATTTTCATAAGCCGTTACCATATAACCGCGAAGTACACGTGCAAGACCCGTCATGTTTTCTGAACCAATTGGATTACGTTTATGTGGCATAGCTGAAGATCCTTTTTGCCCTTTCGCAAAAAACTCTTCAACTTCGCGTGTTTCACTTTTTTGTAGTCCACGAATTTCAACTGCCATTTTTTCAATTGACGCACCAATTAAAGCTAGCGTTCCCATATAGTTGGCATGACGATCACGTTGCAGTGTTTGTGTCGAAATTGGTGCACTATTTAGCCCTAAATTTTCACAAACGTATTGTTCGACGAATGGCTCAATATTCGCATACGTTCCAACAGCTCCTGAAATCTTACCAACTCTAACGTACTCCGCAGCTTGTTTGAATCTTTCTAAGTTTCGTTTCATTTCTTCATACCATAAAGCAAGTTTTAAACCGAACGTTGTTGGTTCCGCATGAACTCCATGTGTACGTCCCATCATTACTGTGTTTTTATGTTCAATCGCTTTATTTTTTAAGATTTCAATAAAGTTCGTGATATCTTTTTCTAAAATTTCATTTGCTTGTCTTAATAAATATGATAATGCTGTATCAACAACGTCTGTTGATGTTAAGCCGTAATGAACCCACTTTCTTTCTTCTCCAAGTGTTTCAGATACTGCTCTCGTAAAGGCAACAACGTCATGTCTCGTCTCTTCTTCAATTTCTAAAATTCGCTTAATATCAAACGAAGCTTTTTCTCTAATTTTTTTAACATCTTCTTTTGGAATATCGCCTAACTCTGCCCAAGCTTCACAGGCAACAATCTCAACTTCTAACCAAGCTCTATATCGATTTTCATCTGTCCAAATTGCACCCATCTCTGGTCTTGTATAACGTTCAATCATTTGTTTACCTCCATTTTTTCCTCATTCCAAATTTGCAAAGAATCAATCATTTCAAGTGCTGCTTCAACCGTATCAGCTAAAACAGTTAAATGCCCCATCTTTCTTCCTTGTTTTGCTTCAGTTTTGCCGTACAAATGTAAGTGGCATTGAGACATTTCCGGAATCATTTCAAGCACTTTCGACAAGTGTTCACCTAATATATTTACCATTACAGCTGGCTTTAGTAATTCAGTATCGCCAAGCGGCCAATTACAAATTGCTCGAATATGTTGATCAAACTGTGACGTCGCACAAGCATCGATCGTATAATGCCCAGAATTATGTGGCCTTGGCGCTAATTCATTTACATAAATCTCGCCAGTATTCGTTAAAAACATTTCTACTGCTAGCGTACCAACTAATTCAAAGTAGTTTGCTAAATGTAAGGCAACTTCTTTTGCTTTCCTTTTAATATCTTCAGAAACTCTTGCTGGAACGATTGACAGATGCAAAATATTGTTTCTATGAATATTTTCAGCTACTGGAAAAGTTTTTGCTTCTCCACTTGGATTTCTTGTCACAATCACTGATAATTCTTTTTCAAACTTAATCCACTTTTCTAAGACAAGTTCTCCATGAGGAGCTAATTCCTGAAAAGCTTGTTCGATTTGGTCATCACTCTTAATCACAAACTGGCCTTTGCCATCGTAACCGCCTCTGCATGTCTTTAATACAGATGGTAACCCTAGCTTGCTAACAGCCGCAATTAGGTCTTCCGTTGAGTTTACTAGCTCGTACGGAGCTACTTTAATTTTAGCAGCATTAATCGTATTTTTTTCCTTACCACGGTGTTGCGTAATTGAAAGAAGCTTGCTACCCTGTGGTAAATAGCCATTCCCTTCAAGCCAGTCAGCTGTTTCGCTATCAATATTCTCAAACTCATATGTGAGTACATCACAATTGTTTAAAAGTTGTTTGGCACCATTCAGGTCATCATAAGCAGCAACTACTTCCACGTCTGCTACTTGTCCACAAGGAGAATTTTCACTTGGCTCAAGCACGGCGATTCCATAGCCCATTTCCCGAGCGGATAATGCCATCATTCTCCCTAACTGACCTCCACCTAAAATTCCAATTGTGCTACCTGGTAAAATTAACTGCTTCACAGTGTTTCACTCGTTTCCAACACTTTTTTTGTAGTATCATCTCGTCTTGCTGCTACTGCATCAGCGATCGAAGGAAATTGAGTTCCTAGCATTTGTGCAGCTAATAAACCAGCGTTATGGGCACCTGCTTTGCCAATTGCTACTGTAGCTACAGGAATTCCTCCTGGCATTTGGACGATCGAAAGCAAAGAATCAAGTCCATTTAAAGCCTTTGACTGAACTGGAACCCCGATCACTGGTAAGATTGTTTTAGCAGCTACCATTCCTGGTAAATGCGCCGCACCACCAGCACCAGCAATAATTACTTTTAACCCTCGTTCCTTTGCAGTTTCAGCATAGTTAAACATTAAATCAGGAGTTCTGTGCGCTGACACAACTCGTTTTTCATATGGGATGTTTAATTCTTCTAAAACGTCACATGCATGTTGCATCGTTTCCCAATCAGAAGTACTTCCCATAATTACACCAACTAATGGCTTAGACATAGTAACCTCCTAAGTACTTTCTTATATAATAAAACCTAGTTTTTCGTCTTCTAACGAAATTCTTAGTTTTTCTTATTTCTTATTGTTAATCGTTCTACGGATAAATATGATTTCTGCTCTAAAAACAAAAAACCCAAGCATTAAATATGCTTGTAACTCACACGAGGAAGCAATTTAAATACTTGGACTATCACATTGATCACATAATTTTTTCGCTCTATTTAAGAGAAATTGATTTTTCCTATCTTCTGCAAAAAGATTTTCCCTTAATTTAAAAATTAATCAAACGTTTAATTAATTTTTCAGAGACAATTAATTACAAGTATCTTTGCTTTCCTTCATAGTCTAATGATTTACGGTCACTAGGTAGAGACTTATGGGCCATATTCCCATGATTATATGAGGAAAAGACATTATCCGATTTTGTTCGCAACTCAATATTAGCAGTTTGTTAGAAGATTTGTCAACGAAAATCGAACATTTAAAAAACAATATCTTCAATCGTTCGTTTTTATTCAATTAATTTCCCTTCAAATACAATTTTTTGCTCTAAAACCGCTGTTTCAAGTTTGCCATTCCTTGATATTTCTTGAAAAACCGGTTCTTCGCTACGTCTAATTGGAGTATATCCCTCAATCGCCATCCGCTCTAGACACTGAGAAATGGTTTCGCCATTTTCGACAATAAACTTTTTCTTTTTTAATTTCTTTTCCATTGTTTAAACCTCCGAAAAATAACTATTTCCTAGGATACACTATATATTTAGTTCCTCTTGATTTCAATAATAGTCGAATGGATTATTCCCTCTTTTGAAGGGTATATTCAAGGGAGGATTTCCAGAATTGGGTTTTTGGGATGGTTCGGGGATGGTTTGGGGACTTTGATTACCGAAAATAGGCTTTTTTTGTTGTTTCGGGCATCATTAGAGCGCTTTGAGTATCGGAATTGTAATTTTCTTAATTTTTCACGCGTTAATCGTTTGTTTAGTTACAGAGGTTTACATTTTTTTACTTTTTCGCGCCTTATTCATGAGCTTTAAGTAACGAAATTACTATTTTTTAACATTTTTACGTATTATTCGTGCTCTTTGGTTACCGCAATCGTTCTTTTCTTGTCTTTTCGGGCATCATTCGCCCTCTTTGATTACCTTAATTTCACTTTTATTGCTTTTCCGGGAACCATTCGGCTGTTTTGATTACCCAAATTTCTCTTTTATTGCTTTTTCGGGAACCATTCGTTTACGAATATTGCTTACTTATCCTTATTTCGAGTGCCCTTCGTTTGAATATTAAAAAATAAGCAGCTAAAAAAAGTAAAATATATGTTTACTCATTTAAAACATAAAATTAAATTAAAGAACACATCCCATTGGAATGTGTTCTTTAATTTAGCCTAGCAACGTCCTACTCTCACAGGGGGAAACCCCCAACTACCATCGGCGCAGAAGAGCTTAACGATCGTGTTCGGCATG